>JBBARC010000013.1:0-67255 GCA_040400005.1 Acetobacteraceae bacterium | reverse complement strand
TGTAACCCAGGTGCCCGGTCTAAAGTGTCACCTATGTGCCCGGTCTGTACCCGGGCTTGCCCTTAGCGGGATCGAAGGGCGGAGCCCTCGCCTTTCTTAACTTACGGCACACTCCCCCCCAGCCGCTTGCGGTGGCGGGCGTCAGCGGGCAGGTTGTGGGGGATGGGGGCTGATACGGTATTTTTGTCGCTGCCGCATCGGCTTTGGCGTTTGCTGCCGGCGAGGGCGCGGCGGTTTGCGTTTGCGGCGGTTGGTGGGTGGCTGGCGCCGCGTGTGGTGCGGCCGGCGCCGCCTGGCGCGGGCGGGGTTGTTGTTGGCGGTGAATTTTGCCGGGCATCGGGCTTGGGCGAGGGGGCCCGGCTGATGCGTGCGGCCTTGGTGGATGCCGGCGTGCCTTGCTTGGCGATTGAAGCGGGTTTGGGACCGGATGGCACACCGATTGGGTTTGCCGGGCTTACCACGCTGGATCGGGTGCCACCGGCAGCACCCCTGGTGTTGCATGTGAATGCGCCGAGTTTTCCGGCGGCGTTGCTGCGCTTGCCGCGCGCGGCGCTGCGTGGGCGTGCCATTGTGGGCTACTGGGCGTGGGAATTATCGGTGTTGCCAAGGGATTGGCAGGTGGCGCGCGATTTGGTGCACGAGGTTTGGGTGCCATCGCGCTTTACCGCGGATGCGATTTCGCCGTTTTATCCGGGGATGGTGCACGTGGTGCCGCACCCGCTGGCAGCCGTGCCGATGATTGAAGATCAGCTTGGGCGCGCCAGTTTTGGCCTTCCGGATGATTGCGTGGTGGTGCTCGTGTCGTTCAGCCTGGCATCGGGGCTTGCGCGCAAAAATCCGCAGGCAGCGATTGTCGCGTTTCGGGCGGCCTTTGGCGCGCGGGCGGATCGTTTTCTGGTGTTAAAAGCCGGCCAGGCGGGCCACGCGCCGGCCGATTTGGCGCAGTTGCAAGCCCAAGTGGCAGGGGCGCCTAACATCCGTATTATGACCGACACCCTAACCCCTGCGCGCAACCGCGCCTTGATCGCCGCCGCCGACATTGTGCTGTCTCTGCACCGGAGCGAGGGGTTTGGCCTAGTGCTGGCCGAGGCCATGCTGCTGGGCCGCGCGGTGATCGCCACCGATTACGGCGGCAACACCGATTTTATAACACCTGGCTGCGGCGTGCCGGTGCCGTACCGGCTTGAGCCGGCGATCGATCCGCGTGGGGTGTATCAGGTGGCGGGGGCAGTGTGGGCGGAGGCGGATAGTGATGCCGCCGCCGCTGCCCTGCGCGACCTGGCCGATGATCCGGCACGGCGGGCCGCGTTGGGTATTGCTGCGCGGGCAGCTTCCATAGTGCATTTTTCGGCCGCCCCGCTGTTATCGGCAGTGGCCCGCCTTGGTCGCGGCGCGTGAGGCTTCTCACCTGGCAATGGGGCCGCCGCGGCGCCGGCCCCCGTATAGCGTTGGACCTGACCGACGCGTTTGCCACCGTCCCCGGGGTGGAACCGTTACTATCGCTGTCGCGCGGCGCCGAGATTATGCAGGGCCAGTACGCGCCGTTTTGCGATCTGCCGGTGGATACGTATAGCGGCGGTTTGGGGTTTTTGGGCCGCGCCGCCTCCGCCCCGCGCCTAGTGCCGCGGCTGGCCCGGCATTTGGTCAGTCTCGCCCCCGATATGGTGCTGTGTGCCATGCCGGGGCCGCTAGATTTGGCGATGCACGCCGCCTTGCACCGCTGCGGCATCCCGTATGCAGTGATTGTGCATGATGCCGACCCGCACCCTGGCGATGGCTACCCCATGCAGATGCGCCTGCAAGCGGCCTTGGTGCGCCGCGCCGGCGCACTGGTGGTGCTCAGCCGCCATGTGGCTGACCGGCTGATGGCCCAAAATATGGTCGGCAAGCGGCCGTTGATTATGAGCCAGCTACCGCCGATGCGGATCAAAACCGCCATGCCGCCGCCCTATGCGCACGGTGGCAAGCGCCGGCTGCTGAGTTTTGGCCGGCTGTTGCCCTATAAAGGCCTGGATTTGCTGGCAGGTGCCATGGCTGTCTTGCTACCGCGAGATGATATCGAGTTGCGCGTGGTCGGCAGCGGCCCAGAAAGTGCGGAGCTGGACGCGTTGCGTGCGCTGCCCGGGGTTACGGTAGAAAACCGCTGGGTGGCGGAAACCGAGATTCCCAAATTACTGGCCTGGGCCGATGCGCTGGTGTTGTCGCACCGCGAGGCCAGCCAAAGTGGCATTGTGGTGGCAGCACTCTCGGCCGGGCGGGATGTTGTTGCCACCAACGTCGGCGGGTTGGCCGAACAACTAGCGGGGGTGAGCCGGGCGATTTTATGCGCACCGAGCGCCCCGGCGCTGGCTGGTGCGATTGCGAAATTGCTGAAATGGCCGGCGCCAACGGCCTGGCGGGTGTTGCCGGAACACGACGCTTTTGGCGCACCGGCGGCAAAGCTGGTCGCCGATCTGGCGGCGGCCCTGCTTTAGGCGCTGCCGATCAGCATGCCACACGCCAGCACCAGCGCGCCGCCAAACATCACCTGAATGGCGGCCGTTGCGAAATTGGTGTCCATATACTTCCAGCGGATCCACGAAATCGCGGTGAGTTCTATCACCACAACACCGATCGCAACCGTGGTGGCGGTTTTAAAATCGCCCAGCAAATACGGCAGTGTGTGGCCGATACCGCCCAGCACGGTCATCAACCCGGTGATCAGCCCGCGCAGCCACGGCGTGCCGCGGCCGGAAATTTTGCCGTCATCGGATAGCGCCTCGGCAAAGCCCATGGAGATACCGGCGCCGATCGATGCCGCCATGCCGACCAAAAACGCATCCCAGGAATGGCGGGTAGCGAAAGCGGCGGCAAACACCGGTGCCAGCGTGGACACCGAGCCATCCATCAACCCAACCAAGCCAGGTTGCACCACTTGCAGCACAAAGCGCCGTTCCGCCGATAAATCCTCGGCCTCGCGCTTACCGCCGGCCAGATTTTGGGTTTCTAGCGATTCGGCGGTGCGTTCGTGGTGGTCTTCCACCTCGGCCAGATCGCCCAACAGCTTGCGGATCGCGGCATCGGTGGTGCGGGCCGCAGCCGTGCGGTAAAAGCGGCTGCTTTCCATCTCCATCTGCCGCGCGGTTTGGCGTACCGTGCCGATCGGCAGGGTATTGAGCTGCCACACTGGCCGGCGCTGCATAAAGCCGCGCACATCCTGGCGCCGGATCAGTGGGATATGTTCGCCGAATTTTTCCACAAACAGATCGATCAGGCGGCGCCGGTGGTCGTTTTCCTCGGCCGACATATCGGTAAAAATCATCGCGCTGTCGGGGAAGTTGTCACGCAGACGCTCAGCGAAATCGGCGTAAATCCGGCCGTCTTCTTCCTCGGCACCTATGGCCAGGGCGAGGATTTCACGTTCGGTAAGATCGGATACATCGCGCATAGCCGCACAGATCGGATAGTCGGCGGGATGCGTCAAGCGTGGCCCGGCTTGCGGCATGCTATAGATCAATCGCCCGGCGCGGCCTTGCTGATAAGGGTGTGTCGGGATTAGTCACAGATCATGAAAAACGTGAAGGTGAAGGCGCTAGGTGACCCATGGGTGAAATGAGTGCGATTGCCGCCAACCCCGATAGCGTTGGTGATGTCCTGGGCGCGCTGCGCGCCGCTGTTGCCGCCAACCACGCCGCCCGCTCGGCCGAGCTGGAACGCTTAATTATCGCCCTGCGCGCGCGCGCCTATGCGGCCCAGGCGCCCACCGTGCCGCGCGCCGATTGGCCGCCAGCCTACCCCGACCCGGCCCCCGGCCTGCATGGCATTCCGCAGATCGATGCCGCCCAGTTGGATGTGGCAACCCTGGGCGGCGCCATCATGCACCACGGGTTGCTGCATGTGCGCGGCTTGCTCAACACCGATCAGGCCAGCGTATTTCAGGATGGTATCGACCGCGCCTTCGCCGGGCGTGACGCAAATCGCGCCGGTGCTGACCTGGCCGATCTAGCGCCATGGTATGCCCACGCGCCGGAAGGGCCGTACACCCCCAATCGCCACTGGGTAGAAGATGGCGGCGGGGTGTGGACCGCCGATAGCCCGCGGGTGATGTTCGACCTGATCGAGATGTTCGAAAAATCCGGGATAACCGCCATGATCGCTGATTTTCTCGGTGAACGCCCGGCGCTTTCCATCGGCAAATCCACCCTGCGCCGGGTGCCGCCGGTGCTGGCCCATGGGTTAGACCCCGACTGGCACCAGGATGGCGCCTTCCTGGGCGCCGATGTGCGATCCATCAACGTGTGGATCGCAGTATCGGATTGCGGCAGTGCCGCCCCCGGCATGGAAGTGATCGGCGAACGCCTGCCCTACGTGCTGCAATCGGGGTCGCACGGCGCGCATTTTGATTGGGCGGTGGGGCCAGGCATGGTCGATCTGCTTGCCCAGGGTGGGGCACCAGTAGAGATCCCCCAGTTTCGCGCCGGCGATGCGCTGATTTTCGACCACCTGATGCTGCACCGTACCAGCGTGCGCCCCGGCATGGTACTACCCCGCTGGGCCATCGAAAGCTGGTTCTTCGCCCCGTCAACTTACCCCATGGATCAGGGCCCGCTGTACATTTAGGGAAGAACCTTCTTTTTCTGAAGAAAAAGAAGCAAAAAGACTTTTACTATGCTGGGCCTTGGGCAACGCCGCCACCGCGAACTCCAGGCCCAGCGTCATAAAAGTCTTTTGCTACTTTTCTTCAGAAAGGTAGGTTCTTTTCTCTCCTCGTCCCCCAAAAGCCGCACGCCGCTGGGCGAGGCGGTCGCCGTAGCTGGCGAGTAGGGCTGCCACCACGGCGGGGCCAGCTTTGGCGGGGCTGCCGGCGTTGAAGGGTGGGGCGGGGTCGTATTCTAGCCCAAGCTGGATCATTTTGGCGGTGTCGTCACCGGCGATTTCGGCGGCGATGGTCAGGCCGAAATCGATGCCGGCGGTAACGCCGCCGCCGGTGATGAAGCGGCCATCTTTCACCACGCGGGCGTGCACGGGGATGGCGCCGACGCCGGCCAGCATATCGTGCGATGCCCAGTGGCAGGTGGCGCGCACCCCCTGCAGCAGGCCGGCGGCGCCTAAAATAAGCGACCCGACGCACACCGAGGTGACGTAGCTTGCGGTTGCCGCCGCCTGGCGCACGTAGGCAAGGGTTGCTTCATCCTGGGCGGCGTCCGCGGTGCCGGGGCCACCGGGGATGCAGATCAGGTCGAGTTTTGGTGCGCTGGCAAAATCGTAATCCGGGGTGAGAACCAGGCCGGTATCGGCGCGCACTGGTGCCATGGTTTTGCTGATCAGGCACACCTGCACGCCGGGGATGCGGGAGATGACTTCGAAGGGGCCGGTGAGATCAAGCTGGGTGAGCGCGGGGTAGAGCAAAAACCCGGCAACTAAGGGGGTGGTGGGCATGGGTGGGGTCCTTTGGGTCTATTGGTGATCGTGTGCGCGCAGATTAGCCAGGACAGGGCTTGGCGGAAATGTCATAGTTCGGGCAATTTCTGCCAAACCGCGAGAGGCCCATGCTGACAGACCCACCCCAGCCAGCGCGTGACGTGATTATTTTGGCTTATCCGGGGGTGTTGCTGCTGGATATCGCGGGGCCGGCCGACGTGTTTGCCACCCCTGGGGTTGGGCCAGGTTACCGGGTGCGGATCGCGTCATTGGCCGGGGGCAGCATCACCGCATCGAACGGTATTGCGATAAGCACCTACGCACTGGCGGAATTGGCGGTGCACGGCGCGGTTTTGATGGTGCCGGGCGGGCCGGGCACGGTTACGGCAATGCGCGATGGTGCCTTGCTGGCAGCCCTTGCTACGGCGGCGGATCAGGCCCGGCTGGTAGCATCGGTGTGCACTGGCGCTTTTTTGCTGGCGGCGATTGGCGTTTTGGACGGGCTGCGCGCGACCACCCATTGGGCGCACGCGGATAAACTGGCGCGGTTTCGCCCAGGCGTCACGGTGGACCCTGACCCGATTTTTATCCGCCAGGGGCGGATTTGGACCTCGGCCGGGGTGACCGCCGGGATCGATCTGGCGTTGGCCATCCGCGAACAGGATGCCGGCCGGGCGGATGCCATGACGGTTGCCCGCGATTTGGTGGTGTTTTTGCGCAGGCCGGGCGGGCAATCGCAGTTTAGCGCGCCGTTGCGGGCGCAAACCTCGGAAAACCCGGCCCATGCCGGTCCTAATTTCGATGCGCTGCACGGTTGGATTGCCGGCAATTTGGGTGGTGATTTGCGGGTGGACGCATTGGCGCAGCAGGCCGGCATGTCCCCCCGCAGTTTTGCCCGGGTGTACCAAGCGCGCACCGGCACCACGCCGGCGCGCACGGTTGCCACCCTACGCCTGGATGCTGCCCGCGCGGCGCTGGAAGCTGGCATGGCGGTGAGCGTGGCGGCTCAGCGTTTTGGTTTTGGTGATGCCGATCAGCTGCGCCGGGCGTTTGACCGTGGGCTGGGGGTGAGCCCCAGCGCTTATCGCCGCAGTTTCAGCGCCCCCGGGGCGCGGGCCGTTTAGATGCTGCTACCGACCTTGCTGAATAAGGTGCTGAGCGTGGTGCCAAAACTTTTGAAGATGGTGACCAGCACCAACCCCAGGATGGAGGCGATGACGCCATATTCCAGCGCGGTGACACCGGCGCGATCACGCGCGAAGGCGAGACCCTGTTCACGCATGGATGCGCTTAGGTGTTCGATTAGCACAACTGCATGTAACATCGAAAAGCCCCTGAAATTTTTTAACGCCCGCCACGCCTCAGGACAAGATTTAAGACAAAATTAGGAAAATTGCAATACTTTTTTATACGCCCTCGTAAAGCGGTCGCATCGCTTTCGCGCAGCCCGATCAGGCCGCCGTGCCGCCCACGGTGAGGCCGCGCATTTTTAGGCTGGGTTGCCCTACCCCAACCGGCACGCCCTGGCCGCTTTTGCCGCAGGTGCCGATGCCGGGGTCGATCGCAAAATCATTGCCGATCATGGCGATTTTGGTCAGCGCATCAGGCCCGTTGCCGATCAAGGTGGCGCCTTTCACCGGCGCGCCGATACGGCCATTTTCAATTAGGTAGGCCTCACTGGCGGAAAAGACGAACTTGCCCGAGGTGATATCAACCTGCCCGCCACCGAAATTAACCGCATACAGGCCACGCTTAACCGAGGCGATCATATCCGCCGGGCTGGCGCTGCCGCCCAGCATCACTGTGTTGGTCATGCGCGGCATCGGCGCGTGGGCGTAGCTTTCGCGGCGGCCATTGCCGGTGGAGGCCACGCCCATCAACCGGGCGTTGAGTCGATCCTGCAAAAGCCCGGTTAGGTAGCCGTCTTCGATCAGTACTGTACGGCTGGTTGGGGTGCCTTCATCGTCAATTGTCAGTGACCCGCGGCGATCGGGCAATGTGCCGTCATCGACGACGGTCACACCTGGTGCTGCGATACGCTTGCCCATTAAGCCGGCAAAGGCCGAGGTGCCGCGGCGGTTAAAATCGCCTTCTAAGCCGTGGCCGATGGCTTCGTGCAGCAAAATGCCTGGCCAGCCGGCGCCCAGCACCACTTCCATCTCACCCGCAGGCGCTGCCACCGCATCGAGTTTCAACACCGCCTGGCGCAGCGCTTCATCGACCGCGGCGCGCCAGGTTTCTGGCGCCATTAGGCGGGCGTAGCCTTCGCGCCCGCCCAAACCGTGGCTGCCTTGTTCGCGGTTGCCGTTGCTTTCGGCCATGATGGTGACATTCAACCGCACCAGCGGGCGCAGATCGGCGGCCCTGGTGCCATCGGCGCGGATGATTTGTACCGCCTGCCATTCACCATGAATGGAGGTCATCACCTGGGTGACGCGGGGATCTTTGGCGCGGGCGTAGGCGTCGATCTCGGCCAGCAAAGTGGCGCGGGCGGCAAAGCCTTCGTCGGCGAGCGGGTTTTCCGCCGCATATAGGCGCGAGCCGGGGATTTTTGGGGCGGCCGATTGGGTGCCGCCGCCATTGCCGCGAATGGCGGCAACCGTGGCACTGGCCCGTTTGAGGGCGGCTTCGCTGATCTCGCCGGCATGGGCGTAGCCGGTTTCCTCCCCTTGGACCGCACGCAGGCCTAAGCCGCGCGAGGTATCGAAAGCGGCGGTGCGGATGCGGCCATCTTCCAGCGATAGGGATTCGGTTTCGCGGTATTCCAGGAACAATTCGCCATCATCGGTGCCGGAAAGGGCATCAGCGGTGAGGCGCTCGGCGGTTTGGGCATCGAGGGCGGATTCCGCTTGGCCGTAAAAAAGCTGGTCGGTGGTGCGCAGCGCGGATGACATGATTGGCTTGGCCTTACCGGTGGGGGGCGAAAGTTAGGGAAAAATCAGGCGGTGGCGCCGCGTAAATTATGCAGCAGCACCAAGGACGCGGTGAGCAGCACCACGGCACCGCCCTGGTGCAGGACGGCCAGGGGAATGGCAACCACAGTTAACAAGGTGGCGATGCCCAAGGCATATTGCACCGCCACTGCGGCGGCCAAGGCCAAAATGGCCCGCCCAGCCCCACCGTTGAGGCGCGCGCGCAGGCCGGCGACCACGGTGGTTATCACGGTGATTAGGCTCAGCGTTGCCAGCAGACGGTGGTTGAACTGCACGGCGGCGATATTTTCGGTGAGGTTGCGCCAGGGCGGCGATAGATCGGCGTAGCCGGCGGGCACCAGGCGGCCATCCATCAGCGGGAAGGTATTGTAGGTGAGGCCAGCATGAAGCCCGGCGGTAAAGCCGCCGGCGACAATGGTGAGCGCCACCAGCACGACGCAGGCACGGGCGTATTTGCGGATGGTGTCGGCGCCGGCAAGTGTGGGAGAAATCGGGTTGAGGGTGGTGAGACCGGTCCAGACCAGGGCGACGTATAAGGTGAGGGCGAGGGATAGATGGATCACCAGGCGGTACGGCGATACAGCGGTGCTATCAGGGAAAAAGCCCGATGCCACCATAAACCAGCCGACCGCACCTTGCAGGCCGCCGAGGGCGAATAACCCGAGCAGGCGCGGCATCATGCGGCGTTCCAGCGCACCGGTGGCGGCGAAGAAGATCATCGGCAGTAAAAACGCAGCACCGACCAGCCGGCCGAGCAAGCGGTGGGCATATTCGAGCCAAAAGATGCCTTTGAAACCGGCGACATCCATGCCGGGGTGCAGCACGGCGTATTGCGGAATTTGGCGGTAGAGGCCGAATAGGCGGTTCCATTCCGTGTCGGACAGCGGCGGTAAGGCACCTGACAGGGGGGCCCATTCCATGATGGATAGCCCGGACCCGGTGAGGCGCGTGGCGCCGCCGAGTACCACCATGCCGTAAACCATGGTGGCGACGCCGAATAACCACAGCGCCACGCGGCGGCGGTTGCGGCGGAAGGCGGCAGCTTCTGAGCTGGGAAAGGTGCGATCATCGAACGGCATTGGGGCCAAGCATACCTTTGGGTGCGGAAAGCGGCGATAGGCACTGAACCCCATATAGGGTCGCTTGCGGCGGGGTCGAGGCGGATGCTACCGCGAGAGAAATGCAAGCGCCACCGCCCATGCCCCAAACAACCGAAACCCCCAGCATTTCCCTCGAGATTTCACCCGAGATTTCTGTGGTGGTGCCGGTGAAGAACGAGGCTGGCAATATTGTGCCGCTGGTCGCTGAGATTGCTCAGGCGTTGGCCGGTGTTGCCTACGAGATTGTGTATGTTGATGATGGCAGCAGCGATGCCACGGCGCAGGTTTTGGCCGACACTGCCGGCAGTTACCCGCTGATCATTCGGCGCCACCTGCACAGTTGCGGGCAGAGTGCGGCAGTGGTGAGCGGCGTGCAGGCGGCGCGCGGCACCTGGATCGCCACTTTGGATGGCGATGGGCAGAACGACCCGGCCGATATTCCGGCCTTGCTGGCGCGCGCGATTGCTGAAACCGCGCTGGGTGGCGGGCCGGTGCTGATTGCCGGGCATCGGGTGACGCGGCGCGATACGGCGGTAAAACGCGTGACCTCGCGCGCGGCCAACCGGTTGCGCGCGGCGATTTTGGGCGACGCGACGCCGGATACCGGGTGCGGCCTAAAAGTGTTTGGGCGGGCGGCGTTTTTGCAGCTGCCGGCGTTTGACCACATGCACCGCTATTTGCCGGCGCTGTTTATGCGCGCCGGTGGCCGGGTGGTATCGGTGGCGGTGAACCACCGGCCGCGCGGCACCGGGGTTTCCAACTACGGCACGCTGGACCGCGCGCTGGTGGGCAGTGTGGATTTGTTTGGCGTGTGGTGGCTGCTGCGGCGTGGATCGCGGCCCGCGTTTTTGCCCGATCTCAATCAGACTCAGAATGAAGATCATTGAGGTTACCAACGTAGATTTTTCGCTGCGGCATTTTTTGTGGCCGTTGATGCGGGGGTTGCGTGCGCGGGGGCATGAGGTGATTGGCGTTGCTGCCGATGGGCCTTTGCTAAACGATGTCCGCGAAGATGGGTTTCGTGTGGTGGCGCTGCCGTTTGCCCGCACGCTGTCACCGATTGCTCAGGCACGTGCCTTTTGGGCGTTGTACCAGTTCTTTCGCGCCGAAAAACCTGATTTGGTGCATGGCCACATGCCGATTAGCGGGTTTTTGGCGCGCATGGCGGCGCGGGCGGCCGGGGTGCCCAGCATTGCCTATACCTGCCATGGGTTTTTGTTCAATCAGCCGGGATCGCGGGCGCGGCGAGGATTGTCGCTGGGTTTAGAGTGGCTGGCGGGCTTGGTAACCGATATATTTTTGACCGTTTCGGCCGAAGAAGCGGCCGACGCACGGCGTTTACATTTAGCGCGCACACCGGTTGCGGTGCTGAACGGGCGGGATCCAGCCCTGTTTTTCCCCAACCCGGCGGCGCGCGCAGCTATTCGGGCAGAATTGAATGTGGCCGAAAGCCGCGTGGTGTTTTGCGCGGTATCGCGCCTAGTGCGCCACAAGGGTTACCCCGAATTGCTGGCGGCCATGAACGGCATTGATGCCGATGTGTGGGTAGTGGGGGAGCGGCTGGAATCGGACCACGGCGAGGATATGACACCGTATTTTGACGCGGCCACAAGCGCCGGTGTGCAGGTGCGGCGGTTAGGTTACCGGCGCGATGTGGCGGCCGTGCTGGCGGCGGCCGACGTATTTGTGTTGCCGAGCCATTTTGAGGGGCTGCCGATGTCGGTGATTGAGGCGATGTTGTGCGGGTTGCCGGTGGTGGCAACCGACATTCGTGGCCCGCGCGAACAGGTGGTGGACGGGGTGAGCGGGTTTTTGGTGCCGGCGGCAAGTGTTGCGCCGTTGCATAAGGCCATGGCGCAACTGGCGGGGGATGATGTTCTGCGCGCGCGTATGGGCGACGCTGGTTTGCAGATTGCCCGGCAAAAATTCGTCGAAGCGGATGTGGTCGCGCGCACGATCGCCGCTTTGGGCACATAATGAGCGCGCAGGCCGCCTATGTATTAGAAGCACCCCTGCAACAATCCCCCAGTCCCCAACAAACAAAAGTCTTTTTGCTTCTTTTTCTTCAGAAAAAGAAGACTTTTGTCTGCCGACAGATGTGCCTCAAGGCGCCGTGCGGCGTACCATGTCGTCGATCAGGGCGACGATCTCGACGGGGGCATCTTCCTGGACGAAGTGGCCGCCTTTGAGAATAAGGTGGTTTTCGTGGGCAGCGCCTGGCACGCGGGTTTTGAAGGCGGCTTCGCCGCCGGATGTGACCGGATCGTTATCGCTGAACGCAGTGAGAAACGGTTTTTCGAAAGTTGCGAGCACTTTCCAAGCGGCGATGTTTTCGGCGACCGAACCGTGCTGCTCGGTGATGGGCACTAAAGTGGGGAACTGGCGCGCGCCTTCCTTAAACGTTTCATCGGGGAAGGGGGCATCGTAGGCGGCTTGTTCGGCATCGGTTAGCTCGCGCGAGGTGCCCATGTTGAGCAACTGGCCGACCGGAAAGATGGGGATAGATTGCGACAGTTTCAGCCAGGTATCGAAACCGGCGCTGCTGCCGGTGCCGACCGGCAGGCCGGTGTTGGAGACGATGACGCCGGCGAAACGCTCGGGAAATGCTGCCACCAGCCGCAAGCCGAGCAAACCGCCCCAATCCTGACAGAACAAAATTACGTTTTTTAGGTCGAGTGATAAAAACCATTGCGATAGCCAGGCGACATGGCGTTCGTAGGTATAATCTGTGCGGGCGGCGGGTTTGTCGGATCGGCCAAAGCCGATGAGATCGGGGGCGATGGCGCGATGGCCCAGGGCTGCCAGGGCGGGGGCAATGTTGCGATACAGGTAGCTCCAGCTTGGTTCGCCATGCATGAGCAACACGGGCCTGGCGGTGGGGGCACCTTCATCGAGGTAGTGCAGGCGCAGGGCGGTGCCGTCGGTGTCGGTAATAGTTGCGTAGTGCGGGACGAAGGGGAAGTCGGCTATGCCGGCAAAACGATCATCGGGGGTGCGCAAAATATCCATGGGGGCATTTCCTTGATCGGGGAGCTGGGATTGTTGAGGCTGGTAGCCGGGGGACATCTATTGGCATAAGCAATGCCACTATAAATCGGCGCGGTCAAATGGCGCGCGGGGATATTTGTTAAGCTCGTTTTGGGCATGGTGGGGCATGCGATTGATGTGCGCGGTGTGGGCCGCGGCTTTGGTGTTGGCTGCGTGCGCGGGGCCGGTGCCGGCGGCGTTGCCGGCGGCGCCGTTTTGCACGCGCACGCTGGGGCAAGCGGAATGCTGGGCCGATCCGCAAAGCCTGCCTGATCATCCCCGCCCACTGGCCGATACGCCGCAGGGCGCTGCGGTGGCGGAAAGCTTGCGCGCGCGGCTGGGGTTTTAGCTTATGCCAGCGGGATCATGCCGGCATAGGCCGCTGCTTTGGTTTGGCGGGCGCCTTGCGGCGAGGAGGCTAGGCGCAAAACCTCCCTATATGTTTGGCGTATTTCTAACCGCGGCGCGTTTGGCCCGGCCATCATGGCGCGGTGCAGGGCGGGCAGCCGGTAGCATGGCACATACATCAGCAAATGATGCTCGGCGTGGTAATTGACCCAATAGGGGGCGAGAAACACGCGCGCCATGGGGCCGGCCAGCGTGGTGCGGGCCACGGCCATGGGGTCGCCGGCGACCGGTAGTACGGCGTGTTCGGCGATGTTGCGCACCCTAGTGACCGCCTGCTGCCAGGTGAGCAGGGGTACAACCCAGCACAGCGGGTAGAGCCACCAATGGCCGGCAGCGATGGCCAAACCCAGCAGCACGGCGTTGGCGACTAGTGTGGGGCCAAGGTTTTTCCATAGGCAGGCGAGCCGGGTTGGTAGCGGTGCGGCGGGATCGCCCAACGCTGCTTTCATTTGGGCACTACGTTGTTTCAGGCCGGTGCGGCCGGAGAGATCGCGGAGCAATTTGCGGCGCAGGCTATCGGGGGTGACCGGGAAGGGGGCTGATAGCACCAGATCGGGGTCGGCGGAGGTTTGCGCGTGGGCGTGGTGGCGGAAATGGTAGGCGCGGTATAAAAGCGTATCTACGCCAATGGGGTAGCCGCAAAACCATTGCGAGATAAACAGGTTTAAGCGCGGGTTGCGGGCTAGGCCGCCATGGGCACCTTCGTGCATGAGGATGGCGAGGCCGAGTTGGCGCGAACCGATGATGGCGATGGCCAACGGTGCAAATACAATGCGCGCCCATAGTGGCAGCAGCACCAGCACGGCGGCGGTGCCGAGCATCACCGCCCAGGCGTGTGCCACGCACCACAGGCCCCATAGGGTGGATCGGGCGCGGACGCGTTCAAGCTGTGCGTCGCTGATCAGGGTGCGTGCGGCGATACTCATGGCAAAATCCTGTGATCTAATTCCTGCCCCCTAAGTCGCGTAACCTGAGGCCGGGGCCCCGTCAAAATGCGCGGGGTTGGCGCGCGACACAAGTTTGGCGGTTGGGGGGAAGTTTGCGGGTGTCCGCTGCCGGCGCGGCCTAGGATATGGTCGCGCGGCGGCGGGGAATGGGGCTTGCTTGCGTTGGCGGGCAAAGCCCGCCTTACGATCGTGTGTGCGCGGATGTAGGGAAACTAGGCTGGGTGGTGGGTTGATCCTCTACCGTGGCCGGACCATCTACCGTTGGCCACATGTTAACGCCCCCTAAGCCAAGGATGCCCCGATGCGTTTGCCGTTGATTGAGCCTGCTGATCTCAGCGCCATCCAGCGGCCGCTCTATGACGATATGCGGGGGGGGATTGAGGCTAATTTCAAAGGATTTACCGCTATTTGTGATAGCGGCGCGCTGATTGGGCCGTGGAATCCTTGGCTGCATTACCCGCAATTTGGCGGGCCGGTGTGGGATTTGGTGAAGGCGATGTCGCTATCGCCGACCTTGCCTAAGGCGGTGCGCGAAATTGCTATTTTGGTGACCGGGGCAAAGTTTCGGTCGGGTTATGAGCTTTACGCGCATGTGCTGGTGGCGGAATTGCGTGGGTTGAGCGAGGAAAAAATATCAACCATCGTTGCAGGCCAGCGGCCGATGGATTTAACCCGGGAAGAAGCGGTGGCGTACGACGTGGCGTCCGCCTTGGTTTCTGGCGGGGTGTTGCCGCAACCGTGTTATCATCAAGCGGTGTTGCAATTTGGCGAAGTTGCTGCGGCTGAGTTGATTTATTTGGTGGGGTTGTATTGCTTAGTGTCCGTCACCCTCAATGGTTTCGACGTTCCGGTACCTTAACTATAGGGTTCTAAGGGCGAGCCCTTAGTGGGGTCCAGGGGTGTCACGCGAAGGCGTGCTGCGCACTGGGCCCTTGGCCTTTCTTTATAGTTGCGCACGGATAGCGCCAATAATTTCATCCTCGAACGTACCGCGCGAGACGCAATATAGCACCGTTGCCGGCGTTGCGGCATCGGCGTTGTAACGGGCGGAGAATTTGGCGTGCACGTCGAGTTGGCCGGGTTGGGCGGTAACGATAAAGGCCGCCTGGGTGGTGGTGCGGCTATCGAGCAGGTAATCGACGGTGAGGTTGGTGCCGCAATCGGCGTCGTTCTGGCCGACCGATTGGGCGCGGGGGGCGCTGACGATGCGGCCGGTGGCTACATCAAAACTTTCGATTGGGTAGCCGTTGGCGATGAGCGCGCGGCGGGAGGCTGCCATGATGCGGGCCTTGTTGATACCGGGCAGATCGACCGATACCAGATGCGGCAGCGTTTTTGGCGGACCATAGGTATCGACATTGCAGCCGGCGAGCAGCACGAAACCGCAGAGTGGGACGAGGGATTTTATGCGCATGATCGCACCCGGGCTGCCTAAACCGGCAGTATTAGCGTGGCGGATGCGCGGTGCAATGGGAATTTTAAGTGGGTATCCCTTGGTAGGTATCGCGCAATTCGCGTTTGAGCACTTTGCCAATGTGGCTGCGCGGCAGGGCATCAACCACGCGCAGATCGGCGAGGCGCTGGGTTTTGCCGAGGCGGGCATTTACCCAAGTTTTTAGCGCCTCAGCCGCGACGGCAGCCCCAGGTTTTACGGCAACGAACGCCACTGGGGTTTCGCCCCATTGATCGGATGGCACGCCCACCACCGCCACTTCCAGCACCGCCGGGTGCTGCACGAGTTCGGCTTCCAAATCGGTGGGATAAATATTAAAACCGCCAGAAATGATCATGTCTTTTTTGCGGTCGAGCAGGGTTAGAAAACCATCGTCATCAAACCGCCCAACATCGCCGGTGCGGATAAAGCGCAGGCCATCGGGGCTGTACCATTCGGCTTGCGCGGTTTTTTCGGGCTGGTTGTGATAGCCCACCATCATGGCGTTTGATCTGCCCACCACTTCGCCCATTTCGCCGGCTGGCACTTCAACACCATCGTCATCGATTAGTCTGATATCGTGGCCGGGGGTTGCCTGGCCGACGGTTGCTAATTTGGTCGGGTGGTTGTGGGCGAACAGCATGCAGGTGCCGCCGCCTTCGGTCATGCCGTAATATTCAATTAAGCCGCCGGGCCAGCGGGCCAGCACATCGGCTTTTAGGGCGGCCGCGAATGGTGCACTTGTCGAAAACTTCATGACGAAGCTTGAGAGATCGTAGCTGTCGAAATCCGCGCGTTCCATCAGGCGGCGGTATTGCACCGGCACCAGCATGGCATGCGTTACCCGATGCTTTTCCGATAGTTTTAGAAATTGCTCGGCATCAAACTTTGCCATCATCACCACTGTGCCGCCGCCGGCGAGGGTGGGTAGAAACGATACCAGCGTGGTGTTGGAATAAAGCGGCGTTGAAATGATGGTGACGGTATCAACCGGGGTTAGGATACGGGTGAGCTGGCTCCAACGCATGCCATGCGACTGCAAAATACCTTTGGGGGCGCCGGTGGTGCCGGATGAGTAAATAAGATTAAAGCCGTCATCGGGGGTTACGGTGACGGGGTTCGGTGTGGCGCCGATCGGGGCCAGCCAATCGGCAAAGGGTTTTCCCGCGGGTGAACCATCGAGGGTTACGCTTGTGGCGGTTATTTGGCCGGCCACATCGGTTAACTGGGTGGCGAGCGGGGCATCGAGAAACAGGATTTTGGCGCCGGAATCTTTGAGCATCATCACCAGGCTTTCGGCGGTGGATGACGGTGCTAGGGGGGCGACGATGGCGCCTGCGCGCAGGATGCCCAAAAATGCGGCGCCGTAGGCAACCGATGTGGTGGCGCAAATGGCGGCGACATCGCCGGGTTTAAAACCATCACGCCGCAAAGATGCGGCGATGCGATCCATCATGGCGTCTAGTTCGAGATAGGATAGGGTTTGCCCGGCATCGATTAGCGCTGGCTTGTCGCCCAAAACGAGCGCCTGTTCGCGGATGAGATTGGCCAGCGTGCCAAAATCCTGGCTTAGAAGATCCGCGACGGTCAATTGTTTGCTCCCTGGATTTGGTTTTGGAGCAAACTTAAGGGAACACGCAACTGATCGCAATTTTGCCGCAACACCAAAACCAGGGCCGTGTTCGCGTTCAGGCCAGTTCGGCATCCTCGTGCTGAGCATTGGCGACTGCATGGCCGCGAACCAGCAAAAACCCATGGCTCGCCGCCCAGGCCAAGGTTTCAGTGCGATCGACACCGGAGAGCACAATTTTCGTGGCCGGCCCGACCGCTTCGCGCACCAGGGCGGGGTTTGTGGCAACATCCGGGGTTAAGGCGACCTGCACAAAATCTACCCCGCAGGCGGTGATATCCAGCACATCGGCCAAGCCCAGGCTGACCCCGCGCAGCAGGATTTTATAGCCGCGGGCGTGGGCAAAATTACGTGCGAAGAAAAACGCCGCCGGGTCGGCCAGCACATCGGCGGGCTGCACATAGAGCATGATGTGGCCGCGCAAAGCGCTGGGTAACTCGGCATCAAAGCGCAGAAAATCGGCGGCCAAAATGGAGGCGATATTGAGGTGCAGGGCAAACGGCCTGGCACCAGCTAGCTGGTGCGGCCCGGTGTGCAGGGCGAGCAGGCGGCGGTCAAAACTGCGGGTGAGCCTGCGGAACAGCCAGGGGTTGGCCTGCAGGGCGTGGTCTGGGCACAGGGTGGCGGCGACATCGGCGGCGGCGATGGAACGCTCGTCCCAGGCGGTGGCCAAGGGCGCCAGGGTGAGGGTGTGGGCGGTACCAGTTGGGGGCAGGATTGCAACCGGCCGCCAGCGCACGAAATGCGACATTTCCGCCTGGACCAGGGCTTGTTCTAGCCTTGCCAGCATCGGGGCATCGATTTTTTGGCTGCCACCTGTTGCCAGCGATGGCGGGCGGGCATTCAAATCATCAACCAAGCTGGGGCCTTGGGCGGGTAAATCGTAAACCGTGATCAAATCAGCCGGCGGCGGCGCCTGGCCGGCGGGCAGGCCATCCAGCAAATGGGCCAGCTGTTCCAGCACCTGTTCAACCTCGCGCCCGCCCCTGGCGCGCCACACGATGGCGACGCGGCCGCGCGGCAAATCAAACATTTGGGCGCGGTCGGCCTGGGCTAAACCGGCGACCGCTGCGCGCGCTAGGCGCAGATGGTGGGGCTTGGTGAGGTCTTTGGGCAGGCGATCGGTGTGTAGCAGTAACGCCCGTCTGGCTGCGCCGGAGATTTCGGTTTGTCTGAGCAGGGATTTTAAGGCTTCGAGGGCTTGGGTGGGGGGCATAGTTAGGGAAGAGCCTGCTTTTTCTGAGGAAAAAGAAGCAAAAAGACTTTTATTCATTGGGGTTAAGCATCCAAGCGGGATGGGCTGGTGCAGGCGGTGAGTACCCTATCTAGAAAATGGCCCTGGTAGCGGGTGATGCCGTGCGACTGGCCCCAGATCAGCGCCTGTTCGCTATCGGCGCGGGCCAGCACGATGCGGTCTGGCCCTAGCTGATCGCGCAATCGCTGGAATGCCGTGGTGGTGGCAGGGTTTGCATCAAGCAAATGCGTGGACCAGATCAGTTTGACATAATCTGGGGCTAGTTTGGCCGGCGCCGTTAACCGCAGGGCGGCGTGATCGATACCATCTAGCGCCAGCGTAAAACCTGCCATGCGCAGCAAATCGCGGGCGTAGCCGGTGAGTTGCAGGTCGGCGGCGGCCTCCATCAGGCTAATTTCTACGCCAAATTTTACCTGTGCCTTGCGGGCGGCGCGCACCAGGCGGGCGAAGGCGGGGGAAACCACCCCTTCCAGCGTCAGGTTTAGGTGCACGGGCAGGCCCGCCGTGCGGCACAGCGCGCCACCATCGGTAAGATCCTGGGTGAGGTAGGCCAGCATGCGGGCATCAAGGCGGGCGGCGAAATGGCGAAACAGATACGGATCGGCGATGACCGCCGCGGTATCCTGGTGGGTGTGCAGGGCGGCCAAGGAAAAGGTGAGTTCGCGAAACAGCGGGGCCAGCCGTGCGGTAAGCGGCACGTGCTTGCCGCCGCGTAAAATAATCGCGGTTTGCACGCCCAGCAGATTGGGCACAGCGGTGGTGGCCAGCGCATCTTCCAGCGCTTGCAGGGCGGCCGGGGTGGTGGACTGCGCCGGTTCGGGCAGAACCGCGGCTGGCGTGGTGTTGGCACGATCGGCTAAATAGCGCTGGTAGGTGGCACTATCGTGATCCAGCCGCCATAGCGAGGTTAGCGCGTCGCCGGCCGGGGCATCGGCGCCGTAAATCTGCGCGAGCGTATCGGGTAGCAAAGCTGGGGCATCGGCGGCGGCCGCCATTGCCGCATTGGCGCTGGCGCACAGCAAAACCAGATCGCCATTGCGCATAGGAAAAACCTGGCCATCGTGGCGTTGGGCGGTATCTTCCAGCAGGGCACGGGCGATGCGGCCGTGGTGCGGGCGCGGGCTGGGCGGGCGCAGGCGCGACAGATGCAGCACCAGGGCCAAGCGGCCACTGGGTTGGCGCAGGGCGCGGGCTGTTGCATCTTCCAGCAATTGTTCGGCGGCGGTTAGGTGGGCGCCAGATCGCGCGGCTTGTGGCGCCGGTGCCAAGGCCACGTTTAGGGCCACGTTCAGGGCCACGTTCAGGGCCACGTTCATGGCGGCGGCGCCATTGGGCGGCGGTGGGGCCGGCAAGCTGCAGGTGTGCGCGCGATCATGTCAGCCTATATCGGGTTGCGTGCTGTGTTTGGCGGCATTGGCTAGGGGAGGCCGTTTAGGCGCATGAACGAACCCGCCCTGTGCGCGACTTCCCGCTTGGCGCTAAGGTGAGCGGGAATGATTGACCCTGCGTTACCGCCGGCCCGCGCGATGGCGATTGCCGGCCCGAAACCGGCGGCCGGCGCCTGGGCCCAGCAACTGGTGCCGGCCCCGGCCAGCGTGCCGCCGGGCACCCGCATCTACGCTATTGGCGATGTGCATGGCTGCCTTAAGCGCTTAGTGGCGCTGCATTATGCCATTGCCGCCGACCTTGCCGCCAACCCGATTGCCCGCAGCGTGCTAATCCATTTAGGTGATGTGGTCGATCGCGGCCCCGATACCGCTGGCGTGCTGTGGCTGTTATCCGGCCCGATTGCGCCCAAAGTCAGCCTGCGGGTGGATCTATGCGGCAACCACGAAGCCCTGATGATGGCCGCCTTAAAACCCCAGGCAACCGCGGCCGATGCCAGCCTGTGGCTGGATAATGGCGGCACAAGGGCGCTGGCCAGCTACGGCATTAACCCGGCCATGCCGCCCGGCGCCTGGCGCGCCGCAATCCCGGCGTTGCACCAATCGTACTTGGACGGCCTTGCCCAAAGCCATGCCGAGGGCGGGTATTTTTTTGTGCATGCCGGGATTCGCCCAAAGCTGCCGATATCGGCGCAAACCCGCGAGGATTTGTTATGGATACGAGATGAATTTTTATACGATCGCACCCGCCACCCGCTGGTCGTGGTGCACGGCCACAGCATGGTGCGGGCGCCAGAAATTTTGGCCAACCGCATTGGCATTGATACCGGTGCAGTGATGGACGGGGTGCTGAGCTGTTTGGTGCTAGAAGGGGCCTGCCTGCGCTTTCTCACAGCATGACGAAATCGCCCATAAAACTTAGCCGCATGGCGGTTGTGTGACAGGGGCGGCCAATTAAGCTTGGCGCGGCGGCCAAACTCAAGGATAAGGCGCCATGCCGCGCTGGGCCCCCATGAGCGGAGCGAGTCTGCCCCAGACGCGCCCCCAAAATGCCGCCAAAATTCCCCGGCCCTTATTGCGCGTTGATGCTGCCCCCCGCTTGCCCTCCGCTTGGCTGCCAGCCGCATGAACCAACTGGACCTGATCGCCGTCGGCATTGTGGCGATTTCTGCCCTGCTGGGGCTATCGCGCGGGTTTGTGCGCGAAGTGCTGGGCTTGGGCGCCTGGGTGGTGGCGGGGTGGCTGTCATTTATGTTTGCCGGGCGGTTAATACCGTCAACCGCCAAAATCTTTGGCAGCGACGATCTGATGGCGAGCATTGCCGCCTATGCGCTAGTGTTTATTGCCGCCGTCATCGCCTGTTCCATTTTGGCCAATTTGATCGGCCGGCTGGTGCGCCTATCGCTGCTCGGCGGGCTGGACCGCTCGCTTGGCATGCTGTTCGGCGCTGGGCGCGGGGCGGCGGTGCTGATCGGCGCCTACATATTGGGCGGCATGGCAATGCCCCCCGAACAATGGCCGCAATGGGTGCGCGATAGCCGCGCGGTGCCGTTTCTGCACGATGGTGCGGTGGCGCTAACCGAGTACCTGCCGCCGCGGATGCGCCCCAATGTAGCCAAACCGCCCGAGGGGCGTGCCACCACGGCTGAAGATTTATTGCGCGCAACCCCGCTGGGCACGGCGCGCAAAATACCCACCGACAAAACCAAGTTATGATGTCGCCACCAATGGAGACCGGGATGACCGAGTGCTTTGACGACGACAAGCCACATGAGGAATGCGGCGTATTCGGCGTGTGGAACCTACCCGATGCGGCGGCCGTAACCGCGCTGGGGTTGCACGCGCTGCAACATCGCGGCCAGGAAGCCTGTGGTATTGTCAGCTACGATGGCAAATTGTTTCATTCCGAAAAAGGTTTGGGGCTGGTTGGGGAAAATTTTGGCGATCGCAAACGGATCGCAGCCTTACCGGGGTTTTGCGCGCTGGGGCATAATCGCTACGCCACCACGGGCGAAACTATATTACGAAACGTGCAGCCGCTATATGCCGATTTTGTGTTTGGTGGGTTTGCCGTGGCACATAACGGCAATTTGACCAACGCCCACACCCTGCGCCGGGCCCTGGTGAGCCGCGGTTGCCTGTTTCAATCGACCATGGATAGCGAGGTGTTTATTCACCTGATCGCGATCAGCCTGTATTCCACCGTGGTCGACCGGCTGATCGATGCGTTAAAACAGGTGGTGGGTGCCTATTCGCTGGTCGCACTTTCCAATTCGGCGCTGATCGGCGTGCGCGACCCGCTGGGCGTGCGGCCGCTGATATTGGGGCGTATTCCAGGGGAAGAAGAAAATTCCGGCTGGGTGCTGGCATCGGAAACCTGCGCGCTGGATATTTGCGGTGCCGAGTTTGTGCGCGATGTGGAACCCGGCGAAATTGTGGTGATCGATGCAACCGGGGTGAACAGCATTAAACCGTTTGGCGTGGCCCGTGGGCCCGGCCGGTTTTGCGTGTTTGAATATATCTATTTCGCCCGCCCCGATTCAGTGATGGAAGGCCGCGGTGTTTATACCGGGCGCAAGGCGATTGGCGCCGAGCTTGCACGCGAAAGCGGAGTGGATGCCGATGTGGTGGTGCCAGTGCCCGATAGCGGCGTGCCGGCGGCGATGGGCTATGCAACAGAAAGCGGCATTCCGTTCGAACTGGGCATTATCCGCAACCATTATGTTGGCCGCACGTTTATTGAACCAACCGACCATATTCGCAACCTTGGCGTTAAATTAAAGCATTCTGCCAATAAGGCGATGCTGAATGGCAAGCGGGTGATTTTGGTTGATGACAGCATCGTGCGGGGCACCACCAGCCGCAAAATTGTCGAAATGGTGCGCGCCGCCGGTGCTGCTGAAGTGCATATGCGGATCTCATCGCCGCCAACCACGCATTCCTGCTTCTATGGTATCGATACCCCCGAACGCAGCAAGCTGATGGCCGCCCAGCATAATGTGGCGGAAATGGCGAAATTGATCGGCGTCGATAGTTTGGCGTTTATCTCCATTGACGGTTTATATCGCGCCCTGGGCGAGGAAAAACGCAATGCGGTGCAGCCAAAGTTTTGCGATGCCTGTTTTACCGGCGATTATCCCATAGCGTTAACCGATGGCGATGATACCAGCCGCGGCCAGCTCAGTTTACTTGCCGAGGTTGGCTGATTTTATGGCGGAGCTTGACGGAAAAATCGCCTTGGTCACCGGTGCCAGCCGCGGCATTGGGGCGGCCGTTGCGGTTGAACTGGCGGCCCGTGGCGCGCATGTGGTGCTGACCGGGCGCACCCAGGGGGCGCTGGAAGAAATCGACGATAGCATTCGCAATGCTGGCGGCAGCGCCACCTTATTGCCGCTTGACCTGCGCCTGGCCGACAAGATTGATCCGATTGGGCCCAGCCTATATCAGCGTTTTGGCAAATTGGATGTTTTGGTGCACGCCGCCGGCGTGCTGGGTAAATTAACCCCTGCCGGGCATATCACACCCAAAGATCTGGCCGAATGTGTGGCGGTGAATTTAACCGCGACATCGCGGCTGATCCGCACCCTGGCGCCCTTGCTGGTGGCGGCGGATGCCGGGCGTGCGGTGTTTTTAACCTCTAGCGTGGCCCGCCACCCGCGGGCGTTTTGGGGGGCGTATGGCGCGACCAAGGCGGCGTTAGAAAACCTTGTGCTGGCCTGGGCCGATGAAATCTCGGCAGGCAATGCCCGGATAAATTTATTCGACCCCGGCAAAACCGCTACCCGCATGCGGGCCATGGCGTTTCCCGGTGAGGACCCAACAACCCTGCAAACCCCGGCCCATGTGGCGCCCTTAATCGCTGCCATGTGCCGGGCCGAAGAACAGCGCCACGGCGCATTGGTGGAGGCACCTAGGGCATGAGCGATTCCGAAATTGTGCAGGACGCGATTGAAAAAACCCACGAGGAAGACGAAGCCCACACCGCCGGTATGGGCCGTACGCGGCGGATTGCCGCCATTGTGCTGACCCTGCTGGGCGCCACCGGCGTTATCTGTTCGATGCAGGCGAACGATGCGCAAACCGAGTATTTGGTAAAAACCACCGAATTTGCTGACACCTGGGCGCAGTACCAAGGCAAATCGGACCGCCGCGCGATCGATCTGGGCGTTGCCGAAATTGAACGCCACCTAGCCACCACCAACGCAAATGATCTGGCGCTGACGATGGATATGACCAAACGTGCGGCCGAAGCGCAGCGCATGCAATCGGATACCGCCAAGGGTGATGGCATGGAACAGCTGGCCGCCAAAGCCCATGAGATCGATGTTGAGCGCGAAGGCGCCCGCCATAAGCATGATCGGGTGGAACTGGGCACCCGGGTGGTGGAACTCTGCGCCATGGTCACCGGGCTGTCGCTGGCGGTGGAAAGCGTTCCACTGCTAGCCGTGGCCGCCATTGCCGGCATTGCCGGGGCGGCATACTCCATTGGCGCATCGTTCGGATTGTTGTAAAACACGCGGCAGTGGTGCCAGCCCTAGTGGTGCCAGCCCTGACGGCCACCGCATTTGATACTAGGGGGAGTTTTATTATGCCCGAGATCACAATTGGCGGCGCGCCCCCTGCCTTCACAATGGCAACCACTGGCGGGGCTACGATCACCAGCCGCGCACTAAAAGGTGCGCCCTATGTGATCTATTTTTATCCCAAGGCCGATACCACCGGCTGCACCAAGCAGGCGCAGGATTTTGAAGAAAACTTTGCTGCGGTCAAAAAACTCGGCGCCACCATTGTCGGTGTTTCACGCGACCCGATGCCGGCGTTAGAAAAATTCGCCGCCAAATACGGGCTTACTTTTCCTTTAGGCAGTGACGCAGACGGCAAAGTGACCGAGGCGTTCGGCGTGTGGGTGGAAAAATCTATGTATGGCCGCAAATACATGGGCATTGAACGCACAACTTGTCTGGTCGGTGCCGATGGCCGCATTGCCGCCATTTGGCCCAAGGTAAAAGTGCCAGGCCATGTGCAAGCGGTGCTGACCGCACTCAAAGCCCTTTGAGCGACGCGCCCAAACATCCGTGGCGGGTGATCGCGGCGGCATCCGCCGGCAACGCACTTGAATTTTACGACATCATCGTTTTTGCCTTTTTCGCCCAGCAAATCGGCAGCGCTTTTTTCCCCGCGGCCAGCCCGCACGCCGCACGGCTGCAAGCCTGGGCAGTGTTTGGTGTGGCCTTCTTTGCCCGCCCCATCGGCGCCATCGTGCTGGGCAGCTACGCCGATCGGGCCGGCAGGCGGGCATCCCTCACCCTGTCGATTATGCTCATGACCGCCGGCACCGCTTTGCTTGCCTTCATGCCGCGCCACGAAACAATTGGTATCGTCGCCCCTTTTGGCATTCTGCTGGCACGCCTTATCCAAGGGTTTTCCGCCGGTGGTGAATTTGGCGGCGCAACTGCCTTCATGATGGAACACGCCCACCCCAGCCGCCGCGGGTTTTTTGCCAGTTTTCAATTCACCAGCCAGGCTATCAGCAATATCTTTGCCTGCCTGGTGGCGCTGGCAGTAAATGACTGGCTCAGCCCCGCTACCATCGATGCCTGGGGGTTTCGTATCCCCTTCGTCATCGGCCTGCTCATCGGCCCCGTCGGTCTGTATTTGCGCCACGGCGTTGATGAAACCCCGGAATTTTTGGCCGCCACCAAATTACCCTCGCCCGCCTACAGCCTGTTCACGCAAAGCTGGGGCCGCGTGCTGCTGGCAACCGGGGTGATCGCACTCGGCACCGTTGCCACCTACGTTAATCTCTATCTGCCCAGCTTTGCCGCAAGCGAATTGCATCTGCCAGTGCAAACCGGGCTCCTGGTAACATTGGCAGCCTCCATCATCAGTTTTGTCGTCACCCCCATCGTCGGCGGCCTATCCGACCGCGCCGATCGCCTGCGCGTGCCCATTATCTGCGCAACACTGCTGGTGCTATCGGTGGTGCCGTCTATCGCTTGGGCCGTGCATAAACCCGGCATTGGTAAATTGGTGGTCGCCATTGGGCTGATGACCGCCCTGCGCGCGGCCTACAGTGCACCGATCCCAGCACTGCTTGCCGAACTGTTTCCCGTGGAACTGCGCGGCGTTGGCATGTCGCTTGGCTATACGCTGGGCGTTGCCGTGTTCGGCGGGTTTACCGCAACAATGTGTGAAATGGCAGTAACCTGGAGCGGCAACCCCACCGCCCCCGCCTACGTCGTCGCCGCCGCCGGCCTCATCACGCTGGCCTCCCTCTGCGCCATCGCCCGCTTCATCCCCGCCCACAAACGCGGCTGACCGGGGATTAGGGTTTGGCGATTAGGGGGCTGGGGAGAGAAAGAAAGGCGAGGGGCTTTGCCCCCTCGACCCCCACTAAGGGCAAGCCCTTAGAACCGACTACTTGGGTTTGGGGGGAAGGGGGCCGACTGAGGCTGTGGCGCGGCACGGAGTGGCCCCCTTCCCCCCAAACCCAATTAAAAGGATTTTAAAGGCGAGCCTTTAATGGGGTCCAGGGGCAAAGCCCTTGGCCTTTCTTTCTCTCCCCTGCCCCAATCCTCAAATCCTAAGCCCCGGCCAGCATCATTTCTGTGATGCGTAGGGTGGGGGCGTCCATGCCGCGGCGGAAGACGAGGTCGTTGGCGACGGTGAGGGTGGCGAACATGTCGCGTAGATTGCTGGCGATGGTAACTTCGGCGACCGGCTCGGCAAGTTTGCCTTGGCGGATCATGAAGCCTGCCGCACCGCGGCTGTAGTCGCCGGTGAGGCCATTCACGCCCATGCCGATGAGTTCGGTGACATAAAGACCGTTGGCGACATCACCGATCAGGCTTTCCGGGGTTTGTGTGCCGGGAGCCATGTAGAGATTGGTGGGTGATGGCGATGGCGGCCCGCCGGTGCCGCGCGATGCGTGGCCGGTGGGCGGCAGGCCGAGTGCGCGGGCGCTGCGGCAATCTAATAACCAGCCGGTGAGCACACCATCTTCGATAATGGCGCGGGCGGCGGTGGGCAGGCCCTCGCCATCGAAGGTACCGGATCGTGTGCCGCGCACGCGGCGGGGGTCATCGTGCACGAACATACCGGCGGGGAAAATTCTTGTGCCGACGGCATCTTTTAGAAAACTGGTGCCGCGCACGATGGAGGCGCCGTTGATGGCGCCGATCAAATGGCCGAGCAGGGATGCCGATACGCGGGGGGAAAACACCACCGGTAATTTGGTGGTGGCCGGGCGGGTTGGATTGAGGCGGGCCACAGCCTGTTCGCCGGCGTGGCGGCCGATGAGGTCTGGTGCATCAAGATCGGCGAAGTGCACGGTTGAATGGTAATCGTAATCCCGTTGCATGGCGGTGCCGGTTCCGGCCAGCACGGATGCCGAAATGGCGTGGTTGGTGCGCATGGCGCGGCCGGCGAAGCCGTTTGATGTGGCGAGCATAATTTCGGTGCGTGAAAATCCGGCGTTGCCGCCTTCGGAATTGGTGACACCTGGCACCGCCATGGCGGCGTGTTCGGCCACATCAGCGCGCGCAATGAGATTTTCGACACTGGGTTCGGCGCCATCATCCAGATCCAAATAGGCGGCATCATCGGGGGTGCGGGCGTTTTCTGCCAGGCCGCCAAAGGGATCTTCTGGCACGATGCGGGCCATGGCGACCGCGCGTTCGGCGATGGTTGCGAATTGTTCCGCATCCACACTGCTGGCGGAGACGCTGGCTGATTTTTGCCCGATAAACACACGCAAGCCCAAGTCGCGCATTTCGGCGCGTTCCAGGGTTTCGGTGCGGCCCAGGCGGCGTTCGACGGTGAGTGATGTGCGCGATACCAAAATGGCATCGGCACTATCGGCGCCGGCGCGCTTGGCGTGGGCGATCAGTGATTCGAGGGCATCGAGGCTCATGCGGCAAGCTTTTCGATAATGGTGGTAAGGTTGGGCACGTGATCGGCCGGCCCCATGGCGGCCAGGGTGGGGGTGGTGGCAAACATCCGAGTGGCGGCAGCACACACTTGTTCGGTGGTGACCGCTTCGATTTTGGCGACAATCTCGGCGACCGGCACAACGCGGCCAAACACCTGCCATTGGCGGGCGAGTTGTTCGCAGCGGCTGCCGGTGCTTTCCATCGACATTAGCAGGGACGCTTTGACCTGCGCACGCGCCCGGCGCAGTTCGACCGCGTTGACGTCGTGCTGCACGCGTTTGAGTTCTTCCAGCATCACCGGCATCAGCTCAGCGGCTTCACTTTCGCCGGTGCCGGCGTAGACGCCAAAAATGCCGCCATCCATATACGGGGCGGCAAAGCTGTAAATCGAATATACCAAGCCGCGTTTTTCGCGAATTTCCTGAAATAGGCGCGAGCTCATGCCGCCACCCAGCAGCGTGGAGAGCATCATGGAAGGGTAGTAATCGGGATCTTTGTAGCCGACGCCATCAAACCCCAGCACGATATGGACCTGATCGAGATCGCGCGCTTCGCGAAATTCCTGGCCGCGATACGCGCCAGGGGTTGGGGTTTTCGGCATGGCGGAGGGCAGATCGGCAAAGTGGCGGCCGACCAAATCCACAACGGTCGCGTGATCCAGGGCGCCGGCGGCGGCCACCACCACATTGCCGGCGGCGTAGTTGGCCTTCATGTAGCCGCTAATATCCTGGCGTTTTAGGCTACGCACAATCGCTTCGGTGCCCAGCACCGGGCGGCCCATGGCTTGGGCGGGGTAGGCGGCTTCCTGGAAATGGTCGAAAATAATATCATCGGGGGTATCGTTGGCCTGGCCAATTTCCTGCAAAATCACGCCGCGTTCGCGTTCCACTTCATCGGCTGCGAACACTGAATGGGTGAGGATATCCCCGATGATATCCACGCCCAGGGGCAGATCTTCGCGCAGCAATTTTACGTAATAGGCGGTTTGCTCGCGTGCGGTGTAGGCGTTGATGTGGCCGCCGACATTTTCCACCGCTTCGGCAATGTCCATCGCGTTGCGGCTGGTGGTGCCTTTAAACGCCATGTGTTCGAGGAAATGCGACACCCCGTTTTGCTCGGCATCTTCATGGCGCGTGCCGCAGGCGACGTAGGCACCAAACGAGACCGTTTCGACGCGGTCCATGGTTTCTGTCACAATCGTCAGCCCGCTGGGCAGGGTAGTGATGTTAACCGGAATTTGGCTCATACAGCGTTCCTAAGCGAAAATGCGCGGACAAAATCCTGCACACGGGAAAGATCCTTGGGCATGATATCGTAAGCCTCAGGCCGTTCGTAAAGGTCTGCCAGACTGGGCGGCAGTTTTGGGCGCTGACCGGTTGCTTTTTCCATCGCATCGGGAAATTTGGCCGGGTGGGCGGTCGCGGCAACAATTGTCGGCACGCCGGCGATACCGTGCAGGCGGGCGGCCGCAATGCCGATGGCGGAATGGGGATCGGCCAAATAGCCCGATCCCGCATCAAGCCTGCGAATTTCGGCCAATGTTTCGTCGTCACTCACCCGGTGGCCAACGAACATTTCGCGCGCGTGGCGCCAGGCATCATCGGGCACATCCATGTGGCCGGTTATGCGAAACCCCGCCATTGTCGCGGCTGTGCGGGCGGCATCGCGGCCGAGCAATTC
The DNA here is from genome assembly GCA_040400005.1 of Acetobacteraceae bacterium. Classification (GTDB taxonomy): domain Bacteria; phylum Pseudomonadota; class Alphaproteobacteria; order Acetobacterales; family Acetobacteraceae; genus JBBARC01. The sequence goes on along the minus strand of JBBARC010000013.1, from coordinate 38,127 downwards.
GAATAACAGGCGTTCGAAATTAGAACTTACCTGAATATCCATACTGGGCGATAGGCTTTCTTCAACACCCCGCACGGTCATGTCGTTTGCGGCCAAAAACCGGGTTAAAATGTCGTTGCGGTTAGATGCCACAATGGCGCGGGCAATTGGCAAGCCCATTTGGCGTGCCGCCCACGCTGCCAGCACATTGCCAAAATTGCCGGTGGGAACACTCACCGTGACCTGCCGCTCCGGCGCGCCCAAAGCAACGCCGGACGCAATGTAGTAGGGGATTTGGGCGGCGATGCGGGCCCAGTTGATGCTGTTGACCGCCGACAAATTCATGTCGGTACGGAAAGATGTATCGGCGAACATGGCTTTAACCATGTCCTGGCAATCATCGAAAGTACCATCAATCGCGATATTGCGAATGTTGGCCGCGTGCACGGTGGTCATTTGGCGGCGCTGCACGTCGCTAGTGCGGCCGTGCGGATGCAAAATCACCAGGTTAACACAGGCACGATCGCGCAGTGCCTCGATCGCGGCCGATCCTGTATCGCCGGATGTGGCACCAACAATAGTGATGCGGTGGCCGGCTTTGGCCAGCACGTAATCAAACAGCCGGCCGAGCAGCTGCATGGCCATGTCTTTAAAAGCCAAGGTGGGGCCGTGGAACAGCTCGAGCGCAAAAATACCTGGGGTGAGCTGCACCAGGGGGGCGACTGCCTCGTTGCGAAACCCGGCATAGGCTTCGCGGGTCAGGCGGTGCAGGGTATCGAACGGCACGATATCGCCCACGAACGGTGCCATCACCCTGGCGGCAAGCTCGGCGTAGGGCAGGCCGCGTAAGGCGCGCAGGTCGGCGGGGCTGAAGTGCGGCCAGGTTTGCGGCATGTACAGCCCGCCATCCTCGGCCAGGCCCGCCAGCAGCACACCGGCGAAATCACGGGTTGGGGCGGCACCCCTGGTGGAAACATAGTTCATGCCGGCGTGTCTATAGATTTGGCTGGCGATGCGGAAGGCTTGGTGTGGCGGCGGATTAGGGGGAGGGGGTCTCCCGGGTTTCACCCGGGCTACGGCCGTCGGTTTGTTCGACACTGTCGAGCCAGGCTTCCAGCGCGTCATCCTCCGCCGTGCCGGCTGGGGTGGTGTTGCGCGCAGGGTGGGCGCCATGGCCGCGCGCCACCGCTATTGCCGCATCGACCTCCTCGGCCGTGGTGATGAAGGAGGCGACAAACCGCCAAGTGGCCTGCCCGGTGGCGGGGGCGGGGATCCAATCGTAAAACATCGCACCGGCCGCCTGCAGCTGGGCAACCACCTGGGCCGGCAACACGGCAAAGATTTCGTTGGCTTGCACGGCTTGGGCAATGTGCACGCCGGGGATGGCGGCAAGCCCGGCGGCCAGGCGAGCTGCCATGGCGTTGGCCTGGCGCGCGTGGGTGAGCCACAGATCGTTATCCAGCAACCCCAACAACTGGGCGGAAAGGTAGCGCTGCTTAGACCACAACTGCCCGCCGCGCTTGCGCCTGCGGGCAAACCCTTCGGCGCGGGCGGCATCGAAAAAGATCACCGCTTCGGCGGCGAGTGCGCCATTTTTGGTGCCGCCAAAACTGAGCGCATCAACGCCGGCGCGCCAGGTGATATCGGCGGCACTCTGCCCGCCATGCACCAAAGCCCCGTGCACCAAAGCATTGGCGAAACGCGCCCCATCCATGTGCAGGGCCAGGCCGTAGCGGCGGCAGGTTTCGCCCAGCGTGCCCAACTGATCGGCGCTGTAAATGGTGCCCCATTCGCTGGCATGCGTAATGCTAACCGCCTCGGGCATCACGTGATGCACCCCCATGGCGGCGGCGCGGGCCATAAAATGGTCGATGGCGGCGGGCGGCAGCAAACCATCATTTGTGGGCACGGTGAGTAATTTGGCGCCGCCCATGTAAAATTCTGGGGCGCCGGCCTCGTCGGTGGCGATATGGGCTTCGTCGTGGCAGATCACCGCGCCATACGGGCGCACCAGCGTGCTCAACGCCAGCACATTGGCGGCAGTGCCGGTGGCGACCGGGAACACGGTGACGTCGTGTTCAAATATCTCGGCAAGTTTGGTGGTTAGGCGCGCGGTCCACGGATCGGCGCCGTAGCTCGCGGCGGGGCCATGGTTGGCCTCGGCGATCGCCGCTAGCACTTCGGGGGCTACCGGGGCTGTGTTGTCGCTTGCGAAGTTCATAGGGCTGCGAGCCCCAGCACATCGCGCATGCCATATAGTTTGGCCGGTTTCCCCACCAGCCATAACGCGGCCCGCACGGCGCCGCTTGCGAACACCCGGCGGTCAATGGCGCGGTGGGTGATTTCAATGTGTTCGCTGTCGCCGGCAAATAACACGCTATGATCGCCCACCACCTGGCCGCCGCGCAAGGTGGCAAAGCCGATGGTGCCGGGCACGCGCGGGCCGGTGTGGCCATCGCGGGCGCGCACCGCCACATCGTTTAGGCGCACACCGCGGCCGCGGGCGACCGCGTGGCCCAGGGCCAGGGCGGTGCCCGATGGCGCATCCACCTTGTGGCGGTGGTGCATTTCGGTGATTTCCGCGTCGTACTCGGTGCCCGGCAGGCTACGGCCGAGATGTTCGGCCAGGGCCAGCACCAGGGTAACGCCGGGGGAAAAATTGGCCGATCGTACGATGGGGATTTTGGCTAAGGCCCGGGCAATGGCGGTATCTTCATCATCGGTAAGCCCGGTGGTGCCCAGCACCCAGGGTGTGCCGGCGCTTGCAAACGCGGTCGCGTGGCCGGCCACCGTGCTGGGGTGGGTAAAATCGATCACCACATCGCAGGCCGCGGCCATGCTGGCGGCATCGGCGAACAGGGTGGCACCTGGCGGTGGAATTTCCCCCGGCCGCGCGGTGCCGCCACCAAGGGTGGCGCCGGCGGCGACAATTTCTTCGGCCAGCAACCGGCCGACCCTACCGGCAATGCCAGCCACACCGATGCGCATACCAAAACCCTCGACCGCTAACCCAAAAACCCTTTCTGCGCACAGATGGGTGGGCTTGCAACCTGCGCGCATGGTCGCTTCAGGGCAATCGGACAAATGTAAAAAGTAAGAAATTTCTTTTTTCTGAAGAAAAAGAAGCAAAAAAGACTTTTTTGACGCCGGATCCGGGAACGCGGTGGCAGGGTTGCCCCAGGCCCTGCATAACAAAAGTCTTTTTGCTTCTTTTTCTTCAGAAAAAGAAGAGTCTTACGTTCACCCGATTGCCCTGGGAACGGCCTGTTTGAAACCAGCGCGGCGCAGGCTAATAGAGTGGCTTCACCCCCAGCGCGAGGTTTTGGCCATGGCATTTGGCGACCAATCCCCCACCCCAGATATCGGCACGGTTGAGCGTATTATGGTGACCAGCCGGGTTGTTGCCTGCGATGGTGGCGATGGCCCGTTGGGTCACCCGCGGGTGTATCTGCGCATCGAGGGTAGCCAGATTTTCTGCCCCTATTGCTCGCGCTTGTATGTGCTGGCGGCGGGTGCGGGCGATGACCACGGACACTGAGGCTGGACTCCCTGTGGCCCCCGCGTCAGGTGAACGCCTGATTCTGGTTGACGGCTCGGGCTATATTTTTCGCGCGTTCTTTGCGCTGCCGCCAATGACCCGCGGCGATGGCACGCCGGTAAACGCGGTGTTTGGCTTTACCAACATGCTCAGCCGCTTTTTGCGCGATCATGTTGGCACCCATCTGGCGGTGGTGTTTGATAGCGGCCGCACCACGTTTCGTAACCGTATATATGAGCCCTATAAAGCCCAGCGCCCGGCGCCACCGCCGGAGCTTATTCCGCAATTTTCCCTGGTGCGCGATGCAACACTGGCGTTCGGTGTGGCCTCGATCGAAGCGCCCGATTGGGAAGCCGATGATTTGATTGCCGCCTACGCGCGGGCGGCAACGGACGCCGGCATCGAAGTAACCATCGTCAGTTCTGACAAAGATCTGATGCAGCTGATCCGCCCTGGTGTCACTATGATGGACCCGATCAAGCAAAAGCCGATGGGCCCGGCCGAGGTATTTGAAAAATTCGGTGTACCGCCGGAGAAAGTGGTGGAAGTGCAAGCCCTGATGGGCGATCAGGTGGATAACGTGCCGGGTGTGCCGGGCATTGGCCCGAAAGGGGCTGCCGAGTTAATCACCACTTATGGCGATCTGGAAGCGGTGCTGGCGGCCGCCCCCACCATGAAGGCCAGCAAGCGGCGCGATAATTTGATTGAACACGCAGACCTCGCCCGCGTATCGCGCCAATTGGTGATGCTATCGGAGGCGGCCCCCCGCCATTTTTCGCTGGATGATTTGCGCGCGCGCGCATTCGATCGTGAAAAGCTCAGCGCCTGGCTGATGGGTATGGGGTTTCGCAGCACCGTGCACCGGCTGGGGCTAGATGCCGGCGATACGGCGGCCGAGGATGCACCGGCGGAAGTGCAAGCCACGGCTTTTGGCGGATATGTGGCAATTACCGATGCGGCGGTGCTGCAAGCCTGGGTGGCTGATGCCACCAGCGCGCGCCGGGTGGCGCTGATTGTACAAACCGATGGCGACCCGCGGCCATTGCGTGCGGGGCTGGTGGGCATCGCGCTGGCAACCCAGCCCGGCCGCGCTGCCTACGTGCCGTTGCGCGGTGCCGATCTTTTGGAAGAACGCCTGAACTCGGCAGATGTGTTGCGCATACTGGCACCGGTTTTGGCAGATCCTTCGGTGCTAAAAATTATGCCGAATGCCAAACACGCCATGCTGGTGCTGGGGGCGGCCGGTGCGCCCGATCCGGTGCAGTATGATGACCCCTGCCTGATCGATTTTGCCCAAAGCGCTGGCGCGCATAACCACCAATTAACCGATCTATCGCCGATTCTGTTGGGGCATACGGCAAAATCGATCGATGAAGTCACCGGCACCGGGCGCGCCCGCATGGGGTTTGCAGCCGCACCGGTTTCGGCGGCAACCGCTTATGCTGGGGAGCTTGCCGATATTGCTCTCCGCGTTTGGGCGCACAGCAAGGCTTTGTTGCGCACCCATAAATCTTTGGCTTTGTACGAACAGATGGAACGCCCGCTGATTGCCATTTTGGCGGCGATGGAACGCGCCGGCATATTGGTGGATGATGCCGAATTGCGCCGCCTATCAGCCGATTTTGCTGAACGCATGGCGGCGATGGAAATTGATGCCCACAAACTTGCGGGCGAAGTGTTTAACATTGGTAGCCCAAAGCAACTGGGCGAAGTTTTGTTCGATCGCTTAAAATTACCAGGTGGCAAACGCACCGCATCGGGCGCCTGGGGTACCGATGCCAGTGTGCTGCAAACCTTGGCCGATGAAGGCCACACCCTGGCAGAAACCATTTTATCGTGGCGCCAACTGGCCAAGTTAAAATCTACCTACACCGATGCGCTGGTGGCCGAAATTCACCCGCACACCGGCCGCGTGCACACCAGCTTTGCCATGACCACCACCAGCACGGGGCGGTTATCATCGAACGACCCCAATTTGCAAAATATCCCTATTCGTAATGAAGAAGGTGGCCGCATCCGCCAAGCGTTTATTGCAGCACCCGGCCATGTGTTGGTGAGTGCCGATTATTCGCAGATTGAACTGCGTTTGCTGGCCGATGTTGCCGATATTCCTAGCCTGCGCCAGGCGTTTATTGCGGGCGAGGATATTCATGCGCGCACCGCATCGGAAGTTTTTAACGTGCCGATGGCGCAAATGGATAGTGCCACCCGCCGTCGTGCCAAAGCGATTAATTTTGGCATCATTTACGGCATCAGCGCCTTTGGCCTGGGGCGCCAGCTAGGCATTTCGCCGGGGGAGGCAAAAACCTATATCGATACGTATTTCGCCCGCTATCCCGGCATTCGCGATTTTATGGAACGCACCAAAGAAGAAGCCCGCATCAACGGGTTTGTGCTCACGCCGTTTGGCCGGCGCTGTTACATTCCCGGCATTGCCGATCGCAACATGGCGCGCCGGGCAGGGGCCGAACGCCAGGCGATTAACGCGCCGCTGCAGGGTGGGGCGGCCGATGTGATTAAGCGCGCCATGGTGCATTTGGCCCCCAAACTTGCGGCAAGCGGGTTTGCCGCGCGGTTGCTGCTGCAAGTGCACGACGAATTGCTGTTTGAAGTGCGTGAGGATCAGGCGGAACCATTAGCAGCACTTGCCAAAACCACCATGGAGCAGGTGGCGGCGCTGCATGTGCCGCTGGTGGTGGAAACCGGCATCGGCAAAAACTGGGGGGCGGCGCATTAGGTAGAGTTTTGTAAAGGATGGTCATGATGCTGACGAAGACTTGCGGGCGCACCTTGGGTTGCGGCCCACACCGCATTATGCTGTTGGTTATCGAATCGCCTTCGCATTTTTGTCGAATCGCGTTAAAACAACGTTACAATTTTCGGAAAGGCGGAGCAAACTAGGCTCCGATCCACTCAAATGCCAATTTTTCTGCATGGCCTTGCGCTGACAAATTACCGTGGTGTCGGGCCGAAGACGCAGAAAATGGCGCCGTTTAAGAACTTTAATTTTTTTATTGGCGCAAATAATTCGGGGAAATCAAGTGTACTTAGCTTTATAAGTAGGCACCTCCGAATGCCTACCGGATCAGTCCACGGTGGCTATGTTGGGCCCGCGCTGGACGAACTGGAGCGATATAAAGGGGGCACCGCGGGTGCGACTGTGATGTCGTTCGGTGTGCCAAAAGAACAATTCATTTCAACTGTGCAGAGCAGATATCTGGCGGGTCCCAGCGATGCTCGTTCCCGCCAGTTTTTTGGCGACATTTGTAATGTGTTATCCGATAACGGTTTTATTTGGCTTCAAACGGATGTTGGAACGAATAAGCCTCTTGAACTTTTTAAAATGGAAGATTTAAAATCTCAAGTGCTCGAAGAAGATTACTCACGATGGAAGTTATTGTGGTGTACGTTGGCCGACAAGGATGGTGGCGGCTTTCAGCAGCATTGGTTTCCTGAAAGCACCGCGATTATGGTCTCAGCACAAACAATCGAGTTGCCTAGAGTAAACATAATTCCTGCAATAAGACAAATTAGTTTAGGTAGCGATGCCTTTACGGATTACAGCGGTAAGGGCTTAATTCCACGCCTAGCCGAGATACAAAGTCCGGACCACGATAAGCGTACGGATCGCGATCTTTTCGATGAAATAAACAAGTTTTTGAGCAGTGTCACGGGGCGTTCTGGTTCAAGTATTGAGATCCCACACAATCGTGCGCACATCTTGGTCCATATGGATGGCAGAACACTGCCTCTTTCGTCTTTAGGCACCGGAATTGAGGAGGTAATCATGATTGCGGCGTTCTGTACGCTTAGCAATGATCAGATTATTTGTATTGAAGAGCCCGAGATCCATCTGCACCCGCTGCTTCAACGAAAACTGATCCGTTACCTTCAGGAAAACACATCAAATAAGTACTTTATTGCCACCCATTCTGCCAGCCTCATCGACACACCGGGGTCTGCGATATTCCATGTTTCTCAGGAAAATGACCAAACGACTATTCGTGAAGCTGTGCTGAGGAGTGAGCGCCACGCAATCTGTGTTGATCTTGGAACCCGAGCGTCTGACATTGTTCAGGCAAACGCAGTGATCTGGGTTGAGGGGCCGTCGGATCGTATTTATATCGAGCACTGGATTAGCACGGAGGCCCCCGATCTTATTGAAGGCATACATTATTCGATTATGTTTTATGGCGGGCGCCTTCTGAACCATCTGTGTGCCGATGATGATGCAATCAATGAATTCATCAACCTGCGAGCGCTTAACCAAAACATCGCGCTGGTTATTGACAGCGACAAGAAAACCCGATCAACAAAATTGAACGCGACCAAACAGCGTTTAGTCGCGGAGTTTAAGACGAATCCGAGAGTGGCATGGGTTACTAAGGGTCGCGAGATAGAAAACTACGTTGAACATGACGTGCTTCAAGCTGCGGTAAAGGTTATCAACCCAAAAACCTATGATAAGCCTGCTGAGCGCGGCCTCTATGACCATGCCTTATATTTCGTGAGGCTTACCGCGAAGCGGCGCAAAAAGGGCGGTGCAGCGGCAGGATTGATTGAGGACGATGTCGACAAAGTGAAGGTCGCCCGAGAAGTCTGTAAACACCCCGCCAATTTGGATGTGCTTGATTTACGGGCCCGAATTGTGAACTTGGTCGAAATGATTAAATCAGCCAATTTGTAAGGTCGCCGAGCCTCGGGGCGTCTCGCGTCTCGATGATCCCAACGAGCTTCCTTAACTTTCCAGCAACGCCGCCCGCAGCGCGTCCCGCCCGGCCGTATCCAGCCCGATCGCATCGGTAAGGTAACGCTCGATCGACCCATAATCGCGCTCGGCGGCGGCAAACGCAGTTACCAGCAATTCCTCATGCGCGCTTAACAACGTGGCGCGCACCGCCTCGGGCAGATCGAAAAACCGCGCAATTTCGCGGCGCCACAAGCGGTTGGTCGCCAAATAATCATGCAGCACGGTTTCGTGCGGCACGCCCAGCGCGGTGAGCAGCAACGCCGATCCAAAGCCGGTGCGGTCCTTGCCGGCCGAGCAATGCAGCAGCAGCGGCAAATTCGGCGCATCCAGCATCAAAGCAAACAGCCGGCGGTACTGATGGAAATTCTGCACGGCGTAAGCATCGTAAGCCTGGTGCAACAACGCCATCATGTCGGCCGGGGAAAAATGCCCCTCCGTCATACCCGTGCGCAAAATGTCCTTTAATTCGGCACCCACGGTGGGCTCAATCGGCAAGCCAATGCGGGTGGCGCCGGGCAATTCCACCGGGTTGTGGGTGCTTTCGTTAACGCCGCGCAAATCGCAGGTGGTTTTTATGCCCAATGCGGCAATGGCGGCCTCATCGGCTTCACTCAACCCCACCAGTGCCGGCGCCCGATACACCAGGCCGCGGCGCACCAATCTGCCATCGGCTGTGCGATACCCGCCCAAATCGCGCAGGTTAGACGCATTTTCCAACGCCACGTGATGCGGCAAATCGGCCAGATGGTGTTGGGTGGGCGCGGTATCCATGGCGGGCCTCTTATCTCAAATCTATGGGGGTAGGGGCGCATAACACGCAGCATTGCCGCCATGTTCGCGCACTTCAACATCGTCTAAGCGCACCCGGCCGGCGGTTTCGCGCTGCACGAAATCGGCCGCCCACCCGTACACATAGGCGGCAAACGCCTCGCACCCCACTTCCGGCAACACGCGCAGCTGGGCAAGGCCGGCCGCCGCCAGATCGCGCAAAGCGGGCAGGGCGGGGTCGGTTTCGGCGGCCAGCAACGTGTGGTCGAACATCTCGTGCAGCCAGGCGCGCAAAGGCTTTAGGCCGCCAAAATCCAGGCACCAGCCGCGATCATCCAGCGTGTCGGTTGCAAAGGTAAAGCGAAACGCCAGCGCATAACCATGCAAAAACCGGCAATGCGAATGCCCCGCCTGGTGCTGGCGAAAGGTCACCGACAAACCTTCGGCGTGATCATAGGTTTTGATCACACGATAGCGGCCAGGCGGCGGAAAGGAGGGAACAAGGGTCATTTGCGGTGCAGCATTAGGGCGGTCATCCCCCCATGGTCAACGCGCGACAGGCATACACAGCACCGCCGTTATATTACAGTTTTATGGCGTGGTATGCGCCGCGCCGGCGCGAAATCGGTATTCCTACCAAAACGCTCCGTATTGCACGCAGCACATGGCCGCTATTAACGTGAATTGAGCGTGCAATACCCTATATACACTTCCGTGGGGCGGAATTTTCGTGTTGTCTCCGCCCCAACGGAGAAACCATGTTAAACCTCGCCGCGACCGCCAAAGCTAAAACGCCACCGCAAGCCCTGCGTGCCCCCGCCGCCGTGCCGGCGCGGGCCCGTGTGGAAAAACCCGCGCTGTCGTTCGCCGCTTGCCAAGGCATCGCCGCCCTGCGCCGCGCCATCACCCAGGATCACGCCGGGCAAATCGCCGTGGTGTCGTCCTTCGGTGCTGAATCGGCCGTGCTGCTGGCGCTGGTCGCCGATATAAACCCCGCAACCCCGGTACTGTTCGTCGATACCCGTCAACATTTTGCCGAAACCCTGGCCTATCGCGATACCCTGGTCGCCCACCTGGGCCTCACCCACGTGCGCAGCATCGGGCCAGACGACAAAACCCTAGCCGATAACGACCCCACCGCCGAATTATGGCGCTACGACCCCGATGCCTGCTGCAACCTGCGCAAAGTCACCCCGCTGGATCGCGCCCTGGCGCCATACGCCGCCTGGGTCACCGGCCGCAAACGCCACCAAGCCAGTAGCCGCGTGGGTCTGCCATTGACCGAAACAGTGGATGGTAAAGCCAAAATCAACCCGCTGGCCGAATGGACAGCGGAGATGATCGAGGCCGAAATGCAACGCCGCAACCTGCCACGCCACCCGCTCAGCCTAGCCGGCTACCCATCCATCGGCTGCGCTACCTGCACCCGCGCGGTCGCCGCCGGCGAAGACCCGCGCAGCGGCCGCTGGTTCGGCACCGGCAAAACCGAATGCGGTATCCATCAGCTGTCCGAGTCCATCGGCGACCCGGGGCTCTGAGGGACGTAAGGGAAGGCGAGGGGCTTTGCCCCCTCGACCCCCATTAAAGGCTCGCCTTTAAAATCCTGTTATTTGGGTTTTGGGGGAAGGGGGCCGACTGGAACTGTTGCCCACACCGTGCGGGCCCCCTTCCCCCAAAACCCAAGTAGTGGGTTCTAAGGGCTTGCCCTTAGTGGGGATCCAAGGGGCAAAGCCCCTGGCCTTCCTTAACGTCCCTCAAATCCCGAGCTGCCGAGCGGCTAGGTCACGCATGATTTCTTCGGAGCCGCCGCCGATGGCGTTTACTCTTACCTCGCGGTAGATGCGTTCGGATTTGATACCGCGCATGTAGCCGGCGCCGCCGAGGATTTGCAGGGATTCGCGGGCGCAGAATTCCATCGTCAGGGTGGCTTGCACTTTTAGCAGGCAGATATCGGCCACCGGGCTTTCGCCATTGGCGATGCGCCAGGCGAGCATTTCCAGCCAGGCTTCGGTGGCGCCGATTTGGCGGGCCATTTCGGCGAATTTGTGACGTATCACTTGGTGGTCGGCTAGGCGTTTGCCAAAAGTGCGGCGCAGGCGGGCCCAATCGAGGGCTTCTTCCATGGCGACGCGGGCGAAGGCGGTGGCACCGGCGGCAAGGCCCAGGCGTTCGCTATTAAAATTCAGCATGATGGCGGGAAATCCCATGCCTTCGACGCCAATGAGGTTTTTCACTGGCACGCGCACGTCGTCGAACTGGATGGACGCGGTATCGGAGCACCACCAGCCCATTTTTTTCAGCTCGGTGCGGGAAACACCTGGTGCGTTGCCATCGATCAGCAGCAGCGACACGCCCATGGCCCCAGGGGCACCGGTGCGCACGGCAACGGTCAGGTAATCGGCGCGCATGCCGGACGTGATGTAGATTTTGGCACCATTAACCACGTAATGATCGCCATCGCGCACCGCTTTGGTGGTTAGGTTGGCAACATCCGATCCGCCGCCGGGTTCGGTGACGCAGAGAGCGGAAATTTTACGCCCCGCCAGAATATCGGGCAGCACCCGGGCTTTGAGCTCGTCGGATCCCACGGCGGCGATCGGCGGCGCACCGATGCTGTGGCTCATTAAACTTGCGCACAAACCGCCGCTGGCCGGGCGGGCGAGTTCGCGGGTGGTGATGATAGACATGAAGGGGTCGCTGGGGATGCCGCCGTACTCGGCGGGAAAGCCCAGTTGCAGCAGGCCGATCTCGGCGGCTTTTTGGTAGAGCTCGCGGGGGAAGGTGTTGGCTTCTTCCCAGGCTTCGACGTTGGGGGCGATTTCGCGGGCGACAAAGCGGCGCAGTGTTTCTGCCCAGGCTATGTGATCTGCATTAAAAAACGGGCTTTTGTGGCCATCGGCGTTAAAACTGTCCATCGGCGGCGGGTTTCCTAGCAGGGCAATCGGGTGAATGCACAAAAAGCAAGAATCTTCTTTTTTCTGAAGAAAAAAGAAACAAAAAAGACTTTTTTGACGTTTGGGGCTGGATTCGGTGCAGCCAAAAGTCCCAGGCCCAGCGTCAGAAAAGTCTTTTTGCTTCTTTTTCTTCAGAAAAAGAAGAGCCTTACTTTCACCTGATTGCCCTGGCCACCCCAGGCTTTGATCAATGCGGGAAGGTGTAACATAAACTTCGGCCATGCCGAATGCTGGCTGAGGGCACTGGGCGGTGTTGGGGGGATGCAGATTTTGCGCGTTTTACGGCTGGCACTAACACCGCGATTTATCACGCTCACGCTGGCTGCTGTGGCCACAGCGGTGGCGCTGGGGCTTACGCTTGCAGGGTTTGGCTGGCCGGCCTGGGTGGTGTTTGTGCTGGGTGGCGGCCTTACCACGCTGGGGGTGCGCGACTTTCTGCATCCGCAGCATGCTATTTTGCGCAATTATCCGATCAGCGCGCATTTGCGGTTTATCCTTGAAGGGATAAGGCCAGAAATGCGCCAGTATTTCTTTGAGGACGAAAAGCACGGCACGCCGTTTTCGCGCGATACGCGGGCGGTGGTGTATCAGCGCGCCAAGATGGCGTTGGATAAACGCCCGTTTGGCACCCAGCACGAGGTGTACCACGATGGGTTTGAGTGGTTGCACCATTCTATTGCGGCGCGCACCCCGGATCATGCGCCGATGCGGGTGGATATTGGCGGGCCAGATTGTAAGCAGCCCTATTCGGCATCGCTGCTAAATATATCGGCAATGAGTTTTGGGTCACTATCATCTAACGCGATCATTGCGTTAAATGCCGGCGCCCGCATGGGCGGGTTTGCCCATGATACTGGCGAAGGTGGGGTGAGCCCCTACCACATGCAAGAACAGGGCGATCTGATTTGGGAAATCGGCTCGGGGTATTTTGGCGCGCGCACTGAAGCGGGCTTGTTTTGTCCCGATCGGTTTGCCCAAACCGCGTGCTTGCCACAGGTAAAAATGGTTGAACTCAAACTCAGCCAGGGGGCCAAGCCCGGCCATGGCGGGGTGTTGCCGGCAGCAAAAGTAAGTGCCGAGATAGCACGAATTCGGGGTGTTGCGCGGGGGCGTGATTGCCTATCGCCGCCCTACCACACGGTATTTACCAACCCGGTTGAATTGCTGCAGTTTGTGGCGCAAATGCGCACGCTTTCCGGCGGTAAACCGGCCGGTTTTAAGCTGTGCGTGGGCCACACCTGGGAATTTCTGGCGATTTGCAAAGCGATGGTGGAAACCGGCATCACGCCAGATTTTATTGTGGTGGACGGCAAAGAAGGCGGCACCGGCGCGGCCCCGCTGGAATTTATGGATCATTTGGGCATGCCGCTGCGCGAGGGTTTGAGCTTTGTGCATAACGCGCTGATCGGTATTGGCGTGCGCGATCGGGTGCGCATTGGCGCCAGTGGCAAGATCGCCACCGCCTTTGATATGGCGCGCGCCATCGCGCTGGGCGCGGATTGGTGCAATTCGGCGCGCGGCTTTATGTTTTCGCTGGGGTGTATTCAATCGTTAAGCTGCCACACCGATCGTTGCCCTACCGGGGTTGCAACGCAAGATCCCGCCCGGGCGCGCGCGCTGGTGGTGGCGGATAAGAAGGAACGGGTGAAAAATTTTCACAAAGCGACGATGGAAGCGTTGGCTGAATTGGTTGCTGCCGCCGGACTGCACCACGCGCATGATTTGCGCCGCGACCATTTTTCGCGCCGCATCGCCCCCAATACAGTGCGCGGTTTTACCGAGCTTTACCCGGCCCTGCGCCCCGGTGAGTTGTTGCAGGGTACAACGGATACGCGTTTTGCCGCGGCCTGGGCGCTGGCCGATGCCAATAGTTTTGCGCCGCGCGCGTAAGGGGTAAGGCTTAGGCGGCCCGGGTTTCGGCCAGAAAGGCGCTGACCTCGTTACGCAGCAAATGGGTTTGGCTGGCAATATCGCCTGCGCCACTCAGCACATCTGCCGCGGCCGTGCCGGTATCACGGGTAGTTGCACTTACCGTGTTGATACCTTGGCTGACCTCCGCGGTGCTGGCATTCATTTGCTGCACGTTGCGGGCGATTTCGCGGGTGGCGGCATCTTGCTGTTCCACCGCCGCGGCGATCGCCGATGAAATACGGCTGACTTCCGATACGGTGTTGCCGATACCGCCGATGGCGGCGACAACATCGCTGGTGGCGCGTTGTAATTCGCTGACCTGGGCGCTGATATCTTCGGTCGCACTGGCGGTTTGCTGGGCCAGGCCTTTCACTTCGGCGGCGACCACAGCAAAGCCGCGCCCGGCATCGCCGGCGCGGGCGGCTTCTATGGTTGCATTCAGCGCCAGCAAATTGGTTTGGCTGGCAATGCTGGTGATCAAATCAACCACCTGGCCAATTTTACTGGCGCCAGTGGCAAGCGTGCGCACGATCGCATCAATGCGTTCAGCATCGCGCACCGCATTGCCGGTAATGGTGGCGGATTGCGAAACCTGGCGGCTGATTTCGGCAATGGATGCGGATAGTTCTTCGGCCGCAGCTGCCACCGCTTCAATGCTGCTGCTGGCCTCGGTTGCGGCCCCGGCCACTGCTATGGCTTGCGCACTCGCCTGGCCGGCACTGGTGGCCAAGTCGCGTGCGGTTTGTTCTAACTGGCGCGCGGCACTATCGACAACGGCGATGTTGCCGCCGATGCGGGCATCAAACCCATCGGCCAACTTGCCCAGGCGGGCATCGTGGGCGAGTTTGTTTTCATCAAGATAAACCCCCACCACCATTTCGATATCTAGCATAATGGCCACACCCAAGGCGCGCGCAGTTGCGTTGGTGGGGCCGGCGCGGCGGCCTAAAAACCCCGATGACGGCGGTTTTACCTGGGTCAGCAAAGTATTAAACATGAAGCCGTAAGCACCAATATAATGGCGCGGCAGCAAACCGATGCGGCTATGCACCCGCCCGATTTGGCGTACGCTTTCCAGGTAGGCGGCATCAAAGCGGCCCGAAAACAGTTTTTGCCAATGCGCCCCTTGCGCGTGCTTGGCGCGGGCAACGCTATCGGCGCCATGAAACAAGGCATGCAGATCGGGCCAAGCTTGCAGATGCCGATAAAACTCATCTAGTACGGCGGGTAAGGCTGCCGCTAAACCCTGGCCGGCGGCGGCAAGGCTGGCGCGCAAATCGCTATCCATGCCAAGAAAAACCAGCCGGTCGGTTAATTTGGCGGCCTCATCGGCGGCGGGCAGTGATGGTCGCGTGGATACGGTTTGCATGGGCCAGGGCACCTCGCGATGCCAGCGCACAAACGCGGCGGCAAGATCGCGGCCAACCATGACGCGGGCCGATTAAACCCGGCTTAAAATAAAACCTTTGACGCAACACCGCGCAAAAAATCGTCCTTTTAGGTGATCCCTTCGCGGCCCATGGCGAGAAATTTCTCGCGCCGCTGCGCCCGTAACGCCGCCCCTTCCAAATCCACCAGCGGCGCCAAATTGGCGGCAATTGCGCGGCGCAAGTTTTCCAGTGCGGCGGCGGGGTCGCGATGCGCGCCACCGAGCGGCTCGGCGACCACTTCATCGACCAAATTCAGCCCTTTAAGGTCGGCAGCGGTCAGTTTTAGCGCGTCCGCGGCAACCGACGCTTGGGCGGCATCGCGCCACAGGATCGATGCACAGCCTTCCGGCGAAATCACCGAATACACCGCGTGTTCAAACATCAAAATGCGGTTGCCGGCGGCCAGCGCAATGGCGCCGCCCGATCCGCCTTCGCCAATAATGCAAGCGATCACCGGCACTGGCGCATCGAGGCAGGCCTCGATCGACCGCGCAATCGCCTCGGCCTGGCCGCGCGCTTCGGCGTCGATCCCAGGAAACGCACCGGATGTATCGACGAAGGTAATCAGCGGCAGGCTAAACCGCCCGGCCAGTTCCATCAGCCGGCGCGCCTTGCGGTAGCCCTCGGGCTTGGCAGACCCAAAATTATGGCGAATGCGGCTTTCGGTATCGGTGCCTTTTTCGGTGCCCAGCACCACCACTGCCCGGCCGTCAAAGCGGCCCAAACCACCCACAATCGCCTGGTCATCGGCAAAGGCGCGGTCGCCCGCCAGCGGGGTGAAATCGGTGATCAGTCCGCGAATACAACCCAGCGCGCGCGGCCGATCGGCATGGCGGGCGACCTGGGTTTTTTGCCACGGCGTGAGCTTGCCGTAGGTGGTGCGCAGCAGCTTGTCGGCTTTGTCGGTCAGCCGCGAAACCTCATCGGCGATGTTGATGCCGCCGGGGTCGGATAGCCGGCGCAGTTCCTCGATCTTGCTTTCAAGCTCGGCGATGGGTTTTTCGAAATCAAGAAAATGGCGCATGCCTAGGCCGTAAACCACGAAAATGGCGCGCTTGAAAGTGCGGGGGGTGAAAGTAAGAACCTTCTTTTTCTGAAGAAAAAGAAGCAAAAAGACTTTCATTATGCTGGGCCTGGGGCGACCCTGCCACCGCGTTCTCCGAACCAGCGTCAAAAAAGTCTTTTTTGTTTCTTTTTTCGTAACTGCCCAGGTAGGGGTGAGAACGCTAACTGCCTCAAAAGACTCAACTCTCGGCGCGCAGGCCATTACGTTACCGACGCAAACTGTCCCTTTTTCGGCAGTTTGCGTATCGAAACCAGACCTAAACCCGAAGTCGCCATAAATGTTTTCAATGGGTTGTGTAGCTTCGACCCTACCTGGGCAGTTACCTTTTCTTCAGAAAAAAGAAAATTCTTACCTTTTTACACCCACCCGATTGCCCTCAAGCAACTTTAGTAATCGCCCATTTTACGTGTTGCGGCCCATCGGCCGGCGCGGTCAGCACCACTTGCTCGGCGCGGCGTGGCTCCGATCCGGCCAAATAGATGCTTTCTTCCAGCGAGATTTTGGCGCCATCGGCGCGCAGGCGCCAGCCGCCGCTGGGCAGGCGCAGCAGCACGGCCTCGCCATCCTGCTGCAAGCTGGCGATTACCCCGGGGTGCAGGTGAAAGCGCACGGCGAATGCTTGTGGGGTGGGCGCTTCAACCACATCTTCGCCGCGAATATCCTCGCCGCTTTCGGCCATGTACAGCCGCCGCCGGTGCACCGCACCAAACGGTTTGGCCCAGCCATCGTGGCTAACTTCTAACCAATGCGCACCGTTGGCTTCCTGGCGTTCGGCAACCACTTTTGTCGGCCGCCGGCCTAAACCGCCGGGTTTTAGTTCTGATGAGCTAGTGTCGGTGATGATCAGGGTGGAATGGGCCGCCGTCGCCCGCGCAGCATCGGCCCACGCCGCATTGCCCGGCGGGGCGGCGCCACAATTTACAATCAGCCGTTCCTGGCCCACCGACATCTCGAACGCCAACGTGCCGGCATGGGCAAAACGGTCTAGCCCAGGGGCTGCCGGGCAGCCGGCATCCACGATCAGCACGGTGCGGCCAGCGGCCAATCGTTCAAACCCCATGCGCGGCAGCCGGGCAGGCGGCCGGCCCGATCGCCCGGCTTGCGCCAGCACCTGATCGATCATCAGCACCTGTTCATCGCGGGTGCCGTTAAACAGCGCCAAACTGCCGCCGCCATGGCGCAGCGCGCGCAGGGCCTGGGCCATGCGGTCAATCGCTTGGCCCAGCACGCCGGGCACGGCCGCCCCTGCCACCTGCAACATGGCGCGTATTTCAATCAGGTCGCGCAGCACGCCCAAGTGGGCGGCCGGGCTGCGTTCAACATGACCGCCGTCATCCAGCACCTGGCGGGCAATTTCTTGCGGCAGAAAACGCAAACCGCGGGTCAGGTAATCGGCGTGTTCGGGCATAGCGACGGACGCCGCCATCAGGCCTTTAAGGGCCGTAATGGCGCGGCCATCCTGTTCTTCCGCCGGCAGGGCTGCCGCCAGAATGCGGGCATCCACCACCAAGCGCCACATCAGGGCCGCCCTAAAATCATCATCGGCGGAGGCGGCAAAAAAATCAAAATGCGCCAGCCACGCGGCGATGCGCGCGCCCATCACATCGGGCCTGCTGGCAATCGGCTCGGCCTGGCCGCGTTCCAGCCAATCTTCGATCAGCACGCGGGTGCGGATGCGCGCATCGGGGTCGCCGATCACCCGCAAATCGCGCAGCCAGGTGAAAGAATGGATCTGCGCATGCAGCGCCTCGCCGCCGGGGCCAACGCCCCAGGCGCCAGGTTCTAACCTGCGGGTGACACCCGAAAAACTAAACTCGCCGCGCAGCAGGCGCGATCCGCGGGCGGGGTCGCCGGCCCAGGGGTCGCGCACCGGCACGGCGGGGGCATCGGGCGCGCTGGACCGCAAACTGGGCAGTTTGGCCCAGCGCAGGCGCAAATCGCGGATGCGCTTCTGCAAACTCATGCGCCGCGTAAGCCGGCAATGGCGGTGGCGTAATCGGGCGCGCCAAACACCGCGGTGCCGGCCACCAGCGTGTCGGCGCCGGCGGCAAGGCAAAGCGGTGCGGTGGTGGCATCAACCCCGCCATCCACTTCCAGGCGGATCAACCGGCCGGTGGCCTGGTAGTGCGCCTCGATCATGGCGCGCAGTTCGGCGATGCGGCTGAGCTGGGACGGGATAAATTTTTGTCCGCCAAAGCCGGGATTAACCGACATCACCAGAATCAGACCTATCAGATCCAGCACCGGCGCTACGTGGGCCAGCGGCGTGCCCGGGTTGAGCACGATGCCGGCAATTTTGCCAAACCCGTTAATCGCTTGCAGGCTGCGATGCGGGTGGGGCCCGGCTTCGGGGTGGATCAGAATAGTATCGGCACCGGCATCGGCAAAGGCTGCCAGCAGGGGATCGACCGGGGTGATCATCAAATGCACATCAAACGGCATTTTGGTGTGCGGGCGCAGCGATTTGATCAGCGCCGGGCCAAAACTGATGTTGGGCACAAAATGGCCATCCATGATGTCCAGATGCAGCCAATCGGCACCGGCAGCCTCGATCGCGGCGATTTCGGCACCAAGGCACGAAAAATCGGCGGCGAGCAGGCTGGGGGCGATCAGGGTTGGCAGGATTGGCATGGGTATAAGTGTTCTAGTGCGCAGATTCGTACGGGCACAAGCAGGGTTTAGGGCTGGTCGTTAAGATTGGTTAAATACGCACGAACCTTGCGGCAAAAAACCCATCCATGCCCATGGCGGGATCGGTGCGCAACCAGCCTTCCGGTGATCGGGCTTGCGGCAAAAAGGCAAGCTCCTCGCGGGTAAACGGCATCGGTGTCAGCCCGTGGCGCACGGCCGCTGTGGCGCGCTGTTCGCCTTCTTCGGGCTGCAGCGAACACACCGCATACACCAGGCGCCCGCCGGGGCGCAGCATCACCGCCGATGCGGCTAATAACCGGTCCTGGGTTTCAGCCAGGGCGGCAATATCGCTGGCGTGTTTTAAGTGGGGCACGTCGGGGTGGCGCCGTATTGTGCCGGTGGCCGAACAGGGAGCATCCAGCAGCACGCAATCCAGTTTCTGGGCCGGTTGCCAAGTAAGCGCATCGGCCTGCACAATCTCTGCGGCAAGGTTTAGCCGGGCCAAATTCTGGCCCAAGCGTTCAATGCGCCGGGCATCGCGTTCCACCGCAATCACCCGCGCACCGGCTGCCGCCAGCTGGGCGGTTTTGCCACCAGGGGCTGCACACAGATCAGCAATCACCTCGCCTGGCCCCGCCGCCAGCAGCCGGGCGGGCAGGCTTGCTGCCTCGTCCTGCACCCAAAACTGGCCTTCGGCAAAACCGGCAAGCTCGGTGATGCGGGTGCCGGGGGGGAAGCGTATGGCGCCGGTTGGGCGTAGTTCACCGCCTTCCGGGGCGGCGGCACCGGGTTTTAGGGTAAGATCAATCGGCGCTTCCTGCTGGTGGGCAATGGCAATGGCACGCGCCCGCGGGCCCCAGCTAGCCCAAAGCCACAACGGAGTATCCAGGCGTGGCTGGTCGAGGTCTTCCAAGCTCGCACGGTTTTCCGCAACCCTTCGCAGCACCGCGTTCACCAGACCGGCGAACTGATTAAAACCCGCTTCACGGGTTAAATCGACAGACGTTGCTACGGCCGCGTGTTGCGGGGTTTGCAAAAACAGCAGCTGGGCGGCGCCCAGGCACAGGATCCAGCGCACCGCATCGGGCGGCGCGCGGCGCAAAAATGGCTCGAGTATCGCATCCAGCGTGCCCAGGCGGCGCAGCACGGTTGCCGCCAGGCGGTGGGCGCTGGCGCGATCGCGTGGTTCGGCCGCCGGCAGGCGGTCTAGCGCATCATCCAGGTTTAAATGGCGTTCCAGCACCGCGCGCAGCAGGGCCAAGGCAAGGGTTCTGTCCATCGCCGCTTCATCGCGCGGCTGCCCGGTTTTGGATAGGGGTTTTGCACGTGGCGGGCGGCAACAGTTTGGCACAAAGCGGCAAGCGTCTTGGATGGTCTGGCACAAGGGGGGGCGCTAAATCTATGGCGTTGGGAACGCCAATCCCCCGAAAGGACATTTATTTATGCGTATGAAAAATATCGCCCTCGCCACCATCGCCGCCGGTTTTCTGGCGGTGGCGCCGCTTGCTTTGGCCCAGCCGATGGAAGGCGACCATCACCATGAAGGGATGGAATTGCTGCACGGGCTGAACCTGACCGATGCCCAAAAAACCCAGCTGCACGCGATTATGAAATCCGGCTGGGTCGAGATGGCAACCACCCGCGATAGCGCCCACGCCCTGCACGAACAGCTGGTGCAGGGCCTGCTGACCGGCGCCACCCACGATCAACTCGCCCCGCTGGTGCGCCAGGAAGAGGCGTTGCGCGATAAGATGGACAGCCAGCATCTGACCCTGATGCTGCAGGCGCGCCAGGTGCTCACGCCTGATCAATTGGCGCAGGCGGCTACCAAACACACCCAGCTGGAAGCCCTGCACGCGCAGGAACACCAGGTGATGGGCGGCGAACCGGCGCCGGAATAACACCCGGCACGCGCCAAAACCGCGCAATAGCCTGGGAGGACTTCCTGGCTGTTGCGCGCAATCGCGCCGCCCGTGATACAGGCAGGCCATGCCTAAGCAGACCACCCGCCCGGATATTGGCCCGCAAAACGCCGCCCGCCGCCTGCTGGCGCGCTACCCGCGCCTGGTGCTGGTGGCGCTTTGCCTAATGTTATGGCTGCCGGGGTTTTTCACCCTGCCGCCGGGCGATCGCGATGAAAGCCGCTTTGCCCAGGCCAGCAAGCAAATGCTGGAAAGCGGCGATTATGTGCGGATTATGAACGGTGACGTGCCGCGGCTGAAAAAGCCGATCGGCATTTACTGGCTGCAGGTGCCGTTTGCCGCCGCCGCCCGTGCCGCCGGCGTTGCCACACAAAACCCGATCTGGCCGTACCGGCTGCCATCGCTGTTGGGTGGGATTGCGGCCGTGCTGGCAACGTTTGCGTTGGGCCGGGCACTGGGGTTTGCCCAGAACGAGGCGACACTGGCCGCCGCCCTGCTGGCCGCCTGTGCGCTGCTAACCGTTGAAACCCATATCGCCAAAACCGATGCGGCGTTGCTGGCCAGCATTACTATTGCTACCGCCCTGCTGGCACGCGCGGCGGTGGGCACGCTCACTGCCCGCGGCGCATTAGGTTTTTGGGCGATGCTGGCGGCCGGCGTGCTGCTAAAAGGCCCGGTGGCGCCGATGGTGCTGGGGCTAACCGCGTTAAGCCACGCGCTGTGGGCGCGCGATCGGCGGTTTTGGGCGGCGCTGCGTCCGCGCACCGGCATTTTTGTATTTGCCGCCCTGGTGCTGCCGTGGTTTTTGGCCATTACGGTTGCCACCCACGGCGCGTTTTTCAGCCAGTCGGTGGGTAATGATCTCGGCCGCAAGCTTGCCGGCGGTGATGACGGCCACGGCGGGTTTTTTGGCCAGCATTTGCTGCTGCTGCCGTTGCTGGCGTTTCCCGCAACCCTGCCGGTGATCGCCGGCTTGTACCGCGCCGCCCGTGCCCGGCACGATCGCGCCAGCCAGTTTTTGCTGTGCGTTATTCTGCCCAATTGGCTGGTGTTTGAAGCGGTGCCGACCAAATTGCCGCATTACACCCTGCCGCTCTACCCCGCCCTGATGCTACTGGCAGCCCACGGCCTGTCGCGCCCGCAAACCTCGCCGGCCTGGGTTAACCGCCTCGGGTTTGGCGCGTTTGCCCTAAGTGCCGCCGCCCTGGCGCTGGCAGCCGCGATGCTGCCGGCCCTGCTGGGGGCGCCGATTTGGCTCGGGCTTGCCGCGGTCCCGCTGGCGGCGCTGGCGGTTTGGCTTGGTAGCGCCCACCCTTTGCGGGCGATTTTGCCAAGCGGTGCCCTGCTTGCGCTTATTCTGGCGGTGGTGTTGCCGGGCACAACCGCGGTATGGATCGCCCCTCGCTTAACCGCTGCCCTTAATCGTGTCCTGCCGGGCCGCGATGTGCGCGGGCGTGGCGTGGCGGTGGTGGATTTTGCCGAACCCAGCCTGATGTTTTTGGCCGGCAGCCATATTACCTTCGCCGGCACCGCCGATAGCGCCGCCGCCATGCTGGCCCGCCGCGATGTGGTGCTGGTGGCGGTAAGTGGCCGCAGCAGCGCCGCCTTCATCGCCGATTGCGCCCGCCGCCAGGTGGCTGTGGTGCCGGGCGAAACTATCGCTGGCTATAATTATGCCCGCGGCCAAAAAATCGCGCTGACTATCTTTACCCGCGCAGCCCCGACTTCAGGCGCTAACCCTTAGCGCATCGGTAATGGCGCACAGCAAGGCGCGGGCACGAAAAGGCTTGGCCAAAAACCGCTCATGCGGCGCCAGATCGGCGACTTGTTCGGCGCCACCGCTGATATAGACCACCCGCACTGCCGGCAGGCGCACACGCAGCGCCCGGCCAAAGGCCAAGCCATCCATACCGCCGGGCAGGTTGATATCCGCCACCAGCACACGCGGCGCGCCAAGGCGTGCAACAGCCGCAAACCCCCCGGCGGCATCGGCGCTATCCGCCGCATCGTAGCCCGCCAAGGTGAGTGCCGCCCTTAACTGCGCACGCACTTCGCCATCATCCTCAACCAACAAAACGTCCAATCGACCGCCGTCCTGATTTCAAATTTAGCAAGTGGTCGCACATAAATGTAAGCGCAATATGCAAAACCACGCTGCTCGCGCAAATGTGTTGGGTGACGGGGAGGTGTCTACTTTTCTGCAGAAGCTGTGGAAAAAACCTTTTATAACATCGGGTTAGGCGAACTCGGTGGCATGGCCTCCCGAGGCCCCGCGAAACAAATGTCTTTTTGCTACATTTTCTTCAGAAAAAGAGGGACCTTTCCCCCCTAACTGCCCCCCGCTGCGCGGCCTTCTTTTCACATTCGAATGCCCTTACATTGCGCGACTATGAGCGATACTCCTGCCACGACCGTGCCCGTCCCATCCTATGATTTCGCTGCCGCCGAACCGCGCTGGCAACTTGCGTGGGATGCACGCGGCTGTTTTCGCGTGGGCGATATACCCACTGGCCTTAAGCCAAAATACTATGTGCTGGAAATGTTTCCATACCCCAGCGGCAAGGTGCACATGGGGCACGTGCGCAACTACACCCTGGGCGATGTGGTGGCGCGGTATAAGCGCGCCCGCGGGCACGAGGTGCTGCACCCTATGGGGTGGGATGCGTTTGGTTTGCCGGCGGAAAACGCCGCACGCGAACGTGGCGTGCACCCCGGCACGTGGACCCGCAACAACATTGCGGCGATGCGGGCGGAATTGCAGCGCATGGGGTTATCAATTGATTGGACGCGAGAATTCGCCACCTGTGACCCTGCGTATTATGGCCAGCAGCAGCATTTGTTTTTAGATTTTTGGCAAAAGGGTTTGGTTGAGCGGCGCCTAAGTTTTGTGAACTGGGACCCGGTGGATAACACCGTGCTGGCGAACGAACAGGTGATTGACGGCCGCGGTTGGCGGTCTGGTGCGCTGGTTGAAAAGAAACAGCTTTCGCAATGGTTTTTTGCGATTACCAAATTCGCGCCGGAGCTTTTGGCGGCACTGGATGGGTTGGATCGTTGGCCGGATCGCGTGCGCACTATGCAGGCGCGCTGGATTGGTAAAAGCGAGGGTGCAAAACTGCGGTTTGCGCTGAGCACGCAGGCTGGGGGCGGCCCGGCAGACGCGACCGACACCATCGAGGTTTACACCACGCGCCCCGACACGCTGTTTGGCATGTCGTTTATCGCCATTGCGCCGGAACATCCGTTGGCGGCGTTGGTGGCGGACCAAAATACCGGGATCGCTGATTTTGTCGCCGACTGCCGCAGCATGGGCACCAGCGAGGCGGTGATCGAAACCGCCGAAAAGCGCGGCGTTGATACTGGGCTGAGGGTGCGCCACCCGTTTATACCGGGTGCTGAGTTTCCCGTGTGGATCGCCAATTTTGTACTGATGGAGTATGGCACCGGGGCGATTTTTGGCTGCCCGGCGCATGATGCGCGTGACTTTGAATTCGCCACCAAATATGGCCTGCCGATAACCCGCGTGGTGGCGCCCGACGGTGTTGCCGCCGAGGAATTATCCAAACCGCTGACGCGCGCTGATGATCGTGTAGGGGTTGCAGTGAATTCCGGGTTTTTGGATGGGTTGGCGACAGATGCAGCTAAGGCCGCCGCCATTGCGGCGCTGGTTGCCAGCGATGTTGGCGAGGGCGTTACCAATTGGCGCCTGCGCGATTGGGGGGTAAGCCGGCAACGTTACTGGGGCTGCCCTATTCCGGTTATTCATTGCGATGCTTGCGGTATTGTGCCGGTGCGGGCGGCTGATTTACCGGTATGTTTGCCTGACGATGTTAGTTTTGACCGGCCGGGTAACCCGCTGGACCATCACCCAACATGGAAGCATGTGGCGTGCCCAGGCTGTGGCCAACCGGCGGTTCGCGAAACCGACACGTTTGATACGTTTGTTGATAGTTCTTGGTATTTTGCCAGATTTTGCAGTCCGCACGCCAAAATGCCGGTGACCCGGGCCGCCGTTGATGGCTGGTTGCCGGTGGATCAATACATTGGCGGCATTGAGCACGCGATACTTCACTTGCTTTACTCAAGATTTTTTACCCGTGCCATGCGTGCAGCAGGCCACTTGGGTGTGGCCGAGCCGTTCGCTGGATTGTTTACCCAAGGCATGGTGACGCACGAAAGCTACCGTGGTGCCGATGGGCGCTGGCTCTACCCGGAAGAAATTACCCGTGATGCGGAGGGGATCACCACGCATCGCGAGACCGGCGAGGCGGTGGTGGTTGGGCGCATCGAGTCCATGTCTAAATCGAAACGTAATACCGTGGACCCTGGGCGCATTATTGATCAATACGGTGCCGATACTGCACGCTGGTTTATCCTTTCTGACAATCCGCCAGAGCGCGACATGGAATGGACGGAATCGGGCGTTGCCGGCGCTTACCGGTTTGTGCAGCGGCTGTTTCGCTTAACCGAGGGCAGTGCGGGTGCGGCGCCTGCCTGGCCGGAGGGTTCCGGTGAGCTGGGAGCAGAAACGCACATCCTGCGCCGGGCAACCCACAAGAGTATTTCGGCGGTGACCGAGGCACTGGACTCGTTCGCGTTTAACGTGGCGGTTGCTCGGCTTTACGAATTGGCCGGTGCTGTAGCTGAAGCTGACAAAACGCCGCATGCCGGCGGCATGGCGGCGGCCCGGCACGAAGCGCTGCTAACGGCGGCACGGCTGGTATCCCCGATGATGCCGCATCTTGGCGAAGAGATGTTTGCGCGGCTGGTGCCGGGTGCAGCAAACTTGCTGGCAGAAGAAGCTTGGCCGGAGGCTGATGCCACCTTGTTGGTGGCACAAACGGTGACAATTGCTGTACAGATCATGGGCAAGTTACGCGGCACCATAATTGTGGCGCCAGGGGCTGCTGCCAGCGACGTGATTACTGCGGCTGAAACCGAGCCTAATGTGGCCCGCCAGTTGGCAGGCTTAAGGATCGTTAAGCGTATCCACGTGCCTGATCGGATCGTGAATTTTGTGGTGGCGGGGTAAACACAATGGCAACCAATCGGTATTTGGGACGCGTTCTGGCGATGTCTTTACCCTTGCTAAGTATCGGGCTGAGCTTGGGGGGCTGCGGGTTTACGCCGCTGTATGCGCCGGCGATCGACGCGCATGCTGCACAGTTTGCCCAGGTGTTTGTTTCTGTGATTGCGGATCGGCCCGGCCAGGAATTGCGCCAGGCGCTGCAGATGCGTTTGGACGATGGGTCTGCCAGCGCCAATAAAACGTTGGTGCTTGATGTGCGCTACACGGTGGTGAACCAAGGCCTGTCGGTGCAAGCGGATAACTCGACCACGCGCAACCGCATCACAGGCGCCGCCAGTTGGAGCCTGCATAGTGTCACCAACCCTCAAACGACGGTTTTCAAGGGCCAGGTGCGGGCGGTTGATGGGTATAACGTGCTGAACGGGCAGTTTTTCTATGCCGACCTTTCAGCACAGGCGGCCGAAAAGCGATTGGCCGAGGCACTGGCAGACCAAATTGCCGCTCGATTAGCGGTATATTTCAAGACCTACCCGGTGCCCGCTTAACCCGTGAAGCTGGAGACGCGCCAAATTGCCGGTTTTTTGCGCGACCCCGGTGC
Organism: Acetobacteraceae bacterium; assembly: GCA_040400005.1. GTDB lineage: Bacteria > Pseudomonadota > Alphaproteobacteria > Acetobacterales > Acetobacteraceae > JBBARC01. The sequence continues at coordinate 11,551 of JBBARC010000013.1, read as the reverse complement.
GTGCAGGTTGGTACTATTTTATGGCGATGACGAAGGGCTGATCCGCGAACGGGCGCAGGCCTTGGTGAAATGGGCTGCCGGCGATTTGAACGACCCGTTTCGGGTAACCGAGCTGAGCCGTGATGCCTGGGATGCGTTGGGCGGCGAGATGGCCAGTTTTTCGATGATGGGCGGCAGACGGGCTGTGCGCATGCGCGATGTGGCGGACGCCGCCACTGATGCTGTGCGGGGTGCGCTGGCCGGCAAGGGTGAGGCATTGGCCGTGCTGGAAGCGCCGGGCCTTGGCAAAGGTAAGCTACGGACGCTAGTAGAGGCTGCCAAAGATGCCGTGGCGATTGGCTGCTACCCCGAAGAAGGCAGCGCGCTGAACGAGACTGTGCGGGCGATGTTTGCCGCGGGTGGGGCGGCCGTTGATGGCGAAGCACTGGCGTGGATTTGCGAAAATTTGGGCGGTGACCGGTCAATGCTGCGTTCAGAAGTAGAAAAGCTGGCGCTTTACGCCGGTGCTGGTGGACGCATTGATTTGGAAACCGCACAATTATGCGCCGGCGAGGGCGCGCATGTTGCGGCCGACGCCGGGCTGCTGGCGGCAACCACAGGCGATGTCGCGGGCGCCGATGCCGCCACCGAGCGCGCCATGGCCGAAGGTTTGGCCGGTGTTGGCATTTTGCGTATGGCGCTAGGGCATTTGCAGAAACTGCATCTGGCGCGGCTGAGTATGGACTCCGCCGGCCTGTCGGCGGCTGACGCTGTGCGGGCGATACGGCCGCCGGTGTTTTTTCGCGCAGCCGGCGGCATGGCGGATAGCCTGGGCCGGTGGCCGGCCGAAGCACTGCTGCGGATTATTGAGGAGGCGCGGCAGGTAGAAATGGCCTGCAAACGCACTGGCGCGCCGCAGGATTTATTGGCGCGGCGATTTATTGCCATGGTTGCACGCCAGGCGGCCGCGCGGGGCGGGCGGGGCCGCAGCTGATTTAGCGCCGGGCGTTAGCCTGTTGCCCAATGCCCGCGAGCTTTGGCCGGCGGATTTTAGCGGCTGAGCAGCGCGATAACCCCATCGAGCTGGTCGAGGTTTTGGTAATTTATCCGCACAGCCCCGCCTTTGCCATCAAATGCGATCTGCACTTTTAGGCCGAGGCGCTCGGATAGATCGCGCTCTAACGCTTCCGTTTCGGGATCACGCACGGCTTCGCGTTTGGTTGGCGCTTGCTTATTGGTGGTCAGCGCTTCGGTCTGGCGCACGTTTAGGCCCTTGGCGATAACCTCGCGGGCGGCTTCTTCTGGGTTGGCATGTGCGAGTAGAGCGCGGGCGTGGCCTGCGGTGAGCGTGCCGTTACCCACTTCTGCCCGCACGCTTTCGGGCAAGTTCAATAGGCGCAGCGTATTGGCGACATGGCTACGCGATTTGCCGACAGATTGGGCGAGCTGTTCCTGGGTAAGGCCGAATTCTTCGATCAGGCGCTGGTAGCCTTCAGCCTCCTCCATTGGGTTGAGGTCTTGGCGCTGTAAATTCTCGACCAACGCCGCTGCCATGGCATCGGTATCGGGTAGGTCACGCACCAACACCGGCACATCGTGCAGGCCGGCCTGTTGGGCGGCGCGCCAGCGGCGTTCACCGGCGATAATTTGGAAATGCCCGGGGCGATTGGGATCAGGCCGCGCCAAGATCGGCTGCAAAATGCCGCGTGCTTTGATTGAAGATACCAGCTCCTCCATCGGGCCTGGCGCCATGCTGCGGCGCGGCTGAAAGGGGCCAGGCTCAAGCACGGCGACCGACAGGGTGCGGGGACCGACACTAGATGCCTGTTCAGCGACGGGCTCGTTTTGTGCGTCGCCCATGAGGGCTGCAAGCCCGCGGCCTAGGCGGGGGTTGGCATCACGTAGGCTCATGGGTAAACACCTTTCTCACGGCGCAAAAATTCTTCGGCGAGTTTTGTATAGGCTTGGGCGCCGGCAGATGCCTTATCGTAGATAATTACCGGTTTACCGTGGCTTGGCGCTTCCGAAATCCGCACATTGCGGGGGATAACGGTTTCGTAGACGCGGTCCCCAAAAAAGCTGCGGGCGTCGGCCGCCACCAGATCTGACAAATTATTGCGCCTATCGAACATTGTTAGCACGATGCCTTGCAGCATTAGTTTGGGGTTAAGGCTTTTGTTCACCCGTTCAATGGTGCGCACCAACTGGCTAATGCCTTCGAGCGCGAAAAATTCGCATTGCAACGGCACCAGTACGGCATTGGCCGCAACCAGGCCATTGAGGGTGAGCAGGCCCAGGCTGGGCGGGCAATCGATGATGATGTGGCTATATCGGCCGGGTGCGAGGGTTGCAAAAGCATCGCGCAACTGAAATTCGCGTTTTTCAATGCCGACAAGTTCAACTTCCGCACCGGCCAAATCGGGATCGGCGGGCACGATATCGAGATTGGCGATGTCGGTGCGGCGAATAAGCTCGTTGATCGGCTGGCCGTCGACCAGCACCGCATAGGTGCCTAAGCGGCGGTTGGCGCGGTCGATGCCTAGGCCGGTGGAGGCATTGCCTTGGGGGTCGAGGTCGAGCAGCAGCACGGAGCAGCCGGCGAAGGCCAGGGCGGTTGCCAGATTTATCGCGGTGGTGGTTTTGCCAACGCCGCCCTTTTGGTTGGCGATCGCCAGTATGCGGGGTGGGGCTTGGTCAGACACGCGGTGAAACCTCACTGATCCGCAGAATGACGCCGCCGCCGGCAAGAGCGCTGGGGAATCGCTCAACCCGCATGTTCCATGCAGCACCCGCGCCGGTCAATTCCTGCTCGGCATCCGCGCCCTTGGGAAAGAGAAAAAAGCCGCCCGGCGTGGTAAGCGGCGCGGCCAAAGACAGGAGATCACCGAGCGGCGCAAGGGCTCGGGCGGTAATAAGCGGTGCGGGTGGCACCTTAAGGGCCTCGATGCGGCAAGCATGAATTTGGACCGGCGCATTGGTGGCGCGGGCAGCTTCGCGCAGAAAGGCGCATTTGCGTTGGTCTGCCTCTACCAGATCAAACGGGATCGCCGCCGCTATCGCGAGAATAAGCCCCGGAAACCCGGCACCGGAGCCTATGTCCGTCGCTCGTTCGGTGTTGAGAGGGATTAACGGCAACAGCTGCAGCGCATCAAGAATGTGGCGCTGCCACAGATGCGGCAAGTCCTTGCGGCTGACCAGGTTGATGCGCGCTGCCCAGCGGAAAAGAACGTCGGCGAAAATCTCGAGGCGGTCAATTGTTTCACGTGAAACACCCAACGCCTCCATCGCGGACAATGTTTCACGTGAAACATTGTCGCCGCCAAGCGTCATCATGCTTGGGCGCGCCTAAGGTGCCCAATGATTGCCATAACGGTTGGTGGCGTTACGCCCGGCAGCCGACCCAGCGCACCAAGCGAGCGCGGACGAGCGGCGCCAAGTTTTTCACGGGCTTCGGCGCTCAATCCGTCAATTGTGGCGTAGTCGAGGTCCTCGGGCAGGGTCACCGCTTCCGTCGCCCGCATCTGGCGCGCTTCGGCATCTTGGCGGCCAAGGTAGCCGTTATAAAGGGCCTCGACCTCCAACTGTGCACGAACCTGTGGGACCAATGTCGCCAACCAGGGAAACGCCAGTTCTAATGCGCCTGGTGGGTGATCCGTAGGCCGCAGCGCGAGCAAGCTACGCCGCTGCCCATCCGCCTTCACCACAATACCCGCACGAGCCAATTCCGCACTTGATTTAATGTCGGATCGCGCCACATCGAAAGCCGCGGCCAAATCAGCCGCATAAACCCCATATTTTGCCGCACGCGCAGAGCCGACACACCCTTGCGCAAGGCCAAAGGGCGTCAGCCGCAAATCCGCATTATCCGCCCGCAGGGTTAAGCGAAACTCCGCGCGCGAGGTAAACATGCGGTAAGGCTCGGTCACCCCGGTCCGCGTTAAATCGTCCATCATGACGCCGATATACGATGAAGCCCGATCCAGCACGGTCGGCATGCGCCTACCCGCCACTGCCGCCGCATTGATGCCCGCCAGCACGCCCTGCCCGGCGGCTTCTTCATACCCGGTGGTGCCGTTGATTTGGCCGGCAAGAAAAAGCCCGCCAACCGCACGAAGCTCCAAGGTTGGCCGCAAGGCGCGGGGATCAACAAAATCATACTCGACCGCGTAACCGGGCCGCAGGATTACCGCATGCTCCAACCCTGGAATGGTGCGCACCAATTGCGCTTGCACATCTGCTGGCAGGCTAGTCGAAATCCCATTGGGGTAAACCGTGGGGTCATCCAACCCCTCAGGTTCTAAAAAAATCTGGTGGCGGGTGCGATCAGCGAAACGCACCACCTTATCCTCAATCGACGGGCAATAGCGCGGCCCGCGTCCGCTAATGGCACCGCCATAGACTGCGGAAAGGTGCAGGTTTTCGCGGATCAGCGCGTGCGTTGCCGGTGTCGTGCCGGTGATGCGGCACTCTATTTGCGGCGTGGTAATGCGGTTGGTCATAAAACTAAACGGCTCGGGGGCTGCATCGCCGGGGTCGGCATCCAGCCCCTCCCAATCGATCGAGTTACGGGCCAGCCGCGGCGGCGTGCCGGTTTTTAATCGTCCCAACGGCAAGGCCAATCGCCCCAAAGTTTCCGCAAGTTTTATCGATGGCGCCTCGCCCACACGCCCGGCTGGCTGCGTGCTGTGCCCCACATGAATAACGCCGCGCAAAAACGTGCCCGTAGTCAGCACTATTGCACCGCAGACATAGCGCTGGCCACTGGCGGTCAGAACAGCGGCAACCCGCCCATCTGCGGCAAATTCAAAATCATCGACAGCATCGGCAAAAATGGTCAGGTTTTCTGTTGCCGCCAAAATATCCTGCACGGCGTGGCGGTACAGTTTACGGTCAGCCTGGGCACGCAGCCCACGCACGGCCGGGCCTTTGCTACGGTTCAGCAGTTTAAAATGAATGCCGGCAAGATCCGCCGCCCGCCCCATCACCCCATCCAGCGCGTCCACCTCACGCACCAAATGCCCTTTGCCGATGCCGCCAATCGACGGGTTGCACGACATCTCACCGATGGTCTCAACCCGGTGCGTCAACAGCAGCGTGGCTGCACCACAGCGCGCCGCCGCCGCCGCCGCTTCGGTGCCAGCATGCCCGCCACCAACAACAATCACATCAAACTGTTTACCCAGGGTCATCACCCGTAAATCCCAACCCGAAACGACGCTTATTTACCGATACAGAAACGCCGGAAAATCGCCTCCAGCACGTCTTCTACGTCTACCGCCCCGCTTATACGACCAAGTGCGAAAACGGCGATGCGCAAATCTTCACCGCGCAGTTCAGGCATGTCAGCATCGATTGCGCGATCTAAGGCCATTATGGCTTCGGTCAGCGCCGCACTGTGGCGCAGCTGAGTAAGCGCTGGTGCGGCGGTAAGATGGGTTAAATCACACACACGGCGGCCCAGCTCGGCGCGCAGCCGATCGATGCCAGCGCCGGTCAACGCACTCACGGCAATTCCTAGCGCCGCGGCATCATCGCCAACCAAATCACACTTGTTCGATACCAAAAATTCGCCCGCCTGCTCGGCGCCAATTGGCGGCTCGGCGGCGCCCGCCACGCACACACGCAGCACAATATCGGCCTGTGCCGCCCGTGCACGGGCGCGCCGCACACCTTCGGCTTCCACCGCGTCCTCGGTTTCGCGTATCCCTGCGGTATCAATCAGGGTCACCGGCACGCCGGCAATTTCAACTGCGGCTTCCAGCGCATCGCGAGTGGTGCCTGGGGTCACGGCTGTAATCGCCACATCACGCCCAGCTAACCTATTGATAAGGCTTGACTTCCCAACATTTGGCGGGCCTGCGATGACAATCACGATGCCGTCACGTACCCGCATCGCGGCGGCCGTTGCCCCCAGTGCTGCGACAAATTCGTCGCGAATGGCAGCAAGATCGGCGACCAATTTTGCCTCTACCTCGAGCGGTAAATCCTCATCCGGAAAATCAATCAACGCTTCTTGCGCCGCCAAAGCCGCACACAAACTCTCGCGCCAGCCAGCCAGCACCGCACTTTGCGCGCCATCCACCTGGCGCATTGCCTGGCGCCGCTGCAGGTCGGTGTCCGCCGCGATCAAATCGGCGATCCCCTCGGCTTCCAGCAAATCCATCCGGCCGTTGATAAAAGCCCGCTGGGTAAACTCCCCCGGCAATGCCGGCCGCGCGCCGGCAGCGATCAGCGCCGCCGAAACCGCCGCAACCACCGCCGGCCCGCCGTGCAGATGCAGCTCCGCCGAATCTTCCCCGCTAAAACTTCCCGGCCCCGGCATAAACAGCGCCAGCGCCCGATCCAAAACCTCACCCGCGGCATCGCGCACCGGCAAAAGTTGCGCCCGTCGCGGCGGCGGCACATGCGGTAAAACCCCGCCCAAAACCTGCGCCGTTGCCGCACCACTTATCCGCACCACCGCAATCGCCGCCCGTCCGGCACCGCTGGCATGGGCAAAAATCGTCGCGGCTGCGTCACTCAACGGCGGGCAACCCGCCGGTTGCACTAGGCGCACTCGCCACCGCCCGATCGGCAATAACCAGCCCTGGCACCCGTCCGCCATCGCGCACGTGGATTTGCAAAATGGCGTCCACGGCGGCACGGTCAGCCACGGTGTACCAAACGCCCTCGGGGTAAATCAGCACACACGGCCCATGCTCGCAGCGATCCAGGCAACCCGCCGCGTTTACGCGCACGTTCTTTAGCCCGAGTTCTTTGGCGCGCGCCTTGGCATAGTCACGCAGCGCCTCCGATCCTTTCTCGGCACAACTGCCACGTGGGTGGCCATCCGGCCGGCGATTGGTGCAGACAAAAATATGGCTGGCAAAATAGGGCGCAGCATCGTCCGTATGGCGTTTGCCCATGGGCACTCCTTAATCAACTCATACCGCCCCATATGTGGCGCAACCTGTCGCCACACCATACCATCCCCGCACGCGGCATGCCCTATATCGCCGACATCCATCCAAAGGATCTTTTCGTGACCACACCTGCACTGCCGCCCGCCGAAAACCTGTTGGGCCACGAAAAATCGCCCTACCTGCGCCAACACGCGCAAAACCCTGTGCATTGGCGCCCATGGGGTCGCGTCGCTCTGGCCGAAGCGCACGCGCTGAACAAACCGATCTTGCTCTCCATCGGCTATGCCGCCTGCCACTGGTGCCACGTTATGGCCCATGAATCGTTCGAAGACGGCGATACTGCGGCGCTGATGAACAGCCTGTTCGTCAACATCAAAATCGACCGCGAAGAACGCCCCGATATCGATCATGTTTACATGACTGCCTTACATGCGCTGGGCGAACAAGGCGGCTGGCCACTCACCATGTTTCTAACCCCCGATGGCACACCGTTCTGGGGCGGTACTTATTTTCCTCCCGAACCATCTTATGGCCGGCCATCGTTCCGCCAACTTATAACCGCCATCGCGCGAGCCTATAACGATGGCGACGGCTCAGTTGCTAAAAATGGTGCCGCCCTGATGCGCGCCTTAGCCGACAGTAACGCAAGCAAGCCCGGCGCCGCCATAAATCCACAAGCCCTAACACGCGTGACGCAATCGTTTTTGCGGCTAGAAGATCATACCCATGGCGGCCTGCGTGGCGCCCCCAAATTTCCTAACCCACCAATCTTTCGCTTACTGTGGCAACAAGGTGTGCGAACCACTGATACTGCCGGCACCGCTATGGTACATCGTTTGCTTAGCGCCATGGCACATGGCGGCATCCACGACCATCTGGGCGGCGGTTTCGCCCGCTATTCCACCGATGCCGAATGGCTGGCTCCGCATTTTGAAAAAATGCTTTATGACAACGGCCAAATTCTCGAGCTCTTGGCGTTCGCACAAGCCAATATGCCAAATCCCCTCTACCACGAAGCGGCCTGTGGTATTGTCGCGTGGTTGACCCGCGACATGATGAACGCAGGCGCATTTGCCGCCGCCGAAGATGCCGACAGCGAAGGCGAGGAAGGCCGTTTTTATGTCTGGACCGAAAAACAAATAGATGCAGCCTTGGGTGATGCATCACCCGCCTTCAAAACCGCCTACGACGTAACCCTTGGTGGTAATTGGGAAGGCCACACCATCTTACGCAGGGTAACCCCACGCAGCACCAATGAATTTGAAACAACCCTGGCAAAACAACGAGAAACTTTACGCAAGCGCCGCGCCACCCGCATTCGCCCGGCGCGTGATGATAAAGTGCTGGCCGATTGGAACGGTTTGGCTATAACTGCCTTGTGCCGCGCAGCCTTCGTGTTCGCGCGGCCAGATTGGCTAACGATAGCCGCCGATGTTTTTGCCAATGTCCAGCATCTGCTGAGCCCACCAGCGGCCGGGCTCGATGGGCGCACCGCCCACGCCTGGTGCGATGGCGTTATCACCGCCGCCGGCCTGCTTGATGATCAGGCATCCATGGCGCGCGCCGCCATCGCCCTGTTCGAAGCCACGGGCACCGCCACCTACCTTGCCCACGCTATCACCTGCGCAAACGCAGCCCTTGCACATTTTGCTGATCCAGACGGCAGTTTTTTCACCAGCGCCGATGATGCCCTCGATGCGCCACCTGTGCGCCCGCGCACCGCCGCAGATAACGCAACCCCCAACGGCAACGGCTTGATCGCCGACGTTTTCGCAAAACTCTATCATCTTACCGGTGATGCAGATTGGCGCAGCCACGCCCAGGCGGTGTTTGCAGCTTTTGGCGCCAACCCCGACCAACTTACCGCCATGCCAAGTTTATTGGCCGCCGCTGATCTTTTGGCTAATGCCACATCCATCGTCATCGCCGGTGATTGCGCAAGCCCGCAAGGCCAGGCGCTGCTCAATGCGGCAATGGTATTGCCAGATCCAACCCGATTGGTGCTGCGCGCCGGTGCCGGCACCACGCTGCCTGCGGGGCACCCCGCCGCCGGCAAAACACCGCCCCCAGGCGCAGACGCTGCCGCCTTCATCTGTCAGGCCGGCACCTGCAGCCTACCGGTCACCGACGCTGGCGGGCTTTGCCTTGGCCGCCCCACTCTTAGCCCCACTCTTAGCCCCACGCTTCCTGGCACTTAACGGCGCCGCCTGGGCCTAAGAAATCGCTATTTGCGCGCGGCCGACTGCGCGCGCAGCTCGCGGGCCCGCGCCAAAACTTTGTTTTCGATATCGGTCGCAGTGCCTGGGTTCAGCGTCGCATCAACCCAATTGCCGCCATCCTGCACCTGGCGGAACACCGCAACTTTTACCCCGTCCGCACGCAGCTCACGGCCCAAAATATAGGCGGTCGCCTTAAACCGCTCGCCGGTCACCGTCGGTGGCGAATACCAATCGGTGATGATCACCCCGCCAAACGGGTCGGCCGAGGCCAGCGGCATAAAGCCCAGCGTATCCAGCGCACCGCGCCACAAATAGGCGTTCACCCCCAGGGTGGCCCCTTCTTCCTGCTGGCGATTATCTTTTGCCGGCCCGCCAACAATGCCCGATCCGCCAAACAGCGTGCCGGCGCCGGGGTCCTTGCTGCGGTAATCATTATATTCGCCCCCCGATACCGGCTGCACCTTGGGGGTATCATCGCCGCCAAACCCCAAACACCCGGCCAGCGGCAAAACCGCCAGTAAAATCGCAGGAAAAGCAGCGTATCGGCAAGGGCTAAGGGACATGGTGCAGCGAAATCCGTGTCCGGCGCTATGCCGGGTAGCATGATCTAGCCGATCCGTAGCGTGCTCGCCAAGAGACGCCGTGCGGGCACGGCTGAAACCTTAAGCGAAACCCTACCAGGTAAGGCTGGTGCCCAGTGTCAGCACCGATGCCCGGGTTTTGTTGTTGGCTGGCGCGCCCACCGTGCTGGCGACAAAATCATAGCCACTCTGTTTACGCTCGCCATACAAATACGACAAAAACACCCCTACCCCCGGCACCACTTTTAGCGTGCCGCCAGCAGCAACGCCGGTTTCGTGGCGGGTGCCCAAACCTTGGGTCACCTGCGCCGGTGCCGGAACGGCCAAATTTGACTGGTACGCGTAAGCCCCGGCGGTATCCACCGATAAATACGATGCCCCCATCACTGCCGGCCCCAAACTATACGATGCCCCGGCGATCAGCGCCGATCCGCCCTTGCCGCCCTTCGGTGCCAGGGCGAGCGTGCTGCCGGTGCCTGCGGCGGTCGCGTTATTAAACCGGCCAAACTGGTAATTGGCGCCGATCTGCACCCCGGCATAGGTCAGCGCGACACCCATATCGCCAAAATTCAGGCCGTCATACGTTACCGCCGGGGTATACATCAGCCGGTTATATTGGTCGTAACCCGGCATCTGTAACGGCCCCTGGTAGCCCACGCTGTTGCCGCGCACGTAAGATGCCTCGCCCACCACCCCCACCGCGCCGAATACCGCGCGCCAGCGTCCAGCCAGCTCCATGGTGTTGGTCCGCCGCGCAGCCTCCAGCGCCACCGATGTGCTGGAAAGCCGATCGCAGCCGATGCCCGGCTCTGTCGCGGCATACGGGCAGTTACCATCGTTGGCGCTGGCGCCTGCGGTGCCCGGCTCCCAAGAAATCCCGCCATCAAACCGCCCGATATCGCCCATATCCAAGGCCGGGCTGAGGTAGATTAGCTTATCCGTCACATTGGCATTGCCGGTATTGGCAAACGGCCACACCACCTGGGCGTTCAACGCCAGCCCATTACCGGCGTCACCATTCCAGCCGCCATCGTTGAAATTTTCCATGGTGCCGGCAATGAACAATGCGGTTGGCCCATCCTGGGTGCCAAAGCGCAGCGTGCCCAGATTATCGGTGCCCAGATAGCCCCACTCGCGCCGCACATACACCGATCCGCGCGCCCGGCTGGCGCTGGACGACGTGCCGTTCAGGCCGCCCCCGGGTGCCACCGGGTTATCCTGGCGCAGTTCCACATTGGCACCGTATTTGATGCCACCGGGGGTGACCCCATCAAACCCGGGATACAACCGCGCCAATTCGTTCAACCCCAGCCCGGTTTGTTCGTTAGCGGTAAACACACGGGCGGTCGGGTCCACGGATAGGTCGCCGGAGTAGGTCAGGCTGTTGGCGTTAAACTGACTATCGGCAAAATAGCCAAAATAGGCACGAAACCGCCCGCCCAGCCGAACGGTCACCGTACCCGGCACCGGGTCCGCGCCGGTGCTGCCGGCTAACGCCACCTGGGCATGGGCGATATCGGCCACGAGCACTGCGGCACCTGCGCACACCACCATCGCTACCAGCCGCATCCGCCGCCCCTTATCCGTGTTTTTGGTCGTGCCTTGCCTATAGCGCAAACCACGTCCCCGTGCACCGCCGCGTTCGCCGCCCCGCAGATCGCGACAAATTGTGCCTGTCTTTGCCGAAATACCCTGGACCCGCCAATCGCTTTATGCCTTGGTCCCAGATCATCACGAAACGACCTAAGCGCCAATGCACCGGCGCCGAATCGCCGCCGCCCGTTATTTTCTCAGACGCACTTTCGCCAATGCAGCCTCGACCACAGTCTCGACCACAGTCTCGACCACAGTCTCGACCACAGTCTCGACC
>JBBARC010000012.1:0-67318 GCA_040400005.1 Acetobacteraceae bacterium | reverse complement strand
ATTCAAAGCAATATCAATGAATTAAAGTCGGCAATTCCAAACCAAAACCCAGCCTTATACAAAACCTATGCGAGCCTGTTTCTTTCCACTGCGCCCTACCGCCTTGATTGCCGCTTCTTCGCCCTTTAAGTGGGAATAGTTTTTTTCAATCATTGCGGAGCTTGTGCCGAAAATCATACAGAGTATTTGATTATCATTATCATCACGAATAGCTTGTGATATTGCAAAGTGCCTGAAAGAATAGGGCACACGGTTTTTACCGGTGATCGGGTCAAGAAGTATATTATGCAAAGCTAGAAATTCCACCAGCATCCGATCAAGCCGAGGGATGCTTCCTGTCGCAGGATTGGCAAGGATGCGAGTTTCCTGAATCGTTTTTTCTGCGCTCCAGTTTTCTTTACGCCATTTGAGAAATCCATCCAATAATTTCTTGATATCAAAGGAGCCATTCAGGCAGGATGCCGTTCTGGATTTTTTATATTTCCCCTGATTAGGCTGGATATTTATGACTACTTTATTCTTTTGAACCGTAATCTGTGCAGGTAAAATTGATGTAGCCTCCAGGCCAGGCCGGATACCAGAAGTCGCCAGCAGTGCGACATAAAGCCGAAGTAACATCCTGTTCGTGGTATCCGTTTCATTCACCCACTCATCGGTCATAATCCCGTTGATTTGAGCAACCTCATCCCATTCAAAGGAAGGCTGACGACTTCCTTGCTCAAAACCTCTTTTCGAAAATTTCGGCTTATCAAATTCGCTAATCCACCCCTTCTCAATTGCAACGTCATTAACGGCCTGCAATGCGTGATTGAGATTTCCAATTGTATTCTGGCTTGGGCGCTCAAATTGTGCTGGCTTGCCTTTCCGCCGCTTGGTCTTGTCCACCTTGTAGGTTGGCAGCCATTCCCGTGCGACCGTTCGCATCTGAGGCCAGGTGACCAAATCAAAATTAGGCAATAATACACGCTGAATTACCGCCCGCTTGACGGTGAACTTGTTGGATTTAGCGTAGCCTTGGGCCTTCAGAGTGTCCCGCTGCCGCTCGGTGAGGCGCTCGACGGCAATTCTGGCGGCATCCCCAAACGTCGGCTCGGCGGGTTTGGCGGGCAATCCTGGGCGTGAAGGCTGGGGCAACCCGTTCTCGTAGAGGGTCTTCCGCTCGCCATAGAGCTGAGCCGCCTTGTAGGTCGCTTGCGCCAGGGTGCCCTTACCGACGCTGACCGGGCCGACCCTGTGACCATCCGGCATAACCATCGTGACAGACCAAGCTGTGTCTTTTTCGCCACGGCGATGCTGCCCAAGGGTTATTAAGTTACTCAGCTCTGGTATCTCGATGGGGCTTGGGTGGTATCGTTCGTCACCCTTTTTTCTGCTTCCAGCCATGCCGACGATCTTAGGACAAATACAGCGACAAATACACTTCGAAAATTCCCTTATCCCCTATGGTGAGCATGCGACTGAAAATTGCAGTGTCGGTGGTTCGATTCCACTCCTGGGCACCATCGGAGATACCGCCGGTTCAAGTATCGGCAAGCGTGGCAACCAGCGCCCGTCATCACACAATTTCAAAAACCTGTTTGCTGGCAACGTCGCGATAGAAATTCACCCGGCTGCCATTCCAGTGATAATCCAGATGCCGGGCCTGCACCGCGCGCTGCGCGAGGTCTGGGTAAAACAACCCGGCGCAGGCGCCCCCCTTGGGTTGACGCACGCTTGGGTAAACCACCCCGTTACTGCTCGCCGCCCGTAAACCGGCCGCAAGCGTTTGGCCGGCCTGATAGATGTCGGTGGCCAAAACCGGGTCGCCGCTGCCAAGCCCACGCAAATCATGCAGGGGGACATCGACATCCATCAGTATCTCGCGAAACTGCGATGTCCACCCAGGCGTCTGGGCGGAAGCTGCCATAAATCGCGCATGGTGGTGCATGGTTTCAAACAGCGCGGTTTCAAAATGTTGCGCCACATACAGCACACCGTAGGTGCCATCGCTAAACCGGCTGGGCCGGTCGGGGCTGACATGGGTGAACGGCGCCATCAGATACACAGCACCCGGCCCGCTCACCCGCCGCGCCGGCGGCACGTGATCGAGCATGCCCAAAGTTTCCATCAGCCGCGGGTTGGTTTTTTGTTCAGCCGAAATCAATGACGGCCAATCAGCGGGGTCGGCGATGTCTTCAAACAGATCGGTCACCGGGGAGACGCTGCGAATAATCCGCACCGCCCGCGGCCAGGTGATTTGGGTTGTGGGAAAGATCGCGGTTGGGAGAATCACCCGCCACGCTCGGCATCCAAATAGCGCCTGATGCGCATAATGTCGGTCAGATCGCCGCCCAGCATGATGGCCAGCGGCGTTTGGCCATAAAACACTGTGTTGGGCATACGCACCCAGGCATAGCCACGTGCGGGGTCAAGAAAAATGATGCGCAGGGCTTTGTGAATACCCATCAGGTTGGACAGCCGGGCTTTTTGGTCGCGCCCGATGCGCCCGGTTAGCCCGGTTTTCCAGCGGGCAAAACTGCGCGTGGGCAGGTCCAGCAAAATAGCGGCCTCGGTGTCCGCCACCCCCCATAGGCTGAACAGATTAAGGCTGGCACGGAACATCGCCGCCGCTTCGGGGTCGGTGATCGGGGTGGGTGAAAAATCTGCAGCGCCGGTGCGGACGGCAACAAGGGCGGGCATGGCGCAGGCTTTCCTGATGCTATGTGGCATTATATAGATAAATATGCGCCACATGGCAAGGTGCGTTTGCTGTTTTGGTGGGCGCGCTGTCTGGCGGAATGGCCGCCGCCCAGGTTACCGCCGCCGATTTTTGCGGCTATCCTATGGCAACCGCTATGATCACCCCCCGGCGCGCGCCGGACAACGCCGGAGCCGCCCGCCATGCTGACCCGCGCCGATGATTTCCCCATCCACCAAACCCCCGAGCCGATCGCTTTTTCCGGCACCGACCGCAATTTTTATGATCGCTATTTCTTCAACGGCTACAGCCCCGATGGCCGCATCTTTTTTGCCGCCGCCTTTGGCATCTACCCGCATCTAAATATCGCCGATGCGCATTTTGCCGTGGTGATCGATGGTATCGAACATTGCCTGCACGCGTCACGTTTTTTGCACATGGAACGGATGGACCTGACCGTCGGCCCGATCACCATCAAAATTATTGAACCGCTGAAAATTTTGCAGTTGATCATAGCCGATCACGACGGCATTTCTGCCGAGCTGATTTTTACCGGCCGCGCCTTCCCGATCGAAGAACCGCGTTTTACCCATCGCATCGGACCGCGGGTGTTTATGGATTACACGCGGCTGACCCAAAACGGCCATTGGCAAGGCCAGATCAGCATCGATGGCCGCGTGACACACCTGCCGGCAGGGGCACTGGGCACGCGCGATCGATCGTGGGGCGTGCGCCCGATTGGGGCGGGCGACACGCAACCGTTCGCGCCGCCGATTATCCCCGGTTTTTTCTGGCAATGGGTGCCGCTGAATTTTGCTGGCGACAGCGTGTTTTTTCACATCAATGCGGATTCTACCGGGCAAGCCTGGAACACCCGCGCCGTGTTATGCCCCGATGGTGCGGGGCCCAATAGCAAAGGGTTGGGTGGCGGTAGCCATACCGACACGGCAAACCTAACCCTAAACTTGGCGCCGGATGCGCGCATTGCCAAATCGGCGGTGCTTGATCTGGGCGCTCTGGGGCACAGTATTACCCTTACCCCGATTGCGACATTTTTAATGCGTGGCATCGGCTATGTCGGTTCGGCCTGGCCGCATGGTGGTTACAAAGGCGAGCTGGTGGTGGCGCGCGAAGATATTTCTTTGGCCGGCATCGACCATACCAGCATCGAAAATTTACACGTGCAAATGATTTGCCGCGCCGAGCGCACCGCCCGCGATGGCACGGTGAGCACCGGTATCGGTGTGCATGAGCAGCTTATTTTGGGGCCGTATGCACCGTATGGGCTGTAAGGGTATGGGCAAAACGCCAATGCCCTACTCATCCGCTGCCAGCAACGCCGCATTACCACCAGCCGCCGCCGTGTTCACCGAGACCACTTGTTCCACAGCAAACCGCCGCAGATAATCCGGCCCGCCGGCTTTGGGCCCAGTGCCCGATAAACCCGATCCGCCAAACGGCTGCACACCCACCACGGCGCCGATCATGTTGCGGTTAACATAGACATTGCCAACTGGTAGCCGCGCGGCAATGGCCTCCGCCGCGCCATCAATTCGTGTGTGAATGCCCAAGGTCAGGCCATACCCCGTGGCGGCAATTTTATCCAAAACCGCATCCCGATCGCAAGCTGCATAGCGCGCAACATGCAGAATGGGGCCAAAAATTTCCTGGGTCAGATCGGCCGCATCGGCAATTTCAATGATGTGGGGGGCGATGAAAAAACCTGTGCCCGGCGCGACACCGGCATAATGCAGGCGCGCTGTTGACGGCAGGTTTTGCACATAGGTTTGCAGTTTGTATTGGGCAGCACGGTCGATCACCGGGCCAATATCGGTCGCTAAATCTTGCGGATCGCCCAGGCGCAACTCAGCCGCCGCCCCGGCCAGCATGGTAATGATATGATCGGCGACATCATCCTGCACCAGCAGCAGACGCAAAGCGGAACAGCGCTGGCCGGCACTGCGAAACGCACTGAGCACCGCATCATCCACCACCTGTTCGGGCAAGGCGGTGGCATCCACAATCATCGCATTAATACCACCGGTTTCGGCGATCAGCGGCACAATCGGGCCATCTTTGGCGGCAAGTGTGCGATTAATCGCCCAAGCCGCCTGGGTGGACCCGGTAAAAGCAACGCCCGCCACGTGCGGGTGGGTCATAATGGCCGCCCCCAGGGCCGCATCGCCGGGCAGCAGATTTAGCACACCGGGCGGCACCCCGGCTTTATGCAAAATGGCAACCATCGCCGCTGCTACCAAGGGCGTTTGCGGCGCCGGTTTGGCCACCACGCTATTGCCGGCGGCCAAAGCCGCGGCAATCTGGCCCGCAAAAATCGCCAGTGGAAAATTCCACGGCGAAATACACACAAACACGCCCCGCCCGCGATAGCGCAAACTATTAGTTTCACCCACCGGGCCAGGCAAAATTTCAAAATTGGCAAAATGTTGCCGGCAACCCGCAGCATAATAGCGCAAAAAATCGACCGCCTCGCGCCATTCGGCAACGCCATCCTCCAGCGTTTTGCCAGCCTCCAGCGCCAGCAACGCCAACATGCGATGCTGGTTTTCCACCAGCAGGTCGGCGGCACGTTCCAAAATGGCGGCGCGATCGGCGGCCGGGGTGCGATCCCAGGCGGCAAAGTTTTTGCGCGCAACTGCCATGGCGGCCAGCGCTTGCGCCGGCGTTGCGGCGATCATGCTACCCACCACGGTTGCGCCGTCGGTGGGGGAGACGACATCGCGCGGGGGCCCAGGCAAATTTAGCCCATCCACCAGCGGTGCCGCCTGAGCCAAATCTTGCGCGCCGGCAACACCTGCACACAAAGCGGCCCTATCGGTTGCACTACCAAAAAAAACTCCGGGCGAATTGCGCCGCTTGCCAAACATCTGCCTGGGTAACGGTATCTGGCGGTTGCGCGCTTGGGCTGCTGTGGCAATCACAGCTTCGGGCCGGCGCAGCAACACAGTTATCGGCACGGTAGCATCGGCGGCGATCGACACGAATGATGAATTGGCGCCGTTTTCCAGCAGGCGGCGCACCAGATAAGCCAATAAATCACGATGCTGGCCGACCGGTGCGTAAGTGCGCACGCCGATACCAGGATGGCGTTCTAACAGCGCATCGTACAGCGCATCGCCCATGCCGTGCAGGCGTTGAAATTCATAACCGCCAGTGCCGCCGGCATTTTCCAAAATACTGGCAACGGTCAAGGCATTGTGGGTGGCGAATTGCGGATATAGGCGGCCGCGCAGCCCCAGCAGTTTTTCGGCGCAAGCGAGATAATTTAGGTCGGTCATGCTTTTGCGGGTAAACACCGGATAATCGGCTAGACCTGCTTCCTGGGCGCGCTTAATTTCGGTTTCCCAGTATGCCCCTTTCACCAGGCGCACCATAAACTGCCGATCATGGAAAGCTGCAATCTGCGCCACGTAATCGATCACTGCACCCGCCCGTTTGCCATAAGCCTGTACCGCCAGGCCAAACCCTTGCCAGCCGGCAAGCTGCGGGTCTGCGGCCAAAACTGCAAACACATCGAGCGAGATTTCTAACCGGTCGGCTTCTTCGGCGTCGATGGTAAAATTCAAATCCAACGCTGCCGCCTGGCGCACCAGGATTTGCACGCGGGGCACCAGATCGGCCATCACCTGGGCCGCCGATTGCGCGTTATAGCGCGGGTGCAGGGCAGAAAGTTTAACCGATATGCCTGGCCGTTCGGGCAGCTTGGTGGTGCCGGCGGCTCGGCCGATGGCATCGATCGATGCCGCATAGCTGGCAAAATAGCGTGCGGCATCATCGGCGGTGCGCGCCCCTTCACCCAGCATATCGAAACTGTAGCGGTACACCCGCCCTGCCCGACTGGCGGCCCGGGTGAGGGCGGCATCGATGGTTTGGCCGAGAACAAAATGCCCGCCCATCACCCGCATGGCCTGGCGCAAAGCGGCGCGCACGGTAGGCTGGCCGAGCCTACGCACAATGCCGTGCAAAATCGTTTCGGGTGTATCGCGCGGCCCAATTATTCGCGCCGACAGCCCCAGCGCCCAGGCCGAGGCGTTCACCAGTATGCTGTCGCCAGCAACGATTTTGGCGGCAAAATCGCCCTGGCCCAATTTATCTTCAATCAGCCGGTCGGCCGTTGCATCATCAGGCACCCGCAACAACGCTTCGGCCAGCACCATCAGCGCCAAACCTTCTGGCGTGGTCAGGGAGTATTCGCGCAGCAACGCATCAATGCCGCCCATGCCGGCGGCACGTGCGCGGATGGCGCCGATCAGGGCGCTTGCTTCTGTATCAATGCGCGCTTCGCGGCCAGGCGATAGTTCAGCGCGCGCCAGCAGGTCACGCGCCAAAGCCACATCATCCGGCGCGTAGTCCGGACGAAATAGGGATGGCACCACAGTCATTACAAATCCCCAAAAAATGCAGGGGGCCTGGGGGGGCGGCCTCGTGCGCAGGCACGCCTTCGCGTGGGGCCCCACCAGCCTTTTCTTGTCTTAGCCTTCGCTTCCCTTAAACCCTTGGGCGATCACATAAAGCTCGCTGCTATCCTTGCGGCTAGCCGGCGGCTTTGCGTGTTTCACCGTGGTAAACCGCTGTTTGAGCGGCGTCAGCATTTCACGGGCAGCGCCGCCTTGAAACAGTTTGGCAACAAATGCACCGCCGGGGTTGAGCACGTTGATGGCAAAATCCAGCGCCAGTTCGGCCAGCAGCATGATGCGCAGATGGTCGGTGGCATTATGGCCCGTTGTGTTGGGGGCCATGTCCGACAGCACCAAATCAGCCTTGCCGCCCAGCATCGCGGCTAGGCGGGCGGGCATGTCGGGGTCGTTGAAATCGCCTTCGATAAAGCGCGCGCCACTGACTGGTTCCACCGCCAGCAGATCGATCCCCACCACCGATGCCGCGGTGCGTTCGATGGCCACCTGGCTCCACCCGCCGGGGGCGGCGCCCAAATCCACGACCCGGGCGCCTTTTTTGATCAGGCCGAAACGGTCATCCAGCTCGATGAGTTTGAACGCGGCGCGGGACCGGTAGCCGGCCCGTTTGGCGGCCACCACGTAGGGGTCGTTTAGCTGGCGGATCAGCCATTTTTGCTGCGCCGTGGTGCGGCCCAGGCTGCGTTTTAAAGTGACCGCCAGGTTGCGGCGCACCGCCACGGGTGCAGGCTTTGCATCGCCGGGTTTGCGGTCATTGGCCATGGCGGCGCAAGCTTCGGGCGGTTTGTATCATCTGGTATCTCATTTAAATTCCTGGCCATCGCCCGGCGGGCACGCGCGGCCCTTAGCGGTGCTGGGCATAAACCGCAGGCGCCCGGCGGCCGTGTTGGGGGGTGCGCGGGTGTTCGCGCATCATGCGTAGTAACATACCTTCGCGCAGACCGCGATCTGCCACAATCACGCCGCCCGTGGGCCACAGGCTGCGGATGGCATCAAAAATGGCGCAGCCGGGCAGCACGAAATCGGCACGGTCCGGGCCGACGCAAGGGTGGCGGGTGAGGCCGGCGCGGCCTAGGCTGCGTAATTGCTGCAAGGCGGCTTCGGTTGCTTCGGCATCCAGTTCGATCCCGTCCACTGCCGGGCGGCGGTAGCGGGCCAGCCCCAAGGCGACGCCGGCCAAGGTGGTAACCGTGCCGCTGGTGCCAACCAGCCGCACCCCGCCATTGCGCACTTCGTGGGCGATGCAGTGCACGGTTTCAAAATGCCACAGCCGGTCGGCGACATCGGCCACCATGGCGGCGTAGCCATCGGCGGTAAAGCAGGCCTCACCAAAGCGTTCGGCCAGGGTCACTACCCCCACCGGCAGGCTAACGTAGCCGATCAGTTCGGGCGGCCGGGCCGTGCCGCCCAGCCGCACCCAAGCGAGCTCGGTTGATCCGCCGCCAATATCAAACAGCAGGGCTCGCCGCCCCGCCCCGCGCAGCAACGGGGCGCAGCTTTCCAGCGCCAGCTCGGCTTCTTCACGGGTGCCGATCACGTTGAAATTTATGCCGGTTTCGCGCCGCACGCGATCCAGAAAGGGGCCGCCATTCAGCGCCCGGCGGCAGGCTTCGGTGGCAATGGCGCGCACCGCGTGCACCGGGCGGCGGCGCAGGCGTTGGGCGCAGGCGTGCAGGGCGTGCAGGGCGCGGTCCATCGCGTCCTCGGCCAGGCTGCCGGTGCTGTGCAGCCCTTCGCCCAGGCGCACGATGCGGGAAAAACTATCCAGCACACGAAACCCGTCGCCGGCCGGGGTGCCGATCAGCAGCCGGCAATTATTGGTGCCCAGGTCGAGCGCCGCATAGGCGGGGGCGGCTGCCGCAAAAGCCAGCGGATCGGGTGGTGGCGCTGCAATGTTGTTGTCCATGGCACCTCCATCCTTCGCGAAAATGTTACCAACTTCCATACTCGGCGGCTGGGGGGCATCAGGCAAGTGTCATCTTCGCAAGCCTTTCAATCCAACCCTTTCAATCCAACCCTTTCTGGCGGGCCCAGCCTTTAAAGCGCCGCGAGCCGTTTAGTTTGCCCTTCCGTTGACGCCACGCACACGGCATTGTTCATCATCAACATGACACGGCCCAGCCCAACCGAGCTTGCGCCCCAGGCGCAAAATACCGCGCGAAACGATGCAAATCGTGCCGCCCGCAGCGCTGTGCGCATCGCCAGGCTAAGCGGCCGCTTTGCCGATACCGCCCTGGAAGCCAGTTTTATGCACGCCATGCGGTTTGAAAACCGCCGCCGCCTGGCCGTTCTCAGCCTGATCACCCTGGCCCTGATCGCCGGCAATGGGCTGGTCGATCTGGTCTCGCCACTGTGGACCGGCACGCCGCTCACCGGCCTGCTGCTGTTTCGCCTGGCACTGCTGATCACCGTCGGCATAACATTAACACTTTTATATGCCGGCACGCTGACCCCGGCCAAAATCGAACGCCTGGCTTTAGTCGTCGGGCTGATCTGGGGTGGCACGCGCATCTGGCTGATTAGCCACCCCGACCCGCTATTTCCGGTGGGGAACGAGGTGGTGCTGGGCCCGATTATTTTGCTGTGGGCTGGCCTGCCGTTGCGTTTTTGGTGGCATCTGGCGCTGATGCTTAGCCTATCAGCGCTGACCATCGCTGCCAGCATGCAAACCCCGCACGCCATACCGGCGGGCCTGCCCAGCCTGATTGTTTGGACCGCGCTGACCAACGCCGCCTGCATCGGCAGCACGCAAAACCTGCGCCGGCAGCTGCGCCAGGGCTACGCGCAACGCCAAACCCTGCAACACATGGCGCTGCACGATCCGCTAACGGGCATTGCCAACCGGCGCCAATTCGAAACGCGCCTGGCCGATGAATGGGCGCGCGGCGGGCGCAACCAACTGCCGGTTTGCCTGATTTTGCTCGATATCGATTTTTTCAAACGCTTTAACGATGCGCTCGGCCATGTTGCCGGCGATCATTGTTTACGTGATCTGGCGCAAACCCTGCTGCCCTGCCTCAGCCGCCCAGGCGATGTTTTGGCGCGCATTGGCGGTGAGGAGTTTGCCTGTTTGCTGCCCGGCACCGATGCGGCTGGCGGGCGCGCCATGGCCGATCGGCTGGTCGCCACCTTGCAAACCGCCGCCATTGCCCATCCATCGTCACCGCTGGGGCCGTATCTGACGGTCAGCATCGGCATCGCAACGGGCCTGCCCCAGGGCGGCCTTACCCATAATGATCTGTTCGCCCTGGCCGACCGGCTTTTGTATGAAGCTAAAGATATTGGCCGCAACCATATCAAAGCGGCGGTGCTGGTGGCGACCCCGGCGGCTGATCTTGCGGCGCCACGCGGGGCAGTGCGCGCTGACCCAGCACCCAGCCTTCCCAGCGCGTAACCCAGGGGTCGATCGGTAAATGCGGTGGCCGGTCGGGCAGCACGCCGCGCAACACCGCGACCACGCCCAACACCCCGAGCACGCTATCAAACCTATCCTCGCCAGCCGCATCGGCGCCAAAACCGGCCGTGATAGCGGCGGTTAAACTGGCATCCGCGTGCGCATCTAGCCGTGCCATGGCAGCCTTTATGCTTGGGGCGGCGGCGGCGCGATCGGCCTGGCGGCGTTTGCTGCCCGCGGTGGAAATGCCAAGGGCGCGCATGCACTCAGCCGGATAAGTTTCCGCCACGGTTACCGTGCCGGGTGCCAAAATATGCAAAAAATCGCCGGCAAATGGCCATATTTTGTATAGTGGACTACCTGGCCGCGGGCCGATCAGCATGTCACGCCACAGCGATAGGGCGGCTTTGCCGGTTTGGTTGGCGCCTAATGTCCAGAACAGCGGCGCCCCCGCTGGGCGCAGATCGGTTGCGCGGTCGCAGGCACGGCGTAAGCCAAAACTATCGGCAAACCCCAAGGCCGCCGCATGTTCGGCCTGGCGCATGCCGCGCACACCGCGGGCCGGGTAAAACGGCCGGGCTTGGGTGATCTCGCCCAGCGTTGCGGCCACCTGAAAAAACGGATCGTTGGGCGCAAGCCCTGCCAGAAACGCACAAAAATCGGCTTCTGGCCGGCACGCCGCCCAGGCCCGTGGCACCCCCAATGGTGCATCAATGCCAAAGGCCACGGCTGCGTTTTCGGCCAAGGCCAGCAGGCGGGCGAATAAAGTGGCGGGGTCGCCCACCGGCACCGGTGCTGCCAGCACAAATTTTTGCCCGGTCCCGTGCGCCACTGTCATCCAGCGTTTGGCGGGATCGACGCTCCAATCCGCATGCACCGCCAGCAGCGCCATGGCGGGGTGCGCTACAGCGGCTTGTGGGCGCGATCGAGCAGCCGCGAAATCAAACCTTTGGGGGCGGGCGGTTTTTTCGCTTCTGCCGCCTGCCTTGCCGCCGCATCGGCCTGCTTTTGTTTGCTGGCGAGCCATTTATCCAGCGACATGCCGGCTTTGGCGGCGCGCTTGGTTTCATACGCGCGCTGGCCTTCGGTGAGGGACGCGGCAGTGGCAGGGGCTTTGGGGGGCACAGGTTTCACGCTCATGCCCGCCGCTATAGCGCGGCCGCTTGCCCAGGCGAAGTGCTGCGCTTGGGAAAATCCACCATTTCATCCTCGATCGCGGCGTTAAACGCGGCCCCCGCCAGCAGCACGAAGGCGCTGACATAAAACCCCAGCAAAATACCCACCAGCGCCCCTAACGGCCCGTAGGTCGCATCAAAACTGGCCAAATGCGCTACGTAATAGGAAAACAGGGTGGACGCGCCGAGCCACAGCAGCGTGGCCGCCACAGCGCCGGGCAGCACAAACAGGGCGCGCGCCGGCGGGTGGCTGGGGCCGTAGCGATACAGCACGACAAAACTTGCCAGCACGAATAAAAACAGCCCGATCTGGCTGAAAAACCGCACATTATGGCGGGCATGCAGGGGGGCGCCGATGAACGACATCACCGCCGGCGCCAGCACCAATGCCGCCAGCACCAGGGCCGCCGCCACAATTACCCCCACGGTCAGCGCCATGGCGGTGGCCTGAAAGCGCAAAAACCCGCGTGTTTCGCGAATATTATAGGCAAGGTTTAACGCGCCCAAGATAGATCTGGTGGCGGCGCCTGCCGACCACAGGGTAATAATGGTGCTAACCGCCAAACCAAACGTTAACGTGCCGTGCGGCTTGGTGACCAGCAGGCGCACCGAATCGGCGATCAAATGATAGGCGCTGGGGGCAACTAGGCCTTTGAGCATCTGCAATTGCGGTTCTACCGTGCGCGGATCAAACAGCAGGCCATACACCGCAATCAGCGTGGAAATGGCGGGAAACAGGGCCACCGTTGCAAAGTAGGCGCAGCCGGCAGCGACTAGGTTAATCTGCTCATCGGCCACGGCAAAGGCGGTGCGCCGCAGCACTCGCCAAGTGGCGAAAGCGCGCGCCCAGGCAATCCAGCGCCCTGCAATTTCCCCGTACTCTGCCTGCGCCATGCGCTACCCTGCCCGTTCCCCCCCCCCACAAAACCAACCGGCAATCGGGTGAATGTAAAAAGTAAGAATTTTCTTTTTGACTTCCGAAAAAAGAAACGAAAAAGACTTTTTTGATGCTGGTTCGCAGGGCGCGGTGGCAGGGTTGCCCCTGTTCCCGCATTACAAAAGTCTTTTTGCTTCTTTTTCTTCAGAAAAAGAAGAGTCTTATTTTCATCCGTTCCGCCACCACAAAACCAACACCAGGGGTTGCGCGCAAGGGTTTAAGCCCGGTATCGGGGGGCAATGCCGGGGCGGTTTCGCCCCTGGTGCCACGGCCTGCCCGCCAGTCACGCGCCCGGCGCCGTACCTGTTTTAGGTGCCCCTGATGACCCCCAAAATCGCCAAATTTCTGCAGGCCCACACGCCGGCCACCCCCTGCCTAGTGCTAGACGTTGATGTTGTTGAACAAAATTTTACCGCCATGCGCAACGCCATGCCCTCGGCGCAGATATTTTACGCCCTAAAAGCCAACCCGGCGCCGGAAATTTTGCACCGTTTGGTGGCTTTGGGCTGCGGTTTTGACTGCGCCAGTATCGAAGAAATCAACATGTGCCTGGCCGCCGGCGCGGAACCTGCCAAATTATCGTTTGGCAATACGGTAAAAAAAGCCACCGCCATTGCCGCCGCCCGCGCCGCCGGCATTGATTTATACGTGTTCGATTGCCTGGCCGAGCTGGAAAAAATTGCCCTGCACGCCCCCGGTGCGCGGGTGTTCTGCCGCTTGGCTGTCAGTTCCGAAGGGGCGGTGTATCCGCTCAGCCGCAAGTTTGGTGTCAGCACCGAGGTTGCCGGCGATTTGCTGCGCCGGGCGGTAGATTTGGGCGTGGTGCCGTGGGGGCTGTCGTTTCACGCCGGCAGCCAGCAAACCCGCACCTGGGCGCACGAAGTGGCGATTGGCCAGGTGGCGATGCTGTTTGATGAGCTGGAAGCCGATGGCATAAAGCTCGGCATGATCAATGTCGGTGGCGGCTTCCCCACCGAATACCTTGATCGCACACCGGCGATTGAAGTGTTCGCCGCCCGCATTGCGCGTGCATTGACCTATCATTTTGGTGATAGCCAGCCGCAATTGCTGGTCGAGCCAGGGCGCTATCTGTCGGGTAATGCTGGCGTTGTGGTATCGGAAGTGGTGCTGGTGAGCCAGCGCGACCCAGCCGACCCGCTGCGCTGGGTGTATTTGGATATCGGCAAATTCGGCGGGCTGATCGAGGCGGAATCCAATGTTATCCGCTATCGCATCACCACCCCGCATGACGGCACCGACGATGGCCCGGTGATTATTGCAGGCCCGACCTGCGATTCGGGCGATACGCTGTATGATAAATTGGATTACCGCCTGCCGATGCGGCTGCGTGATGGCGACCGCGTGGTGCTGCATAATGCCGGGGCTTATGTGACCACGTATGCGGCGCAAAGTTTTAATGGGTTCAAGCCGCTGGAGGAATATTACCTTTAGGCAGGGCGTTGGTTAGGCTTTCCTGGCATAGGCACGGTCCGGTGTGGCCGTCGTATTTCGGTGCTCCCGCCGGCCGTTAGTCGCCGTTGGTAAAATACACCACGGGCAGTACGAACCTGCCCGCGGGTTTTCCCAAACTTGGCACCCGTACCCCCCGCGCGCAGCGCCGCGATACCACATCTGCATAAGCGCGCCTTCCGGCCGCGCGAAATTGGCTCAATATGCGCCATGACCCTCGCACTCACTATGGGCGACCCCGCCGGGATTGCCCCCGAAATTACCTTTGGTGCCTGGTACGCCTTGCGCGACAGCGGCCCAAATTTCGTGGCCCTGGCCGACCCCGATCTGCTGGCGGCGTACGGGCCGATCCACGTGGTGGATCACGCAAATTGTGCAGGCTTTGCCCATGCCCTGCCAGTGCTGCCAATCCGCCTCGGCACGCCCGCCATCGCCGGCAGGCCGGATGCGGCCAATGCGCCCAGCATTACCGAGAGTATTCGGGTGGCCACCCACTTGGCCCAGCACGGCCAGGTGCGCGGCATGGTGACCAACCCGATCACCAAAAACACACTCACCGCCTGCGGCATCGCCCATAGCGGCCACACCGGCTATATCGCCGATCTGCTGGGGGTTGCGGGCGAGGAAGTGATGATGCTGGCCTCGCCCTATTTGCGCGTGGTGCCGGTGACTGTGCATGTGTCGTTACGACATGCCCTGGCGCAGTTAAATACCGCCGCCATCGTTACCGCCGCCATCACCACGCATGAAGCGCTGATCCGCGATTTTGCCATTTTCAATCCGCGCCTGGCGATCGCCGGGCTAAACCCGCACGCTGGCGAAAATGGCCTGATGGGGCAGGAAGAAGCCGACATCATCGCCCCGGCGATTGCCATTTTGCGCGCCGGCGGCATTAACGCAACCGGCCCGTACCCGCCCGATACGCTGTTTATAGCCAGCATGCGGGCCACCTACGATGCCGCCATTTGCATGTATCACGACCAGGCGCTGATCCCGCTAAAAACGCTGGATATGGCCGGCGGCGTGAATGTAACACTGGGCTTGCCGATTGTGCGCACCTCGCCCGATCATGGCACCGCGTTTGATATCGCGGGTAAAGGGGTGGCTGATCCGGCCAGTTTAATTGCCGCCCTAAAACTTGCTGATACCATTGCCCATAACCGGGGTTTTTGATGATGACATTGCGGCCGATCCGTCTCGGGGTAAACATCGATCACGTGGCAACCGTGCGCAATGCCCGCGGCGGCGCACACCCCGATCCGCTACTGGCGGCGCAGTTGGCACTGGCCAATGGTGCAGACAGCATAACGCTACATTTGCGCGAAGACCGCCGCCACATTCGCGATGATGATGTGGCGCGCATCAAAGCCGCCATCGCAGCGCCGATGAATTTGGAAATGGCGGCAACGCCAGAGATGCTGGCGATTGCGCTAAAAACCCAGCCACACGCCGCCTGCATCGTGCCCGAACGCCGCGCCGAGATTACCACCGAAGGCGGTTTGGATGCCGCTGGCACCCTGCACAGTTTGCACCCGGTGGTGAGCGCACTCACCGCCGCCGGCATAAGGGTATCGTTATTCATCGACCCCGACCCGGTGCAGTTACGCGCCGCCGCCGCTTTGGGGGCGCCGGTGGTGGAGTTGCACACCGGTGCGTATGCTGATGGCCGGCCGGGCGAGCTTGCGCGTTTATGCGCGGCGGCGGCCCTTGCCCGCGCGTTAGGGTTGGAATGCCACGCTGGCCACGGTTTAACGTTTGAGAACGTGGTGGAGATTGCGCAGATCCCCGAAGTGATGGAGGTGAACATTGGCCATTTTATAATTGGGGAATCGATTTTTATGGGGCTGGGGGCGAGCGTCGCCAAAATGCGTGCCATTTTAACGCAGGCCGGGCGCTAACCGCGGCAGCCTTGTAGGACGGATAAGCGAAGCGTCATCCGTCACCGCAACTCACCACCCGCTCAATCTAACGGCGTGCCACACGATCACCTGCGTTCCCCACCATCGATCTCAGCCGAGCCACCGGCCCAATCGGCCGGATAAAGCCCGAACCCAACGCTGCGATGAAAGGTAGAATACCGCCAACCGGCCGCGGAATTCGCAAACCCGTGCTTCACCGGATTAAAGTGAACATAATCCATATGCGCCGCATAGTCGCGCTCATCTCGGATGGTATGTTCCCAAAAACGCCGCTGCCAAATACCACGTTCAGCCCGCCGCAAACGGGCAGAGGAACGATACTCGCCCGGCGGAATTGCCTTGGTGAACGCTTTTTTCAACACCCGCCAACGGCCAGCGTAATCATCATCGCCCGGTGGCAGCGTCCAGATGCAGTGCATGTGATCCGGCAACACCACCCAGGAATCGATATGAAAAGGCGCATGTGCGCGTGCCGTGCTTACCGCCGCGCGCAAGGCGTCGATCCGGGCCACCAGCAGGTCGCTTGCCCGATTGAGCAAATTGGCAGTGAAGAAATACGTGCCACCTGGCACCTGGTTGCGACGATAGTCCGGCATAGCAACGATAATGCCGCAAGGAACAGCGGAAGGAAAGGGCACATGCGATCGCGCCCAACATGACAAATGCGGTGACCTGCGACGGCGCATGACGCTGCGCTTATGCGCCCTACGCTGGCTGGATTGGCGGTTTCCCAAGAGCGGCCATTGCCCGATTGCCGGTGGATCATTGATGGCGGCCGACCAGGGCGGAGACTTAAATCGCTCGCATCCGGTTAGACTTCGGATTGTGTTCAACCTCGGCAAGGCCAAGCCGTTCCATGAGCGGCGGAATGTACATCCCGAAGCGTCCCCGCAGCCCTTTCTTCAATCCTTACCAGCCGCCGATGGGGTTGTCCGGCGAGCGCGCCCAGGCTTCGACCGTTCCGGGTTTGACGTCTTTTTGTTCATCGGCGGAACCTAGATCAACCCAGCTGCCGTGAGTTTTGAGCATGATATGCAGATCTTGCAAACAGCGCTCGTCGTATAGAAGAATAGTCTTTCCAACGGTACAAACCAGAACCTCGCGCCCATTGTGAACGGCGCGGTGCATCATGAATTCAGACGTCAAAGGTGGCGTTTGCAGGCGCCAGGGGTCTTGGTTGGTGCCGGTGCCGCCCTGATTAT
This sequence comes from Acetobacteraceae bacterium, assembly GCA_040400005.1. Lineage (GTDB taxonomy): Bacteria > Pseudomonadota > Alphaproteobacteria > Acetobacterales > Acetobacteraceae > JBBARC01. The sequence goes on along the minus strand of JBBARC010000012.1, from coordinate 50,111 downwards.
CCATTGTCGTTCCCCATGATCACGGCAGCGCCGCCATTCGCGCCTCTGATCTTAATGTTGCTCAACAGCAGGACCTTCGCAATGGCACGAGCCTTGCCAACACGAGTCTTGCCAATGAGAGGTCAGGCACGTGCGCGTCCTCGGCGGCGAATGGTTCATGCCTCTGCCGGCATTGCACCCTTGCCTTTCCGCCCGCCCCGCCCGAAACTCCCGCCAATGGAAACATCATCCCGCCTAACCGGCACCCGCCCCAACGTGCTCCTCATCGTCGCCGACGATCTGGGGTTTTCCGATCTCGGCGCCTTTGGCGGGGAAATCAGCACCCCCAACCTCGATGCCCTGGCCAAAGCCGGCATCAGGTTCACCGATTTTCACTCGGCCCCGGCCTGCTCGCCCACCCGCGCCATGCTGCTGACCGGCACCGATCACCACATCGCCGGCATCGGCACCATGAGCGAAGGCCGCCTGCCCGGATTAAGCGATGCCCCCGGCTATGAAGGCTATTTAAACGACCGCGTGGTCACCATCGGCGAGCTGTTGCGCGATGCCGGATATGATACGCTGATGTCGGGCAAGTGGCATCTGGGCGAAACTCTGGACACCGCCCCGTGCAGCAAAGGGTTTGATCGATCTTTTGCCATGCTCGGGGCCGCCGATAACCATTATCTGTGGCGCGAGTTACGCGATCCACTTACCTTGTTCAGCGAGCCAGTCAAATATCTCGAAGGCGATCAATTTATCGCCGATCTGCCCAAAGATTTCTATTCGTCCGATGCGTTTACCGATCGCCTGCTGGATTATTTCGCCGACCGCGGCGCCAGCGAAAAGCCGTTTTTTGCCTATCTACCCTTCTCGGCGCCGCATTTCCCCCTGCAGGCACCGGCCGAAAACATCGCGCATTACCATGGCATCTATGCCGATGGCCCCGATGCACTGCGCGATAAACGCCTTACCAACCTGAAAAACCTCGGCCTGATCGCCGCCGATGTTACCGCCCACCCGGTGGAAGCAGCGACCAAAACCTGGGATGACATGACCCCAGACGAGCAAAAATTTTCCGCCCGCACCATGGAAGTGTTCGCCGCCATGGTGGAACGCATGGATAGCAATATTGGCCGCGTGGTGGATTACCTCAAATCCACCGGGCAATTCGATAACACCATTATTTTGTTCCTGTCTGATAACGGTGCCGAAGGGGCGGTGATGGAGGCCATGCCGATCGCCGGCCCCATTACCAGCCGCTACATTGCCGAAAATTTTAACAATCATATCGACAATTTGGGCGCCCCCGACAGCTACATTTGGTACGGGCCACGCTGGGCCCAGGCCGCCACCGCGCCATCCCGACTTTGCAAAACCTACACAACCGAAGGCGGCATTCGCGTGGTGGCGTTCGCCCATTACCCGGCCTTGCAGCGATCGGGCGAAATTGGCCACGCGTTTTCAACGGTGATGGATATTCCCCCCACCTTGCTTGATCTCGCGGGCGCCAGCCACCCCGGCACCAGCTACCAAGGCCGCACCGTCGCCGCTTTACGCGGCCGATCCATGCTGGCGTGGCTCGATGGCGCCACCGCGGCGGTGCACGACGCAACCTACGCCACCGGCTGGGAATTGTTCGGCCGCCGGGCGATCCGCCAGGATAATTGGAAGGCGGTGTACATCCCGCGCCCAAGCTGGGGCGAAGGCGCCTGGCAGCTTTATGATCTCGCCGCCGACCCCGGCGAAATCACCGATCTGGCGCAAACCCACCCGGAAAAACTGCACGCCCTGCTGGGGTTGTGGCAGGCTTATGTGGAAGAAACCGGCGTGCAGTTGCGGCCAACCTCGGCCTTCGAGCTCGACCCCGCCCTGATCGGCGAACCGATACGGGAGTTGCTAGAACAAGCGCTGGCGCGCGTAATGGCACCACGGGCAGCAGGATAACACCACCACATGAGTAACCTTTCGCGCCAGGCGCGCATTGTGCGGGCGTTGGCAATCCTAGGTATCGGCACCGCCTTGGGCCTGGCCAGTGCAGTGTTTTCGGTGCGCAGCATCGGCAATGCCGGCAGCTTACGGGTTGGCGCCTGGGCCACACCGCTGGATGCCGGCAGTGCCGCCCGCGGGCCGTATCTGCGCGCAGCCGTGGCGCTGGGCGCAACCCTTGCCTTATCGCGCCAGGAAACCTTGTATTTTTCTGCCATCGCCGATGACGATGGAAAAAAACTTATCCCCACCTGCGCCTACACGCTGGATGGCACCGATCTGCCTTCGCGCTGGTGGAGTGTTACACTCTACGATCAAAAACATTATCTAATCATCAACCCCCAAAACAAATATTCGTATGCGTCCGCCAATATCGCCCACGATACGCCCGGCCATTTTCAGATTGTAATCGATCGCACCCACCACGATGGCAACTGGCTCAACCCCGCCGATGCCGCCGGCCTGGTGCTGGTAACGCGCGTGTATCAGCCCAACCCGGATGCAGCAGCCTCCCCCGCCAGCATCGCCCTGCCCCATATCAAGCGCGGAGCCTGCACATGATTGGCACCCTGATCCGCCGCCCGTTGGTGGCAACCCTACTGGTCGCCATCGCCGTGCACGGCATGGCGGTGTTCGCCGCCCCCCGCGTAATAATGTGGTTCGTGCTCGATGGTGCCGCCAAACGCGCCGGCGTTAACACCGCAACCCACGCACCGCCGGTTACCGCCGCCAACCGCTTTGTGCCGATGCCGAGCCCGGATTTGCTTTACTCCACCTGCGTGCTCGACCTCGATCACGGGCCAATCAACGTATCGGTCAGCCCCGGCAGCACCTATCTGTCGCTGGCAATCTTCGATGGCGATACCAATAACGTGTTCGTCACCAGCGATCGCGCATCGGCCGGTAAACCCATCCACCTGCAAATCAGCAGCACCACCGCCGATCCGCCCGGCGCCCAGGCACCAACCGCCCCCGATGGCGTAACCCCGGTGCGCGTCACCACCGATCGCGCCCTGCTATTACTGCGCGCGCTCGCCGCCACCCCCGAGATGGCCGCCATCTCCGACGCCGCCCGCCATACGCTGACATGCGCACCGGCAAGCTAAGGCTAAGGACTAAGGTTAAGAATCTACTTTTCTGAAGAAAAGTAGCAAAAGACTTTTGTGACGCTGGGTTCGGGATTCGCGGTGGCATGGCAGCCCCAGGCCCAGCATTATAAAAGTCTTTTTGCTTCTTTTTCTTCAGAAAAAGAAGGTTCTTTCCTTCGCCCCCTCGGCAACACCCGGCACGCAAGTTAAAACCGGCCTACCATGCCGCCATCCGCCACCTCGCCACGGGATTTTATCAGCCAGCAGGTTAATGCCGGCCGGGCGCGGGCAATGCTTGCGTTGTTTTGGGGGTTTTTGGCCGCACTGATTGGCATCGGCCAGGTGTTTTGTGTGGCTTTGCTGCTGGCTGATGCGCTGGGCGGCGATTCCATGCCTGATGCGCCGCCGTTGATTGGCTATGGGGTTGGCGCGTTGCTGCGTGCGGCGCTGGGGTTGTTGGCCGATCAGGCAGCGTTTGCGGCAGGGGTTGCCGGGCGCACGCGGTTGCGCCGCGATATTTTGGCGCGCTTGCTGGCGATTGGCCCGGCGCTGTTGCGGCGCCACCATTCAGCCGAGCTGACCGCGATTTTAATCGATCGGGTGGAGGTGCTGGATGGGCTGTATGCCCGTTGGCTGCCCGCCGCGATGCTGGCGGTGGCGGCACCCCTGGCGGTGCTGGCAACAGCGTTTGTGATTGATTGGCGCGCCGGCGTTGTGATGCTGGCGGGCGGGCTGTTTGTGCCGGTGGCGCAGGCGCTATCGGGCCTTGGCGCCCAGCGTGCCAGTGAAAAGCAGTTTTTGGCGCTGGAACGGCTGCAAACCCGGTTTTTGGATCGGGTGCGCGGCATTGCCACCATCGTGCTGGCGGGACGGGCGCAGGACGAAGCGCGTGCCTTGGGTGATGCGGCGAACGAACTGCGCCGGCGGCTGATGCGTGTGTTGCGGGTGGCGTTTTTATCTGCGGCGGCCCTGGATTGCGCCATGGCCGCGGTGCTGGTGGTGATGGCCATTGGCGCCTGGCATCACCTGACGCCGGGGGCGCCGGGGGGCGCGGGTGCCATGCCGGCGCTGGCGTTGCTGCTGCTGGTGCCGGAGTTTTTTGCGCCACTTCGGGCATTTTCCATGGCCTATCAGGACCGCCTGCAGGCAACGGCGGCGGCTGTGGCGCTGACCAGCCTGCCGCCGGCACCATTGCCACTCAAAACCCGCCCCATTCGCACCATTGCGGCGCGCGGGGTGAGCATCACGTTTGAAGATGTGCGGTTTACCTGGGACGCCAGCCGGGGTGCGGCACTGGATTGCGTGAATTTCTTTGTGGTGCCGGGCGAAATGGTGGTGCTGGCGGGCCGGTCGGGGGCCGGTAAATCAACCGTTATTGAATTGCTGCTGGGGTTTATCCGGCCAGATTCAGGGCACATTAAACTCAACGGGCTGGATATCACCGATATTGTGCCGGCAGCCCTCACCGAACTCACCGCCTGGATTGGCCAGCGGCCCATGTTGTTTGCCGCATCAATCAGCGACAACATCGCCTTTGCCAAACCCGGGGCCACCCGCGCCGAAATCGAAGATGCAGCGCGCGCGGCACAAGTGATGGATTTCGCCGATGGGCTGCCCAACGGGCTGCAAACCCGCATCGGCGATGGCGGGCACGGGCTTTCTGGCGGACAGGCGCAACGTGTGGCGATTGCCCGGGCGTTTTTGAAAAATGCGCCATTACTGCTGATGGATGAACCCACCGCGCATCTGGATCCGATGACTGAATCTGCCGTGCTGGACAGCCTCAAACGCCTGGCGCTGGGCCGCACGGTGGTGATGGCGAGCCATTCGGCCGCGGCCCACGCCTTTGGCGGCAGGCGGATTGATCTGGCCGATGGCCGCGTGGTGGGCTCGGCGCGGGGGGCGGCATGACCGCGCTGCTGCGCATCCTATCGCTATGGCGGGCGCAATACTGGCTGATGGCGCTGGGCCTGCAAATCTCGCTGCTCGGCTTGGCCGCTGGCCTGACCTTGATGGCGGCTTCGGGGCGCATGATAACGGCTGCCATGCTCGGCGGCGTGCTGGCACCTGTGGTGGTGTTGCGCGCCTTAGGCCCTGCGCGTGTGGTGTTGCGCTATGGCGAACGGCTGATCACCCATTCAGCGACGTTTCGCGCCCTCGCCCGCTTGCGCGTGTGGTTTTTTACCCGCCTAGCCGCCAATTCCGCCGGCGGTTTGGGCATGCGCGATGCCGGCGACATGCTTTCGCGGGTAGTGACCGACATCGACGCGCTGGACGGTATTTATCTGCGCCTGCTGGTGCCGCTCACCGGCGCCGTGCTGGTGGTGCCGGCGGCAAGCTTACTTGCCTGGCGGGTGGATCGTACCACCGGGGCTGCGGTGTTTGTGCTGCTCGGCTTGGCGGCTTTTGCGCTGCCGGTGGCAGGGTTTGTGCTGGCGCGCGGGCAGGCGGCACGGCTTGCCGCCGCCCACAGCGCGCTGCGGGTGGCCGGTTTGGATGCGTTGACCGGTTTACGTGAAGTGCGCGCTTACGGGGCGGAATCGCGGGTAACGGCCCGCATAGACGCCGCCCAAACCGATTTAATCGGCGCCCAACGGGTGCTCGCCCGCCGTGGCGCGCTGGCCCAGGCCGCCGCCCAGCTGTGTGGCCAGGGCGCGGTACTGGCGGTGCTGGCGGCAAGCGATGCGCCGGCTGCGGCCAAAATAACCGCCGCTTTCGTGGTGGTGGCGGGGTTTGAAGCCTTGGCCGCCCTGCCGCGCGCCGGGCTTGCCGCTGGCAATGCGGCGGCGAGTGCCACCCGCGTGCTGGATATCGCCGATAGCCCGCCCGCCTGCCCAGAACCCGCGCACCCGGCAGCCCTGCCGCCAGTATCGGCCAAAGGCGGCTTGGGGCTAAAATTTGATGCCGTGCACTTTGCCTGGGCCGCCGACCGGCCATCGGTGCTGCGCGGGTTAACCCTGGATGTGCCGCAAGGCGCGCGGGTGGCGGTGTTGGGGCCGTCGGGCGCCGGCAAATCCACCCTGGCCGCGCTGGCGCTGAAAATTGCCGCCCCGCAAACCGGGCGGGTTTTGCTCGGCGGCGTTGATATCGCAAACTTGGCCGCCGCCGATGTGCACAGCGCCATCGCCTGGCTCGGCCAGACCAGCCATTTGTTTGCCGATACCATTCGCGGCAATCTGCTGCTCGGGCGGCCGGCGGCGACCGACGCCGATCTGTGGGCGGTGCTCGACCGTGCTGGCATTGGCGACACCGTGCGCAACTTACCCGATGGCTTAGATACCTGGGTAGGCGAAGCCGGCGCGCGCCTATCGGGTGGCCAAGGACGGCGCGTGGCCCTGGCCCGCACGCTGCTTTCCACTGCCCCAATCATTATTCTCGATGAGCCCTGCGCCGGCCTGGATGCCGAAACCGAGCGCGCGTTTTTGCAGACATTTTTTGCCCAAAGCCACGGCCGCACGGTTATTCTCATCGCCCACCGGCTGACCGGCGTTGAAAAGCTCGACCGTATCTGGCGGCTGTCAGCAGGTTTGGCGGTGGCCGCGGCCGCCTGACGCATCTCAGGGCCATCGGGTGCCAGGGCAAAAAAGTAAAAGTTTTTTTCTGAAGGAAAAGAAACAAAAAAGACTTTTTTGACGCTGGTTCGGAGAACGCGGTGACAGGGTTGCCCCTGTCCCCGCATTACAAAAGTCTTTTTGCTTCTTTTTCTTCAGAAAAAGAAGAGTCTTACCTTCACCGGATTGCCCTGGAACCCACCCGCCGTTGCGTTGACGCGGCAACGCCTAAGTCGGCAAAGTCTTTTTACGTTCCCCTTGATGGAAACCAACCCGATGACCCGCCGTTTGCTGATCGCAGCCCTGCCCGCCCTTGCTGTTGCCTTTGGCGCCCTGACCTTTGGCGCCCTGACCTTTGGCGCCCTGACCTTTGGCGCGTTGCCAGCACGGGCCGCCGATGCCCCCACCGCCATTGTGTTTTTCGCCAAATGGTCGGGCGAATTGGATGACACCGCCCTGGCGGTGATCAAGGATGCCGCTGGTAAAATCAAAGCGAGCCACGCCGATCGCATCACCATTGCAGCCTACGCCGATTCCACCGGCAGCAGCCAGGCCAACGAGTATCTCACCGAATTGCGCGCCCAGCGGGTGATCGACACGCTGGTGGCCGATGGCGTGGATGGAACCCGCCTGCACATGCAGGCCAATGGCGAGCAAAATAAAGTGGGCGTGGTCAGCCGGCGGGTGGAAATTCGCATCCCCTCGCGCAACTGAGGCCACCAGCATGATGGCGGCGCGCAGCCACAGCGCCGACCCGGCCGAGGTATTGCACCGGGTGTTTGGCTATCCCGCGTTTCGCGGCCGCCAAGGCGAGGTGGTGGACCACGTGCTGGCCGGTGGCGATGCGCTGGTGCTGATGCCCACAGGCGGCGGCAAAAGCGTGTGCTACCAGGTGCCGGCCTTGTGCCGCGCCGGCACTGGGCTTGTGGTGTCACCGCTGATTGCGCTGATGGATGATCAGGTGGCGGCCTTACGCCAGTTGGGGGTGAATGCCGGCGCCCTGCATTCCGAACTGGAAAGCAGTGAGGCCACCCGGGTGAGTGCGGCGCTGGCCGATGGCAGCTTAGATTTGCTGTACTGCTCGCCCGAACGGCTGTTGAGCAGTTCCACGCTCGATCGTTTGCGCCGCACCAGGCTTGCGTTGATCGCGATCGACGAAGCCCATTGCGTATCGGCTTGGGGCCACGAATTCCGCCCCGAATACCGCGAGTTGCGGCGCTTATCAGAAGTGTTTCCCGGCGTGCCACGCATGGCACTAACCGCCACCGCCGATCCGCGCACGCGCAGTGATATTTTGGCCTCGCTGGGCATGGAAGAGGCGGCGGTATTTGTCGCCAGCTTCCATAGGCCGAATTTGAACGTCACCGCCACGCCAAAATCGCGTGAAATGCAGCAACTGCAAGGGTTTTTGGATAAGCGCCGCGGCGCTTGCGGCATTGTGTATTGCGGCAGCCGCAACAAAACTGAACGCGTGGCGGTGGCTTTGGCGCGCGCCGATATACCGGCCATCGCGTTTCATGCAGGGCAAGCGCCGATTGAAAAACGTTTGGCGCTAAACCGTTTCCGGTCGGGTGAGCCGCTGGTAATGGCGGCAACCATTGCGTTTGGCATGGGCATCGATCGCCCCGATGTGCGGTTTGTGGCACATTTGGATATGCCAGAAAGCCCGGAAGCCTATTACCAGCAAATCGGCCGCGCCGGCCGCGATGGCGACCCGGCCGAGACATTGCTGTTGTATGGCGCAGAAGATATGGCGCGCGCCCGGCGGTGGCTGGCGCAAAGCCAGGCCAATGATGCGCAAAAAGAAGTGATGCGCCAGCGCCTGGAACACATGATTGGCATTGCCGAAACCACATCCTGCCGCACCCGCGCCTTGCTGGCCTGTTTTGGCGAAACGATGGGCGCCGATTGCGGGCATTGCGATAATTGCCGTGAACCGGCGTCGGTGATTGACGGCACCATTGCCGCGCAAAAAGCACTGTCGGCGATTTTTCGTACCGGCCAAATTTTTGGCGCGCGTCATATTATTAACGTTCTGCGCGGCGAAATCACCGATGCGGTAACCCGCAACAAGCACGATGCGCTAGCGTTATTTGGTATCGGCGCTGATGGTACCGACGTGTTTTGGCGCGGCGTGCTGCGCCAGCTGGTATCCCGCGGGGCTTTACGCATTAAAGATGGCGAATTTGCCAGTTTGGAACTGGTGCAGGACACCGCACGGCCGATTTTGCGCGGCGAAATCGCCGTGCTGTTGCGCGACGATGCCAAAACCACCCCGGCGCCAAAAGCACGCGCGCGGGCGCGCGGCGGGGATACCATTGCCGCCGTTTCCGCCCCTAAAGATTCGCCTTTGTTTGAAATTCTGCGCCAATGGCGGGCCACCACCGCCAAAGCGCAAAGCGTGCCGCCTTACGTTATTTTTCACGATACCGTGCTGCGCGACATTGCCGCCACCCGGCCACGGCGGCTGGATCAGTTAGGCGACATTAAAGGTGTCGGCGCATCCAAGCTGGAACGTTACGGTACCGATGTTTTAGCTATTGTCACCGCCGCCGCATAATCGCGGCTAAAACAAAGTGCCCGGCGTATCGTAAGGCTGCACCCCACCGCCCTGCTTCACCTGCCCCGCCCGCTTACGGCAATCTACCACGGCCGCATTGCGCGCCTTGGCCAGGGGCCCGGCCGATTGATCATACCCATTGGTGCTGCCAAGGCTTTTTATCCGCAACGCGCGCACCGCAGGATCACGGCTGGCGGCATCGGCACAAGGGTCGCCGGGCGCCGCGGGCAAGGCCGCACACCCGCCAAGCCCCGCCACCACCAGCCACCAAACCCTCATCCTGCCAGCCACGCATCAATCAACCGCCGGGCGATGGAAAAATCTGGCGGCAGCACAAAACCATCCTGGGCGGCCGCCTCGGCGCGGGTAAACCAGGCAGCGGCGGCAATTTCCACCGGGTCGATGGTGATCTCGCGGCTGGTGGCACGTGCGGTAAACCCCAGCATAATACTGGCGGGAAACGGCCAGGGCTGGCTCGATTGATAGCGCACATCAACCACATGAACGCCGGTTTCTTCAAACACTTCGCGCGCCACAGTTTCTTCCAGCGATTCCCCAGGCTCAACAAACCCTGCCAACGTTGTGAACACCGACATGCGGCGTAAATTGGTGGGTTGCGCCAGCAAGGCGCGCTCCCCGTCGGTCACCAGCATAATCACCGCGGGATCGGTGCGCGGAAAATGCGCCGTGCCGCAGGCATCGCACTGCATCACGTGGCCGGCTTTTTCCACCCGGCACGGGCCGCCGCATTTGCTGCAAAACCGGTGGCCATTGCGCCAATGCATCAGGCCACGGGCATGCGCCAGCATCGATGCCTCGGTATCCGGCATCACACTGCCAACCCGCCACAAATCGGCAAACCCTGTCCCCGGGGCAAAATCTGGCGGTGCATTCAGCGTTGAAAAATCGATGGCAAAAACCGCATCGCCTTTCAACATGCCCAAAAACACCCAAGGGTGGGTGGCAATGTGGCTGGCGACCGCGCGCGCGGTTAACCTGCCGGCGCGTGGGGCGCCCGCCTGCATGCCATCGATAAAACTTTGCGCCCGCCATACCGGCAAAAACAGCGATGTTTCAGCCGACAGCAGCGCGTTTATCCAAGCGTCCTCGCCGCGCCGGTTGCCAGCACGATCAAGCGGATTTCCGGCAAGTGCGTTGGGCCGGTAGGGGTGAATTGCGTCCATCCCGTGTCGTCGCACGGGGCGCCTTGGCGTTCAAGATCAGGGCAAGCGGGCGAAAGTAAGACTCTTCTTTTTCTGAAGAAAAAGAAGCAAAAAGACTTTTAATACGCTGGTTCGGCGGTCTCGCTGGCAGCGTTGCCCCATGCCCAGCATCAAAAAAGTCTTTTTTGTTTCTTTTTTCGGAAGTCAAAAAGAAAATTCTTACTTTTTTGCATTCACCCGATTACCCTTTGCAAGCGCTCCATCATCGGGCACCACAAAGTGGCGCGGCCCCGCCTGCGGCCGGGGCGGGTGGATCGGCCGGCAGGCTTTATCTTCGCGTGGCACGTGATCTTGCGTCACCAGGCTCAGCATCGGGTTGTACCAGGGGTCACCACCGGCAAGTTTTGCCCCCCAGCGCGCCACAATGCGCGCGGTATCCTCGGGGTGCAGCACCTGGTTGGTATCGGCGCGGGTGGCGGATTCGTAGTGGTATAACATCGTGGCGCCATCGTATAAAACCCGGTAGCCGGCCGCCCCGATGCGCAAGCACAGATCGGTATCGTTAAAGCCGATGGCAAAATCTTCATCAAATCCGCCGATGCGGTCGAATACGGCGCGGCGCATCATCAGGCAGGCGGCGGTCACGGCAGAAAAATCCCGGACCGAACTGATCGAGCAATTATAGCCCAAATTGCGCCGGCCTTTGGTATCAAGCCAGACATCCTGAAATTTCAGCGCGTGGTCGGCGGAATTATTAAAGCCCAAAATAACCCCGGCATGTTGTACGCGGTGGTCTTCGTACATCAGCAGCGGCCCAACCGCGCCGACATCCGGGCGGGCGGCGAGCGACCGCAGCCGCGCGATCCAGCCATACTGAGTTGCCTCAACATCGTTATTCAAAAACAGCACAAAATCGCAATCAGCGCCGTGTTTGCGCACCGCCAGATTATTCATCAGCGAAAAATTAAACGGCCCAGCGTAGGGCATCACCACATGGCGATCGCTAATATCGTTCAAATACGCCCGTGTATCGGCATCGGTTGATTGATGATCGATCACCACAATGCGAATATCTGCGGCTGGCGTTGTGCGTTCGATCGAGTCAATGGCTTTGCGCAGCAGATCGCCCTTGTTTTTGGTCGGGATGACCACCAGCACCCGGCCGCCAGGATCGGGCCAAGCAACAGAAAATTGGTTGAACCACACGCCAGGTTTGGCCTGCCCGCCGCTGCCAAGCCGATCGAGATGGGCCTGTATGGCGCCCAATGTTGCCGCCATCACATCATCCTGCTTGCTGTGGCCGGCACTGGCGGCATGGGTGCGCCAGCGGTACAGCACCGCCGGCACGTGAGTAATGACGCGCGCTTCCTCGATCACCCGCAACACAAAATCGACATCGGCGGAAATCGCCATGGCTTCGTTCCAGCCGCCAACGCGACGGGCCAATTCTGTGCGCACACAGACAAGATGCACAAAATACGGATGGCTGAGATAGTAATCGTGGCTGAACGCCGGGCGCAGGCGGAATTCGATAAAATCATTGAGATTATCGCCGGTCAGCACTTCATCGCTATACAGCAAATCGGCATCGGTTTGGCCGGCTGCCCGCAGTAATTGCCACACCGCATCGGGTTCTAACGCATCATCATGGTCCATAAACGCGGTTAGACCATAACGCGCCGCGCGCAGGCCAAAATTAACCGCGCGCGCAATGCCGACATTCTGCGCCGAGGTCAGCACCCGAATGCGGGCATCGCTTTTGGCATAACGGCGCAGCACATCCTGCACGTGAGGTGCTGTCGATCCATCATCAACACAAATCAGTTGCCACGCATCGCACCACTGGGTGCGCACCGATTCCAGCGCTTCCACCAGCCATTGGCGGGTGGGGTTAAACACTGGCATAATAATAGAAATGCCGGCCGCACCGGCACGATGGTTCAGCGCGCGTTTCAGCCGCGGCAGCACGCCCGATTTTATCGCGTGGCGGCGCCGCCGCAGCCGGATAAAATTGGGATTTTGGGCGATTGTTTTGGGCGATCCCGGCAACATTGTGCCGCACCCCGCCACGCGCACGGATAAATCCTGACCCAAAAGCCTGTCGTAATGGGCGGCGAAATCGATTTTGAAGGCACAAAACCCGCCGGCGAGCCCGGCCTGCAGCAGATCGCCGCGAAAATCACTGGCAATCGCCGATCCCACCACTTCGCCGGCGGCGGTCACTGCCTCCACCACCAGTTTTTCGCCGGGGTGGGCATGGTCCAGCGCCCAGCCATGCGCCGATGTGCTGTGTAGCCGATCGAAACTGCCGGTGAGTTTTGGCGCCGGGTCCAGCACCAGCGGGCTGCCGGCAAGCCCGGTTTGGCTACCCGCAAAGCGCACGCCAATGCGGCGCCGCGCGGTGGGGTCGGCCGGGTGCGGCAGGGCGGCGGTAAAGCCGTGCGCGATGGTTGCAAACCCCATGGCGCGTAAATCTTCGCGCGGATCGGCCGCCACAACCCGGCTAACCACCACCCCATCGATCACAATGTCGAGATCAACCGGGCGCTCGGCGGCGCGATGGTTGATCGCCCAGCCGGCAATATGATCGGCGGTTAGGCCATCGATGCAGCCGCCCCAGCCCAGGCTTTCCTGGCTCACCGGCAGCATCGGCATGGGCAACACCTGCCCACCCACGCGCAGCCGCAAATTGGCTTCCCGGCCTAAACGCGGCAAAGCGGTGAGCGGGATGCTGAAGGCAAATTCGCCACCCCCGCCTACCCAGCCACCAGCCGTTCGGCGGGCCAGGCCACGCCCCATAATCAGCCCGCCATCGAGCACATCCACGCCAATAGTATCGGCAAGCCAGGGCGCGGCGGCAAACCCGCCGGCGACCGAAAGCCCATTTAAAACCAAGGTAGGCGCGCTTAACCCATAGGCGCTGGCAAGGTTTACCGGCCACGCCAGCAAACTGGTGCCGGCCGCATCGATCAGGTCCAATTCCGCCGCCAGCAAATGCCGCGGCAGGGCAAACACCGCCCGCCGCACGCCGCCCGCGACAGTTTCAAACCGCAGCATGGCGCGCATCGTGCCATCCAGCAGCAGGGCCGCATCCACTACGCCTGCCAGCACCGAGCCGCGCTTGCTGCCCTTACCCACCGGGGCGGCGATTTCAGCCACCACCTGGCCATCGGCAGTAACGGCCACGCTGATGGCGCCAAACGGCGGCTGGGGAGACGAACTCATGGGCCGAACCTGACTTTTCCGCACGCATTGGGCAAGATGCGATTCCGGGTTGTGCCCAACCCCAAACCTAACACCACGCTTGCGTTGCAGTGCATCATACGGGCATAGAACCAGGAATTAAGTGTTTTCCTGGCCTTGTGGCGGCCAAACCAGCACAAAGGGGTATTTATGCGCATTCTTTTAACGGGCGGGTGCGGTTTCATTGGATCCTCGGTTATCCGTTACATCATGCGCGCGACTGATCACGAGATCGTTAACGTCGACAAAATGACTTACGCCGCATCGCGCGACGCGCTGGAAGGCGCCATCGGCAACCCCCGCCACATACTGGTGGTCGCCGATATCGCCGATGCCGAGGCCATGCAGGCCATCTTCACCACCCACCAGCCCGATGCGGTGATGCACCTGGCCGCTGAAAGCCATGTCGATCGATCCATTGATGGCCCAGCCGATTTTATTCAAACCAATATCGTCGGCACCTTCATTCTGCTCGAAGCCGCCCGCGCCTACTGGTCCGGGCTAGATGCCGATCGCCGCGCCAAATTCCGCTTCCACCACATCTCCACCGATGAAGTGTTTGGCGCCCTAGACGAAGGCGAGCCACCCTTTACCGAAACAACCCCCTACGACCCACGCAGCCCATATTCCGCCAGCAAAGCCGCCTCCGATCATCTCGCCCGCGCCTGGCAACACACCTATGGCCTGCCAGTTATGGTCAGCAACACCACCAACAACTACGGCCCCTGGCAGTTTCCCGAAAAACTCATCCCACTCACCATCCTCAACGCAATCGAAGGCCGCGATCTGCCGGTGTATGGCACCGGCAGCAACATGCGCGATTGGCTCTATGTCGATGACCACGCCGAAGCCCTCGTCGCCGTGGTAGAACGCGGCATCCCGGGCGAAACCTACGGCATCGGCCCGCGCCAAGTGCGCCGCAATATCGATGTGGTGCGCGCCATCTGCGCCGAAATCGATCGCCGCATGCCCGACCCAGCCGGCGCCCGCGAACGCCTGATCCGCTTCGTCACCGACCGCCCCGGCCACGATTTCCGCTACGAAATCGATCCCAGCCGCGCCGAAGCAGCGCTGAACTGGACCGCCGCCCACGATTTCGAATCAGGCCTCGCCAAAACAGTCGATTTCTACCTGACCCACCAAGACTGGTGGCAAGCCATCCGCGGCGCGCGGTATGCCGGTCAACGGCTTGGGAAGGCGGGATGATGAATAGGCAAGGAAGAACCTTCTTTTCTGAAGAAAAGAAGCAAAAGACTTTTATAATGTTGGCACCTGTGGCGCACGGTGCTGCGGTGCCCCTGTCCCCGCGTCATAAAAGTCTTTTTGTTTCTTTTTCTTCAGAAAAAGAAAATTCTTACCCTATATCGAATTTTTTTGCAGGAACCATATCATGAAGGGCATTATTCTGGCGGGGGGCTCGGGCACGCGGTTGCATCCCATGACGCTGGCGTCGTCTAAGCAGATGTTGCCGGTTTATGATAAGCCGATGATTTATTATCCGCTGACGGTGTTGATGCTAGCGGGGATTCAGGAAATTCTGATTATTTCTACACCGGATGATTTGCCGCAGTTTCGTAGGTTGTTGGGCAGCGGCGAACGGTTTGGGGTTAAATTTTCGTACGCTGAGCAACCGCAGCCGAATGGGTTGGCGCAGGCGTTTGTGATTGGCGCTGATTTTATTGGCGGCGAGCCGGCGGCTTTGGTGTTGGGTGACAATCTTATTTTTGGTGAAAATTTAACCGAAAGCTTTCAGGCCGCCCGGATGCGGGCCCATGGTGCCACGGTGTTTGGCTATCAGGTGCGCGACCCTGAACGGTATGGCGTGGTGTCGTTTGGGCCAGATGGCCGGGCTGAGGACATTGTCGAAAAGCCCACCCATCCCAAATCGCACTGGGCAGTGATTGGCTTGTATTTTTACGATCACCGGGTGTGCGACATGGCGGCACGGGTAAAACCTTCCGCGCGTGGGGAGTATGAAATCACCGATCTCAATCGGTTGTATCTGGAAGAAGGCTCGCTGCACGTGGAACGCTTAGGGCGCGGCTGTGCCTGGCTGGATGCTGGCACGCCGGATAGCCTGTTGCAGGCGGGATCGTTTGTGCAAACCATTCAGCAGCGCCAGGGCATGCTGGTGGGCTGCCCAGAAGAAGTGGCCTTTCGTATGGGGTTTATTGATGCCGCCGCGTTGCGGGTGGAAGCCGCCAAAATTGGCAAAACCGAACTGGGCCGGGTTTTGCATGAACTGGCCGAGGCTGGACGCTAAAGTTTTTATAGGATTGGGATTTTATCAGCATGCGCATTGAAGCTTTGGCCATCCCTGAGGTGAAACTAATAACGCCGGCACGAATCGGCGATGCACGCGGCTTTTTTTCCGAAACCTATAATGCTGCCAAGCTTGCTGCCGGCGGCATCAATGACGTGTTTGTGCAGGATAATCACAGCCTATCGGCCCAGGTGGGCACCATTCGCGGCCTGCATTGCCAGGTGGCACCGGCCATTCAGGGTAAGCTGGTGCGGGTTGTGCGCGGCGCCATCTACGATGTGGCGGTGGATATTCGGGTGGGCTCGCCCACGTATGGCCAATGGGTAGGGGCGGAATTATCGGCGGAAAACTGGGCGCAATTATGGGTGCCGGGCGGGTTTTTGCATGGGTTTTGCACCATCGCCCCCGATACCGAGGTGATTTACAAAGTCACCGCCGGGTATTTGCGCGAAGCCGAACGCGGGGTGATGTGGAACGATCCCACCCTTGCCATCCCCTGGCCAGTGGCGCCGGGTGCCGCCGTGCTATCGGATAAGGATACCGTTCTTCCCAACATTGCCGCCGCACACGGGTGGTTTACGCTGTGAGTAGCGAAATTCTGGTCACTGGCGGCAGCGGTCAGTTGGCCTCAGCCCTAGCCCGTGCCGCCCCCGATGGGGTGCGCGTGGTGGGGCGGCCGGATTTTGACTTTGAAAATCCTGGCACCCTGGATGCGTTGTTTATCAATCCGCCACGCGTGCTGGTCAATGCAGCGGCGTGGACTGCCGTTGATGCGGCCGAAACCGAAACGGCAGCCGCCGATCGGGCCAATCATTTGGGCCCGCAACGGTTGGCCGAACTCTGCGCCCGCCACGGCACAAAGTTTGTGCATATTTCGACTGATTACGTGTTTGATGGCGAAAAGGGCGCGCCCTACGCCGAGGGCGATACCACCAACCCCACCGGGGTGTACGGCGCCACCAAACGCGCCGGCGAAATTGCCGTTCTGGCAGCGTTGCCGGCAGCGATTATCCTGCGCACATCATGGGTGTACGCCACCCACGGCAAAAACTTTGTGCTGACTATGCTGAATGCGGCGCGCCGGGTGCCGCGGCTTAAAGTGGTCGCCGACCAGATCGGCGGCCCGACCAACGCCGATGATCTAGCGGCGGCGGTTCTCGCCTGCCTGAAAAATGCGCAACCCCAGGGCGGCATTTTTCACGCAACCGGCACTGGCCACACCAGTTGGCACGGCTTTGCCACAGCGATTTTTGAAGAAGCCGCCAAGCATGGCTGGCCGGCACCACCGGTGGACCCCATCGCCACCGCCGATTGGCCGACACCCGCGCGCAGGCCAGCCGATTCGCGGCTGGACTGCACCAAACTTGCCAACACATTTGGCGCAACCCTGCCGCCGTGGCGCGAAAGTTTGGTGCGCGCCATTGCCACCATCACCGCCGCCCCGGCCGCATGACAGCCGCACTTCCACGCGTCACCATTGCCCTGTCCACCTGGAACGGGGCGGCCTACCTGCCTGACCAGCTCGAAAGTTTTCTGCGCCAAACCCACACAGCGTGGACCCTGGCCTGGCGCGATGATGGGTCAACCGATGCCACAAGCACCATTGTGCGCGATTTTGCAGCGGGTGCGGGGGCCGGCCGGGTGCGCGATTTATGTGATACCAGCGGGCGCATTGGCATAAGTGCTAGTTTTCTAAATTTACTACGCGCAGCCCCCTCGGGCGAATGTGTCGCATTCGCCGATCAGGATGATGTGTGGCTGGCCGAAAAACTGGAACGCGGCATTGCCGCCCTGTCGCGGGTAGATGCCAACTGCCCGGCGCTGTACTGCGCGCGCCAGGTTTTGGTCAATGATGCGCTGGCGCCGATCGGTGAAAGTGCGCGGCTTGCCGAACCGCCGGGTTTTCCTCAGGCACTCACCCAAAACATCGCCACCGGCTGCACCGTGATGCTCAACCCGGCGGCGGTGCGGCTGGTTGCTAAAAGCCGCGCACCGGCCGGCACCTTACACGATTGGTGGGCGTATATTGTGGTCGCCGCGGCTGGCGGGCGGGTGCTGATGGATGAAGTGCCCACGGTGTATTACCGCCAGCATGCCGGCAACGCAGTGGGCGTGCCGCAGACCTATTTTCACCGCGCCATTGCCGCCTTACGCCGCGGGCCAGGCGTGTTTATGCGCATTTTTCGCGGCCATGTCGATGCGCTATCGGCACAACCAAGCTTGCTCAGCACCGAAAACCGCAAAACCCTTATTCGGGTCCGCGATGGCCTTAATGCCGCCCCCTGGCGCCGCATCGGGGCGTTGCGGCTGCCGGCGCTCAAACGGCAAAACTTTGCCGAAACCCAGTTGTTCCGGCTGTGGTTTTTGCTGGGCTAATACCAAGTCGCCTTGATGTTCACTCCTGCATTATCAAGGTGGGCATCAAGGCGGGTTGGTCTGCGCGGCCAGGGTTGGCGGGCGGCGGCGCGCCAACAAAGACTAATGCCGGCCCGCGTTGGCCCATTCTTCATGGGTCAACACTTAAGCGGGTTGGTACAAGGCCGCCTACCTTTGCCCCATCGCCTGGCGCATAAACGCACGTTTTAACGGCGGCATCGCATTCACCGCCGCCAAACCCACATCGCGCAGTAACCGCACCGGGGCAAAATTGGTGCTGAACAAACGATCCAACCCATCGGTTGCCACCAGCATGGAAATAATATCGGCACGCCTGCTGCGCTGGTAACGGTCCAACAGCGCCGCCGCCCCCGCATCACCGCCAGCCGCCAACAGCAAATCGGCCAACGCAATGGCATCACGCAAACCCAAATTCAGCCCCTGCCCGGCAATCGGGTGAATACCGTGCGCGGCATCGCCCACCAGCGCCAGGCGCGGTGCCACCAACCGGTGCACATACATGGCGGTCAGCGGATACAGCCAACGCCGACCAATCGGTGTCACCGCACCCAAATGCCCGCCCAAACGCTGGGCAATCTGGGCGCCAAACGCCTCATCATCCAGCGCCATAAATTTGGGTGCGTTAGCGGCACGGTCGGTCCACACAATCGCCGAAATATTCTGGTGCGCGGCGGTTGGCGCCATCGGCAACTGGGCAAAGGGTCCTGCCGGCAGAAAATGTTCCAGCGCGGTTTGGTTGTGCGGCAGGCTGTGGGCAATGGCGCACACAATACCGCTTTGGTGGTACGGCCAGGTAGCAGCCGTAATGCCGGCCTGGCGCCGCAGCGGGCTATTGCGGCCTTCGGCAGCCACCACCAAGCGGGCAGTGAAGGCAGCCCCGGTATCCAACTGCACCGAGGCAAAATCCGCCTGCCAGGCAACCTGCGCACGCGCCGGGGCAAATAAATCGATGCCCGCATCGGCATTCAGCCGGGCGTTTAACGCAACGCGCAGCGATCGCGCCTCCACCATGTGGCCCAGCGGTTCATCGCCCGTTTCATCGCCGCCAAAGTGTAGGTGCAAGCGCGAGGCCGGCCGCCCCGGTTTGCCGTCGGTCACCCGTATCTGGGTAATCGGCCCCGGTGGCAGCGGCAGCGCATCCCACAGCCCGGCGGCTTGCAATAACGGCCGCGACCCCGCCGCAATGGCGTAAGCACGGCCATCAAAATTGGGGTGCTCCATCGGCGGCAGCGCTGCCGCATCCACAATGGCGACGCGCATGCCCCCGGCGGCCAGGCGGCAGGCCAGCGCCCCGCCCACCGGGCCGGCACCCACTATGCACACATCATAATCCATTGAACTGCCCTCCGATCGACCACTGTGCCTAAATTTTGGGCAAAACCAGCGCCATTCCTGCCCCCACCACCCCCTACACCCCCCGGCACGCTTCTTGAAGGCCCTCGGCACGCTTCTTGAAGGCCCTCGGCACGCTTCTTGAAAGGGTGTTTGCCAGACCGTGTCCACGGGGGAGGCGGAAGTAAGAAGGAAGGTGAGATGAAGCTGGTTATCGCGATCGTCAAACCCTTCAAGCTCGATGACGTACGTGAGGCCCTCACACCACTTGGTGTGCAAGGCCTGACTGTCACCGAGGTGAAGGGCTTTGGACGGCAAAAAGGGCAGACGGAGATCTACCGCGGTGCGGAATATCACGTGAGCTTCCTGCCTAAAGTGAAGATCGAGGTCGCCGTGCAGGCGTCCCAGGTGGATCAGGTGGTGGAAGCCATCACCGCGGCCGCCAAAACCGGCAAGATCGGTGATGGCAAGATCTTCGTGCTCGACATCGAACGCGCCGTGCGAATCCGCACCGGCGAGCTCGATGACGCTGCCCTGTGAAAGGAAAGCTGATGAATTTCACCCCACTTCGCGCCCGCTTGGGGGCAATGCTGATCGCAGCGCCCCTGATACTGGCAACCATCGCCCCGGTGGCGTTCGCCCAGGCGCCAGCCCCCGAAACCCCGGCGGCGGTCACAGCGCCGGCAGCCGCAACACCTGCCCCGGCACCAGCACCGGTAGCCGCCGCCCCAGCAGCAGCACCAGCCGCACCCGCAGCCCCGGCCAAACCTGCCTACAACAACGGCGATACCGCCTGGATGATGACCTCAACAGCCCTGGTGCTGATGATGACCATCCCCGGCCTTGCCCTGTTCTATGCCGGCATGGTGCGTAAAAAGAACATCCTTGCCACTGTCATGCAGTCCTTCGCCATCACCTGCTTAGTGACCCTGGTGTGGACTGTGATCGGCTACTCCGAAGCGTTCACCGCAGGCACCGGCGCAACGGCCGGCTTCATCGGTGATATGTCGCGCTTCATGTTGCATGGCATGGAAGCGAACATCGCCAATGGCGATGACAGCGCCTTCGTGCTCGGCGGAACGGTGACCACCACCATCCCCGAGAGCGTCTACATGATGTTCCAGATGACCTTCGCCATCATCACCCCGGCCTTGATCGCCGGCGCCTTCGCAGATCGCATGAAATTCTCGGCGATGTGCGTGTTCATGGTGCTGTGGTCGGTGCTGGTTTACAGCCCCATCGCCCACTGGGTGTGGGCGCCAAGCGGCTGGCTATTTAATTTGGGCACACTCGACTTCGCCGGTGGCACGGTTGTGCACATCAACGCTGGTATCGCAGGCCTTATGGCCTGCCTGGTGATGGGCAAACGCCAAGGCTACGGGCACGATAACATGTCCCCGTATAACCTGACCTATGCCGTTATCGGGGCATCGCTGCTGTGGGTTGGCTGGTTCGGCTTTAACGCGGGCTCTGCCAACGCTGCCAACGGCCGCGCCGGCATGGCCTTCGCGGTCACCCATATCGCCGCCGCCGCTGCCGCTTTGGCGTGGATGTTCTCGGAATGGATCAGCCACGGCAAACCATCGGTGCTGGGCATCATCTCCGGCGCCGTTGCCGGTCTGGTTGCCATCACCCCGGCATCCGGCTTCGTGCTGCCAGGTGGCGCTATCATCATCGGCGTTGCTGCCGGCGTGATCTGCTTCCTGTCCGCCACCAAGCTGAAAACGATGATCGGCTACGACGACAGCCTCGATACTTTTGGCGTGCACGGCATCGGCGGTATCGTCGGCGCATTGCTCACCGGTGTGTTGAGCTACGGGCCACTCTCGGCCACCGCCGCTAACCCGCTCGGTTCGCCCGGCGGTATCCACCAGCTCATCATCCAGGCGAAAGCGGTGCTGGTGACCCTGGGCTATAGCGGCGCCGTGTCCCTCATCCTGCTGCTGGCGATCAACGCCACCATCGGGCTGCGCGTCACCAAAGAGGAAGAAATCGAAGGCCTCGATACCGTTCTCCACGGCGAAAGCCTCGGCTAAACCCTTAACCTCACGCTGCGGGCTTGCGGCGGGGCCGGGTGCGAAAGCACCCGGCCTTTCGCGTTTGGGGGTGTGGGGTTGAGGAAGAAAGGCGAGGGCTCTGCCCTTCGATCCCGCTAAGGGCAAACCCTTAGAACCCTAGCTTTGGGGCGGGGGGAAGGGGCCGACAATGGCGTTACAACCCCCGTGCTGGCCCCTTCCCCCCGCCCCAAAGCTAAAGGATTTTAAAGGCTTGCCTTTAATGGGGATCGAAGGGGCAAAGCCCCTCGCCTTCCTTTCCCCAACCCCACACTCTCAAACGAGATAAGGCCGGACGAGGCTTTCTACTTGGCGGGCGCCCCAGGCCAAAGCTTCGGCTTCGATGACGGCGCCATCGTGGCGGAGGGCGTAAAAATCCATCCAGTAGCCGGAGACGATCCATAGGTTGGCGATGAGGGCTGCGAGGTCGTCATCGGTTGCGCGCATTAGGCCATTGCTGCGCATCACGTCGAACACCTGGCGCACTTCGCTTTGGGCATTGGTGTTCAGCGCGTTGATCCGGCTTTTCAATTCCGGCACCATGGCGCGCAGGGCCATACCATCGCGGTAGAAGAAGCGGTATTCGCGGGTCAGGTCGAACCAACCGCGCTGGTAGGTATCGTAGGTTTCGCGCAAATTTGGCGCACCCAGGTCGCGGTGGGCGACCTCCAGCATGGCGGTTTCGAACTGCACGAAGATGGCTTCAACGATTTGGGCTTTGCGGGCGAACCAGTAGTACAGATTGCCTTCGTTAATGGCGGCGGCGGCGGCGATATCGGCGGTGGTGACGCGATCGGGGCCGTGGGCGTTGAACAGATCAAGTGCTACCGCCAGCACGCGGTCACGCGTGGCGTTGCCGGCGGCACGGCTTTCGCGGCCAACTAATTTTGGTGCCAAACTGCGGGCCGGCTTTGCCACCAGAAAAATCTCCGCTTGCGTTAATTAAGGTGCGCACCTTAGGGTGCGACCCAGTAAAAGCAAGCCCGGGCGCGGGTTGTGCTTTTGGCAAAACACTTAAGGGGCACAGCGTGGCGGATTTTCCCATCAAGGGCGGGGTTGCGGTGATTACCGGTGCCGCCAGCGGCATAGGTGCTGCATTGGCAGCCGATCTTGCCGCCAAGGGCTGCCATTTGGCGCTGTGTGATCGCAATGCGGAAGGTTTGGCCCGTACTGCGGCGGCCGCCCGCCTGAACGGGGTGAATGTTAGCGAACACGTGCTGGATGTCGCCGATGCGGCGGCGATTGCGGCATTGCCGGACGCGGTGCTGGCAGTGCACGGCCGGGTGACCATTTTGGTGAACAACGCGGGTGTGGCGCTGGCCGGCACATTTATGGAGGCGACATTGGAAGATTTCGCCTGGCTGATGGACATTAATTTTTGGGGCCCGGTGCGCCTGTGCCGCGCCTTTATGTTTGCCCTGACCCAGGAACCCACCGCCCATATTGTGAACATTTCCAGCATTTTTGGCGTCGTCGCCCCGCCTGGGCAAACTGCGTATTGCGCCGCCAAATTCGGCGTGCGCGGTTTTTCCGAATCCCTGCGCCACGAATTGGCCGGCACCAATTTATCCCTCACCGTGGTGCATCCCGGCGGCGTGCGCACCGAAATTGCCCGCAGCGCGCGCATCCCGCAGGGCATCGACCCCGTCGAGGCGGCCAAGCAGGCGGAGGAGGCCACCCAAACGGCGCTGGTGATGCCCCCGTCGGAGGCCGCCAGCCTGATCGCTGGCGCCATCGCCAAACGCGCGCCGCGGCTGTTAATCGGGCGCGATGCCCGCATGCTGGAACGTATTCAGCGGCTGTTTCCGGTTACCTACTGGCGCCGCATGCAAATGCTGATGGGCCGTTTAAACAAACTGTCCAGCCCCGGCCCGGTGGCACCATAATGGCAAGCTGGCAGGCCCATCTGTTCGATCTGGTTGCGCGCCTGATGATCAAACGGCGCATGAAAACCGAAACCGATTATTTGAAAGTGCGCGCCATACTCAGCGGCGGTTCGTTCCCGGCACCAAAGGGGGCGCGGTTTACCGCCGCCACCGTGGGCGGCGTTGCTGGTGAATGGGTGGAAAGCGATACCCCGGCCTGCGGCACGCTGCTGTATTTGCATGGCGGCGGCTACATCGCCTGTTCACCGCACACCCACCGCCCGGTAACCGGCGCCTATGCGCTGGCCGGGTTTCGGGTGTTTGCTGCCGATTACCGCCTGGCGCCGGAAAGCCCGTACCCCGCCGCGGTGGACGATGCCGAGGCGGTGTACCGGGCGCTGCTGGGGTTAACCGACGGCCCGATTGTTATATCCGGCGAATCCGCAGGCGGCGGCTTGTGC
This sequence comes from Acetobacteraceae bacterium, assembly GCA_040400005.1. GTDB lineage: Bacteria > Pseudomonadota > Alphaproteobacteria > Acetobacterales > Acetobacteraceae > JBBARC01. The sequence goes on along the minus strand of JBBARC010000012.1, from coordinate 26,166 downwards.
TTGGCGCTGATGCTGCGCCTGCGCGCGCGTGGCGTGGCCCTGCCGGCCGGGGCTGCCTTATTCTCGCCCTGGACCGACCTTGCCGGCACCGGCGAAACCATACGCACCAACGAGGGCAGTGAAGCCATGCTGTGGGGCCCCGGCGTGCAGCAGGGGGCCGCACTGTATTTGGGCGGTGCCGATGCGCACACGCCAGAGGCGTCGCCTCTATATGGCGATATGAGCGGTTTTCCGCCGCTGCTGATACACGTTGGCGACCGCGAAATTTTACGAGATGACGCAACCCGCCTGGCCGATCGGGCAACGGCGGCCGGCGTTCACGCGCAGTTGCAAATCTGGCCGGTGGTAAGCCACGCTTGGCAGTTGGCACAAAGCTTTATGCCCGAAGCGCGGCAGTCGGTGACGCAGGCTGCGATGTTTTTGCACAAAGCGGGCTGGGATGCGGCAGTTGGCAAAACGGCGGAACGCATCGCTGCCGAATAACACATCCCCCCTCAGATACGAAGAAGCGCCCCCCCTATTTCTTCGCAAACATCGCGCCTTCCACCGTATCGCCCACATTAATATCCAATTTTGCCGCAAGCCCGCCGGCCACTTCAAGCGTTGCCCGCACCTTGCCGCCACTATCGATCGATGCCAGCGAATACGGCACCGCGTTTTCGGCGATGTGAATGATGTGGCCGGTGTCATCGATAAACAGCATGTCCAGCGGCGCCATAGTGTTTTTCATCCACATCGGCACCACCCGCGGGGTGTGCCAATCAAACAACATGCCCTGATCTTCGGGGATAACCGGGCGGCCCATCTCGCCGGTTTCCTGCTGCGCGTCGGTCAGCGCTAGTTCCACGGTCAGGGCGTGGCGCGCGCCGCTGGCACTCACGATGGTGATGGCAACCGTGGGCAATTTCGGCTGCGGCCCGGTGGCATCGGCCCAGGCCAAAGGTGCCAGCGTTTGCGGCACCAGCAGCACCGCCGCAAACAGGGTTGCGCGAAACAGACTGGATCGGGCCAGGAATCGGGCGGCACGGGTCATCAACAAAACTCCGAAATGTAGAAACTCAAGCTGGCGGGCGAGCACGAAATTCCCCGCGCAACCAAACCCCAAACACACAAAGCAGGGTCAACGCTAGGCCGTACCAGGTGATCGCATATTGTAAATGATTATTCGCCGGCCGTGGCAAATTTTCCACCGGCACCGGGCAGGATCGGCCAATGGCACAAACCGGCGGTGGCCCCACCGCCACCACGGTGAACGGTACCACCGGCGCGCCGCCCACCGCGGCCCCAATTTTCACCGCATCCAGCGCATAAAAATGCCGCCCCGGCACATCATCGGGCGCCGATAAAAACCCTGATATTTCACGCGCCCGCACATAGCCGGTAACACTGGCGGCACCGCGATCGGGCAATGGGGCGGGATCGGTCGGCACCCAGCCACGATCCACCAGCACCGCCGGGCCATCATCGCGATCCAGCACCTGCAACGCATCGGCACCCATCACCGGGTTATTCAGGTTGCCGCCCAGGGCCGCACCGTAATGGGCAAGCGCATCGGCGCGCCAATGGCCGCTGACCTGTATTTTGGTAAATTGTGCAGGGGTTGCGCCCGCCAATGGCACAGGCGCATTGGCCTCGGCCTGCGCGATGTGCGCCAAAACGGCATTTTTCCACGCAAGCCGGCGCACCTGCCAACTGCCCAAACCACACAGCACCACCAGCATGGCAGCGGTCAGCGCACACGGCACCAGCAACCGCCGCCGCGGCGAGTTTACCCTCATTGCCCCTGCCGCAAGCGCCAGTTCTGCACCACCAAAAACGCTTTTATCACCCGCGTAATGCCAATCGCCAGCAGCGCCACCACCGGCGGCCAGATCAGCGCGTGCACCCACAAGGGCGGCTGGTACGCCGTATCCACATAAGCCGCACTGCTTACCACCACAGCACCCAGCACCAGCAACACCGGCACGGTAAACCCATCACCCAGTTCAGATGCGCGAAAATCCGCCCCGCATTCCGTGCAAGCAGGCACCACACTCAAGGGCCCGGAAAACAATTTGCCCTGCCCACAAGCGGGGCAACGCCCGGCAAACACCGCACCCCAGGGAAAAACCGGCCCCGCGTTACTCATGATAAAAACCTGGGCAACGCTGGCCGGTTAGCCACCAACACTATCCCACAGGCGGCGGCCCGGCGCCCCAGATATAGATAAAGATGAACAGAAACAGCCACACCACGTCAACGAAATGCCAGTACCAAGCGGCCGCTTCAAAGCCAAAATGGCGTTCTGGCGAAAACTGATCGGCGCGCGCGCGAAACCAGCACACCGCCAAAAACGTGGTGCCAATGATCACGTGAAAACCGTGAAAGCCGGTGGCGAGAAAAAACACTGCCGGGTAGATGCCGCCGCCGGCAAAGTGAAACGGCGCTTCCGAATATTCAAATGCCTGCAGCACGGTGAACGACATGCCCAGCAGCACCGTAATGCCCAACGCCTTCACCGTGGTTGCCCGATCATTTTCCAGCAGCGCGTGGTGCGCCCAGGTTACCGTGCAGCCCGATAGCAGCAGGATCATGGTGTTCAGCACCGGGATCTTGAACGGATCAAAGGTATGAATACCGGCCGGCGGCCACACCGCGTTTAGCGCGTGGGTGGCGGTATCGGCGCTCAGCACATGTTCGGGGAACAGCGCAAAATGGAAAAAAGCCCAGAAGAAACCAACGAAAAACATCACTTCTGACGAGATGAACAGCATAACGCCATAGCGCAGGCCTAAGCGCACCACTGGCGAATGCATGCCCGGCGTGCGGCTTTCCTTCAAAACCTCGCGCCACCACATGAAGGCAACGCCCACGGTGATGGCCAAGCCCAGCAGCAGCACCAGGTAGTTGCCGGTGTGGGCGGCAAACACAATGCCGGTCAGCAGCAGGCCGGCACCCGCCGCACCGATAATCGGCCACGGGCTGGGATCGACCAAATGGTATGGCTGTTTCAGCCCCGACGAGGTTGGCAGATGAGCGGCGTGAGAAGCAGTGTCCATGCGCGGGGTCCGTTCACAAGGCGGGTCAAAAAGGCTGGTCAAAAAAGGCGGGCCAAAAAAGGCGGGCCAAAAAAGGCGGGCCGGTATTTTATAGCTTGGGATGCCCCGGTCAGGTCACCCCAGATGTCCCATCTTAACAATAGTCAGGGCAAAAAACAGGGCAGCCAAGCCACCCAACGCCACCAGCAAAGCAACATTACGGCCACGCTGGCGCCGGCGCATTTCTAGGGCGGCAACCGCATCCGGCCGCGGCGGAAAATCGCTCATCGTGCCACCACCCGGTCAATCCCAATCGCCACAAACAGCACCGCCAGATACACCAGCGAAAAACGAAATGCCGCGCGGGCCGCGGCATCATTGGTTAAACTCACGCCGGCGCTATCGGTGCGATCCAGCACCACGCGGGCGCTGCACAGCAAAAATCCAGCGCTCATCACCGCCGCAGTCACGCCATAAATCGCACCTGCCAAGCCCAGCGCCCACGGCAGCACCGCCACCACACCCAGCAACAGCGTGTAGCCAAACACATGGCGCCGCGTGCTGCGGGCGCCGGCCACAACCGGCAGCATCGGCACGCCAGCGCGGGCGTAATCCTGGCAGGCATACAGCGACAGCGCCCAAAAATGTGGCGGGGTCCAGGCGAACACCAGGGCGAACAGCAAAATCGGCAAGGGTGCCACACTGCCGGTAACCGCCGCCCAGCCGATCAGCACCGGAAAGGCCCCGGCCGCACCACCGATCACAATGTTTTGCGCAGTCCGCCGTTTTAGCCACATGGTGTAGATCACCACGTAAAACAAAATCGATGCGATCAGCAGGCCTGCCGCCACCACATTGGTCGCCAGGGCCAGTAAAATAACCGACATCGCCGCCAGCAGCACGCCAAACCCCAGCGCCTGATTGGGGTCTATGCGCCCCTGCGGAATGGGCCGCGATGCGGTGCGATGCATTTTTGCATCGATATCGCGTTCCCACCACATGTTGAGGCAGCCCGCAGCGCCAGCGCCAATGGCGATGCACAAAATAGCGATGAACGCCACAATGGGGTTGATGTGGCCGGGCGCAATCAACACGCCGATGGCGCCAGTAAACACCACCAGCGACACCACGCGCGGTTTGAGCAACGCGACAAAATCGCGCCACTCACCCTCGCCCACTTGGCCCACCACCGGCGGGAAAACACCGGCCTCCATTGTGCGCACCTCAACCGCCATTAGTGGATCCGCGGCAGTTCTTCAAAAGTGTGGAACGGTGGCGGCGACGCTACCGTCCATTCCAGCGTGGTGGCGCCTTCGCCCCAGTAATTATCGGCCAGCGTCACTTTAGAGGTAAACGTGCGATACACCACATACAGAAAGATCAGCACCGAAAACCCGCCGATGTACGACCCCATGGTCGCCACCCAGTTCCAGCCAGCAAAAGCATCGGGATAGTCGGGGTAACGCCGCGGCATGCCGGCGGCCCCCAAAAAATGCATCGGGAAGAAGGTCAGGTTAACCCCAACGAACGTCACCCAAAAATGCACCTTGCCCCAAAATTCGGGGTATTCGTGGCCGCTCATTTTGCCAATCCAGTAATACCAGCCGGCAAAGATGGAAAACACTGCGCCCAGGCTCAGCACATAGTGAAAATGTGCCACCACATAATAGGTGTTGTGCAACACCTGATCGAGCCCCGCGTTGGAAAGAACAACGCCAGTAACCCCACCTACGGTGAACAGAAAGATAAAGCCAATCGCCCACAGCATGGGCACCTTCATCTCAATTGAACCACCCCACATGGTGGCGATCCAGCTAAAGATTTTAATGCCGGTGGGCACCGCAATCACCATCGTCGCGGCCATGAAATAAGCGCGCGTATCAACGGTCATGCCAGAGACAAACATGTGGTGCGCCCACACCACAAACCCGACCACGCCGATGGAAACCATGGCGTAAGCCATGCCCAAATAGCCAAAGATCGGCTTTTTCGAAAATGTCGAGATGATGTGGCTGATAATGCCAAAACCTGGCAAAATCATGATGTACACTTCAGGGTGACCAAAGAACCAGAACAGATGCTGCCACAGCACCGGGTCACCGCCGCCTTGCGGGTCGAAAAACGAGGTGCCGAAATTGCGATCGCAGATCAGCATGGTAATGGCGCCAGCCAGCACTGGCAGCGACAGCACCAGCAGAAACGCAGTCACCAGCATCGCCCAGATAAACAGCGGCATCTTGTGCATGGTCATGCCAGGCGCGCGCATATTAAAGATGGTGGTGATAAAGTTCATCGCCCCCAGCAGGGATGACACACCGGCCAGATGCAGCGCGAACAGGGTGAAATCCATGCCCATGCCGGTTTCGTAAGTGGCGTTAGAAAGCGGCGGATACAGTGTCCACCCCGATCCACTTTCGCCCATCAGCAAACCCGCCATGATCAGCATAAACGCTGGCACCAGCAGCCAAAAACTGATGTTGTTCAACCGCGGAAACGCCATATCCGGCGCGCCGATCATCAACGGAATAAACCAGTTACCAAACCCGCCGATCAGCGCCGGCATCACGGTGAAGAAGATCATAATCAGCCCGTGGGCGGTAATAATGGTGTTCCATTCCTGCCCGCTGCTAACCAAATGGTTGCCAGGGTGGGCCAGCTGCGCGCGCATAATCAGCGACAGCACACCACCAACAATACCCGCCATCACCGCAAAAATCAGATACAGCGTGCCGATATCTTTATGGTTAGTAGAAAACAGCCAGCGCCGCACAAAGCCCGGCTTGTGATCGTGATGCGCATTATGCGCGTGGTCATGGCCATGGTCATGTCCATGTCCGTGGTTATTATCGTGCGTCGTTGAAGACATATCTCAGTGCTCCGAAGCTAGCGCAAGCTGCGCGGATGGCGCGGGTTGGGCCATGCTGAATTTGGTTTTGGCTTGCGTCAGCCAAGTGGCGAAATCCTCAGGCGATAGCGCATGGATCGAAATCGGCATCAGCGAGTGGTTCATGCCACATATCTGGTTGCATTCGCCGTAATAATCACCCGGCACGTTCACATTCACCCAGGTTTCAATCGTGCGGCCAGGGATCGCGTAACGCTGCACCCCTAGGGACGGGATGAAAAAGCTGTGGATCACGTCGCCACTGGTGGTGAGGATACGAATATTTTTACCGGCCGGCACCACCAGCTGGTTATCCACCGCCAAATTGCGCATGTGGGCTGCTTTTTGCGCAGGGCTTAGCTGATCTTCGGTGACCATGTAGCTATCAAAATGCATGCCGCCTTGATCAGGATACTGGTATTCCCAATACCACTGGTGGCCGACCACTTTAATCGTCATGTCGGCGGCTGTGGTGTGATCCTCGAAATAGACCAGCCGGTTGGATGGAATCCAGATACCCAGCAAAATCAGCACCGGGATCAACGTCCACGCCACTTCCAGCGTTGCGTTATGGCTCACCTGGCTGGGCACCGGGTTACGCGCCGCACTGAAGCGCCGCAGCACATACAGCAGCAGAAAAGCCACAAAAATGGTGATCACCACAATCACCACGGTCACGCCATAGTTCAGACTGGCGATTTTTTCCTGCACCGGGCTGCCGGCATTTTGCATGCCGATCTGCCAGGGGTGCGGGGTCTGGGCCGCGGCCGGGCCCATCAGCGCCCAGGCGGGCGCCACGGTGGCAAAAAATGCGGCAAGGCGCTGGCCACTAGCGTGCATCACAACTCCAGATCCTGCGTTGCGGGTGGCGGGATAATCCCACCCCCTTCAATCCCTTTGGGGGATATCGGACCCCCCGCCAGATATCAAGGTGCGGCGCAGTATAAACCAGGGTGGCCGGGTGAAAGTAAGACACTTCTTTTTCTGAAGAAAAAGAAGCAAAAAGACTTTTATAATGTTAGACCTGGGGCAACGCTGCCACCGCGTTTGCCGCGCCAGCGTCAAAAAAGTCTTTTTTGTTTCTTTTTTCTTCAGAAAAAAGAAAGTTCTTACTTTTTTGGCGCCTATACCCGTAGCGTGACCAGCGAAAAAATGCCGAACAGCGGCAAATCCACCCGCTCGGCCACAGCCAGGTCGGCAGGTGCCAGTAAATCACCAATGCAAAAATGCGGGTGCCAGCCCAGCGCCCGGCTTAACGGCGCCATGGCATCTTCCACCCAGCGGCGCGGGCCGTTTTCAGCGGCAAAATGGTTCATGAACAATATGTGGCCGCCCGGCCGCACCAGCCGGCGCAGCTCGGTCAACAACGCGCGCGGATGCGGTACCACACTGGCGACAAACATGCAGGCGGCGATGTCAAAACTGGCGGCCTCCAGCCCGGTCGCCTCGGCATCGCGTTCCAGCAGGGCCGCCACGTGGTCGAGTCGCTCGATCTCCACCCGGTCACGGGCGCGCTCCAGCATCTCAGTGGAAAGATCGATGCCGGTCACTGTTTTGGTGGCTAAGTAGTGCGGCAGGGCCAGGCCGGTGCCCACCCCCACTTCCAGCACGTCGCGCCCGGGCAGGGCGTTCACCGCCGCCACCGCCCGCAGCCGCGCGTTGGTCGATACCCGGCCAAAGGCGCGGTCATAAAACGACGCCTGTAGCCGGTACGCCCGGCGCACCGCATCGTGGTCGAGTGCGGTTACCGCCACGGCAAAAACCGGCGGTTGGGGGCACTACAGGCAGGGCAAGTTGCGCGCATGGCCCCCGCGTAGCCGAGTGGCGGGCTGGTAGCAAATTTTTAGGCTTGGCGAGACCATGGTTTCGCCTCCACAACGCCTGCATGATGCGCAACCGCACCCGCCAACAGGCACACAAATGGGCCGCCACTGTGGCCCTGGCCGGGTTGTGCCTGACACCCGCCCATCGCGCCCGCGCCGCCGATCCGCTGGCGTATACCCTCATTTTTACGCCAACCGGTAACGCCGCACTTGATGGCGCCATCGCCGCCAGCGCCCAACTGCAAACCCTGCGCCAAAAAGCCCCCGCCGGCCCCTTCGCGGTGATCGGCCGCGCCCGCGCCGACCTGCCGCGCATCGCAACCGCGCTGGAAAGCTTTGGCTACTACAATGGCCACGCGTCCATCACCATCGATGGTGCAGCCCTGGATGCCGCCGACCTTGCGGCCAAACTCGATGCCAAACCTGCCGGCCAAAAAGCCGCCATTGTGGTCAGCGCCGCACTTGGCCAGCGTTTTGTGCTGCGCCGGGTCATCCTGTCCAGCACCAACACGCCCGTGCCGCTGGTGGCAACAAACGCCCTGCAACTGCCCACGCCGCGCCAGGCCAATGCGGGCGAAATTTTGGCCGCGGCCGACCGTATACGCGCAGCCCTGGCCGAAGATGGTTATGCCTTTGCCGTGGTGTCTGCCCCCATCGGTGATGTGCTGCCCGCCCTTACCGCCGTGGATGTCACCATCGCCATCACCCCCGGCCCGCGCGTCAACATTGGCGCTGTTACCTACGCCGGTTTGGATCGCACCAACGCCGCTTACATCGATCGGCGCATGCTGCTGCATCAAGGCGATCTGTTCACCCCGAGTGCGATTGAAGCCGCCCGCCAGGATCTGTCATCGGTTGGCGTGTTTTCCGGTGTGCGCGTCACCGCCGCCCAAAAACCAGATGCCGCCGGCGGCGTGCCACTCACTTTTACCTTTGGCGAACGCCCGCTGCACGCGGTTACCGCCGATCTCGCCTTTTCCACTGATCTCGGCGGCAGTGTTGGCGGCACCTGGAGCCACCGTAATCTTTTCGGCAATGCCGAACAGCTCAACGCAACGCTTGCGTTAACCGGCTTAGGCGGCAGTGCCTCCAGCGGCATTGGCTACAACGGCCGGCTGGAAATGATAAAACCGGATTTTTATCAGCGTGACCAATCGCTTAATCTGTCTGTACAGGCCTTGAAACAAAGCCTGCAAGCTTACGATCAGACCGCCCTGCTGGTGGGCGGAATCGTTACCCGCAAACTCACCCGCCGCTTATCGGTCAGTGGTGGTATCAGCGGTATTGAGGAGCAAATTAAGCAACAAGGTGTTACCCGCGATTACACCCTCATCGGCGTGCCCTTAACCGCGCGCTGGGATTCAACCGATCTCGCCAACCCGCTGGATGATCCCACCCGCGGCATACGCGCAAGCATCAGTGCAACGCCCACGCAATCGCTGGGTGGGTCATCCGCCACGTTTGTTGTGCTGCAGGCAGCTGCTGCCACTTTTGTCGATGCCGCCGATTTTGGCTGGGGCACGCCGGGGCACAGCGTGCTGGCAGTGCGCGGCCTGGTCGGCAGCGCGCAAGGCGCCACCGCGTTTGATCTGCCGCCCGATCAGCGGTTTTACGGTGGCGGCTCGGCGACCGTGCGCGGCTATCGCTATCAATCGATCGGCCCGCAATTTTCCAATAACGATCCGCAAGGTGGGGCGGCGATCGATGCCGCCACCATCGAATTTCGCCAGCGCGTGTGGCGCGATATCGGCGCCGTGGTGTTTGTCGATGCCGGCCAAGTGAACAGCGCCAACGCGCCGTTCGGCGGCACGGTTGCCACCGGTGCCGGCATCGGCGCGCGCTACTACACCCCCATCGGCCCGGTGCGGCTGGATATTGCGGTGCCGCTGAAACGCAGCGCCGGCGGCGATAGTTTTGAATTGTATATGGGTTTGGGGCAGGCGTTTTAACCATGGCGATCACCCCAAACCGCCGCCGCAAAAAAATCGCTCTGATCAGCACAGCAATCATCATCGGCGTGCCGCTGGCGGCGCTAACCCTGGTGTTATTTGCTGGTAATCTGGCGATCACGCGCCAGGTGCTTGTTGAAAAACTCCCTGGCCTCACCGGTGGCATGGTCGAGATCGGTACAGTATCGGGCCGTTTCCCCGATGCCTTGCGGGTGGGCCAGATCCGCCTGCATGATACCCAAGGGGTGTGGCTAACCATCACCAACGCCGCCATCGATCTATCGCCAAGCGCTCTGCTGCGCGGCACGGTGGCGATCGATCGCATCGCCGCCCAAAGTATTTTAATTGCCCGCGCCCCGCTGCCCGCACCCACCAAACCAACGCCGGCGCAAACCTCAACCGGCCCGTTTCATTTGCCCGTGCGTGTGGTGTTAGCAAGTCTTGCGCTTGACCGCATCGATATTGCCGCACCTACCATGGGCACCGCCATCGCCCTTAAGGTTTCCGGCCGTGCTGCGCTAAAATCACAAACCGATGCGCAAGCGAATTTTTCGATCGAAAGGCTTGATCGCCCCGGCCAATACCGCCTAAGCGCAGATGCGCGGAGCGATCAGGTCAACGCATCCATCGATATCGACGAACCCGATGGCGGACTGCTCGGCGGCCTCGCCCAGATGCACGGTGTTGGCGCCATTGCTGTGCATGGCAGTATTTCCGGCCCGCTAACCGCCGAAACACTTTCGCTTACCGGCACGCTTGGTGCCCTTGCCGCAAAATTTTCAGGCAACATCGATGTCACCGGCAAACGCGCCAAGCTGGCCGTCGCCCTCACCGCCCCGGCCATGGCACCGCGCGCTGATCTATCCTGGCGCGGCTTAGATGTGCACGGCACTATCGCAGGCCCCTTCGCCGCCCCCGATGCCAATATTGCCGCCCGCCTCGATGGCCTATCCGCCGCCGGCGCGCATATCAAAATTTTGAACGCCACAATCGCCGGCACCCAGGGCGCCAACACGCTGCAGGCGACAATTGCCGGCTTGCTGTTGCCGGGTGCCAAAGGCGATGCGTTTGCCGCAACCCCAATCGATATCACCGCACAAACCAATCTTGCCGGCCCCGCAAAAAGCCTGATTTTTGGTGTGCACCACCGCCTGATCACCGCCGATGGCCAAGCCGTGCTGGGTGATACGCCATCTGGCAAAATAACCCTGGCCGTGCCCGATCTTGCCCCCATCGCAGCACTTGCCGGCACCACCATCACCGGGCGCCTGCAAACCACCATCACCCTCAGCAGCAGCAGCGCAACTACCCATGATATCGGCATCACAGGTGCAGCCCACATCACCGGCGGCCAAAAACCGCTTGTGGATATGCTGGGGGACACCGATTTTCACGCCAGCACCCACATCGCCGGCACCGATTTAACCCTGCACGATGCCACCATCACTGGCCGCAAATTTGCGTTCGCCCTCGCTGGCACCAAACTTTCCGATGCACTTAATTTTGCCGGCACCCTCGATCTGACCGATCTTTCGGCCGCAGCGCCCAACGCCCTAGGCACGCTGCACAGCAAGTTTCACGTCTATGGCGCGCAAAATGCGTTTGCCGCGGATATAAATCTTGCCGGCGACATCGGCACGCAAAACCTGCCCAAAGGCCCGATCACGCTGAACATCGCAGCCGCCGGCCTGCCCGGTGCGCCCACCGGCAAACTCACCCTGGCGGGCATGATAGATCGCGCGGCGATCACCGTGGATGCGGCGGTGGACCGCGCCACCGACGGCACCTTGCATGCGAACATCACCCGCGGCACCTGGAAAAATTTTTCCTCCAACGCCGATTTTACCCTGCCCCCAGGAAGAACCATACCGCTTGGCACACTTACTGTGACAGAAGCCAAACTCGGTGATTTCGCCAGTCTGCTAAAACAAGATGTCAGCGGTGATCTGCGCGCAAAAATCGTCACCTCCGATACTGCCGGCAAAACCCAAGCGCGCATCGATATCACCGCAAAAAACCTCGCCTCCGGCGCCAATGGCGCACAAAACATCGCGCTGAACGGCACCATTGCCGATCTTGCCGGCACCCCAAATTTCAATCTCCTCCTTGTAAGTTCTGGCATGGCTGCCGCCGGCAACCTCGGCACTGCTAAATTTTCGGCAACCGGCCCGCTCACCGCACTAGCCTTACGCGGCGATGCAGCCTTCACCGACCATCAAGCCAGCACCGCCCATGTCACCACCGCCGCCATGCTGAACGGCCCCGCCCAAACCCTCACGCTCACCACCTTGCGCGCCGATAAATCCGGCGAAACCCTCGCCCTATCAGCCCCCGCAAAACTGGATTTCGCATCGGGCCTGGCCATCGACCAGCTACGCGCAACTTTGGGTGCTGCCACCATCGATATCGCGGGGCGTATCACCCCCACACTGGCGCTCTCCGCAACCATCAAAAATATCACCCCCGATCTGGCCAAACCGTTCGCGCCCGATATCAAAGGGGTAGGATCTGCCAGCATCGATGCCAAGCTTGCCGGCACCGTGGCCGCCCCCACCGGTACGCTGCGGTTGGCGGCCCACCACCTGCGCGCGCTCACCGGCCCCGCCGCATCGCTGCCCGCCATCGACTTTGCCGCCAACGTCGCCCTCGCCGCCACCACCGCGACCATTGATGCAAGCCTTGATGGCGGCACCAAACTTCACCTCACCAGCCAAGGCACTGCACCACTTAACCCCAACGGCCGCTTCGCCCTGCACACCTTGGGCGCAATCGATCTATCCTTGCTCGACCCCATCATCGCCGCGAACGGCCGCCGCGCCGCCGGCCAGATGGCCATCAATGCCAACCTCACCGGCACCGCCGCCAAACCGGCAATTTCCGGCAGCGTTCATTTAACCAATGGCGAAATTCAAGATTACGTCCAGGGTTTTTATCTCAAACAAATCGCCGCCAGCATCACCGCTACCGGCGATACCATCACCATCGATAGTTTTGTTGCTCACGCCGGCAAAGGCACAATCAGCGCGCACGGCACCGCCGCCGTGATGGCGCCGGACATGCCGGTCGATCTGCACGTAAACCTAGATCACGCCACCACCTTAAGCAGTGATCTGGTGGTGGCAACGATCAGCGGCGATCTCGCCCTCACCGGCCAATTAGCCCATCACCTGGCCGCCACTGGCAAAATCTTGATCAACAAAGCCGAAATCACCATCCCCGATGGCCTGCCCGCCACTGTAGCGCGCATTAAACTGCGCCGGCCGGGCGATAAACCCCTGCCCGCCCCCACCGCACAAACCGCGGCACCGATTGATCTCGATCTAACCCTTGCAGCACCCAGCAACATTTTTGTCCGCGGCCACGGGCTAGATGCCGAAATGGGCGGCAAACTCACCATTGGCGCCACCGCCGCCGCGCCCGATATCCGTGGCGGATTCAAACTGCGCCGCGGCGATTTTTCACTCGCCGGCACCACGCTGAAATTTTCGCGCGGCGATGTCGGTTTTGATGGCGCCGGCGTTAGCGGCAAAATCGACCCCACACTAGATTTCGCCGCCGACAGCAGTGCCGGTGGCGTGACCGCAACCCTTGGCATTTCCGGCTACGCCAGCGCACCCAAAATCAAACTGTCCAGCGTACCCGATCTGCCGCAGGATGAAGTGCTGGCGCATTTGCTGTTCGGCACCAGCATGAAAGACCTCTCCCCCCTGCAAATCGCCCAAATCGGCGGGGCCCTTGCCGATATCGCCGGCGTTACCGGCGGCGGCGAAGGCATTATGGGCAAATTCCGCAAAGGTTTAGGTTTGGACAGGCTTTCTGTCGGTGGCGGTTCAGGTGGCGCTGGCGCATCGGTGGAAGCCGGGCGCTACGTGATGAAAGATGTCTACGTCGGCGCCAAGCAAGATACCTCAGGCGGCGGCGGCACATCGGTACAAATTCAGGTCGATCTCACCGATCGCCTGAAAGTAAAAGCCTCGGTTGCCGCCAGCGGCGGCAACGTGCAGGGATCAACCCCGCAAAACGATCAAGGCACCACATTGGGTTTAAGCTACGGGCTTGAGTATTAAACCGAATTTTTGGGGGGCATACGATCATGGCGATACCGTTAGTCGAATGGGTGGGTATTGCCGCCGCCTGCCTAACCACCAGCGCCTTCGTGCCCCAGGCGCTGTCGGTGCTACGCACCCGCAATACCAACGGCATATCGTTGCGCATGTACGTGCTGTTCACTCTGGGCGTCGCCCTATGGCTTGCCTACGGGTTACTGATCGGCAGTTGGCCGGTGATTATCGCCAACACCATCACTTTTCTGCTGGCGGCGGTCATTCTTGCCATCACCTGGCAAAACAATCGCAGCTAACCGTTATCATCTAAAAACAAACGCCGCATCATCAAGATCAACCCCCGCCAGCCGTTAACCCAGGGTAATCAGGCGAAACTAAGTGTCGCCTTTTGACGTCCGAAAAAGAAGCGTTTTGAAGCTGGGGGCGCGGACTGTTGGCGGCACCGACGCCAAAACCAAACATTAAAAAAGTCTTTTTGCTTCTTTTTCGGAAGTCAAAAGAAGATCCTTACCTTCATCCAATCCCCCCTACCCCTTCTCCCGCATCAACCGCGCCTTATCGCGCTGCCAATCGCGCGCCGCCACCGCCTGGCGTTTATCCGCCTTATTGCGCCCCTGCCCCAGCCCCAGCGTCACCTTGGCAACGCCCTTGTCGTTAAAATGAATATCCAGCGGCACCAGCGTGTAGCCATCCCGCGCGATCGACGATAACAGGTTTTTCGCCTGCTTTTTATGCACCAGCAATTTACGTGGCGCCCGCGTATCAAACCGCGATAACACCCCCGCCTGATATTCGGGAATATAGGCGTTGAACAAAAACAACTCGCCCTCGCGCTCGCCGGCCCAGGCTTCCGTAATGGTGGCGCGGCCATGGCGCAAAGATTTAACCTCGGGCCCCTGCAACATAATGCCGGCCTCCAAAGTTTCCTTGATGCTGTAATCAAACCGCGCCTTACGGTTTTGCGCCGCCATCCCATGCGAAATCAGCGATGATTTTTTCTTAACCGCCATCAGGTGTGCCTCACCCGATCAACCCAAGCTCGGTCATGGCATCGCGCACGCGCGCCCGTGCCGCATCAGAAATTGGCACCAGCGGCAAACGCACCGTATCGCCCGCACGCCCCAGCAAGCTGGCGGCATATTTCACCGGCCCTGGGCTTGCTTCGCAAAACATCGCATCGTGCAATGGCAGCAGCCGGTCCTGAATGGCGATGGCATCAACCACCCGCCCCTCGCGCCAGGCTTCGTGCAACTCGGCGCACAGCCCCGGCACAATATTGCCGGTCACCGATATGCAGCCATCGCCACCGGCGGCCAAAAACGACACCACCGTGTGATCTTCCCCGGTTAACTGAATAAACCCGGCCCCGCAGGCGCGCCTGGTGTGCAGCGGCCGGCTTAAATTCGCCGTGGCATCTTTCACCCCCACAATATTGCGGTGCCGCGCCAGCCGCGCCATCGTCTCAACGCTCATATCCACCACCGACCGCGATGGCACATTATACACCAGCAGCGGCAAATCGGTCGCGTCCGCCACCGCCATAAAATGCTGATACAACCCGTCCTGGCTCGGCTTATTGTAATAGGGCGTCACCACCATCACCCCGTCCGCACCAACGTTTTTGGCGTGGCGGGCAAGCTCAATCGCCTCGGCTGTACTGTTGGATCCGGCCCCGGCAATCACCGGCACCCGCTTGCCACTGGCCGCCACCGCCACTTCCACCACCCGGCGATGCTCGGCATGGCTCAGCGTGGGGCTTTCCCCGCTGGTGCCCACCGACACGATCCCCTCGGTGCCTTGGCCAATCTGCCAGTCGATAAACGCCGCATAAGCGTCTTCATCCACACGACCGTCGGGGCGCATCGGCGTTAACAGAGCAACAATCGAGCCTTTATACATATTTTTCCACACAACACTCATTAGGCGGCCACCGGCGGCCGCTTATAACACGCCGAGTGGGCAAACTAGGCACCGCCCGATGCCTCGGCAAGCCGCGCCACGTAGGTTATGCTACCCCCATGAAAATAGGTGCCATTCTCCCAGCCGTACTCATGGCAACCCTCGCCGTGCCAACCGCCTTGCGCGCCCTGCCGCCCGCACTGCTCAACCCTGCCCCGGCAGCCCCAGCCGATCCTGCGCTGCGCCGCGATCTTACCCTGTGGCTGGCAGCCATCGAACCACGCGGCCCTGGTGCGCCGCCGCCTACGGGCATCGCCCATTTGCTCGATGCCCATAAAACCTGGCCTGAACGCGCCCTGCTCGCCCGCCGCCTGGCCGAATCACTCACCGACCTGCCACCCGGCCCCGCGCAATTAACCCTATGCCGCGACCATGCACCGATCGACCCCGCCGGCCTGCTCACCTGCGCGCAAGCCGAACAAACCGCCGGCAACAGCCAAAACGCCGCAAACCTCGCGCAACGCGCCTACATCGAAGCCACCCTCAGCCCCGAGGATGAATCCGCCCTGCGCGCAGCCTTCCCCACCGCCATCGGCCCCGATCAGCAATGGGCCCGCTTCGAACGCCTGGCCTGGCTCGGCAACCCAACCCTCGCCCGCATCGTGCCAAACCTTACCGGCGATCCCCGCCTAACCGCCAACGCCTGGGTGTTGCTGCACGCAAACGACGCCGCCGCCCCAGCCGCCCTGGCCAAACTCCCCCCCGATGGCCCCTGGCGCAACGCCCCCCTGCTGCGCTTTGAAGAAGCCCGCGCCGCCCGCCGCGAAGGCGCCCTGCGTGATGCCGCCACCCTCTGGGCCGGCCCCACCGGCGCCGCCGAGCTTGCTGCCCCCGCCGCACACCGCGCCGCCTTCGCCACCGAACGCGACACCACCGCCCGCCTGCTGCTGGCCGATGGCGATTTTGCCGCCGCCGACGCCACCGCCACCGACCCCGCCGCCCCGGCAACCGTGGCGCCCGACCTCGCGGCCCTGCGCGGCCTCATCGCCTGGGACCACGCCGATCTCGCCACCGCCGCCAGCCATTTTCAGGCCATGGCAAAACTATCCCCCGGTATAGTTACCCAAGGTCGCGCCCTATGGTGGCAAGGTGTCACCGCCGCCCGCGCCAACAACGCAACCGCCGCCCGCGCCGCCTTCGCCCAAGCCGCCCGTTACCCGACCAATTTTTACGGCCAAGCCGCAATCGTTGCCTTAGGGGACGCCGCCAAACTGCCCGCCATGCTGGCAGCCTTGCGCGATCCCCCCACCGATACCGCCACCGCCCAAATCTTCGATGCGTCCGATCTCGCCCACGCCGCCGCCATTTTGGCGGATATGAACGAAC
Organism: Acetobacteraceae bacterium; assembly: GCA_040400005.1. Lineage (GTDB taxonomy): Bacteria > Pseudomonadota > Alphaproteobacteria > Acetobacterales > Acetobacteraceae > JBBARC01. Next base: position 9,144 of record JBBARC010000012.1, on the reverse strand, counting down.
GCCACCACGCCGCCCTCTTCATTGAACGGGCCGCCGACCAAGCCGCCACCCCACCCGCATTGGCTTACGCCGCCGCCCGCGCCCGCGCGCTGAACCTGCCCGAAGCCGCCGTGCAAATCGCCCGCATGGCCGGCCGCCTCGGCATAGCCCTGCCACAAACCGGCTGGCCGTCGCCCTGCATCCCTCCGCCCAACGCCGTGCCAACCGCCTTGGCCCTGGGAATCATGCGCCAGGAAAGCAGCTTTGATCCCGCAGTACAATCCTCAGCCGGCGCCATCGGCCTGATGCAATTACTGCCCGCCACCGCCGCCGGCGTCGCCCGCGATATCCACGCCAGTTTCAAACCCGGTATGCTGGTCGATCCCGCCACCAACATGACCCTGGGCACCGCCTACCTCGGCCAATTACTCAGCAAATTCGGCGGCATCGCCCCCTACGCTATCGCCGCCTATAACGCCGGCCCCCACCGCGTGCAGAGCTGGCTGCAAACCACCCCCACCCCCCCGGCGGACCTCAACGGCGTCGCCTTCTGGGTAGACCACATCCCCGCCGCCGAAACCCGCGGCTACGTCGCCCGCGTGCTGGAAAGCAGCACCATTTATAACAAAGGCACGCTGCTGCCTTTGGGGCTGCCGGGGGCGGCGGGGAATTAAGGAAAGGGCCTTCTTTTCTGAAGAAAAGAAGCAAAAGACTTTTTGTTAGTTTGGGGCCTGGGGGGCGCTGGGCACCGCATGCGGGGGCCATATTTTCAACTGCGCCTTGGGTGTGTAGGATCGGCTTAGTACAACGGGGAGATTGACCACATGGACGCCGCCACCTTACCGCACGAAGGCATCACCGACGACGAATGGAAAATCCGCGTCGATCTCGCCGCCTGCTACCGCCTGGTCGCCCTCTACGGCTGGGATGATCTCGTCTTCACCCACATCTCCGCCCGCATCCCCGGGCCCGATCATCATTTTCTGATCAACCCCTATGGCTTCATGTTCGAAGAAATCACCGCCTCCAGCCTGATCAAAGTCGGTATGGACGGCCAAAAGGTTGCCCCCAGCGAAAACATGGTCAACCCCGCCGGCTTCACCATCCACTCCGCCGTCCACGACGTGCGCGAAGATGCCGGCTGCGTCATCCACGTGCACACCCCCGATGGCACCGCGGTCGCCACATCGCGCGAAGGCCTAAAACCCCTCAACCAAACCGCACAATTAATCTTCAACGATCTCGCCTACCACGATTACGAAGGTGTTGCGTTAGATCACGACGAACGCCCCCGCCTACAAAACGATCTCGGCACCAAAAACCTCATGCTGCTACGCAATCACGGCACCCTCACCATCGGCCGCAACTGCGCCGAAGCGTTTTTGCGCATGTACTTCCTCGAACGCGCCTGCACCATGCAGGTCCGCACGCGCATTTTAGGTAACGATGATTACCCAACCGATGCTGGCGTCATCACCAAAAACGCCGACCTCGGCCAATCCGATGGCACCACCGCGGTCGCTAATTTCCTGGTCTGGCCAGCACTTCTGCGCAAACTCGATCGGCTAGATCCCAGCTACCGCACCTGATCAGCCTCCCCGCCCCAATAGCCCCAATAGCCCCAATAGCCTTAGTAGCCTTAGTAGCCCTAGTAGCCCTAGTAGCCCGGGTGAAACCCGGGGCCCAGCTATCCACAACGCCCGCTGGCGGATGAGCGAATCGTCATGCACCACCGCAAGCTGCCAACAAAGCGGCCGGACCGGCGCCAGCACCCCCATGGGCGCATGGCGGCAACGGCCTGCCCTGTCGCGTGCGTCGGTGACACCGGCACACGCAAACTGACCCACTACCCAAACCGAGCCGCCGCCAAATAAACCGCCCCACCCAAAGTGGCGATCCAAAAACTCGGCGGTGTGTCGGTCACATACGCAAGCACTATGCCGCCCAACGCCTCACCCAATGCCAATGCAACCGTCAGCAAAATGCCGCCACCCACCGTGCGGCACACCCGCAACGCCGCCGCCGCCGGCGCCACCATCAGCGTAAACACCAGCAACACACCAACAATCTGCGCCGATGCCGCAACCGCCAGCGCCACAATCAGCAAAAACATAACCGATACCGCACGCACCGGAATACCCCGCGCCGCCGCAAGCTCGGGGTGCAATGTTGCAAACAATAAATTACGGCTAATCACCGCCAAACCAGCAACGCCCGCAACCGTCATCGCCGCAAGTATTACCAAAGTTTGCCGGTCAACCCCAAACACATTGCCAAACAACAGCGATGTCGCCGCATTGGCCTGCACGCTCACCCGGCTCAACAGCAGCACGCCCAACCCCAAGGCCATCGCCAGCACAACGCCGATGGTCACATCACGTTCGCCCGCCCGCTCGCCCAAAAACCCAATCGCCAGGCCACCCAAACCAGCCGCCGTCAGCAAACCCAACAGCGGCGGCACGCCGATCAGCAACGCGCCGGCAGCCCCGGTAAACCCCATATGCGCCAGCGCGTGGCCGGCAAAACTCTGCCGCCGCAACACCAAAAAATACCCGGTGCTTGATGCCAAAATCGCCACCAAAAAAGCCGCCGCAAACGCATGGCGCATAAATTCATAAGCAAACATCGCGCCTACCTAATGCCCATGGTGATCGTGTCCATCATCATGTTCATGATCATGCGCACCACGTTCCAAATCCGCCCCGCCGGCCATCACAAACACATGCCCGCCGGCCCGCACCACCTCAATCTCGGCGCCATACAATGCCGATAACACCGGTGCCGTAATCACCTCATCAACAGTGCCAAGGGCTGCACTGCCATTACCCAAATACAGCACCCGATCCAGCGCCCCCAATAACGGGTTTAATTCGTGCGCCGTAAACAGCACAGTAGCGCGAGTGTTGCGCTGCACCCGGCTGATCAAATCAATCACCGTTTTTTGCCGCGTCGGGTCCAGGCTAATCAACGGCTCATCCAACAGCAACAACCGCGGCGCACCCAACAAAGCCTGCGCCAGCAACAAACGTTGGCGCTGCCCGCCAGAAAGCGTGCTCAACGGTTCATCGGCAAGCGCGCTTGCCTCCACCAAATCCAACGCCGCCGCCACCGCCATGCGGCTAGCCTTATCACCCCACCCCAGCCCCCAACCGCTACGCGCCGCCGCCGCCACAAACGCCCGCCCGGACAATTTTAACCCCGGCGGAATACTGCGCGTCTGCGGCATGTAACCAATATCTGTATTACCCGGCCTAACACTTTGCCCACCAATAGTAATACCCCCCGCCCGCGGCGCCAACACCCCGAGCAACGCCCGCAACAACGTGGTTTTCCCCGCCCCATTGGGCCCCAGCACGCCGATAAATTCCCCAGCCTCAATCTGCAAAGAAATATCGCGCAGCACCGCATCACGCCCCGGCGCCAAGGTCACGTGATCAACAACAATAAAACTCATGCCGCCGGCACCAACACGCGCCACATCATTTTCGTAATGTCCGAAAATCCGGCGTCGTCAACCCATCCAACTGATCAAGTGCTGCCATCATCCAAGCTTCATAGCTTTGGCCCGCCGGCTGAGTTTCGCTCACCCCCACCACCAAAATACCATTACCACGCGCAACCTCGCGCAACCGCGCAATGGTCGGGCTTTCAGTCTGCGTATTATAAATCAGCAGCCGCACCCGATGGTTTTGCAAATCATCTTCAAACCGCGCAATATCCGATGGCCGCGGTTCGCTACCGTTCATCACCGCCAACTGAAACCGCTCGTTGGTCATCACCAACCCAATGGCCCCGGCCATCTCCCCAAATACAGGCTCAGTCGCCGCCACCGGCACACCATGAAACTGCGCCCGCAAAACGCCAATCTTGCTTTCCAGCGGCAGCAAAGATGCAAACAGCGCATCACGATTGGCTTCAAACTTTGCCGCGTGCCCAGGGTCCGCCGCCGACAGCGCCACGGTCAATGCCGCCGCCAGTGCGGTAATGGCGCGCGGATTATACCACACATGCGGATTTTGCTCAGCCGTGCGGTGCATCAACCCTGCAACCGAAATCACACTGCGCCCCGCCGAAGGATTAGCCGCAATCAGTTTATCCAGCCAGCCATCATACCCTGCCCCATTACCAATCACGATTTGGGCCGCCGCCACATCACGCGCAATGCCAGGGCTCGGCTCAAACGCGTGCGGGTCCTGCGCCGGGTTGCTCAAAATAGAGGTCACCACCGCCGCCGGCCCAGCGATACGCGCGGCAATGCCGCCGTACACAGATTCCGCCGCCATAATAGAAATTGGCGCCGCCACCGCCGCACCACCCGCAAGCACGCCCAACAAAAACGCCACAGGTGACACCACGACACGCGATAAGAAAAAACCAGCCATCCCTGTATGGTATAACATAACAAAACCACCGCGCAACCGCGTGGCGGCTACAGCCGGTAAGGCACCCGAATCCCCGGGTCCCCACCCGGAAAATCTTTCTCGTCGCGCGATACCAGCAGCATAAAATGCACCTGCGCCGACGCCCAAATCACCGCATCGGGCAACCGTATCCGCCGCTCCCGCCGCAACACAACCGCCCGCCGCGCCACCGCCGCATCCACCGCGATCACGCTAAACCCCTGCAAAAACCGCTCAGTCACTTCGCCAACCGCCGGCGCCGCACCCGCCATCACCTCGATCCACGTCACAATACTGATCGCTTTGTCTTCGTAACGCGCCAATTCAACCCGCGCCTCGGCAATACCGCGAAAGTAATCGATCAAAATATTGGTATCAAAAAGCGCTTTTACCATTCGTCGCGCAGATTGCGCTGATATGCCACCCCATCCAGCCCCTCAGCGCCCCACAACCCAAACGCCTCACCAGCATCCCCTAGCCGGTTGCGCGCCAAAAAATCGTCCACCGCCCGCCTGATCACCGCCGCCCGCGATTGCCCTTGCCGCTGCGCCAACGCGTCCAACGCGCCAATCTCCGCATCCCCAATATCCACCAGCGTTCGCATCGCTCTATCCACCTCGCCACATCAACACATGATATCGGCGTACGATATCACAAACCATCACCGCCGTGAAACTTGAGATATCCGCCCCCGCCGGGCAATGTCCCCCGCAATGCCCGCACCGCGCCCCAAAACCAAACACCCCGCACCACCAGCAAGCCTCACCGCGCGCCTGAACCGCGCGAGCCTCGCCTGCACTAGCCGCGGCGCCAAACTCACCCAATCCCGCCGCGATGTGCTCGCCCTTGTCCTCGAGGCCCACGAACCTTTGGGCGCCTACGCCCTGCTCGATCGCCTGCGCGCCCAAACCGGCAGCGGCCAGCCCCCCACCATCTACCGCGCGCTCGATTTCCTGCTCGCCCAGGGCCTTATCCACCGCATAGAGCGCCTCAACGCCTTCGTGCCCTGCCACGAAGAAGCCGATCACCCCCACCCGGTGCAATTTCTCATCTGCAAAACCTGCGGCCGCGCGCATGAAGTTGAAGACCACGCCATCGCCCACGCCGTTGCCAATGCGGCCTTGCGCGCAGGCTTTACCGTCACCGCAACCCTGGTCGAAGTCGATGGCATCTGCGCCGCCTGCACCGCAAACCTCGCCCTAAAGGACTAGCCCGCCATGCTGAACGCTTACGGACACTTGATCGTAACTCTGCTGTCCTTCGGCATCGCAGCCCTATTCGCCACCATCTTCCTGATCGAGCTACTCGCCCTCGACGATGGCCTCCGCCTCGGCGCGCGCCGCATAGCCCTCACCTCGTTGCTGCTCGCCATGTGGGCCGGCGGCATGGCCGTTACCGCCGACCTAAGTTCCGCCCCGCATGGGCGAAATCCGCGCCACCACCAAACCATTGGAATGGACTGTTCAGGGGTTTTCTAATACCCCTGAACCTTAAGGGAGAATTTTCTTTTTCTGAAGAAAAAGAAACAAAAAGACTTTTATTTCAATAGATTAGCGGGGGGACAAACTTACATTTTTTCGAACGCGGCGGCGATCGTGATGGTGACTTCATCACCTACCAGCGGCACGTAGGTTTTTACGCCAAAATCACTGCGCTTGATCGACGCTTGTGCTTCAAACCCCATCGCCTGATGGCCGCTCATCACATTGCGCCCGCCACCCACAAACTTGGCATGCAACACCACCGGCCGCGCTACCCCGTGCAACGTCAGCGTGCCGGTAATATCGGCAGTTTGCGCGCCGGTCGCCTGCACCGAGTCCGAGGCGAAAATCATCGCCGGAAATTTCGCCGCATCCAGCCAGTCAGCCCCCACCAGCTCACCATTCAGCTTGGCGCTGGTGGTCAACACGCTGGCCACCGGCACGCTTACCACAACATGCGTCTGGCTCGGGTCATTGGGGGTAAAATGCATAGCCCCCGTAACCCCGCTAAACACGCCGCGGTAATGGGTAAATCCCATATGCAGCACATCAAACATCACCTGGGTGTGGGCAGCTTCTACCCCGTAATCCCCGGCCGTTGCCGCCGCCACGTCGCTGGAAGGCGGCAGCGCCCACGATGCCGCGGCGGCAAGCTGGGTGCAGCCAGCAACGGCCAGCACGGCGATAATCGGCAGGGTGCGCGTCATGTGGGGGTATCCTTCAGGCCGGTCAGCGAAATAACTGTGGTGGAAATTGTGCGCCAGGTAACCCCACACAAGGCACCGCCGAAAAACAACCCATGCGCACCCCCATCCTGCCCCTGTTTTTGCTCGCAACCCAACTCGCCACCACCGCCCACGCGGCCGCGCTATCCGCCGCGCAGGCGGCTATCTTACAGCGCCCGGTAGTGCTGGAACTGTTCACCTCACAATCCTGCTCATCGTGCCCGCCAGCCGATCGCTACTTGGCCGAACTCGCCACCAACCCCGCCGTGCTGGCGCTAGATTTTCATGTTGATTACTGGAACCATCTGGGCTGGCACGACCCGTTCTCGTCCGCAGCTAGCACCGCCCGCCAAACCGCCTACGCCCGCGCTTTGGCGTCAGACGTATACACCCCGCAACTGGTGATCGATGGTGCAGCCAGCGTAGTGGGGTCAGACCGCGCCGCGGTTAGCGCCGCCATAACCGCGGCCACCGCCCGCCAAACTGCTGTCCCCCTCACCCTCACCCGCACCAAATCCGGCCTCACCGCCACTCTAGGCGCCGCCCTTAACCACGGCCCCCACCAAGCCCACCTTCTGCTGGTCGGCTACGACACCCGCCACGTCACCCACATCGGCGGCGGCGAAAACGGCGGCGAAACCCTCACCGAAATCAACGTGGTGCGCGGCTTTACCGACATCGGCACCTGGCACGGCACCCCCATAACCCTATCAGCCCTAGCACCGTTGGGCGAACACCTAGCCGCCCTGCTGCAAGCCGATGACGCAACCATTTTGGGTGCCGCGGTCGCGCCAAACTCATAAATCGCCTTGATAATCACTCTTCCATCGGCACTGCGGGTTCGTATAAACGCGAAGCGTCCATACCCGATTGGTGCGCCCCACTTGGTGCGCCCCACTTGGTGCGCCCCATTTTGGTGCGCCCCATTTTGGTGCGCCCTGGTGGAATCGAACCACCGACCCACAGCTTAGAAGGCTGTTGCTCTATCCGACTGAGCTAAGGGCGCAACACGGCCAGCCATAGCGCATCTACGCCGGTTGGTTAACCGGGCGCGCGCTTAATGCGACCAGTTTAATGCGACCAGTTCTCTGGCCGACCAAAGCGGAAATTATCGGCATAGGCCTTGGCTTTCATCGGCCGGCGCGCGCTCGGCAGCTCCAAATCGTAGGCAATGCCTTCCCGATCAGCATACGCCACCGCCGCATCGCGGCTGGGGAAATTTAAGCGCACCTGGGTTTGCGTATCGCCGCCACCCGGCCAGCCCATCAACGGGTCAGCCTGCAACCTGGCCACCGGTTCACGGTCCAGCACCCACTCATCGGTGCCGGCAAGCCCGGATTGCATAGCCGTTTTGGGTCGCTGGTAGATCCGTGCGCGCATCGAAAAACCCTGCGAAGACAATGGTTAGGCGGTAATATTTAGAATGGTCGGGGCGAGAGGATTCGAACCTCCGGCCCCCTGCTCCCAAAGCAGGTGCTCTACCAGGCTGAGCTACGCCCCGATCGCGGCGGACCCTATAGAAGGCCGCAGCAGAACGCCATATCGGTTTCGCGGAAAGTTTGGGTGACGGCAAAGATAGGGAAGAATCTTCTTTTTCTGAAGAAAAAGAAGCAAAAAGACTTTTGTCAGTTTGGGGCGGTGTGGCGGATGGCTTGTGCCGGCAAATCAATCTTCTTCGCAGGCGCAGCTGGGGCTGGGGCCTGAACCCTCGCGTATTACGTGATGGTCGACCCATTCGGCTACCAGCAGGCGCGCCTCGGTCAGCGGCGCCTCCGGGTGGTGCATGCGGTAAAGCGTGGTGCAACTGGCAAACGCCGAAAAATCATCGGTGCCGGCGCGGCGCAGCTCTTTATAGGCGGTCACCACCGCACGCTCACAGCGCCGCGAAATCTCCGTCACACCCGCCCCCAATTAAGAATGGTTCTCAACAAACCGGACTTTACCCGTCCCGTGCCCCCGCCGCAATGATCTATGCCGCCGCCCTGCAGGGCAATTGGGTGGAAATAAGACAGTATCTTTTGACTTATGGAACAGCGATTTCCGCTATGCGCCCAATTAGGTCATCGCTGGGCGACGGGCTTAGGTCTAAAAGCGAACATCCGGCATGGTGCAAAATTGAAAATTTATGCCCTGGCGGTGTGTGGTTTTGTGCTAAACAGTCTGGGGATTAGCGTCTCTCCAAGGATTGTAAACTGACGAAACCGTATCTCCAGCGGCAGTTGCCGTCGAACTTCTCTGGGTCTGACGACGGGCTTAAACGATAAAACCGCGCCTAGGCGCTGAATTTAGAATTGTGGCCTAGTGTCAGCAGTGGGGACGTATGATTTTATACGCTGAGATTCGGGCGCTTTCAGACGATTATGAAAAGCGACTTAAGAAGCAAATCGACAACCGCGCTTTGGAAATGGAAAACGACGACCGCCGGCACCACATCCTATATCAAGTGCTTGGTGTGACGACGAAAGAAGGGCACGACATCGACATCTACCAGAATAAAGGTCGATTTTTGGTAACTGCCCAGGTAGGCGACTCGGATAGTAATTGACCGGTTACGGTGTG
>JBBARC010000011.1:0-69896 GCA_040400005.1 Acetobacteraceae bacterium | reverse complement strand
AACACTTTCTCACCTTGATTGTCGCGCGTTCTCACCCTGATTGCCGCGCCGCAAGGTAGTCCGCGCCACGTTCAACGATCAGCCGGGCGGTCTTGGCATTGCAGTGCAAGGCGTCCGCGGTCACCAGCATGCCCTTGATATCAAACATTTCCAATACGGTGCGGGCGGCTATAATCTCGTTTTGCTTATCGCCAACGACAGCCTGGGCAAGCACCAGGCGGCGTTCACAGGCAAAGGCTGTCACGACATGTAGCGGCGACTGACCGGCGGCAGTGTCGAACGATCCGCGCATTGTTTTGCCATCAATGGCAAGCACGCCGCCCCCGACCGCCCCGAGTTTGTCGAGGAAGCGGCCGAAACACTGGGCGAAATGGGTGGGGTCAAGGATACGGAACAGCCGCGAGAAGGTGTCGTGGCTGGGCACGCCGCCCTCGAGCTTGAGGAAATCGCCGAACAGGGCTGCGCGATCACGGGCAAAGTCCGCAAAATCCACACAAGTCTCAGCCCCGCAGATCGATGCTGTCAACGCAATCGTGAGCACTTCGAGTAAGTTATGCCGGGTGGCGTTGCCTGTTCTTGGGTCAGGCAAATCATCGAAGCACGTACCAAACCATCCCATTCGACCTCTCCATCATGAGAAGTCAAAGCAGAATCAATCCTCAGCCGCGCCGCAAGGATCAGACCGAATTCCTAATGCGATTCCCCTGGTCACATGGCCAAGTCATTTGGGTGGCCGACGCCTTGTGGCACTTCAGGCGTGTTCGAGCACTCGCTTGTCTGATGTCTTGGCGCGGGCAACGCTGACCTCGACCGAAGGCGGTTCGGTGCCGGGGTCACCATGCCGGAGGGCAGCGTCGAAGAGTGCGTCCACAGATTCGTGCTGCTTCAGGGGAAGAGCATGCATCGCCTTGATTTCGCGATATAGAGCGAGTTTCTTGTGGGCCCTCGCCCGACGGTCCTCAATCTCAGCCTGTTGCATCAACTTCATTCCCATCGCCAATCAATCTGCCTTGTCAGGCGCGCACAGCTATTTAGTGGCACAGTAAGCTCGCCAGCAGCAAGCAGGTTCCTCAGGCTGGCCTAGTATGCCCGATTATTTATCAACAGACCGCTACTTGACGTGGTAGGCGCGCCACGAGCGGGCAAGATCGAGTTTTGCGGTCCCTGCCATGCGGCCACGCAAGGCCAGCGGCAACCAAGCATCCGTCTGATACGACTAGTTTTACCACCCGCACCCCATGATCGCGGCAGGGATGCGGGCTGCCCCTTATAGCCCCACGCGAGCGATTTCGGGTTCGTCCGGCTTAAGTTCTCGACGACAGCCATAGCTTGTCATTCCCGATTTTCGGTCCCGGCCGCTGTTCTCCCGCCCACCACTTTGGCCGGTCAGAGCGATTGATGCACATGGCTTTGGGTTCTGGAAGCTCACGGAAAAATCCGATGAATAGATAAAAATTCGCCAACTAATTGATTTAACTTCGTTAAAATATAATTTTACAGAGAGGGACGATGAGGAAGTTGAATAGATTACGAGGCCATCAAGGGGGTCGGCATGCGGAGTTCGCTATCCGCGCCGACAGCGCTTCTTGGGTACACGCTGGATGAACTCATCAGCGTATGGCCAAAATTTCACCCATCACGTGGCCTTTCTATTCGATTGAGCCTAGTTCTCTCCTTCCAGCCGGATCGCCTCAGCCCCTTCCGGCGCATTCAATGGCCGCCCAGATCCGTCGAAGCGGAGAGTGACATAGGCGTTGTCCTTGCTGCCCCCGCGCCACGGAATGGCTACAAGCGGGGCGAGCACGAAGATGTCGCCCTCAGCAGGAACCAGCGCCACCCAAGAATTCTCCCGCTCGCGCAGCCTCGCCAGCGACTTGGGGTTAAGCTTGAAGGAGAACACGCCCGTGAGGTCCGGGCGATGTCCCGACACCACCTGGAGTGTCCGGCCAGTCTTGGTTTCAGTGAAACAGTTGTTGGTGCGCTTAAAGCGGGCGCCCCAGGTGGTGGCAACCGCCGCGGCTGCCCGCGCGGCCTTGGCGAACGCAGATCGGTGTTTATCCTGTCCCGTGCCCGGCGGTCGCGCTTGTAAGTCCAGAATGGCGCGCATGACCTCCGGCGTAAGGTCCGCGCGACGGAACAAGGTCAGCGTACCTTCGTCCACGCCCTTGCCAGAGACGGGCCGAATACCCTGAAAGGCAAGATGTCTGGACTGTAAAACAGCGTGCAAAACTTTCCAGATTCCGGGGATAAACAGCGTCCAATAGTTTCCACCCTGGTCCATGCGATCATCCAGCCTTTGAGCTGGAGTATCTGGGGTGTTGTTTATGGATATGATTGCCGAGATCCGGCGCCGTCACCTGATCAGCCAGGAGAGCATCAGCTCGATCGCGCGTGACCTGCACCTGTCGCGCCCCACTGTGCGCAAACATTGCCGCACCCAATCCGAACCGGTCTACCGCCGTGGGCCGCAGCCTGCGCCGAGGCTGGGGGCGTTCCAGCCAGTACCTTCGGCGATCCTCGGCATCCGTAGTCGTCACATTGGCGAATGCGCCGTGCGGTGGGAGACCTCGAATTCGCTACAGCCTGACCTATGTTGCCTACAGTGGAAGCGTCGGAAAGCAGTGAGCTTTGATGGCGGCGGCGACCGCATCGTCGAAGGGGAGGCCTTCCGTCCCAAGACGCCTGACCGCCACGAAACTTGGCGGTGGGGAGCGATAGAACGAATGGCTCTGAACGGCGAGCCAGGCACCGGCGCCGCGAGCCGAAAGAGCTTCCTCAACCCTAGCGAGTTCAACTTCGTTGGGGTCGGTCGCCCGTCCCAACGTAGAAACGGCACCATCGTCGGTCACCAGGACCCAACGCCTGTCGCTGGTCCCGTCCCCTTGCCGGACGCCGCCTCGCTCGTTGATCATGACCGCATTATGCCAGCCGCCGATAGCAGAGGCCAGCCGCGTCATACCGGGACTATCACCCTTGCGATCATGACGCCCCGCTCGGTATTGTGATACAGAGAGTGCTCCATGCCGAGCCCTCACTGAGACTCAGCGACGGCAAGTCAGCTTCGCATTGTTCCTTGCAAGGGCTCAACGGGCGAGTGCAAACAGCAAGGAAACCGGCGATTTGCAGCACGACCGCCGATGCGAGACCCGAGCAGATGACTGACACGCTTACTCCCCGGGAGCGTAGCCACCGCATGAGAGCGGTCAGGCAGCACAACACCGACATCGAGGTCCTGGTCCGAAGACTCATCCATCGGTCAGGCTACCGTTTCAGACTGAATGTCCGCGACCTCCCGGGTAGCCCGGACATCGTACTGCCCAGGCATAAGACGGTTTGCTTCGTTCATGGCTGCCTGTGGCACGGGGACGAGTGTCGGGCAGGACGGCTCCCCGCGACTAACCACGCATGGTGGGCCGAAAAAATCGCCGCAAACCGGCGGCGGGACCAACTGGCGGCGTCGGCGTGCTCGGCGCTAGGCTGGAGGGTTATCACCGTCTGGCAGTGCGCCCTCAAGGGCAAGGGGCGTCTGTTGCCCGACAAGCTACAAAGTATCCTTGCCGCAAATATAGCTGGCGGTCCCGACTTCAAGGAAATCCGGGGGACGCATACCCTAGACCTTCCGTGAGGCTCGTCAGGGGGTTGCCCAGTGGCCATCCATCCTGCCACCTTGGACCTGGACGGGCATCATTTCCTTGGAACTGGGCCGCCGTCCACCGGCCTCGCCGCGAACGCCGTTCCCCCGCTGAAGGCCGGTTCGACAATCGGGATTCCTTCTCCGCCTGCCGTCCTGATGCCGGATGGCTCGGTCGGAATGCCGTCAATCGAGGACGCGGAGAACCTGCAGGGCTTCCCCCGCGGATGGACGCTTCCCGCAGAGGCCAACGCTAGGCGGTCGGTCCGCTGGCGACTGGTGGGGAACGCGGTCTCCGTCAGCGTCGTGGAATGGCTGGCCTCGCGCCTATCTGCTCCCTCTTACTACGACGACTCCGCCGACGGGCCTCTCCGGACGGACTGCACCTGGCCCGACGCGGCATGGGGCAGCGCGACCAGCGGGAGGTTCAAGTCTGCGGCGTCGCACTATCCGCATGGGGCCCAGTTACCCGAATTGGCTGCCTTTCTGGCAAACGAGATGACTCCATTGTCCCGCCGGGCGACGCAGGGCTTCCTAGGACGTGCCAGGAAAGGCAACCTGCGGTATCCGCACGGCTTTCTCGCGCGCCTCGAGCAACACGCGGAGCGGCTATCCCCATAGCGTCCTTGCACCCGGGCGGGCCTGGACGTCGGGGAGCTTTCCAATGCCTCGCCGGTCGATCGTTACCGGATACTGTCGAGGCGGCATCTGGCCGCCAATGCTGGAACCTTTGTTGTCAAGCGTCGCACCGTGCTCGCGGCGCACTGTTGTAGTGCAGGCCGGGGCGGAGAAACGGCGCTTCATCTGCCCGAGTCGGGCGGAAACTGTGGCAAAGCAAACGAGACAAAGGGAAGTTAACCGGGTGGGAGGACCTCGATACTCGCGTGTTCATGCACGCCATATTCGGACACGGCCGGGTAGCGGGACTCAACGGAAATGTCGACGTAACCATCCAGTGTGTCCGTGAATTGCTCGAAATTGACCCCGAAGAAAACATCGGAGCACAGCAACTCGCACAAGAAGTTGGCCTCATTTCGGCAGTAGATGCCGAGGCCGGGATGGCAATTCTCATGTAATCAAGAAAGAGGCCACCGAGTCGCAATGAAGAAATTTTACCCGCATGAAGTATATCAACATTTGCCGACTTGATCGACGAACGCTGATGCTCTGGTTCGCATTTTTTACGCGATTTTAATCTGCAAACCGCAAATAAAATAAGAACACATACTGTTCTAATCCCGAAAATTTCAATCTATACAATGACAACCTATGGGTGTTTATGACAACCTATGGCTAATCCTAGAACCTAGCCCCGCGCCGCCTCATCCCGCGCTTTGGTCGCCAGCACATCCGCCCGTTCATTCATCACATCACCCGAATGCCCGCGCACCCATTTCCATTCCACACTATGCGGTTTTTCTGCCGCCAGCAGTAACTTCCACAAATCCATGTTTTTCACCGGATCACCCGCCGCGTTGCGCCAGTTTTTGCGCACCCAGCCTTGATGCCACCGGGTAATGCCGTTTTTCACGTATTCACTATCGGTGCGCAGCACCACGCGGCACGGTTTTTTTAGTGCGCTCAACGATTCAATCGCCGCCGTGAGTTCCATCCGGTTATTGGTGGTTTCCGCGGCCCCGCCGGAAAGTTCGCGTTCTACCCCGCGGGCCCGCAAAATGGCGGCCCACCCGCCAGGGCCGGGGTTGGGCTTGCAGCCACCATCGGTCCAGATTTCAACAACGTCTAAAGTTTCAGAGTCCAAGCTCACGCCAATCCCCAACCCTGCCAAAAAAATGTAACCGCCGCAGATAATCGCGCGGGTCTTTGCGCGTCACCATCGCATTGGCCGGGGTGTTCAGCCAATCATACAGCCTGGTTAGCAAAAACCGCATGGCGGCACCCTGCGCCAGCACTGGCAAGGCGGCCAGTTCATCATCGCCCAAGCGCCGCACACTTTGATACCCGGCCAGCAACGCCCGTGCGCGGGTCGCGTTAAAGGCAAAATCCGCTTCAAAACACCAAGCGTTTAAGCATACTGCAATGTCGTAGGCCAGCACATCGGTGCAGGCGAAATAGAAATCGATCACGCCGGATAAACGGTCATCGAGAAAAAACACGTTATCGGGGAACAGATCGGCATGAATATGCCCGGCCGGCAAATCTTCTGGCCAGGCCGCCAGAATTTTTACCAGCATTGTGCGCAAATCGTGCGCAAGCCCGGGCTGCACTTCATCGGCGCGCGCGTTGCATTTTTCCAGTAACGGTGCCCAACCGTGCGGGCCCAGCGCATTTTGCCTGGTGGGGGCAAAATCGTGCCCGGCTTTGTGCAAACGTGCCAGCACCACCCCCAATTCGCGGCATTGTGCCACATTCACCCGGCGCGGCCATACGCCTGGCAAAAACGTGGTGATGGCAGCATGCTTATCACACAACCGGCGCAATGCTTCGCCATCGCGTGCCACCACGGGCAGCGGGCAATCGATACCGTGTGCGGCCAAATGGCGCATCAGCCCAATGAACCACGGCAAATCTGCTGGCTCCACCCGCTTTTCGTACAGCGTTAGGATAAAATCGCCGGCCGTGGTGCGCAGGGAAAAATTGCTGTTTTCTACCCCTTCGGCAATGCCGCGATAGGCGACCAGTGTGCCAATATCGTAATCGCTGAGAAACGCGCGCAGCGCCTCATCGGAGACATCTGTGTAAACCGCCATGCCGCACCCAAAACCCTAAATTTAACCCAGCGGGTAAGGCAGTTTAAAAATCACATCTTCCTGTGTTACCTGGCGTTCTTCGGTTTGCAGGGTGTAACGCTGGGCCAAGGCTGCCAGCACTTCCTGCACCAGGCTTTCTGGCGCACTGGCACCGGCGGTAATGCCCACCGATTTTACCCCGTCCAGCAGGGCAAAATCCATTTCCGCAACTTTCGGCACCAGCACCGCGCGCCCAGCACCCGCACGTTCGGCCACTTCGCGTAACCGCAACGAATTAGAAGAATTCGGGCTGCCAATAACAATCAGCAAGTCGCAATCTTGCGCTATGGCCTTGACGGCTGCCTGGCGGTTGGTGGTGGCGTAGCAAATGTCTTCGCGCTTGGGCCCTTCGATATGGGGGAAGCGGGCGCGCAAAATATCGATGATTTCCGCGGTATCATCGACCGATAATGTCGTTTGCGTAATAAATGCCAGTTTTTCGGCATCCGCCACAACCGCCTTTGCTTCCGCCGCGTTCTGCACCAGGGTCACCGCACCCGGCGGCAACTGGCCCATGGTGCCAATCACTTCCGGGTGGCCGGCATGGCCGATCATGAGAATATGGCGGGTTTCGCCAAAATGCCGCTCGGCCTCGCGGTGCACTTTGCTGACCAGCGGGCAGGTCGCATCTAGCCAGGCCAACCGCCGGCGCTGGGCTTCTTCCGGCACCGATTTCGGCACGCCGTGGGCGGAAAACACCACGTGGGCATCGGCTGGCACTTCGTCGAGCTCTTCGACAAAAATGGCACCCTTGGCCTCCAGCTCCTCGACCACGGTGCGGTTGTGCACAATTTCGTGGCGCACATACACTGGCGCGCCGTAGCGCCGCAGGGCTTCTTCGACCACGCGAATCGCGCGATCGACGCCGGCGCAAAAGCCGCGCGGGCCGGCGAGGATCACCCGCAAAGGCGGCAGGGTGCTGATAACAGGGGAGATTTCGGGCATGGTATCGGGCATCGTATCGGGCATGGGGAGGGCGGCGCCTTGTGCTGGGCTTTACGTCGTATCACGCAAGGCATTATGCCGCAGTGGCGGGTGCGGTGCAAAATCGCAATCCCCCCATTTTGCGGAAGCGGAGCCATTATGCGCCCAAACAACCTGCGGCTTGCCGCGCCCATCGTGGCCCCTCTTGTCGCCTTGGTCGCCCTGACCACCCTTGCCGCCTGCACCAACGACGCCGAAGAACTTGCCCCGCAATGCCCGATTGTGAGTTTGGTGCCCGATGCCGCCAGCGTGTCGCGCTACCGCGATACCGGGCGCGACCTCACCGATTTGGTGCTGTCGGTGCGGCTGATCAACGTTGGCGGCAATTGCCGCGGCACCATGGGCAAACCCACCCTTGCCGCCCACGCCCAGGTGCAAATGCTGGTCACCCGCGGGCCGGCAGCCCAAGGCCGCACCGCTGACGTGGTTTACGGCGTGGGGATTGTTAAAGACGGCGCCGTGATCGACCGCCGCGAAATCACTGAACACGTGGCGTTTCCCACCAACGCTGATAGCGTGCAGGTGACCGGCGACCCGATCAGTTTCATTTTTCCCACGCGCGGGAATGTGACTGGGCCGCAATACCATATTTATTACTGGCTGCGGCTAACGCCTGAGGAAGTGGCTGCCAACCGCCGCGGTCACTAGCGCATTATCCCACGCCAAGCCGCGCCAAAACCGCCGCCATATGCGGCGGCGGCGGGGCGGTGGCGGTAACCGGCGGGTCGAGATCCAACGCAACCGACCGCGCCAGTAACATCAATTTACCGCCTGGCTCCGGCGTGTCGTTTGCCTGGGGGCCATAAATCGGGTCGCCCAAAATGGCAAAGCCGGCCGCCGCGCACTGCACGCGCAGCTGGTGCGTGCGCCCGGTGTGCGGGCGCAATTCAAGCACCGACTGTGCCCCATCGTGGCCCAGCACCCGCCAATCGGTGATCGCGCGATCGCCGGTTTTGCCGGCAACCATGCGCCACCCGGCAGGCGAACTGACCTTGCGCAAATGGCTTTCCAGCGTCCCGGTATGCGCCGCTGGCACCCCCGCCACCACCGCCCAGTATATTTTGCGGGCGCGGCCGGCGGCAAATTCCGCTTGGGCTGCCAGCAACGCCGCCCGCCGCAAGGCCACCACCAGGCAGCCGCTGGTATCGGCATCCAGCCGGTGCGCCAGCCATGGCCCATCTTTACGGCGCGAGATTTGCGGAAAATAATCTTCCACGCACGGCCCACCGCGCGGCCCGCCATGCACCGGCAAGCCGGCGGGCTTATCAAACACGACAAAACGCTGATCGCTAAATAAAACTGGCAACATGACAGGGCCATCAGGTGAAGGAAAAAAGTAAGAACTTTCTTTTTGACTTCCGAAAAAAGAAACAAAAAAGACTTTTTTGACGTTGGTTCGGAGAATGCGGTGGCAGGGTTGCCCCAGGCCGAGCATTACAAAAGTCTTTTTGCTTCTTTTTCTTCAGAAAAAGAAGAGTCTTCCTTTCGCCCGATTACCCTGGGCACCATCACGCCAAACATTGACAGCAAGGCCGATGCGTTGGAAGCGGCGTTGATGGAAAACGAAATTATCTGCGGCGCCAATGCCGTTGGCGCCCTGTTTCGCGTGCGCGGGGCGGATGTGCTGCGGCTGTTTTACACCCAGGCGGCCCGCCAAACCGTGGGGCATTGGTGCGCTGAAATGGCGCGCACCAAACGGCCGTACCGCGAATTACCGCCCGATGAGATGGCGCGCGCCGCCGGCACCGCCCACCATGGTGGGATCGCGGCCGTGGTAAAACCACGATATATCCCGATTTTCGACCGCAAAGCGCCGCCCATTGCGCCGTTGCTGCTGGTGTTAGATGGCGTCGCTAACCCGCATAACCTTGGCGCCATCGCCCGGTCAGCTGCTTTTTTCGGCGTCAAAGATCTGCTTATTCACGAGGTGCCGTGGGGTGCCATGCCATCGGATGCCGCCTACCGCACGGCGGAAGGGGCGATGGAGCATTTGCGTATTCACAAAACCCGCGATTTACCGGCGGCCCTGTCGGCGCTGACGCCGCATTACCGCACGGTGGCTGCGGGCTTGGGCACTAGCGCCATGCGCCTGGAAAGCCTGCCGCGCGATCGGCCGGTGGCGCTGGTGCTGGGCAACGAAGAAAACGGGGTAAGCCCGGCGGTGCTGGCCGCCTGCCGGCGCGAAGTGCGGGTGGAGCCGCGTGGCCCCATGCAAAGCCTGAACGTGGCGCAGGCGGCGGCCGTACTCTTGCATGCGCTGACTCTGCCGGCACCGGCTTCTGCCCCGGTTGTTTAAGCGTTTTATTTGAGCGTTTTGGTTGACCCCAAAGGCGCGATCGGGCAGGCATAAGTTTGCATTTATCTCAACCACAAAGCGGGAAACGCCCGATGCGCAAAATTTTGACAGCAACCCTTTTGGCCGCAAGTTTCTTGGCGCCAGTCGCCGCCAACGCTGCCACCTACACCATCAACAAAGTGGTGATCACCGGCAATAAACTGATCAGCCTGGATAAACTCACCGCCGCCATCAAGGTGCATCACGGCGCCAAAGTGTCACCAGACGATCTTAAGGCCGATGATGCCGCCATCGCCGCCCTATACGATGCCGCCAATATCGGCCTGCGCCGCAAAGTTACCCTGCTGCCCAGCACCGAAGGCCGTTACAATGCCGTGTTCGCACTAGAAGAAGTGCCGCCGCCACCACCCACCGTCACCATGGTGCACCCCAAGCTGCACGAAATGCAGTTCGTCGGGAACAAAGCCGTGCCCACCGCGGCCCTGATGCAAGCCGCCAATATGAAACCCGGTGATGAGCTTACCAACGAAAAAATTGCCGAAGTGCAAAAAGCCATCAAAAGCGTTTACGATACCAAAAAGGTCAACGGCGCCATCGCCGGTGAAAACCGCAAAAACGCAGATGGCACCTACGATGTGATCTGGACCATAACCGAAGGCGGCGCTAAAGGTGGGTGAGGTTAAGGAAGGCGAGGGGCTTCGCCCCCTCGACCCCCACTAAGGGCTCGCCCTTAGAACCCTCTACTTGGGTTTTGGGGGAAGGGGGCCGACTGAGGTCGCGCAACACACGTGCTGGCCCCCTTCCCCCAAAACCCAAATAAGCGGATTTTAAAGGCGCGCCTTTAATGGGGTCCAGGGGCAAAGCCCCTGGCCTTTCTTACCCGGCCTCGCCTTTTGGGCCGGCTTCGGGTATAGATTCTCGATCAACTGTCTCATCCCGGAGCTTATTTTTCCGTATGTCCACTTCCGCGGAAATTCCGCCCCCGGCCGACCCCCAAAGTGGCGAGTATGATGCCGCCTCCATCTCGGTTTTGCGCGGGCTTGATGCCGTTCGCAAACGCCCTGGCATGTATATTGGCGACACTGATGATGGCTCTGGCCTGCATCACATGGCGTTCGAAATCATCGATAACGCGGTAGATGAGGCGCAGGCCGGTTTTGCCAATGCGGTATCGCTGACGCTGAACGGCGATGGGTCGGTTACCGTGCGCGATGATGGCCGCGGTATTCCCACTGATTTGCACCACGAAGAAGGCATTTCGGCGGCCGAAGTGGTGCTGACGCGCCTGCATGCCGGCGGTAAGTTTAACCAAAATTCCTACAAAGTTTCTGGCGGTCTGCACGGCGTGGGGGCTGCCGTGGTTAACGCGCTATCGGAATGGATGGAAGTGCGCATCTGGCGCAACGGCCTGGAACATTTCATTCGCTTTGAACATGGCGATTCGGTCGCCCCTTTGGTTGTGGTGGGGCCATCGGATGCGCCATCGGGCACCGAGGTTACCTTTAAGGCGAGTGCCAAAACCTTTACCAAGCTGGAATTCGATCTATCGATTCTGGAACGCCGCCTGCGCGAACTGGCGTTTCTCAATTCCGGCTTGCGCATTGTGCTGCGCGACGAACGCCACGCCCCGGCGGTAGAAATCGCCATGCACTATGTCGGCGGGCTGGTCGCGTTTGTTGAATATCTCGATCGCGCCAAAACGGCGGTGTTCAATCCGCCGCTGAGTGTTGCGGTGGATGATGTGGCATCGGGTATTCGTGTCGAATTTGCGTTATCATGGAACGATAGTTTTCATGAAACCATGCTGTGTTTTACCAACAACATCCCGCAGCGCGATGGTGGCGCCCATTTGGCCGGCTTTCGCCAGGCGATGACCCGGGTTGTTTCCAAATACGCTGAAGGCATGGGCAAAAAAGATAGTTTGGCGCTGGTTGGCGAAGATATGCGCGAAGGCATGACCGCAGTGTTGTCGGTTAAAGTGCCCGATCCGAAATTTTCCAGCCAAACCAAAGATAAGCTAGTTAGCAGCGAAGTGCAGCCGGTGGTGCAGGCGGTAACCGCGGATGCCATCGCCCATTGGTTTGAAACCCACCCCAAAGAAGCCCGTGCGATCATTCAAAAAGTGATGGATGCGGCATCGGCCCGTGAAGCCGCCCGCAAAGCGCGTGAACTCACCCGGCGCAAGGGCGTGCTGGATGTGTCAACCCTGCCTGGCAAACTCGCCGATTGTCAGGAACGCGATCCGGCCCTGTCTGAAATTTTTATCGTCGAAGGCGATAGTGCCGGCGGGTCTGCCAAACAGGGGCGCGACCGTAAATGCCAGGCGATTTTGCCGTTAAAAGGCAAAATTCTTAATGTCGAGCGTGCGCGTTTTGATCGCATGCTGGGATCGGCCGAAATCGGCACGCTGATCACCGCGTTAGGCACCGGCATTGGCCGCGGCGAGCCCGAACAAGGCGGCTTTGATATCGGCAAGCTGCGCTACCACCGCATTGTGATCATGACCGACGCCGATGTGGATGGATCGCATATCCGCACATTGCTGCTGACGTTCTTCTTCCGCCAAATGCCGGAATTGCTTGAACGCGGGCATTTGTATATCGCCCAGCCGCCACTATACCGCGCCAAACGCGGCAACGATGAACGGTATTTGAAAGACGATCGCGCTCTGGATGATTTTCTGCTCGATAAAGCGCTATCAGGTGCGAGCCTCACTTACGAAAACCAGGCGCCGCTGGAAAATGCCGATCTCGCGGCCGAAGCCCAATTTCTGCGCGATACCGATAACGCCATGCGCCAACTGGCCGGCACATCGGTGCCGCTGTTCGTGCTGGAACAAGCCGCTATCACCGGCATGCTGACCACCGATCATGGGCGGGCGACCGAACGCGCCAGCACACTTATCGCCCGCCTTGATGCGGTATCAGCCCCGACCGAACGCGGCTGGCTGGTGGCCAGTGATTCCACCGGTTTGCATTTGGCCCGCACGGTGCGTGGTGTCGGCGAAAAATTCAGCTTTGATCCGCCAACCCTGCGCAGTGCCGAAGCGCGCTTGCTGAATGATCGCGCCGATCAACTGGCGGCCAAATTCGGCACCCCGGCGCGGTTAAAACTCGACCAAAGCGAACATTTGTGCGCCGGCCCGTCCACCGTGTTTGAACGTATTTTGGCACAAGGCCGCCGCGGCCTGGCCATTCAGCGCTTCAAAGGCTTGGGCGAAATGAACCCCGAACAATTGTGGAAAACCACGCTGGACCCCATGGCCCGCACGTTATTGCAGGTTAAAGTGGGTGATGCCGAAGATGCCGGGCAAATTTTTTCCACCCTGATGGGCGATGTGGTTGAACCACGGCGCGATTTTATTGTTGGTAATGCCCTCAAAGTCGCCAATCTCGACGTCTAGGGCATGGATGATGCAATCCCGCACCTGATCGCACCGCAGGTAGCGGGTAGCGCCAAACTACCCGACATCGAAGCCCTGCGCGGCATTGCCGTGCTGATGGTGATGTTGGTACATTGGCAACCCATGCTGATCGCCTGGGATGTGCCGCTGTGGCAGCATATCCGCGCCAACTACCTCGATTTCTGGCCAGGCGTAGATATCTTCTTTGCCATTTCCGGCTTTGTCATCGCGCGCAGTCTGCTGCCCAAGCTACGTGCCGCCACCACAAACACGGCCTTCGGCGCAACCCTCGTGCAATTCTGGATCCGCCGCGTCTGGCGCCTGCTACCGGCGGCCTGGTTGTGGTTGGCCTTCGTGCTGCTGTGTTCTGCTATCTTTAACCGATCAGGCGCCTGGGAATCGTTCCACACGAATTTCGAATCCGTCATCGCTGGCGCCTTAGCGGTAGCCGATTTCCGCTTCGCCGCGCGCTTTGCCGTGCTCCCCTATGGCTCCACCAGCCATTACTGGAGCCTGTCGCTAGAAGAACAATTTTACTCAGCTCTGCCGGTGGTGGTTTTCCTGTCCGGCCGCCGCCTGGTCGCCATCCTATTACTCATCGCCGCCATCCTCTGCGCCCTGCCAGAAACCATTCCGCTCATGGCGTTTCGTGCCCATGCCATGGTTTTTGGCGTGCTGCTGGCAATTTTTGCCGAACAGCCGCTCTACCAACGCATGAACCCAGCCATACTGGCCAACTCCCGCGCCGCGCGCTGGGCCGTATTATGGGGCAGCCTATTTTTCATGGCGGCCCTCGCCCCATTATTCCAAAAAATCACCGCCATCCGCCCCGGCCTGATCGCCATCATCGCAACTGCCCTGGTGTTCGTTGCCTCCTACGGGCAGCACTATATCTGGGCCCCCGGCATCACCAAACGCGCACTCCTCTGGGTCGGCAGCCGATCCTACGGCATCTACCTGATCCACGCCCCGATCTTTACCTTCACCCGCGAACTCTGGTTTCGCCTACTGCCAAACGCCGGCCCCGGTGACGCCTGGAAACTCATCGCCACCGCGATCCCCCTGGTGCTGGTGCTCAGCGAGCTAAACTTCCGCCTCGTCGAACGCCCCCTGCGCGATGTCGGCAAACGCATTGCGGCACGGCAAGGCTAAGTGAAGAAAAGGCTGGTGCAGCGTCACGCGAAGGCGTGCTGCGCACGGGGCCGCTCCCCCAGACCCCCGGCATTATGATGACGGCGTGTGGACGAATGCCGTCAACATTACGCCGGGGGCCTGGGGGGGCGGCTTCGCCCCACCAGCCTTACTTTGCTTGCCTTACCTTGCCTGCGTCCTGTACCTTAGGGCCCAAACATCGTGCGGAGAACTTTCTTATCCAGCTTGCCCACGCTGGTGCGTGGTATGGCATCGACGAACTCGATGCGCTCTGGCATGGCGTATTTGGAGATTTCGCCGCTATCCACGTGCGCCATGACGGTGGCGCGGATCGCTTCGGGGTTGTGCGGGCTGTCTTTTTTGGCGACAACCACGGCCAGCGGCCGTTCGCCCCAGCGTGGGCATTTTACCCCGATGACGGCCACTTCCGATACGCCGGGGTTGCTGGAGATAATATCTTCCAGTTGTAAGCTAGATACCCATTCACCACCTGTTTTGACAACATCTTTGATGCGATCAGTGATGTTAAGGAAATCTTCGGCGTCGATCGTGCCGATATCCCCGGTGTGCATCCAGCCGCCTTCCCACAGGGCGGCACTGGCTTCGGGGTTATGCAAATAGCCTTGGGTTAGCCAGGGGGAACGCAGCACCACTTCGCCGGCGCTAACGCCATCGTGGGGCAGAAATTTGCCGTTGCCATCGATGATGCGCAAATCCACCAGCGGCACTGGGCGGCCGGCGCGGGTGCGGTAGGTGATTTCGGTTTCGCCGCCATCGGCGAGATGCGGTTTTAGCAAAGCGACTGTCGCCATCGGGCCAGTTTCAGACATGCCCCAGCCGGCGAAAACATCCACGCCCAAATCCATCGCCTGGCGCGCGAGTGCGCGCGGCAGGGCGGAGCCACCGATGATCACCCGCCATTTAGAAAGATCAACGTTTAATAGTGCGGCGGCATCGAGGAACATTTTTAAAATGGTCGGCACGCAATGCGAGAATGTTACCCCTTCGGTGACAAATAACCGTGCCAGCAAATCAGGCTGATAACGGCCGGGGTAAACCTGCTTTATGCCACGCAGTGTTGCGTTGTACGGGTTGCCCCAGGCGTGCACATGAAACATTGGGGTGATTGGCATGTACACTTCGTTATCGCGAAAGCTCATGACCCCCACACCCATAATGGTGTGCAGCACAATTTGGCGGTGCGAGTAGTACACGCCTTTGGGGTTGCCGGTGGTGCCGGTGGTATAGAATGTTGTGGCCCGGGTTTGTTCGCTAAACTCGGGAAAGTCATGGGCCGGGTCGCCGGCGGCAAGCAGTGCTTCGTATTCGCCGTCCCAGGCAAAGCCTTCGGGTACCACGCTATCATCATCCAGGCAGATGAATTTTTTGGCCACGGTCAGTTGCGGCCGCAATTCGGCAAGCAGGCTCATAAATTCTGTATTGCACAGGATCACACTGGCTTCAGCATGGTTGAGCGTATACAGAATCTGGTCGGGCGATAGCCGCACGTTCACTGTCATCAGCACGGCGCCGGACATTGGGATGCCATAAAAACATTCCAGGTAACGGTTACTATCCCAGTCCATCACCGCCACGGTGTCACCGTGGGCAACGCCTAGGGCTGCCAAGGCCGACCCTAGCCGCGCGACCCGTTCGCCAAACTGCCGGTAGGTCAACCGCAGCTTGTCGCGGTAAACAATTTCCTGGTTGGGCCACTGGCGCAGCGGGGTGATCAGAAGTTGCTTGATGATCAGGGGGTAATCATAGGCGCTCACGGTAAAAACTCTCCGCTTATGGTTTTTGTTTGGACTGGCGCCATACTAGCGGTGTCGTGCCAAGGATGGAACACTGGTGCTGACACCACGCCATAGGGGGGAGGGGGCCAATGTCGCTTTACGATCGCTACGTGCTGCCGCGGCTGCTGGCCAGGGTTATGCAGCAAGGGCTGTTCACGCCTTTTCGCGCCCGTATTGGCGCCGATGCCAGGGGCCAAGTGCTGGAACTGGGCATTGGGTCGGGGCTGAACTTGCCGTTTTACGGCCCCCAGGTGACTGGGGTTAGCGGTGTTGATCCCTCGGCCGCGTTGCTGGCGATGGCCGAGGCGGCCGGCAGAAACGCGGGTATAAACCTGCATTTGCGCCAGTCCCCAGCGGAAACTTTGCCGTTTGATGCGGCCAGCTTCGATACCGTGGTCACCACTTGGACCATGTGTACTATTGGCGATCCGGTGGCGGCGCTGCGTGAGGCGCGCCGCGTTCTGCGCCCTGGCGGGCGTTTATTATTCGCCGAACACGGGCTTTCGCCGGATGCGGGGGTGGCCCGCTGGCAGCACCGCATTACCCCGGTTTGGCGGCACGTTGCTGGCAATTGCCACGCCAACCGGGCGATTACTACCATTCTGGCCGATGCTGGGTTTGCGGTTGACCGGTTGGAAACGGGGTATGTTAAAGGCCCCAAGCCGCTGGCGTATATGTACGCCGGTAGTGCGGCACCGCGATGATCACGGCGTGCGATCTCCATCGCTTGGGCAACGCGACTTCCGCCCGCCTCGACCATGTTCGGCCCAAAGATATTGAGCATTTTCAATATGAAGGCGCCGCTTGGGTAAGATTTGGCTCGGGCGGCGTTTCAACTTTTGCGGTGCAAAGGCCGCCGGCTGCCGGCCAATGGTGGACGCTGCCGGCAGGGTATGATTACGGGGGTCTTTTGATCGTTTGGAACGACCACGGCCAGCACTGGTCGTGGGAACCGGCCGCTGACATGGCGTTGAGCGCATACAAATCGCTTTTGGGGAAGGCAAACCTGGAATTTCGCTGAAATCTGTGCTAAGACACGCTGCATCATGATACAATTATCGCCAAAAGCGCTGCGGTTTGCCGAAAACGCCACACGGCGCGCGGTCACCGATCATGTGTTAGATCGCGCCATGCAGGCCAACTGGCGGCAATGGCAGGCCGGGGATAAACCTGCCGGTACGATGATCGACATCCCCGATGCCATTGCGGCACTTTTCCTGCGCGCCATCAGGCACGAAATGAACGTGGCGCAAGCCTCGGCAGATGCTGATCCGGATGTACAGAACGACGTTGAGTTTCTTTTCTATGTCGAATCTGCTCTCGCGCAGGGGCAACTTCCCAATCACGGTCATCAGTCTGTGCAGCAAGGCAGCACTGCAGCTTAGGGTTTGCGGCGCCCGATGATGACGCGGTGCGATACGGTTCAGCGCTTGTTGTGCCGGCGGCGGAATTAGAACCCACGGCCGCAAGACTAGGACTTGCAGGATCGAGTAGACTCCGCGTCACGCGGCGATATCGCAACGATCTTGATGGTCCCTACTTGCTGTTTTCTTTCGATTGCGTGGACGAGATCGGTAAGAAGCCCGCTTTAGCCTATAGCGGGAATTGGACGACTGTGTAAACTTACACCATGTCTGCCGCTCAGCTTCGCCGCATTATTTCCGCCGCCTTGTTATGTGCAACCGCGCTGCCGGCGTGGGGTAACGAAAAACCTCTCCTGAGCGCCAGCACGGAAAACTCCACACCGGGCGAGATCCGCCCATCTCCGGAACTAGTTCGTATCGTTCTTGATTCTGTCGGCCGAGGCAACCTCGAACAGCTTGACGCCTGTGTTGCTGCCCAAAGGCTGAAGCACGCCGACTATGCGTCGTTACTGCGAGCCGTGCGGATCAGTGGGGGGGCAGGTCACGCGCTTTGGTTTGTACGACCGTCCCTAAATCCTTATTGCCAGGTTCTCTATGGTGCTCACCTTTTCCAGTATTTCCTGGTAGACGAGCAACCGTCTGCGTCTCGGTCGTTTTATCGCCTTGTCTATCAGAACGGCGGCGACTCTTTCGATATATATGGGCAGAAAAGCCACGGATTAAACGATATCGGATCTACCGGATGTGTCGCGATCGAATGCCGCAGCTCGCGAATGTCCTTTGACGGTCGCCAATATCAGCCGGTCCAGTGCAGCCGCACAAGGTGGAATGACCACGGCCAAGAAGTCACGGAATCACGACGCTGCGGCGCGGATGATTGGAAGAATAGCCAGTCGTCAGGATTCGCGCCCTCATCCGATCCGAAGGCTGATATAGAAAAGCGCGTCATTGAATCATTAAATGCTGCTGCGCCAACGGCGTCTTGGGACCACGCCATTTCGATAATGGCAGATATCACCTGTAGCGGACATCCAAGCACAGTGGTCGTTAGTCAGGGACACGATGCGATATGGCTAGGTATTGTTAACGCGGGGATGCGGATACCCGGTAAGCCAATTATCGTGAATTGGCCAATTTCGCCTGGTAACCAAAGCGCCTTCTGCTCCCAGCCGGTCCACATAACAACATACCCACATACCTGCCAAGGCAACGACGGTCCGTTACCGGGATGCAAACCTGCACCCGGCTGCGTGGATATTTCTATTGAGGACGACCAGTGCGATCCCATGAACGGGTATTGGAACAATCGCCTTGGCACAATGTCTTGGTGGCGAAACTAATTCGAGCAAGGATAAGATCCGAGTATCAAGGGTCTAACCTTCGGCATTAGGTAGGACAGGGAACTGTGCTTCCGTGTATTGGCAGAATTGCCGTTTTGCGACTGATCGGCGCATTGGCCGCTGATACCCGCTAAAGCCTCCTGCTCATCCATAGCTGCTCTTGGGCGTCCGCCATATCCGGCCAATACCAAAAAAAGCCAACGTAACCCAATACCGCCAGGCCTCTGCCCTTGCGCCGCCCCGACGCCCCCGGCACAGTCCCGCGACCAAAAAACCAACGGAAACCCCAAAATGCCCCTGCACCGCTTCAACCTCACCGGCAAAACCGCCCTCATCACCGGCTCATCGCGCGGCATCGGCCGCGCCACCTCCGAAGCCTTGGCCGCCGCCGGGGCGCGGGTGGTGATATCTTCGCGCAAAGCGGATGCCTGCAACATCGTGCGTGATGCGATTAACGCGCAGTATGGCGCCGATCGCGCCATCACCATCGCCGCCAACATCGGCCGCCGCGAGGATTTGCAAAACCTCGCCGACCAAACCATCGCCGCTTTCGGCACGCTGGATATTCTGATTGCCAATGCCGCGATCAACCCGGTTTTCGGCCCGCTGGCCAATTGTTCTGATGAGGCCTGGGACAAAATCATGGGCACCAATCTGCGCAGCACCTGGCAATTGTGCAACATGCTGATGCCGGCCATGGCGCACCGCAAATCCGGCAGCGTTGTTGTCATCTCCTCCATCGCCGCCCTGCGCGGCAACACCATGCTAGGCGCCTACGGGGTTTCCAAAGCGGCCGAAGCAGCCCTGGTGCGCAATTTGGCGGTGGAATACGGCCCGAGCAACGTGCGGGTTAACGCCATTGCCCCCGGCATCATCGCCACCGACTTTGCCCAGGCCTTAACCAGCAGCCCAGAGATCGCCAAATCGGTGAGCGAACGTGCGCCCCTGCGCCGCTTTGGCCGGCCGGAAGAAATCGCGTCGCTTGCGTTGTTTTTGGCCAGTGAAGCGGCAAGTTTTGTGACTGGCCAATTGATTGTGGCCGATGGCGGCGCCACTATTGGCGATCCGTCCGCCGTTTAACAAAAAATTTTCTTTACCAATGCACCAAAGAAAAAGGCTTTTATCCACCGGATAAAAGCCTTTTTTGTTCGTCTCAGCCGTTGCTGCTACGTTTCTCGAACCGCTTACGCTCATTGGGATCCAAATAGCGCTTGCGCAAACGAATAGCGGTGGGCGTCACCTCCACCAGCTCATCATCTTCAATATAGGCAATCGCCTGTTCCAGCGACATGCGGCGCGGCGGGATCAGCAGCATGGCATCGTCCTTGCCGGCGGCACGCACGTTGCTGAGTTTCTTTTCTTTGATCGGGTTGATGTCCAGATCCGATCCGCGGCTATGCTCGCCCAAAATCATACCGACATAGACGGCATCGCCTGGGTTGACGAACATGGTGCCGCGTTCCTGCAGATAGAACAGCGCGTAATGCACCGCATTGCCGCCTTCGCTGCTGATCAACGACCCGCAACGGCGCCCTTCAATCGGCCCCGCCCAGGCTTGGTAGCCAGCAAACAGCCGGTTCATAATGCCGGTGCCGCGGGTGTCGGTTAAAAACTCCCCATGGTAACCAATCAGGCCACGGCTGGGGATAATAAACGTCAGCCGCACTTTGCCGCCGCCCGATGGCCGCATGTCTTGCATTTGGCCACGGCGCAGGCTCATCTTTTCCACAACGATGCCGGAATAGGGCTCGTCCACGTCCACCAGCACTTCCTCAAACGGCTCTTCACGTGCGCCGGTCTCGGGGTTTTGGCGGGTCAGCACACGCGGGCGGCCGATGGTGAGTTCAAACCCTTCGCGGCGCATGGTTTCAATCAGCACGCCCAGCTGCAATTCGCCGCGGCCGGCCACTTCAAACGCTTCGCTCTCGGTGCTTTCGGTGATTTTGATGGCAACATTGCCTTCAGATTCGCGCAGCAACCGATCGCGGATCTGCCGGCTGGTCACCTTCTTACCTTCGCGCCCACCCATCGGGCCATCGTTCACCCGAAAAGTCATCGCCAGCGTCGGCGGATCAACCGGGGTTGCCGGCAGCGCGCCAGGCAGATCGGGCGATCCGATGGTATCTGGAATGGTGGCATCCGTCAGACCAGCAACCGCAATAATGTCGCCGGCTTCGACTTCTTCCACCACAATCCGGTCTAGCCCGCGAAACGCCAGCAGCTTGGTCAGCCGCCCAGTTTCCACAATTGTGCCATCGCTGCGCAACACTTTTACCGGCATGTTGAGCTTGGCGCGGCCCTGCATAATACGCCCCGTCAGCACGCGGCCCAAGAAATTATCGTAATCCAGGATCGAGGCGACCATGCCAAACGGCGCTTCGCTATCAAACACTGGCGGCACCACATGGCGCAGCACCAGATCGAACATTGGTGCCAAATCTTTGCGCGCACCTTCCAGTTCTTCATCGGCCCAGCCTTGCCGGCCCGAGGCATACAGCATGGGAAAATCGAGCTGTTCATCGGTGGCACCCAGGGCTGCAAACAGATCGAACACTTCATTGTGCACTTCATCGGCGCGCGCATCCTGGCGGTCGATTTTATTGACCACAACAATCGGCTTCAAGCCCTGCGCCAGCGCCTTGCCAACCACAAACTTGGTTTGCGGCAACACCCCTTCGGCGGCATCGACCAACACAATGGCGCCATCGACCATGTTCAGAATACGTTCAACTTCACCGCCGAAATCGGCGTGGCCGGGGGTATCGACGATGTTAATGCGGGTATCTTTCCACACCACCGACGTGCACTTGGCCAAAATGGTGATGCCGCGCTCGCGTTCGAGATCGTTACGGTCCATCGCGCGTTCGGCCACCTGCTGGTGTTCGCGGAACGAGCCGGATTGTTTCAGCAACTGGTCAACCAGCGTGGTCTTGCCATGATCGACGTGCGCGATGATCGCGATATTGACGATTTTCATAAAACTAACTGCCTGCCTTCGCCTAAAATCCGCCGGGGATGAAACACAAAAAAGGCCGAGGGGGTGGCGGCGCCCAAAAATTGGGTGCCTGCTTCTCCCTCGACCAAGCGGAGGGCTTGTGCCCCCGATCCCAAGCCGTCTCGCGCGTTGCATAGCGCGTCGGCGGGACGCTGGCGAGCAAAAACCGCCGGTTTCCCTGCAACCCAGCCCATGCTTAAAGGCGCCAAGCGATCCGCGCCCCACCTAAATGCTTCCAAACCGCGCCCAAACCGCTGCCAAATCGCTGGCAACCCGTTGCCAGCGCAGGAGTTTTGCCCGCCATGCCCGCCGCCCCAGACATTTCCCGCCGCGCCCGCGCCAACGCCATCCGCCTGCTGGCGATCGATGCCGTGGAAGCCGCCAATTCCGGCCACCCCGGCATGCCCATGGGCATGGCCGACATCGCGGAGGCGTTATGGCGCGGCCCGCTGCGCCACAACCCGGCCAACCCAGCCTGGCCTAACCGCGACCGCTTTGTGCTGTCTAACGGCCATGGATCGATGCTGTTGTATGCCGTGCTGCACCTTACCGGCTATGATTTACCGCTGTCGGAGCTGAAGAATTTTCGCCAACTGCATAGCAAAACCCCGGGCCACCCAGAAGTGGGGGTAACGCCGGGGGTTGAAACCACCACCGGCCCGCTGGGGCAGGGCTTGGCCAATGCCGTGGGTATGGCGCTGGCCGAGCGTTTGCTGGCTGCCGATTTCAACAAACACGGCCATAGCGTGGTCGATCACCGCACCTTCGCATTTTGTGGCGATGGCTGCCTGATGGAGGGTATTTCGCACGAGGCGTGCTCGCTGGCCGGCACTTTTGGCCTCGAAAAACTCGTTATTTTCTATGATGATAACGGCATTTCGATCGATGGTAACGTGGCCGGCTGGTTTGGCGATGATACGCCGGCGCGCTTTGAAGCCTACGGGTTTAGGGTGATCCGCGCGGTGGATGGCCACGATGCGGCAGCCTTGGATGCCGCCATTGCCGAGGCGCTCACCCCCTGCGGCAAACCCACGCTTATTTGCTGCCGTACCACCATCGGCTGGGGATCACCCGGCAAAGCCGGCCACCAGGATGCCCACGGATCGGCCCTGGGGCAGGCGGAGGCCGCCATTACCCGCGCCGCCTTGGGCGGATCGGAAACGCCGTTCGATATCGCGGCCGAATTGCGCCAATCCTGGAATTTTACCGAACAAGGCGCCGCTTTAGAGGCCGCCTGGGCTGCAAAATGGGCGGGCTATGTTGCCGCCTTCCCTGATCTGGCAGCAGAGCTCAGCCGGCGCATGGAAGGCCACTTGCCCAGCGATTTTGGCGCCAAAACCGATGCGTGGGTCGCTGCGTGTGAAACCGCAACAGCTGCCGTTGCCAGCCGCAAATCTTCCCAAATGGCGATTGCCAATCTGGCCCCCCTGCTGCCCGAGTTTTTGGGCGGATCGGCCGATCTCACCGGGTCTAACTACACCGATTGGCCCGGCTGCACCAAAGTGGGGGCCAGCGGGGCTGGCCAGTATATTCATTACGGTGTGCGCGAATTCGCCATGGCAGCGATGATGAACGGCATGGCGCTGCACGGCGGCTTTCTGCCGTTTGGCGGCACGTTTTTGGTGTTTTCCGATTATTCCCGCAACGCTATCCGGTTGGCCGCGTTGATGAAACTGCGGGTGATCCATGTGCTCACCCACGATAGCATCGGCGTCGGTGAAGATGGCCCGACCCATCAGCCGATTGAACATACGGCGTCCCTGCGGCTGATCCCTGGGCTAGATGTTTGGCGCCCGGCGGATACGCTGGAAACCGCCATTGCCTGGCGCCACGCGGTGCAGCGCCACGATGGCCCCAGCGCGCTGATTTTTTCGCGCCAAAACCTGCCACAATTTCCCGCCAGCACCTCGCGCGCACCCAACGCCGCCCGCGGTGGCTACGTGCTGGCAGATTGCGCCGGCACGCCCGGCATTATTCTTATTGCCACCGGGTCAGACGTTGGTCTGGCGATGGAGGCGGCCAAAATTTTAACCGCCGAGGGGCAAAACATCCGCGTTGTATCCATGCCCTGCGTCGAGGTTTTTTTGCGGCAGGATGTCGCCTGGCAAAGTGCCGTGCTGCCGGCCGGCGCCAAACGGGTGGCGATTGAAGTGGGGGTCAGCGATGGCTGGTATCGCTTTGTTGGCCTTGATGGGCTGGTGATCGGGCTCGATCATTTTGGCGAGTCGGCGCCGGCGCCCGAGCTTTTTGCCCTGTTCGGATTAACCGCACCGGCGGTTGCCGCCAAAATCCGCGCACGGTTTTCCTTGACATGAACCATTCACAAGACCATTTTTAGGAAACAAGTTTTCCCTCGTTTTTGGCGCGCCCCATGCAAATTTCCGTCACCGATGCCAAGGCCCAATTAACCGAGCTGGTGCGCCGCGCCCAAGCGGGCGACGAGATTTGCCTCACCCGTCACGGCCAGCCTGCGGTGCGCTTAGTGCCGGTGCAGCAGGTGCCAACCAGTGCGGCGCGGCGCGCGCTGCTGCAATCGGTGCGCGGCGCCAGCGCAAACGGCGTCCCCGGCGCCGATGCTGCGCGCAGCCAGGATTTTCTTTATGACGAGGACGGGCTTCCCGGCTGAGCGCCACGTGCGGCTTGCCCAATGAACACTGAGGTAAACCCGGGGTGATCGCGGTTGATACCTCGGCGTTGATGGCCATTGTGCTGGGCGAAGCGCGCGCTGATGCCTGCATAGACTGCTTGGCAAGCCACACCAGGATTCTCATCTCGGCCGCAACGATAGCGGAATCCCTGATCGTCGCCGATCGCCGCGGCGTTGGCGCCCAAATGGCCCGGCTGATCGATGGGCTGGGGTTTGAGTGCATTGCGGTAAGCTCTGCCACTGCCCGGCGCGTCGCCTTGGTTTATGCCCGTTTCGGTAAAGGCGTGCACCCGGCGGGGTTAAATTTTGGCGATTGCTTTGCCTACGATGTTGCCCACGATCATGGCTGCGCGTTGGTGTTTGTGGGCGACGATTTTTCGCGCACAGATATCGGCTGCGCCCTGTAAGGCGGGCCTTGCCCCGGTCTTCTGTGCCGCCCCATCTTTCGTGCACCCCCCTCTTTCGTGCACCCTGTCTCCCGTGCGGGCATTATGGTAAAGCACCGTTTGAGCAGAGCAAACGGATGGCTTAAGCAAAATGCATATTGGCGAAGTGCTGGTGTTTCGTGGCGTCATTTCTGCCAATGACCTGCAATTGGCTTTGGACTACCAGCGCACGGTCGGCGGGCGGCTGGGGGACGCGCTGGTGGCGCTTGAAAAAGTCAGCCGCGAGGATATTCAGCACGCGCTATCGCAAACGCCGGCGGTGCCGCGCACCCTGGTAGAAACCGAAATCTCGCTATCTACGCTGCAGTCTCTGGCGTTAAAGTTTATGCGTGCGGCGTCTTGCGAAATTATCCCAGACCTGGTGCGCCACATGCATTTGCATCACGGGGTTATTAAAGAACTTCTCGATGCGATGGTGGCGCGTAAGTTGGTGTATGTGGCTGGATCAACATCTGGCCACGGTGCGCAATATTCGCGCTACCTTCTCAGCGAGGCGGGCAACACTGAAGCGCTGACCGCCTTGGAGCTAAGCCAGTATCTGGGGCCGTGTCCGGTGTCGTTGAAATCGTATCAGGCGCAGGTACGCGCGCAGGCGATTTCGCGCGAGCATATTGATGTTGCAACCGCCTACCGCCGCCTAGCTACGCTGAGCGGCATCAGCCAGCATCTCGATCAGCTTTTGCCAGCGGCGAGTTCTGGGCAGACGATTTTGCTGTATGGCCCGCCGGGTAACGGTAAAACCAGTATTGGGCGTTTGCTGGCAGGCCTATTTCAGCAGCCTATTCATGTGCCCTATGCGCTGGAAATTGATAGCCAAATTATCAAAATTTACGACGAGGCGCTGCATAACCCGTTTATTGATAACGCCGATGATGTGCGCCAGGTGGTTGATACTTTTTCGAGTGTTTCCAGCCTGCAAGCCGATGGATTTGATTCACGCTGGATGATCTGCCGCCGGCCGATTGCCATCGCCGGCGGTGAATTGACGCTGGATATGCTCGAGTTGCGCTATGATACGGAAGCGAAGTTTTACGACGCACCGCTGCATATGAAGGCGCTGAACGGTGTTTTTCTGATCGACGATTTTGGCCGCCAGCGGGTTAGCCCGACTGATCTGCTCAATCGCTGGATTGTACCGTTAGAAAACCGCATTGATTTTCTAAAACTTAAAACCGGCAAAAGCTTTACTATTCCGTTCGACGAGCTGGTGGTGTTTTCAACCAATTTGTCGCCATGCGACCTCATGGACCCGGCTTTTTTGCGCCGTATACCCTATAAAATTCTGATCTCGGGGCCGAGCGAACAAGATTTTCGCAAAGTGTTTGCTGAGGTGGCCGCGGAACGTGCGCTTACCTATGCAGAAAGCGTGCTCAATCACATTGTGGTAACGCTGGCCAGCCAGCCCGGCCAGGGGCTGGCCTATTTTCAGCCGCGCTTTATTTGTGATCAGATTGTGCAAGTCTGCCGGTGTTTTGGTTTGCCGATGGTGATTAACAAAGAGCTGGCTAACCGGGCGATCGCGAATTTGAGTGTTCGCGAGTGAGCTGGCCGCCGCGCGGGGGCTACCGCAAAGGCCAGGGATGCGTGCGGCCAGGGATGCGTGCGGCCAGGGATGCGTGCGGCCAGGGATGCGTACGGACGGTAGAGCCGGCTGAGCGGCGGCGGGTCACGGATCGGGCATCGCGCATTCGCCCCGCGCGGTCGGTCTGCCAACAGGCAGCGTCTGCCCCAAACCGGCAGATGTAACCATCACAGCCGCCAGGGCGAATGACTCCACAACCGGCATCACCGCCCGGGGTAAACCCATAAAAAGCGAGGGTAAAATGCGACACCTCCACCTGATCGCGCTGGGCGCTGCGCTCAGTGCTGCGGCTGCCCCTGCCGCCTATGCCGGCGCGTTTTTCGAAACCGCTGGTGTTGCCATCGGCGGTTACGATCCCGTCGCCTATTTCAACCAGCACAGCGCAACCCCCGGCCTCGCCGCCATCACGGCTGCCTACCAGGGCAGCAGTTTCCGTTTCGCAAACGCCGCAGACCGCGACCTGTTTGTTGCTAACCCAGCCAAATACGCGCCGCAATACCATGGTTTTTGCACGTTTGCTGTCGCCGAAGGCGCCAAGGCGCCGTCTAACCCGGCGGCCTTTCGTATCGTCGGCGGTAAGCTGTATCTGCAATACAGCGATGCGGTCAGCCGGCAATTCGACCAGTCGCCGGCCAAATTTCTGCAAGCGGCAGAAACCAACTGGCCAGTGGTGCAGAACAAGCCGTTAGAAAAATAAACGCCGATTTGAAGCAACGCAATGAATAACTCGGCTTGCTCGATATCGTCTGGTAGGTAGAGTTAATCGACGTAGCGTGGGTTTTAACCCACGTGCGCGGCAAGCAGCACAACGCTACCATTATGTGGAATAAGGACGCGAACAAAAACCGCAAAATGACGCGAAAATATCGACAGACAAATGCTGTTCTGTGAAAGAAGACGTGGGTTAAAACTTAACGCTACACCCTTAAACGCGCGCCGGCATAAACCGGTTTAAAAACGAAATCGTGCGCTCCTGCGCCTGGTCATACGCATTGGAATCGTAACTTTCTCGCGCCTCACAGCCAAACCCGTGCCCCACGCCAAAATACTCGTTCACCTCCACCTGCGGCTGGGCAACCCGTATGGTTTGCACATCCGCTGGCGGAATCGAAGAATCCTGGTTGCCAAAATGCAGTTGCACCGGGCAGCGCGGCGTGGTTTCGCGCAAGCTCGCAATCCCGGCGCCATACCAGCCAACCGCTGCCCGCAGCAGATCGCCGGCCCCGGCCACCTGCCAGGCAATGGTCGCCCCCCAGCAATACCCCACCATGGCGGTGGCCTCGCACCCCAAGGCTGCCGCCGCCGCGGTGACATCGGCTAAAACCTGGGCATCGGTCATTTGCTCGCGCAACCCCCGGCCGCGGGCAATGTCGGCCGCCATATAGCGCAACTCCACCCCTGGCTCGATCCGGTCAAACAGGGCAGGGGCAATCACCGCATAGCCAAAGCCTGCGAAAAGATCAGTGCATTGGCGAATATACTGGTTCACGCCAAAAATCTCTTGGCCAATAATCAATCCGCGCCGCGATTGCGCCGGCCCCGCCCGGTAGGCGCCAAACCGGTGCCCGTCGGCCGCTACAACCTCAATCATCTCGCCCATCGCCCGAAAACCCCCAAAACCGCGTAACGCCATCACTTTGCACCGCCGGTCAGCCACCAAGTCAATATCTGCTATGCGCCGGGCCAAAATGAATGCCATTCAAAAAGAGGTTGCGCCCCCGCCCGCCCTGGGTGATTCTATCGGCAAGCTAAAAATGCACCGAAGAACGCACCGAAGAACGCACCCTGGGGGACCGTACCGAAAATGACCGCCACAGCCACCGCCACTATCGAGCAAAAATTCGCAGCCCTCGCCGCCAACGCCCCTAAACTGGCGCGCAGCACCGCCGCCGAGCGCATCGCGCGCATCAAAACCCTGATGGCAGCGCTGATGGCGGCAAAAGACGAATGCTACGCCGCCGGCAAAGCCGAACTCGGCCTGTCGCCTACCGACGTGAACGGCCAGTTGCTGATTATTAAGGCCGAAGCCGATTTCGCCATTGCCAATCTGGCCAAATGGATGACCCCGGACATTCTGCCCAACTCGCTGATGATGCTGGGTAAAAAAGCCTGGATCCAGTATGAGGCAAAAGGTGTTGTGCTCAACCTCTCCACCTGGAACGCACCTCTGGCCATCGGCCTGGTGCCGGCCATCGGCGCCATCGCCGCCGGCAACGCGATGATGCTCAAACCCAGCGAATTGGCGCCGTTATCCTCCGCCTTGCTGGCCAAAATCATCGCCAAAGCCATGCCGGAAAACGAATTCGCCGTGGTCGAAGGCGCCGCCGACGTCGCCGAAGCGGTGCTGAAACTCCCCTTCAACCACATGTACTACACCGGCGGCCAACGCGTCGGCCGCATCGTTATGCGCGCCGCCGCCGAGCATTTTGCCGGCGTAACGCTAGAAATGGGCGGCAAAAACCCGGTCATCGTCGATGCCAGCACCGATATCACCGATACCGCCCGCAAAATCCTCTGGGGCCGCCTGTCCAATGCCGGCCAGGTCTGTATCGCCCCCGATTGGGTGCTGGTCGATCGCCGCGTGCACGATGCCTTTATAACCGCGTTGAAAACCGAGCTGCCCAAAATGTACGATGCCGATGGCAAAGGCATTCAAAACTCACCCGATTTCCCGCGCATTATCAACGAAAACCACACAAGCCGAATCGCTGCCCTCATCGAAGACGCGGTAGCCAAAGGTGCCCGCGTCGAAACCGGCGGCCAAATCGACATCACCGATCGCTACGTCGCCCCCACCGTACTCTCCGGCGTCACCGATGGCATGGCGGTGCTCGATGATGAAATCTTTGGCCCCATTCTGC
The DNA here is from genome assembly GCA_040400005.1 of Acetobacteraceae bacterium. GTDB lineage: Bacteria > Pseudomonadota > Alphaproteobacteria > Acetobacterales > Acetobacteraceae > JBBARC01. Next base: position 40,649 of record JBBARC010000011.1, on the reverse strand, counting down.
CGGTCATCGCCTACGATACGCTCGATGGCGCCTTTGCCATGATTGCCCGCCGGCCCAAACCGTTGGCGCTGTACGTCTATACCCGCGACGATAAAGTGCGCGCCGAAGTGTTGGCCCGCACCTCGGCCGGGTCCACCGTCATCAACCACAACATGGTGCAATCCGGCACCAACCCACACCTGCCCTTCGGCGGGGTTAACCATTCCGGCATCGGCCGTGTCGGTGGCCGCCAAGGGTTTTTGGAATTCTCCAACCCGCGCTCGGTGGTTGCCGAAACCGCCCTGTCAGACGGCCTCACCCCGCTCCCCCCGCTCACCCAAAAACAACGCGACCAAATGGCCGGCCTGCTGGTCACCAACACCGTCGTGCCGCGCGGCATGATCATGCTGATCGAAACCGTTTTGCGGGTACGGGCGATGTTTCGTAAGTCTTTAGTGTAGGAGAAGGATTTTCTTTTTCTGAAGAAAAAGAAACAAAAAGACTTTTATAATGCTGGGCCTGGGGCAACGCTGCCACCGCGTTCTCCGAACTAGCGTCATAAAAGTCTTTTGCTTCTTTTCGGAAGTCAAAGAAGGTTCTTACTTGTCTTACGCGGCCCTTGCGGCGTTAGGGCCGCCTACAGCTTGGGCCAAGGCGCGGGCCATTTGGGTTAACGCTTCTTGGTGGCGTTCGTTTTCGATGAGGGCGAAGTTTCTTGCTAGTTCCAGGCAGCGGCGTTGGCTTTGGCTGAGGTCTGGGATGGCGGTGGGGTCGGTTTTCATGCCTTCGAAGAACCAGGCGACCGGCACGCGTAGGGTGAGGGCAATTTCGTAAAGCCGGCCGGCGGAGATGCGGTTTAGGCCGCGTTCGTATTTATGCGCTTGTTGGTAGGTAACACCGATCATTTGGGCGAGTTGCTGTTGTGATAAGCCGAGCATCACGCGGCGTTCGCGGATGCGTGCGCCGACGTGCTGATCGGCGTCGGCCGCGAGGTTGGACGAGCGCGACTGTGCGGGCAGTACCGCATCATCGTCATCGCCAACAGTTTCTGGGCCGGTGTCGCGGGCGTAATCAGGTAAATCGTGTGTCATGCCATTACCACCGGTGCCGGCGGCAATCACCGCTCGGCATCCTCTGAATATTGAGATCTCATATTAACCACAAACGATGGTTGAGCGTGAGAGTTTCCCGCCCTGCGCGCAAAAATGTGAACACGCGATCACAGACGCGTGAGGCAACAAAAAATAATACAAATTTATGAATGTGTGATGAATATGAACCCGGCACAAAACCTAACCCCCGCACCAGCGCCTAATGCAGGCGCGAATGCGGGGCTGGGTGGGTTAGGGTGCTGGCGGTTTGGCGCCAGTTTTGCTGGCAGGTTTCGCGGCGGCGTTGGCCTGCTCGGCCAGTTCCTGCCGCAACCGGGCATTTTCGGCGCGCAAGGCGGCGATGTCATCGGTGCTGTCACTGGGTTCGTTGGGCGGCTCGTTGGCGGCCGGCATCGGCATGGTCGCCGGCGTTAGATCGGGTTTGCCGTTATCGCCCTTAAAGGGCGAAAACAGGTTTAGCGCGCGTTCCATAATCGCCACGTTCTGCCGCCGCAGCCCCTCGATCGGGGCCGGCAGAATGCTGCCCAGAGTTTGGTCCACCGCATCGCGCACCTGTTCTTGCTGGCGCGCGAAGGCGGCAAAACTTTGTTCCAGGTAGCGCGGCATCAGCCCGCCGAAGCGATCGCCATAAAACCCGATCAACTGACGCAAAAACGCCGTCGGTAGCAGGGCGTGGCCCTTGTTTTCTTCTTCAACGATGATCTGCGTCAGCACCGAGCGGGTGATGTCGTCGCCGCTGCGGGCGTCGTACACAATAAAATCGCGCCCGGCGCGCACCATGTCGGCGAGATTATCGAGTGTGATGTAGCTTGAGCTTTCGGTGTTATAGAGCCGCCGGTTGGCGTATTTTTTGACCACCACTGGGCTGGCTGCTTTGGCGTCTGGCGTGGTGCTGGGGGTGTTGGGGGCCGCGTTTTCCGTCATGCTCATCCTCTCCGTGGCCGCCGTGGTGCAGGGCAGCAATCCGGCCATAAACACAATCGCGCCGCAATGCGAGAAAAACCAGCGGGTTTGGCGCTCACGGGGTAAAAAGACTGCATTTACGTAACCGGGGAGGTTTCAGACCATGGTGGCGCTGCCCACCCTGACCGCCAGCATCGCTGATTTTGCTCAGGCTTTGCGCGCAGCCGGCGTGCCGGCCGGGCCAGCCGATATCATCGCCGCAAGCCAAGCGTGCACCTGCATCGATGTGTTTGCCCGCCCCCAACTGCGTGCCGCTTTGGCAGCCACCCTAGTGCATAAGGCCGATCATCTGGCCCACTTTAGCGCGGCGTTTGATGCGTTCTGGCAGGCGCCGGCCGCGCCCATGGCGGGGCCGGCACCCGCTGCCGGTTTGGCGCAAATCTTGCCCAACGCCCAGCCGCCAGAGATCGCGTTTGCCGCCGCCGGCACCGCGAGTGGTGCCCAGGCGCACCGCCACATGGATATCGCCGCGATGTCGGCCTCCGACATCGCCCAGGCCAAACGCGCGGTGGCCGCGATCACGGTCGCCGGCCGCCCGCGCCCGCTGCGGCGCTGGCAGGCTAGCACACGGGCCGGGCGGATAGATCTCACCGCCACGTGGCGCGCAGCCTTGCGTGAAGGCGGCGATATCACCCGGTTTTGCACACAAACCCGCCGCCAACGGCCAGCCAAGCTGGTGGTGCTGTGCGATATCTCCGCCAGCATGGCCGGCTACGCCCAGGTATTGTTGCATTTTTTGCATGCGCTGGTGGCAAGCCGCAGCGATTCCCAAGTGTTTGTGTTTGCAACCAGCTTAACCCACGTCACCCGTGCCCTGCATTGCCGCGATGCCGGCCAGGCGCTGGCCAAGCTGGCGCCGCTGATCGGCGATTTTGCCGGCGGCACCCGCATCGCTGATAGCCTGGCCGACTTTAACCGCAACTGGGCGCGCCGGGTGCTGGCGGAACGCGCCGATGTGGTGCTGATCAGCGATGGGCTGGATCGCCCCGATGCCACGGCTGATGTGGGCGCCGGGCACAACCGCCTGGCGGTTGAAATGGCCCGGCTTGCCCGCAATGCACGCCAAATTATCTGGCTTAACCCGTTGTTACGCTATGAAAAATTCGAACCGCGCGCGCGTAGTGTGGCAACCATCTTGGCGCATGTTGATGTGTTTCGCGCCGGCCACAGTGTAGCAAGCTTGCAGGCTTTGGCCGGGCTGCTCGGCGCCAAACCTTAATCGGCGCTTTGCGGCACCAGCAGCGTGCCGGTTCTGACAAAATCCTCGGCCAGATCGGCATCGGTCAGTGGCCGCCAGGCGCCGCCGGCCAAAATTTCGCACGGGCGGAAGCGCGCTTTATAGGCCATTTTGCGGCTTTCCGGCACCCAGTAGCCCAAATACACGTAAGGCAAACCTAAGCCGGCGGCGCACCCGATCAGCCAAAGTATGGCCAAGCTACCCAAGGATTGGGCGGCAAGTGCGGGGTCGAAGTAGCTGTAAACGGCGGATACCCCATCGCCCAACCGGTCGGTTAGGCACACCCCAATGAGCCGGCCGCTGGCCTCGCGAAACTCGACAATCCGGGTGTCGATGGGGGTATCTTCCACCATGGCGCGGTAATCATAAAAGCTCATCGCCGCCATATCGCCCTCGCCATGGCGGGCGGCTTGATACAGTTGAAACAGCGCATACTGCTCAGCCGTAGCACGCGCCGCAATTTCGTGGCCCAAAATAGCGCGATTGGCGCGCTGCACCCGTTTCATCGTGCGGCTGGGGGTGTAGCTGGCAACAGGAATGCGGATCGGCACGCAGGATGAACACCCATGGCACACCGGCGCATAGGCAATATTGTGGCTGCGGCGAAACCCCGCGCGTGACAGCCGATCATGCAGACGTTCAGCATCAGGGCCGGCGATTTCGGTCACCACTTTGCGCTCCACCCTACCCTGCACATAGGGGCAAGGCAGCGGCGCGGTGGTGTAGAAAAACTGCGGCCGGCGGGGCGGCGTGTAGGTCACTTGGGTTAAAATGTCTCCGGTAGAGGCGGTGGCAATCAGTGTTTCAAACACGAGTGTTTCAAACTGGCACCCGCGCGGTCAAGCAGGAAACGCTTCTAGGGCAGGGCAATCGGGTGAATGCCAAAAAAGTAAGAATTTTCTTTTTTCTGAAGAAAAAAGAAACAAAAAAGACTTTTTTGCGCTGGTTCGGAGAACGCGGTGGCAGGGTGCCCCCAGGCCCAGCGGATCAAAAGTCTTTTTGCTTCTTTTTCTTCAGAAAAATGAAGACTCTTACTTTCACCCGATTGCCCTGGCACTTAGGGCTGCGGTGAGTCGGCGCGGATCACCACTAGGCCGCTGATGATATCGTGCAGGCAGCGCGACCGCGCGGTGACTAGGCTGACCAGCAGTAGGGGGCCTGCCGCGGCAAGGGTTGCCCAGAACCCCACCGCATAGACCAGCGCCTGGGCGCCGTTGGGCGAACCGAGGTCGAGATCGGCCACCACAACCAGGCCAACCGCGCGTTGGCCGGGGGTTGCCTGTGCCGCGGATGCCACACACAAATATGTGTAGGCGATCGGCACCAGCCACATCAGCGCATATAAATACCAGCCTAAGCCAAAGGTGAGCAGGCCGAAAAAGAACAGCGCAAGGGCCAGGGCGGCGCTGACCAAACCGCACAAAACCGCATCGATGGCCCAGGCCAACAGCCGCCGGCCGAGCACGCCATCGGTTAAATACGGGGCGTTGTTGGTGGAGATGTCTCTCATGGGGGAGCCTCGTGTTCGCTGCCAGGTTGCAGGGTAAGTTGCATGATCACCACATCCAGCCAGCGGCCAAATTTAAAGCCGACATCGCGCAGCACGCCGGCCTGGCGAAAGCCTAATGATGCATGCGCGCCGATCGAGCCAATGTTTTCAGAATCACCAATTAACGCCAGCATTTGCTTTAAGTTAGCAGCTTTGGCATGGGCGATGAGGGCGGCCAGAATGGCCTTGCCAACGCCCTGGCCGCGCACATCGTCGCGCACATAAACACTGTCTTCCACGGTCGCCCCATAGGCGCTGCGGGCGCGGAATGGGCCGTAATAGCCAAAGCCCAGCACGCCGCTATCGTCGGTTGCAATAAGCCAGGGAAACCCTGCGCTGGTGCCGGCCTGCAGGCGGGCGGCCATGGCGGGCTGGTCCGGGGCGACCTCCTCAAACGTGCCGGTGCCGGCGATCACGTGGTGGGCGTAAATCGCGGTGATGGCGGCGATGGCATCGGGGCTGGCGGCGGTAATGCGCATAGAATGCGGAACTCCGGTGGCGGGTGGCAGCGGTTGGGCATCATCAGATCAGGCCTTGACGCCTGCCCCTGCTTCGCATGAGTAAGCAAACTGTAGGCGAAATGCGGTATAGGCGGCGCCCACGGGCTTAGTTTGGGCCAAGCGCGCGGCGCGGGGAAGCCCCCACCCGGCCCTCACCAAACTGGGTTCGTTGCCGGCGCTGCGGGTTAAATTCACCACCAGCCAAGGGTTGGTGTGGTAGGGCATGGGCATGCGATGTGCAGGCCGGTGTGGCGTGGTCTGGTTGCGGCTGAGATTTGGCCGATACGTGTGGAGTAGCGACGCTTGGACGAGATCAACGCGAATACGGCACCAGCAGACGGCGGCGGCGAAGGCTTTGGTGGCGCCGGCGATGCTAACGAGCCGCTAACCCCGTCGGAATTGCGCCTGCGGGCAGCCATCGCGGCGGCGCGGTTTTTTGGCGTCGATCTCGATCTCGGCAGCTACCGCGCGCAACCCGATGAACCTTACCCGTCACCGGCATCCCTTGCCGCTTGGCTGCGCGAGCAATCTTTATCGGCCAAGGCGGTGCGGCTGAAATGGGGCGGGCTGTTCCGCTTGCGTGAAGCCGAGCCGGTGATTTTGCTGCTGCGTGATGGCAGTGCCGGCCTGGTGGTCGGCGCTGATAAGGCGCGCGATATTATCTGGCTGAAAAGCCCCACTGCACGCGATTCAGAACCGCCCGTGGCGATCGACCGGCTGCGCCTGGAACAGGCCTGGGGCGGCGATACTATTCTGGTGCGCCGGCCCAGTGGTGCGGGCGAAGGCGAGGCACCGTTCACCTTAGGCTGGATCGCCAGCCGGGTGATGTTGCAGCGCAAGTTTTTAGTACAAATCGGCGCGGCTTCCGTGGTGCTATCGGCGTTGAGCATTCTGCCGGCGCTGATCGTGATGATCGTGATCGAACGCGTGCTGGAATATAACAGCATCAACACGCTGAAACTGGTCGCCATGGTGCTGGGCATCATGATGGTGTTTGAAGCCATTTTGGGCTGGGCGCAGCGCGAATTGCTTCAGGTATTGGGCATGCGGCTTGATACCATGATCAATCTGCACACGTTTTCACGGCTGCTATCGTTGCCGCTGGAGTTTTTTGAACGCAGTCAGGCCGGCGAAACCATTGGCCGGATGCGCGAAATTTACAAAGTGCGCGAATTTCTCACCGGCAAGCTGCTGACCACCATTCTCGATGGCGTCACCCTGCTGATTTTGGGCCCGGTTTTGCTGTATTTGCAGCCGGTTTTGGCGATGATCGCGTTTGCCGTGGCCGGTCTCATTGCGCTGGTGATCATTATCTTCCTGCCCCGCATCGGCCGCCTGATCGGGCTGGCGATCCAGGCTGAGCATCGCAAAGGGGCGGTGCTGACCGAAACCATTCACGGTATTCGCACGGTGAAATCGCTGGCCTTAGAACCCCAGCAAAAAGCCTTGTGGGATGCGCGCTGCGCCGATGCCGCCAGTTGGCGTCTGGCCGCCGGGCGGCTGTCGAACTGGCCGCAAACCCTGACCGACCCGCTGCAGATGTTCATGACCCGCGGCGTGCTGTTGTTTGGCGCCTATTTGGCGCTGATGAATACAACCGGCGTAAGCCGCGGCGGCTTGATGGCGTTTATGATGTTATCCAGCCGCATAGCGGCACCCTTGGTGGGGTTTGCGCGGCTGATGCAGGATTACCACGAAGCGCGCACGTCGGTGGCGCAGGTCGCCATGGTGCTGAACAACCCAACCGAAACCCGCGCCGCCACCGATGGTATGCGGCCGAAATTTGAAGGCCGCATTGCCTTTCAGGATCTCACCTTCACCTACCCGTTGGGGTCGCGCCCGGCATTAAACCGGGTGAATTTTGAAGTGCCGCCGGGCACCATGCTGGGCTTGGTCGGGCGGTCGGGCTCGGGTAAATCCACCATTACCCGGCTGCTGCAAGGGATTAACCGCGAATATACCGGTGCGGTGCGGATCGACGGCATCGAGATGCGCGACATTAACCTTGCCCATTTGCGCCGCAGCTTTGGCGTCGTGCTGCAGGATAATTTTCTGTTTCGCGGCACCATTCGTGAAAACATCACCGCTGGCAGGCCTGGGTTGACGCTGGAAGATGCGGTGCGGGCCGCCCGCCTGGCCGGGGCCGAGGAATTTATTGAACGCATGCCCCAGGGTTACGATACCTGGATTGAGGAAGGCTCGACCAACATCTCAGGCGGGCAGCGTCAGCGCCTGGCGATTGCGCGTGCGGTGATCACCAACCCGCGCATCATGATTTTGGATGAAGCGACCAGCGCGCTCGATCCCGAAAGTGAAGCCCTGGTGAACGCCAATTTGGAGCGTATCGGCAAGGGCCGCACCATGGTGATTGTGTCGCATCGGCTATCCAGCCTGGTCAATTGCGATCTGATCATGGTGCTGGACCAGGGCGCCGTGATGGACGTGGCACCGCACAGCGTGTTGCTGGAACGCTGCGCGATTTACCGCACACTGTGGAACCAGCAAAACCGCCATATTAACGATTCGGCACGTCTGGCCGCAACGCAAGCTGCATCGCAAGCGCCCCCGCAAGCGCCCCCGCAAGCGCCAATGGGGCCGCCCGCACTGACCCAGGGAAGCTGATCCGCCATGTCGATGACCGCGTCACCGCCAGAAACGCCGCCAGAAAAAGACCGCTCACCCGCGCTCAGTGCACGCTCCCTGATCGCTTGGTTACGCCCGGCCCCCGCCGTGGTGGACGAAGGCGCCGAGGTGCTGGAGTTTTATTCGCCGTCGGCGGCGATGATGGCAACAGCGGCAAAACCGGTCGCCCGCAACGCGATCTGGGCGATTTTCGTCATGGTGTTGCTGCTGTTTATCTCGTTTGGGATATTCAACATCGACCGCATTGTGTCGGCCAGCGGCAAGGTGATTTCACTAACCCCCGAATTGGTGGTGCAGCCGGTGAACCCCGCCGTTGTGCGCACCATCGCGGTGTCGGAAGGCGATATTGTGCGCAAAGGCCAGTTGCTGGCGCAGCTAGACCCCACCGTTGCCGCCAGTGACACCACCGCCGCCCAGGAACAGCTTGATCGTTACCAGACCGAGGTTGATCGCCTTGGCGCCGAATTGCACGCAGTGCCGTACAAGCCCAAAAGCCTGACCGGCGGCGCCCTGGTGCAGGAAAATATTTTTATCCAGCGCGCCGCCGCGCGCGATGCGCAGCTGCGCTATTACCAAGGCCAGATCGATGCGCAGCACGCCCAAATCTTAGCGGCGGAAGCCAATATCAGCCAGTATGCCAAGCAAACTGGGGTTGCCACCGATGTTGAACGCATGCGCCACCAGCTCGAACAGCAGCAGGTTGGCAGCAGGTTGGACACTTTGGCGGCGGTGAACGCGCGGCTGGAAATGGAACGCCAGGTGCTGACCAGCGTGCAGCAGCGCGAAACCGCCACCCAAACCTTGGCCGCCCTGCAAGGGCAGTTGCAAAGCTATAACCAGCAATGGTTTGCCGATGTCTCGCAAACCTTAACCGATGACAGTGTGCAGCTGGCCAATTACCGCAACCAGCTCGATCATGCGGCACTGAGCCTGAAACTGATCGATCTGCGCGCTGATCAGGATGCCATTGTGCTGGCGGTGGCGCCGGTGTCGATCGGTTCGGTGCTGCAGGCCGGGCAAACTTTCTTCACCCTGGTGCCACTGAACGCGCCGCTGGAAATTCAGGCCCAGGTGTCGGGTGATGAAGCCGGCTTTGTGGTGATTGGTATGCCGGTATCGGTGAAGTTCACCACCTTCCCGTATAATAATTTCGGCATGGGCTTTGGCACGGTACGGCTGATCAGTGCCGATAGTTTTTTAACCAACGCCAATTCGGGTGGTGCAGCCAGTTCCGGCACCACCAGCGACATGGTGTTTACCGGGGCGGCGCCGTCCAGTCCGTATTTCTTTGATACACGGGTGACGCTAGACCGGCTGGATTTGAAAAACGTGCCGCATGATTTTCATCTGGTGCCGGGTATGCCGGTGCAAATTGACATCAAGGTCGGCGAACAAACGGTATGGGATTACCTGCTGGTGCGTATCCGTCCGGTCTTTGATGAAGGTATGCGCGAACCGACCTGAGGATGCGTGCGCCGGGGGAGGGTTAACCCCGGCGCCAGCGCCGCCAAGCCTGGGTGATTGACCCCAAAGCATGGAAGGTTATTGCGTTGGTGGCACACTGGCCTTCGCTTTGCATTGCGTTCTGCGGTGTGACGCGGCATTGATCGTAGGGACACTGGACAAAAGCCGCGCATGAATAGCTTTTTTGATCGCTTAATGACCACAGGTTCGCCGGCGGCCGCCTTTAAGCGTGCTGTGCAGCTGGATGACACTGGTAAAACCACCCGCGCCTTTGCGTTATTCAGCCAGGCCGCCCGCGCCGGGCTGCCGGAAGCGCAGTTTCGTGTGGGCCGGGCGTATCTGAAAGGATCGGGCGTGCCGGTCAGCCGGCGCGATGGCGCGGCGTGGCTAGAACGCTCGGCCCAGGCCGGCTGGGTCGAAGCGCAAACCCTGCTGGCAACACTGTATTTGTATGGGTTGGCGGGTAAGCGCCAGGCCGCCCCTGGTAATGCGCTGTTTGTGCGCCCGCCCGGCCAGATGGCCGGTGCGGCCGGTGCCGAACAGCCGGATTATGTTGAAGCTGAGCGTTGGGCGCGGCTAGCGGCTGAAAATGGCGCATCAGAAGCGATGGCGCTGCTCGGGTATATTTTAACCTCCGGCCCCGAGGAAATGCGTAACCTCGACGATGCCGATCATTGGTATGCCAAATCGGCCGAGGCAAACGCGCCGCAGGGCCATTTGGGCCTGGGGCTATCGGCGCTGCGCAATGCCAAAACCGATGCCGATTATGCCGAAGCCGGCCGGGTGCTGAAGCGTGCCGCCGACGCGGGTTTGCCAACAGCGTTGTATTTGCTTGGTGTGATGCACGAGCGCGGCAGTGGCCTGCCGCAGGATATTGAGGCCGCGGTTAAATATTACCGCCAATCGGCGGAAAAAAATGTGCGCGCCGGCCAGGCCCGCTACGGGCTTGCCTTGCTGGAAGGCCGCGGCGCCGTGCGCAACGCGGTGGAGGGCGAATCGTGGCTGCGGCGGGCGGCCAACGCTGGCGACCGCGAAGCTGCCGCCGTGGTGGGTGATCTATATGCCCGCGGTGGTGAATTACCCCCCAATTACGCCGAAGCGGCAATCTGGTACAATCGCGCCGCCGAAGCCGGCCACGCTGCTGCGGCGCGCGCTTTGGGGTTGCTGTTTATCACCGGTGCCGGCGTGCATCGCGATACCGAAGAAGCCGGGCGTTGGTTTCGCCGGGCCGCCGAAGGCGGTGACCGCCAGGCGCTGGCGGATTTGGCCAATGTGCTGCTGTCGGGCACCGGCACCAACGACGACCGCATGCGCACCCGCGAATTGTTTGAATCGGCCGCCGGTTCTGGTGATCTAGTGGCGGCGTATAATTTGGGCGTGTGTCTGGCCGAAGGTGTCGGGGTTGATCGTGACGATCGCCGCGCCATGCTATGGCTGCGCCGGGCAGCGGACGGCGTGGTGAACGCGCAATATTGGTATGGCCGCATGCTGGCCGAAGGCCGTGGCATGGATGCCGACCCCGCCGAAGGGCGGTTGTGGATTGCGCGGGCTGCGGAAGGTGGCATGGCCGATGCGCAGGTGGCGTTGGCCGAGATGTGCCTAAGTGGTGAAGGTGGCGCTCGCGATCATACCACGGCGCTGAAACTGTTCCATAGTGCGGCCGACAAAGGCCATGTTGGCGCCATGTTTGCGGTGGGTGCGATGATCGGCGGCGGCCACGATGTGGCAGAAGACCGCGCCGATGCGCGGCGCTGGTACCGCATGGCGGCCGAACGCGGGCATGCCCATGCGCAAATGATGCTGGGGCGGTTTTTGGCCCGTGGTTTGGGCGGCGAGCCGGAATACGACGACGCGCGCAAATGGCTGCTGCTGGCCAAGGGCCAGGGGGTTGCCGCCGCCGATGGCGATTTGGAACGCTTGCCGGCGCCCGATGAGACGCCCGCCACCGCCGCTGCTGCCGGCTAATCGCACCAGGTTTTGGCTCGCGTGGCGCCACCTAAAGCTGCTTCGCGGTTTCGCCTTGATACAATAACGCAAGCCTGGCCGCGGCCACCGGTGCTGGAGGTGGATGTGGCGCCGGCGATCGCGGCGGCGCGTGAGGCCTGGCAGCGCGGCGAGGCTTTGGCCGCGAGCGGTGATTTTGCCGGTGCCCGGCGCTGGTTAGACCGCGCGCATCGGGTGGCGCCGTGCGATTTTAATATTCAGGCGGCCTTGGCCGGGGTGTTGCTGCGGCTTGGCCGGGCAGACGAGGCGCGCGATTTGTTCGCCGCCCTGGCCGCGCAGTTTGACCGGCCCGATATCTGGCTGGGGCTGGCCTTGGCCCAGCAGGCGGCGGGCGATGTGCCGGCGGCGGCCGGTGCGATGGCGATGCGGCTTTCGCACGGGGTGGTTGGTGCCAATATCGTGCCCGCCGCCAGCCGCATGGCGCGCGCCGCAGGGTTTGCCGGCATGTGCGGGTTTGATGCGCGCTTACGGGTGGTAGCGGATTTGCCTGCAACCGCGCTGGAGGTGCGCCAAGGGGGGCACGCATTACGTGCAGGTTTGCACGGGTTTGCGGTGCGTGATGCCGCGGCTGAGCCCCTGGAGGTGATGCACCGCGATACTGGCGCGGCCTTGCTGGGTAGCCCGTTAAACCCCGCCATTGTGTTGCGCATCGAAGGGGTGGCAAGCCGCGAGGGGCCGGATATTCACGGCTGGGCGTGGCACCCTGGGGCGCCGGATGTGGTGCCCAGGCTGCACGTGACCACGGCGGCAGGTGTGCTGGTGATCGGCGTGCGGGCCGGCCGCCTTGCCAAATCGTTGAGTTTTGCCGCCCCGTTGACGCGGGCGCGGGTGTTTGCGGCAACGCTTCCGGCACGGACCGGGCCGGTGAGTGTGGCAGGCCCGACGGGCCAAGTTTTGCTGGGCACGCCGATGGCGGCACGGATTGCCAAATTGCCGGTGGCGCGCTTCGCGGGGCCGCGTATGCCGGGCGCACGCCTGCACGGGCCGGGTGCGGTGTGTGTGGTGATCCCGGTGTTTGCCGGCACCGCCGAGACGCTGCGGTGTGTCGCCAGTGTGTTGGCCCATGCGCCGGCCGGCACGCGGGTGATTGTGGTGGATGATGCTATTCCAGATGCCGGTTTGCGCGCCGCTTTGCAGGCTTTGCAGGGTTCCGGGCAGATTGAGATGATCCCGTCTGACCCGTTGACTTTGCGCAATCGCGGGTTTGTGGTGGCGGCCAATACGGGTATGGCGGCAGCAGGCGGTTGCGATCTAATCCTGTTGAACGCCGATACCATTGTGGCACCGGGATTTCTGCAAAGCTTACGCGCTGCCGCCCATAGTGCGGATGACATCGGCACGGCAACACCACTTTCGAATAACGCAACGATATTTTCGTATCCACGGCCGAGTGAAACTGGCCCGCCCAATGCCGTGCCGGATGTGGCACAAACTCAGGTGATGGCGGGTTGGGCGGCACGGGTTAACGCTGGGCGGTTGGTCGAGGTGCCTACCGGCCACGGGTTTTGCCTGTTTATCCGGGCTGGGTGTTTGGCAAGCGTTGGGCCGTTCCGTGCCGAGGTGTTTGCCCAAGGGTACGGCGAGGAAAACGATTTTTGCGAACGCGCGCGTGCCCTGGGGTATCGCCATGTGGCGGTGCCCGAAGTGTTTGTAGCCCACGTGGGTGGCGTATCGTTTGGTGCTGCCCGGGCGGATTTGCTGGCGCGCAATTTGGCGATTCTGGACCGGCTGCACCCGGATTATAGCGCCCGTGTGCACGCATTTATTGCCGCCGACCCCCTGCATGCGGCACGCGCCCGGCTGGATGCGGCGCGCTTTGCCGCCGGGCGGGTTGCGGCCGGCGCCGTGCTGATCATCACCCACAGTGCCGGGGGTGGTACGGCCCGGGTGATCCGCGATCGGGTGCAGGCTGCCCGCGCGCGTGGCCTGCGCGCCATTGTGCTGCGCCCGCGCGATGGGTTTTGCATGGTGGCGGATGGCGAGACCGATTTCCCCGATCTCGGAGCGGCGTTACCGGCGGGGGCTGCTGGCTTGCGCCGGTTGCTGGCCGGCGAGCGGGTGATAGAAGCCGAAATTCATCACATGCTGGGGCACCATGCGCAGGTGTTGGCCCTGCCGCAGGATTTAGGCGTGGCGTATGATGTTTACGTGCATGACTGGTCGTTTTTATGCGCGCGGGCGACGTTTTTGGATGGGCTTGGGCGCTATTGCGGCGAACCCGATGTGGCGGGGTGCGTGGCATGCGTTGCAGCTTACGGGGCGACGATTGAAGAAGACATTACGCCGGCCGCTTTGCGGGGGCGTAGCCGTGCGCTGTTTGGCGGCGCGCGGGCGGTGTTTGTGCCGCACGCTGATGGGGTGCAGCGATTGGTGCGGCATTTTCCCGGCGTGACGGTCACGGCATTGAACTGGGAAGACGACCGGCGCGCGTTTGCCCCAGTAACACGCGGCAAGCGGGCGGCGGGAAGGCGGCGGATTGTGGTGATCGGCGGCATTGGCCGCGAAAAAGGCATTGATGTGCTGCTGGCTTGCGCGCGCGATGCCGCAGTTCGTGATCTCGATCTGGAGTTTGTTGTGGCTGGGTTTACCAGTGATGATGCAGTGTTGCTGGCAACTGGGCGGGTTTTTGTCACCGGCGCGTTTAAGCCAAAGGATGCGCAGGCGTTGATTACCGGGCTTGCCGGCGATTTGGCGTTTTTGCCTTCGGTGTGGCCGGAAACCTGGTGCTATGCGTTATCGGATGCGTGGGAGGCGGGGCTGGCGGCGGTGGTGTTTGATATTGGTGCGCTGGCCGCACGGGTGCGCGCAACCCGGCGGGGGGCTGTGCTGCCATTATCGTTGCCGGCGGGCCGAGTTAACGATGAATTGATGCGCTTGGCGGCGCTTGCGATTGGTGCGCGGGCAGCGCAACATCGTAGAGAATAGACTTATGTCTGGTGGCGCCGTTGGCCCGCCGGGCGCCACTTTCACCCGAAGCCTTCAGGAAGCGAGATTTTTGCCCGTGAGTGACACCCAAACCCAGACTGCCCAGAAGATGATGACCGAGCTGAAGGTGAGCGGCCATTTGATGACGCTCGATACCGGGCTGTTTTGTGTGTTCAACGCGCCAGGCGGGCCGCTGCCGGATGCGCAGAGCGGCTTGCCGGGGGTAAGGCTTTCGTTGCCGCCGGGGCCGATGTCGCGCCCGGATGTGGTAACGATCACGACGTTTCGTGATGATGGCTGGATCAGCGGCTGGAATGGGGCGGCCCTGGTGCGGGTGTTGCGCGGCCCGGCCCAGGTGATGGTGACCATTCATCAGGCGCAGAATGCCACCGGGGACGCGCCCAAATTGCAGGTGTTAAAACTCGCCGATGCGGCATCGCTGCCGGCGGTGGGTGTGGCCCAAGCGGCGCAGCCGCGGCCGGCGGCAGCACCGGCGGCTGGCACACCAGCAGCGGGTGCACCTGCCCGGGCGGCAGCCCCTGCACCGGTGGCGGCAGATGCCGAAATTGTCGCCCACGTCGCCGGGCGTGGTGACGTCGGCACGTCGCTGGCCGATACCATGGGCATTGTTGGCAGCAAGCAATGGGT
This sequence comes from Acetobacteraceae bacterium, assembly GCA_040400005.1. Classification (GTDB taxonomy): domain Bacteria; phylum Pseudomonadota; class Alphaproteobacteria; order Acetobacterales; family Acetobacteraceae; genus JBBARC01. The sequence goes on along the minus strand of JBBARC010000011.1, from coordinate 25,625 downwards.
GGAAGGCTTTGCCATTACCCCGCGCGCGCTGATTGGCTCGGCGGATATTGAATATCAGGCGGTGCTCGGGCGGGGCTGGTTATCGCCCTGGGCCGAGGGCGGCCAGTTTTGCGGCAGCCGCGGCATGAGCCTGCCGATTTTGGGCTTGCGGGTGCGGCTGCGGGGCGAAGCGGCGGAGCATTTTGATTGCGCGCTGCAGGCGAGCTTTGTTGATGGCACTCAGGTGGGGCCGATTGAAACCGGCGATCCGGCGCAGGCCGATAGTCTGGCGCCGCTGGAAAGTTTTAAAGTGAGCATTACGCCGCGGGTGGCGGTAAAACTGGCCAGCACGCAGGTTGCGGCGAAGGCTGCGCCAAAGGTGACGCCGGCAAAAGCGGCACCTACCAAGGCGGCACCTACCAAAGCGGGGCCGGCAAAAATGGTTGCCAAAGCGCCTGCGAAGACACCTGCCAAACCGGCGCCGGGTAAGGGCCGTAAGTAAGCATGCGGCGGCGGGCTGGGTGATGATGCTCAGCCCTGCCACGCGGTGTCCCCTGCGATGAAGTTTCTTTTCATTCACCAGAATTTTCCGGCGCAGTATCTGCACATTTTGCGGCATCTGGTGGCGCAGAATACCCATGAAATACTGTTTCTGACCGAAAACACCGCGCACCAACTGCCTGGCGTGCGCAAGGTGACGCATGGTTTGCAGCGTAACGCCGGCGCCAATTCGCAGCGGGATGCGCAGGAGTTTGATATTGCCTGCGCCCGGGCAAGTGCGGTGCTGGCGGCCGCGATTAAACTGCGCAGTTTGGGGTTTGTGCCCGATATCATCATTGGCCATCATGGCTGGGGTGAATTGCTGAGCATCGAGGATGTCTGGCCTGGCGTGCCGTTGCTGGGGTATTTTGAATTTTATTATAATCTCCACGGCGTCGATATTGGTTTCGATCCCGAGTTTTTAATGCCAGTGCAGGATTTTCCGCGTGTTCGAAACAAGAATGCGATCAACCTGATTGCGTTGAATAACCCAGGCTTTGGCCAGACGCCGACGGATTTTCAGTTGTCCACCTACCCTGTTTGGGCGCGGCCGAAAATTCGGGTGTTGCGCGAGGGGGTGAATTTGGATGTGTGTAAACCCAACCCGGATATTCGGCGCCGCACGGTAACTTTGGGGGGTTATAAGGTGGCACCGGAAGATACCCTGGTGACCTATGTTTCGCGTGATCTCGAGCCTTACCGGGGGTTTCATGTGATGATGCGGGCGTTGCCGCGGCTACTGGCGGCACGGCGCGATGTGCGGGTGATGATGGTGGGTGGCGATAATGTCAGTTACGGATCAAAACCGGCGGTGGGCACCTGGCGGCAGCGGTTTTTAGATGAGATGGGTGATCGGATTGATCTGAGCCGTGTGCATTTTGTCGGCAAAGTTGCCTACGAAACCTACGTTAAATTACTGCAGCGGTCGGATGCGCACGTGTATCTAACCTACCCGTTTGTCACCTCGTGGAGCCTGCGCGAGGCGATGGCGAGTGGCTGTGCGCTGGTGGGAAGTGATACCGCACCAGTGCGCGAATTTGTGATGCACCGCAAAACCGGGTTGCTGGCGCCGTTTCACGAGCCTGATAAAATTGCTGATAGCATATTGGAGTTATTGGAAAACCGGGTGCTGGCGGCCAAATTGCGGCGCAATGCGCGGGCGTGGGCGGAGAAGAATTTGGATATGACGGTGTATTTGGCCGAGTATGAAAAATTGATCGGCGATGTGATGGCGGGGCGGGTTGGGTAGCCGAGCGTAAGCCCCAGGCGGAAAGCCGGCACGGTGCGAATGTATAAAAGTCTTTTGCTTGTTTTCGGAAGTCAAAAAAGGTTTCTTTATTTTTTAACGAAAGATCGTCAAACGCCGGTAGCGCGTTTCCATAATGCGGAGAGCTTGTGGCGGCGCAGTTCGCCGCGGGCTTTGCCGTCGCTGGTCATGTAATTGAGCTGCACCGAGAGGCGTTTGCCGGTAAAACTGTGGTGGCCGTGCCAGGTGGTGGGGCCGTTGGGGAAGACCAGAAGGGTTGCATCGGTGGGCGGCACTTCGATCGCGTAATCTTCGAGATCGGTGGCACTGCGCAGCAGGCGCAAACTGCCTTCGCGGCCGGTGAAGCCGTCGTTTTCCTGATTGAGGTAGAGCAGGATGGTGACCCGTTTGGCATCGCTATCGGTGTGGATTTGGCCGTCTTTTTCGCGGCAGTGCACGCGCATGGTTAGCATGGTCGGGGCATCGGTGAGGTCGAGGTTCAGTTTTCCGGCGATCAGCGTTTTAAGACGCTCGCCCTGCATTTCGCCCATCATGGCGCGGGCGGTGGGGCCTAGGGCCAAAGCTTCGGGCGGGAAGGAGCCGCCGCGCGACACATTGGGCACATCGGCGCGAATGCGGGCCAGGGTAACGGGCGCGATGAAATTGCGCAGCATGATGTGGGTGTAGGGGGCGGTTGCCACCGGGGCTGCGGTAAGGGCGGCGTAATCGAGCAAGGGTTCGGTCATGCCGAGATAGATGCGATGCTAGCGGGCTGCCGGCAAGGGGGCAGATCAAAGCGGGCGGTGCGGTGCGTGGTGTGTGTGCCCCGGTTTGCGCGCGGGGTTTTAGGCGGCGCGAACGGCGGAGAGAAAAATGTCGATATGCTGGTTAAAACTGCTGGATTGCGCGCCCAGCGCGGTTGCGGCGGTAAGCACTTGGGCTGCCGCACTGGTGGTATCGGCGGCACCGGCGCTGACCACGTGCATGTTGGCGGTGACCGCTGCGGCACCGGCTGCGGTTTGCTGCACGTTGCGGGCGATTTCGGCGGTGGCAACGCCTTGCTGTTCCACCGCGGCGGCAATAGTGGTGGCGATGGCACTGATCGACGCGACGCGATCGGTAATGGCGTTGATCGCCTCCACCGCCTGGGCGGTTGCGGTTTGGATCTGGCCGACGTGCTGGCTGATATCGCCGGTGGCCTGGGCGGTTTGGCTGGCCAGGGCCTTCACTTCACTGGCGACCACGGCAAAGCCGCGGCCGGCATCACCAGCGCGGGCGGCTTCGATGGTGGCGTTCAGCGCCAGCAGATTGGTTTGCCCGGCGATGCCTTTGATCAGATCAACCACTTGGCCAATGCGGCCGGCGGCATCGGCCAGCGTTCGCACGATATCGCCAGTGCGCTGGGCTTGCTGCACGGCATCGCTGGTAACCTGGGCCGATTGCGCGACCTGACGGCTGATTTCGTTAACCGAGGCTGCCAGTTCTTCCGCGCTGGCGGCAACACTTTGTATGCCGGCATCGGCTTCGGTGGCCGCACTGGCGGCAAGCGTTGCACGATCGGTGGTGGTATCGGCCGTGCCCGCCATGGCGCGCGCGGTGGATTGCAGTTGGCCGACCGACCCACCCAGAGAAGTTGCACTATCGCTTGCCAAGGTTTGAAAGCCCGCGACGAGGCTATCGATGCGCGCTGTGCGCTCGGCGCGCCGGGTAAGGGCTGCGGCCTCATCGGCGGCGCGGCTGACGTTTTCGGCTAAACCCTGTTTGAAGATGCCAACGGCATTGGCCATGGCGCCGATTTCGTCGCGCCGGTTGGCGCCGGGGATGGCCGCAGTCAGGTCGCCAGCGGCGATCTGGCCCATGGCGGTGCGCAGGCGCACCAGCGGGCCGACGATATCGCGGATCAGAAAAGTGGCGATCAGGGCGGAGAGGATGGCGGCGGTTGCCACGGCACCGGCGGTCAGGTTGCGCGTGGTCTTGTAGGCTGCGCGGCTGTCCGCTGCGGCGCCATCGCCGTGGCGGTTTTCGTAGGCGAGATCGGTGGTGATCAGATCGCGCAGGGTGGTGATCTGGGTAACACCAGGGCCGCTCATCAGGCGTGAGGCCGTAGCCGTATCGTGTTTTCGCACCAGGCGCTGCAATTCGGTGCTCACCGTTTGGCGGTAATCGGCCAGGGCGGCATCAAAGCGGGTGACGATTTCCTGTTCTTCTCCGGGGTCGATCAGGGGATCGAACCCGGCGCGGGCGGCTTGCAGCTGGGTATCGGCGTCATTCAGGCGGGTTTGCGATTCGGTCAGGTCGGTGCCATCGATGGCATTCACCAGTAGGCGGTATTGCAGGGACTGGTAGCGTTCCAAGGTTTGGGCGATAAGGTTAACCCAGCGCAGGCTGGGCAGGGTATTTTCCTCTAAGTTGGCGACCTTACTGTCGATGCCGGCCATGCCGTGCAGCGACATGCCGCCGAGGCCGAGCATCAGCAGGGTGAGGATGGCAAAGCCGGCCGCGAGTTTGCCGCCGATGCGCAAGCTGGCCCGCGGTTTACCGCTGATGGCGCCTGCGGCCGATGGGACATTCGTTGGTGCGGTCATCGGGGCGCTCCGGCGCGAGGGTGGACCGGTTTAGCGCGGCGTAGGTAACCTGGTGGTTAATGGCGCCGGTTGTTAGACAGACGGCGTGGCCCGGCCACCGATACGGCGGCTTTCGGTTTTCAGCTGCCCGCAGGCAGCCAGAATATCCTGGCCGCGCGGGGTGCGGATGGGGGCGGAAAACCCGCCATCCATCACAATTTTGGCAAAGCGGTGCAGCGCGTTGCCGCTACTCGGCAAGTAGGCGCTGCCTGGCCAGGGATTGAACGGGATTAAATTTACCTTGGCTGGAATGCCGGCAATTAAACGCACCAGCTCGCGCGCGTCCGCTTCACTATCGTTCACGCCGCGCAGCATAACGTATTCGAAGGTTATGCGGCGGGCGTTAGACGCCCCAGGGTAACGCCGGCAGGCGGCGAGCAGCTCGGCGATCGGGTATTTGCGGTTCAGCGGCACCAGCTCATCGCGCAGATCATCGCGCACGGCGTGCAGGGACACCGCCAAATTTACCCCTAATTCGGCGCCGGCCCGGTCCATCATCGGCACCACGCCCGAGGTGCTTAACGTTATGCGCCGGCGCGACAGGGCAATGCCTTCGTTATCCATGATGATGCGCATGGCCAGGGCTACGTTTTCGTAATTATACAGCGGCTCGCCCATGCCCATCAGCACAATGGTGGACAGCAGCCGCGGGGTTTCGCCGGCGGGACTAGGCCATTCGCCATAAGAATCACGCGCCGCCATAAACTGGCCGACGATTTCGGCGGCGCCGAGATTGCGCACCAGGGTTTGCGTGCCGGTGTGGCAGAATTTGCAACTCAGCGTGCAGCCCACCTGGCTGGATAAGCACACAGCACCACGATCGAGCGCGCGATCGGGGATGTAGACAGTTTCGGCTTCCTGGCCATCGCGGAAACGGAATAGAAATTTACGGGTTTGGTCTTCCGCCGTTTGCACAATGCTGGCGGTGGGCCGGCCGATGACAAAACTTTCGGCAAGTTTGGCCTGCAACGGTTTGGCGATGCTGGTCATGGCGGCAAAATCGGTGGTGCCCTGGTGATAGATCCAGTGCCAGATTTGTTTGGCGCGAAAGGGTTTTTCGCCGATTTGAGCGAGTTCGGCGATCAGCGCCTCGCGCGGCAGGCCAACCAGATCGCGCCGGCCATCGGGCAGTACATGGGGCGGCGGGTTGAACAGGGCCGATTTGGCCAGGATGCGGGTGCGCTCGGCCTCGGTGAGGTCGGCGCTGGCGAGGGTTGGGGTGTTGGTCATTTGGTGGCGGCGGCCGCCGGGCAGGCGGTGCGCGCGGCGGCCAGGGCTTGCGCAATGCCGGCGAGCGAAAAATGATCGGTGAGGTCGCCGCCCTTGGCGGGCTTAGGCAAAGTCAGGGTGGCATCGGCGCCAGCGAGCAGCAGGGGCAAGGTTACGGCCGCATCGCGGGCAAAAACCGAACGGCCGGAGGGGTAAAAAGCGGCCGATTTGGTGCCGATGTTTAAGGTGACGTCGGCTTTAACGGCGAGGACGACGCCGGTGCTGATGGCGATGGTATCGCGCAAATTTGGCCGTTCAGTCACGGTTAGCGCCACTTCGCCACGGCCGGGCAGCGCGGCGGCTGGGTTCGCGCGGGTATAGGCGTAGCACACGCGGGCGGCGCCATCGCCATGAATGGCCACCCGCCAAGCGCCAAAGTTTGCGATAGCGTGGGCGGTGGTATGGGCGGCGTGGTGGCTCGCCGGGGCGGCTTTGGCGTTGGATTTTGGTTTTGTGCTGGCCGGGGCACCGTGGCTGGCGGCGAGGAAGGCCAGCACGGGCACAGCAAGCCGGGCCAAAACCTGGCTGGCGGGCGGGTTTTTCAGGGTCAAACGCATGGCAGCAAGCCTAGCATGCCCGCCCGCCAAGCGCCTATGCGCATGGCGGGCGTGGCGGCTTATAACCGGGCTTTTTTCTGATCAGCGCTCGCTGTCGTCGGTATCGGCGCCGACTTCGATATCGGCACCTAGCGGATCGGTGTCGTCGTCGAGGTCAGACGTATCCTCCAGCACGCCGTCTTCGGCGTCATCCTCGGCTTCCACCTCGACATCCGCATCGACATCATCGGCAACTGCCACCGCCTTCACCTTCGGTTCGGGCACCGGGGCGCGCACCCGCAAGCGGGGCTGTTCGGCGGGTTGTGTAACGCCGCATTTGGGGCAAATAGCGGGGGTTTTGCTGAGATCGTAGAATTTCGCGCTGCAGGCGACGCAGGTGCGCTTAGTACCGAGTTGCGGCCGGGACATGGTGGACCCTTGCGATGGGGCTGATGCCTGTTTGCGAAAACATGGCTTGCCGGTTGCGAAAAATGGGGCGGTGGAAAATGGGGTTCAATTAGGGCGCGCCGCATGACATGGGGCCGGGGGCTTGTCAAATGGCAATCGTGGCAAAACTGATTTCGCCACGGCGCGTAAGTAGGTGCGCTTTAGCCCACCGGCGCCGGTTAAGGTCGTTCGCCGGCCTCAGCCAAGTTACACCAAGCCGCCGTGACGATGTCCGTTCCATCGGCAATGCGGCTTGCTATGCGCGCCGGGTCAACGCGGGTCGGCTTTAGTGCCGAAGATTTCACCAGCCAAACGCACGCTCGGTGAATGTCATCGGTGGGCTGAAGCCCACCCTACAAAAACAGCCACACCCTGCCAAAACCGGACATTCCAACCTAACCCACTCCGAAACTGCAAAATTGTTTCCGCCACGGCAAGCTTCTGCGTAAGGTAGGGGAAATTGGCACGGCAAGGGTCAAAACCCGCCGGCATGTGGGGGATTCTGATGGTAGCGTGGCACAAGGCCGTAGTGGCGGCGGTGGCGGTTTTGGCCTGCGGCGGGGCAATAAGCCGCCCTGCACAGGCGGCGGGCGCCGATGATCTGGGTAAATCGCTCACCCCATTTGGCGCCATCGCCGCCGGGAACGCCGATGGCACCATACCGGCCTGGGATGGCGGCATCACCCGCCGCCCGCCCGGCACATCGCGGGCGCAACCGCTGGCCAACCCTTACGCCGGCGAACAAAAACTGTTCAGCATTACTGCCGCCACCGTTGCCAAGTATGAAGACAAACTTTCCGCCGGTACGGCTGCGCGCTTGCGGTCGGTTGCCGGTTACCGCATCGATGTCTACCCAAGCCACCGCAATTTTGCCGCCCCGCCAGAAATACTGGATGCGGCGATCGCCAATGCCCACCGGGCGCATTTGATCAATGGCGGGTTGGGGGTGGCGGGGGCCGAATTATCTATCCCCTTTCCGGTGCCAGAAAATGGCCAGCAAGCGATGTGGAACCATTTGCTGCGCTGGCGCGGCCGCCAGGTGGAACGGGTGGAAGAACATGCCATTGTTGGCACCAACGGTAATTACACGCTGGCGCGGACATCTGAGAAAATCATGTTTCCCTATAATATGCCGGGGCCTAACCCGGAGGGGCTGAATAATCTGTTTTTTGTCGAAGTGTTGGCGCCGCCGCGGATTGCCGGCACCATGAACATCAATAAGGATTACCTGGATCCCTTCACCACACCACGGCAAAGCTGGATTTATAGCCCCGGCGAACGGCGGGTGCGGCGCACACCAAAAGTAAGTTACGACACGCCGATCCCGGAAACCGACGGGCTGCAAACGGTGGACGATTACGATTTGTTCAATGGATCGCTGGACCGCTATAGTTGGAAACTGCTGGGCAGGCGGGAGATCTATATCCCATACAATTGCTACGAATTGCAAAACCCCAAGCGCAGCTATGCCGAGATTATTGGTAAAGATTTTATCAACCCGGATGCTTTGCGCTGGGAATTGCACCGGGTTTGGGTGGTGGAGGCCAATCTGCTGCCCGGCATGACCCATATCTACGCCAAGCGGGTGGTGTATCTTGATGAAGATAGCTGGCAAATTGTGATCAGCGACAGGTGGGACCGGCGCGGTATCCTATGGCGCACGGCAACCACATTTCCAGTACTGGATTATGATGTGCCAGTGCTCGGCGCCGATGGTGCCGAATACGTCGATCTCATCGCCCGGCGCTATATTGTGGGCGGTTTGCACGGTCAGGAAGTGGAACAACCCAGCTTCGACCGCCACAAACTAACCGAAGCCGATTTTGCACCTGATGTGTTGCGGCGTGAGGGGATGCGGTAAGGGAAGGCAAGGTAAAACAAAGAACCTTCTTTTCTGAAGAAAAGAAGCAAAAGACTTTTACTATGTGGGTTCGGAGAATGCGGTGGCTTGATCGCTCCAGGCCCAGCGTAATAAAAGTCTTTTTGTTTCTTTTTCTTCAGAAAAAGAAAATTCTTGATCTTATCGCCCAATCCGCAGCCGTGGTGCCAAGCGCAGAGCGACAAGGGCTGCGGTGAGGCCGACGGCGGCGCCGGCGAGGCAATCGCTGACGAAATGGAAATTTGATCCGAGCAGGCCGAGCACCACCAGGGTGGGCAGGGCGGCCCAAAGCGGGCGCAGGCGGGGCATTCGCCACCATAGGGCGGCGCAGGGGGCCAGGGTGCGGGCGGTGTGGCCGGAGGGGAACGATTCGTAAGCAACCCCGCCGTGGAACCAGTAGAAGCCAAAAGCGTGGTTGGCGATCCAGGATGGGTTGTTGTTGACCCAGGTTTCTGGCCACAGCCGGCCAAATCCTTGTTTGAGCGCGATGACGGCGAGCATGGCGAGCACGGCCGCCAGCAGGGCGGTGGCGAAGGCGCGGCCGACGGGGCGGTATTTGGCACCACTGGCGAAGGCGGCGACGGTTGCCAGCAGGCCGGCGGCGATCAGCACCGGGGCACCGCCGATTTTAACCAGCCATAGGGCGGCGGCGGGGCGAGCCAAAAAATCGTGGCTAAAATCGGCAAACGGGCGATCGCCCCATTGGATGCTAGCCAGGATCAGCACGGTGGTCAGGGCGGCCCAGGCGGCCAGGTGTTTAGCGTTAAGGGTTGGGCCGTTTTGGCTGGCGTTGGGTGGTTCTAGCCCATCGAACATGGTGGCCCTCTGGTGAGTGGGGGGAGGCGGGTCCAGCTATACCGCGATAGGCCGGGTGCTGATAAGGTGCTGGGCAAACTGTTCCCCACTGCACCCCCAGGAGATTGCCGTATTATGAGCACCATTTCGATCACCGCCACCGACGGCACGGGCAGTTTTTCGGCCTATGTGGCGGCCCCCAAGGCCAACCCGGCGGGTACACCTGTTGGGGCTATGGTGGTTATTCAGGAAATTTTTGGCGTAAATGCGTCGATGCGGGCGACGGCGGATGCGATTGCCGAGCTTGGGTTTACCGCCATTGTGCCAGATTTGTTTTGGCGGATTGAGCCGGGCGTTAATCTTACCGACAAGACCGATGCGGAATGGACGCAGGCCTTTGCCTTGATGAACGCGTTCGATCAGGCAAAGGGGATTGAGGATTTGCAGGCGGCATTGGCGGTTGCGCGTAAATTGCCCGGCACCAACGGGCAGGCCGGCACCATTGGCTACTGCCTGGGCGGCAGGCTTGCGTTTATGATGGCGGCCAAGTCGGACGCTGACGTGAATATTTCCTATTATGGCGTCGGCATTGACGGGCTGCTGGGGGATCTGCCAGCGGTGCACAAACCGCTGGTGCTGAATATCGCGGCGTTGGATGCGTATGTGCCGCCGGCGGCGCAAGCGCTGATTACGGCGGCCGTTGCCGGTAATCCGTTGATCGAGGCGTATGTGTATCCCGGTGCCGATCACGCGTTTGCGCGGGTGGGTGGCACGCATTTCGATGCGCTATCGGCGCTGATTGCCAATGGCCGGGCGGCGGCGGCGATGGCCAAAGCGTTGAGCTGAAGCGCTGGGCTGAACCGGGCGCGGCGGCCGCCCGCATGCAAGGGTCGCGGCGTTGGTTTGTGGCGGCAGCCTCTGGCGTGCTGGCGGTGGGCGCTGGGCGGGCTGAGGCTTGTGCGGGGATGGCAACGCCCGATTGGGCGGCGCTGCTGGTGGGCTTGGCGGCCGATCTGCATGGGCCCGGGCTGATTAAAAGTTTTATTACCCGTGCGCCGGGCGATGATGGGGCGGTGGCGTTTGATCGCACCCACGGCAATTGCGCGTTTGTGTATGATAACGCGGTGGCCGGGCTGGGCTTGCTGGCCTGCGGGCGCGGTGATTTGGCGGTGCGCATTGGGGCGGCTTTGCGGGAAGCGCAAATTCGCGACCGGTTCTTTAAGGATGGCCGGTTGCGCAACGGCTATGCGGCAGGGCCGATGCCGGCCGATGGCGCGTATCCTTTGCCTGGATGGTGGGATGGTGATGCGCGGGCGTGGCGCGAAGATGCCTATCATGCGGGCACGGCAACCGGTGTGCTGGCCTGGGCCATGCTGTTGTGGTGCGCCTTGGCGCGCGCCGGCTTTGGCCAGGGGTTTACCGATGCCGCAGTGCGCGCTGGCGATTTTATTGCGCGTGAGTTAACTGCGCCGGTGGGGTTTTATGGCGGGTTTTGGGGGTTTGAACCGGCGCCGCAAAAACTGACCTGGGTCAGCACCGAACATGCGGCAGATCTGGCAGCGGTGTTTGCACGGCTGGGGCAAACGGCCAGGGCAACGCACGCGTATAAATTGCTGGATGCGGTGTGGCTTAGCGGGCCCGGGCGGTTTTGTTCCGGCTTAAAACCTGATGGCGGTTTGAATGATCACCTGGCGGTGGATGCCAATCTGTGGCCGGCCTTGTTACCCGATGCCGATGCGGCTTGGGGTCGTGGGCTGGCCGCCGTGCTGAGCCAATGTGGTGTTGCCGGGCCGGGCGGGCTGGCCGGGGTGGATTTTAACAGCGATCGCGATGGCATTTGGCTGGAAGGCACGGCGATGGCGGCCCTTGCCTTGGGGCGCGCGGGCGACTGCGCTGTGCGGGCGCGGTTTTTGGCAACATTGGCGGCACACACAACCCGCGGGCGGATAACGGCCACAAATGTGCCAATGCTCAGCACCGGGCTTGCCACTGGGTTGACCCCGGATACGCCGGATTTTGTCTATTACCAGCGGCCGCATCTGGCGCCGTTGGCCTGGGCGGTGCTGGCTGCGCGCAACGCAAACCCGTATACGGTGTAGTTTCTATGTTTTATGGCAGCCGGATTTTTTAAACATGCGCATTTTATATTCCCATCGCATTCAATCGCGCGACGGCCAGGCGGTGCACGTGGAGGAGCTTATTCGTGCCCTGCGCGCGGCCGGCCACGAGGTGCTGGTGGTGGGGCCAGGGTTTTATGAGGAAGCGGAGTTTGGTGGCGAATCAAAGCTGATTGCCGTTGCCCGCAAACTGCTACCGGGGGCGTTGTGGGAATTGGCCGAGCTTGGCTATGCCGGGCTTGCCTATATCAAACTGTTGCGGGCATACCGGCAGTTTCGGCCAGATTTTATTTACGAGCGGTGTAATCTGTATCATTTGGCCGGCAGTTTGCTGGCGCGCTGGCACGGTGCTGTGATGTTGCTGGAAGTGAATTCGCCACTGGCGGCCGAGCGGCAAAAACATGGGGGCTTAAAATTGTTCAGGCTGGCGCAGTGGCTGGAACAATTCACCTGGGGCTCGGCCGCCATGGTGCTGCCGGTAACAGCGGTGTTGGGTGATAGTGTGGCCGCCGCAGGGGTTGCGCGCGATAAAATACAGGTGGTGCCGAACGGCATAAATTTGGCCAGTTTTCCGGATGTGCGGGCAGAAAAACCCGAGGGTGCACCGATTACCTTGGGGTTTGTTGGGTTTGTGCGCCCGTGGCACGGGTTGGATTTGGTGATTGCCGGCATGGCCGCCGAACCCCGCGCCGTGGAATTGGTGGTGGTGGGCGATGGCCCGGTGCGCGCGGATTTGCAGGCGCAGGCGGCAGAATTGGGGTTAGGCGATCGGGTGCGGTTTACCGGCATTGTGCCGCCCGAGCAGGTGGCAGAGATTGTGGCGGGTTTTGATATTGCGTTGCAACCAATGGCGACACCGTATGCGTCACCCTTAAAAATATTTGATTACATGGCGGCGGGGGCGGCGATTGTGGCGCCCGATCAGCCCAACATTCGTGAAATTCTCGGGCATTTGCGCAATGCGGTGCTGTTTGACCCGGCCGAGCCGGCGATGATGTGGTCGGCGGTATCGTGGTTGATTGAAGATGCGGCGTTGCGGGTAAAACTGGGGGCAGCGGCACGGGCGGATTTGGTGGCGTGCGATTATACGTGGGACGGGAATGCAGGGCGTGTGGTGGGGGCGGCCACTAAAGTTTTGGCGGCGCGGGCGGGGTAAGTAGCCAACCCATCAGGGCAAGGGCGGCGATGGCGCCGAAAACTTCGGCGGCGATAAAACCGGGCAGATCAGTGGGCCTGATGCCGGAAAATGTGTTGGTGAGTGATCTGGCGATGGCAACGGCGGGGTTGGCGAACGAGGTTGATGCCGTAAACCAATAGGCGGCGGTGATATATAGGCCAACCAGCACGGGCACGCGATCTTCACAAAATTTGATGCCGGCCAAAATTGTTGTGATCAGGCCGAAGGTTGCGACGAATTCCGCAAACCATTGCGCGCCGCCGGTGCGGGTTTTTTGCGAGGCTTCCAGCATTGCCAGGCCAAACATCAGATGGGCGGCGATGGTGCCGGAGATAGCACCGGTAATTTGGGCGGTGGTGTAAGCGGTCGCTTCCGCCAGGGTGAGATCGCGTTTGAGCGCGAACACCAGCGATACGGCGGGGTTGAAATGCGCGCCCGAGATGGGGCCCAAAATGGTGATAAGCACCACAAGCATGGCGCCGGTGGCGACTGTGTTACCCAATAAGGCGAGGGCGACATCGTGGGTGAGGGTTTGCGCCATAATGCCGGAGCCAACCACGGTTGCCACCAGCATACTGGTGCCCAAAAACTCCGCGGTTAGGCGGCGTTGCAGATTATACAAGGGGATAATTGCTTGCCCCGGGCAGGGCACCGATTGCGCGCAACTGGGTGGTCAGCGCCAACCGATCGATGGTGGCAAGCGGCAGGTTGATAAAAACGCTGATGCGGGTTTTGAGAAAACCAAAGGCTTGCACAAAGGCGGTTTCTTTTTGGATGTTGTTGCCATCAATGGCGGCGGGGTCTTCGATCCCCCAATCGGCGGTGGCCGGTTTGCCAGGCCAGATTGGGCAAATTTCGCCGGCCGCGTTATCGCAGACGGTAAACACAAAATCCATTTGCGGGGCATCGGCGGTTGCGAATTCGTTCCAGCTTTTGGAGCGTAGAATATCGGTGGGATAGCCATAGCTGTGCAGCACTTTTATCGCGAACGGGTTGATGGTGCCTGTGGGGAAACTGCCGGCGGAAAAGGCACGGAATTTTCCAGCACCATCGTGGTTAAGAATGGATTCTGCCAGCACTGAGCGGGCGGTGTTGCCGGTGCACAAAAACAGCACATGGTAGATGCGGTTAGACATGCCCGGTGGTGCCTGTCGTGGTGGTGCCTGTCGTGGTGGGGGTAGGCGGGCAGCAAGGAATGGGTGCGCAACTGGCGTTACCCTGACAGCAATTTTCGGTGAGATAGCCCAGCAATGCGGTCATCGCCGGGTAATCGGCGTGGTAGATTAGCGATCTGCCGTGGCGCTGGCAGGTGATCAGGCCTGCTTGTTTGAGGTGGGTCAGGTGAAAAGATAGTGTGGCCGCCGGCAGGGCGAGGCGGGAGGCGATACTGCCGGCGGCTAAACCGGGTTCACCTGCCTGAACGAGTGCGCGAAAAATCGCCAGGCGGGAGTCGTGGGCGAGGGCGGCGAGGGCGGTTATCGCAGTCGTTTTTTCCATATTTCTAATATAATGGAATAACGGAAATGATCAAGGGGCAGGTCTGTTCGCGCGGCTGGGAGTGTGGAAAACTGTGTGATCGTGCGGAGGTGGGGTGATGGGCATTTTCTCGATAACCGGCTGGGTTGGCGCGGCTCGGCGGCCAGCACGGCGCCGTTGTATGGAAAAACCGGTGGCCAGGTGGTGAACCGTGATGCCAATGCGACGCTGCCGCCGGGGCCGGGATTGCGGGCATGGCGGGTGTTGCGCGATGCGGATTTTTTAACCGGTGATGTCGCCCAGCGCATGGCGCGGGCGTCGCTGATTGGGTTGCTGGCCGGCATTGTTGGGCTGTTGATCACCAATTGGCGGACGCACGGCACGGGCAACGCGCCGCCGGGTGGCGATTTTGTGTGTTTTTGGGTGGCCGCCAAGTTTGCCGCCGCCGGCCATGCACTGGCCGCATATGATCCCGCGCTGATTTATCAGGCCGAGCACCAAACCGAAGCTTTGCCTAAAGATGTATTTTTGCCGTTCTATTATCCGCCAAGCTGGCTGCTGCTGCTGCTACCGTTTGCAGCCCTGCCCTATATTGCCGCCTGGCTAGGCTTTGCCGCCAGCAGCTTTGCGCTGTGGGTTGGGTTTGTGCGTAAATTATTGCTAAATGGCACCCAAGCAAACCGCGAGCAGTCTGCCGCACTGTGGTATGGGTTGCTGGGTTTTCCTGGGCTTTTGCTGACATCGGGTAACGGCCAGAACGGTTTTTTGAGCGCCGCGTGCTTTGCGGCTTACGGCGTTTGGGGCGATCGGCGGCCGTATTTAGGTGGCGCGGCCTTGGGTTTGCTATGCTATAAGCCGCAATTGGCGTTGAGTGTGCCGGTGGTGCTGTTTGCGGCCCGGCGGTTTCGCGCAAGTTTTTGGGCGGGGGTGAGTGCCGTCGTGCTAACCGGGCTGAGCGCCGCCGTTTTCGGCATCGCCCCGTGGCAGGCATTTTTTCATGTGTTACCGGATGCATCGACGATGTTTGCGGCCGGCATGCGTGCGCCGTTTAAACTTGTATCGGTGCTGGGCGCGTTTCGCGTGCTGGGTTTGTTGGGCACGGCCGCCAATGTGGTGCAGCTTGGCGTATCCTTAACTGTGCTGGTGGTGCTGGCGCGTGCGGCGTGGCGCCGGCCGGGGGCAGGATTGGAAGCGGCCCTGATGGCGGCGGCGGCCTTGCTGATGACGCCGTACACCATGGATTACGATTTGCCGATCGCCGCGGTTGCCGTGGCGATTGTGTTTGCCCAGGCCCAGTCGCGCGGGTTTAAGCCTTGGGAAAAACTGACCTTGCTGGCATTATATACCTTGCCGTTACTCGGCCCGGCACTGGCGCGCGGTTTGGCGGTGCCGGTGGCGCCGCTGGTGCTGTTGGCGGTGTTTGCCTGCACGGTACGGCGCGCAGCGCCGGTTCATGGTGGTGCTGCCCCAACGTCTGTCGCCGTTGCCTAAAACACTTTGTCATACGCCGGCCAAACCAATCGGGAAGCACCTGCCAATGGATGTCAAAGAACTGGATATTCTGGGCGATGCCATTGGCGAGCATTGGTATTACCGGGCCAAGGGCGCTGCCATGCGCCGTTTGCTGGCGGCAAAGCCGGTGCATCATGTGCTGGACGTGGGGGCGGGGTCGGGGGTGTTTGCGCGCGTGTTGCTGGATCATGGGGCGGTGGAGGCAAGCTGTGTTGATCCCGCCTATGCGCGCGAGGAAACCCAGGATCATAACGGCAAGCCGATCCATTTTATGCGCAGCATCAGCAACAGTGCGGCTGATACCGTGCTGCTGATGGATGTGCTTGAGCATGTCGATGATGATGTGGGTTTGCTGCGCGACTATGTGCAAAACACCGCCATCTCCGCGCGGTTTTTGATCAGCGTGCCGGCCTTTCAGTGGTTGTGGAGCGAGCATGATGTGTTTTTAGACCATAAGCGCCGCTACACCTTGGGCCAGCTTGAAGATGTTGTGCGCCGGGCGGGGCTCACGCCGCAATTGGGGTGTTATTACTATGGGTTGCCGTTACCGCTGGTGGTGCTGCGCCGCGTGATTTTGCCGTTTGTGTTTCAACGTAAGGCGCGCGATGGCGGCGGTGCCAAATCGGATTTGCAAATGCATTCGGCGCTGATGAATACGGCACTGACCATGATATGTGCGGTTGAGCGGCTGTTTTTCAAAGCCAACCGCATAGGCGGCTTGAGCATTTTCTGCCTGGCAAGCCGCAGCTGATGGTCAGTTCCCCCCCTGGCTTGCCCCCTGGCTTGCCCCCTGGCTTGCCCCCTGGCTTGCCCCCTGGCTTGCCCCCTGGCTTGCATGACATCATGATCCGGCTGCGCCCCGAACGGCCGGTGATATCACTGATCATTCCGCTGTATAACGAGCAGGACACCATCGCAAGCTTGCTGGCCGAAATTGATACACGGCTGAATTTGCCGTTGGTGACACTGGACATTGTGCTGGTCAATGATGGATCAACCGATGCAACGCTTGCCATGCTGCTGGCCCAGGCGCGCATCCGCCAGGACGTGACCGTGCTTAACCTGTCGCGTAATTTTGGCAAGGAGGCAGCGATGACCGCAGGGCTGGATTATGCCAAAGGTGATGCTGTGGTGTTGATGGATGCCGATTTGCAAGATCCGCCCGAGCTGGTCGCGCAGTTTGTGGCGAAATGGCGTGAAGGGTACGACATCGCGTACGGTTTGCGGCGCAGCCGGGCCGGCGAAACGCGGTTTAAGATTTTAACGGCGCATTTGTTCTATGCCTGGTTCAACCGTATTTCGCACACGCCGATTCCGGCCAACGTGGGCGATTTCCGCCTACTCGATCGGCGCGTGGTGCAGGCGCTGCGCCAGTTGCCAGAACGGACGCGGTTTATGAAAGGCTTGTTTGCCTGGGTTGGATTTCCCTCTGTCGCGATTGAATTTGAACGCCCGGCGCGCAGCCACGGTCAAACCAAATGGAGTTATTGGCGGCTGTGGCAATTTGCCGTGGATGCGATTGTGGGATTTTCTACCGCTCCTTTGCAGGTATGGAGTTATTTGGGGATTGCCGTGGCGGCGGGGGCCGTGGGGTATGCGGCTTACATTTTTATCCTGGTGTTTCTGCAAGGGATCGACGTGCCGGGCTATGCCTCGGTAATTGTGGTGATTTTGGTCGGCACCGCGTTGAACCTGATTTCCTTAGGGATGATCGGCACGTATTTGGCGCGCATGTTTGTCGAGGCCAAGCAACGCCCAGTGTATTTGCTGGAAGGCATTTATCAGGGTGGCGCGCGGCGTGATGTGGCCGGAGATTTTTAAGGCACTGCCGACAAAAACAGGAACGCTGCAAACACCACCAAATGCAGCAAACCAGGCAGCACGGTGGTGCGCCCGGTGCTCCAGGTTAGCACACTGAGGCCAAAACTCAGCGCGAGAAAAATTTCGTCTTTGGCAGTTAACCCCAGCGCCAGCGGCTGGTGGCGCAGCAGGGATACCGCGGCTACCGCCGGGATGGTCAGGCCAACACTGGCAACCGCGGAGCCCAGTGCCAGGTTAATACTGGTTTGTAGCCGGTTGGCGGCGGCCGCCCGCACGGCGGCCAGGCTTTCGGGCAGCAGAACGATGGCGGCAATTACAATACCCATCACCGCAGCCGGCGCCCCCATACGGCCCAAAGCGGCATCCAAGGTGGGGGTTAGGGCTTTGGCCAGGCCAATCACCGCAATCAGGGCAATTGGCAGGGTTGCCGCACTAATGGCGACGGTTTTGCCGGTGGGCGGGGGCGCGTGCACATCATCTGGCGCGCCGACGGGCATGAAAAAATCGCGGTGGCGCACGGTTTGCACAAACACAAACCCCGCCCACAACACCAGCGATACGATGGCGGCGAACATCAGTTGCGATGGGCTATACATCGGGCCCGCGACAGTGAGCGTGTAGTTGGGCAGCACCATGGTCAGTACCATCAGCGCCAGCAACACGGACAGGGCGGCATTGGCCCCTTCGACGTGAAAACTCTGCAACCGGTGGCGCGCGCCCCCGGCCAGCAGGCAGATGCCGGTGATGCCGTTGGTGACGATCATCACGGCGGCAAACACCGTATCGCGGGCGAGGCCGGCGGCGGCATCACCGCCAGCGATCATGGCGGAAACGATCAGCGCGCATTCGATAATGGTAACGGCCAGCGCCAGGATCAGGGTGCCGAACGGTTCGCCAACGCGATGGGCGATAATTTCGGCGTGGTGGACGGCGGCGAACACCGCGCCGATCAGGCCCAGGGCCATGATGGGCTCGGCCGCGTGGGCGATCGGGGCGGGGAGATCGGGGATGAGAAAATGGCTGGCGATGACGGCGATGCCTGCCACCGGCAGGGCGATGGTCCAGGGCGGGGTGCCAGGCGGGGTGCCAGGCGGGGTGCCAGGCGGGGTGCCAGGCGCGGCGGGCTGGGTCATCGTTTAGCATCTTTCTGAACGTGCAGGATTTCGCTGGCGTGGCGGGCGCGGCCAGCGTGCGTTGTGTGCCAGCGGCCGGCTTGGGTTTGGGTTAGGTTTTGGGCGGCCAGGCGGGTTAGGCAGGTTTGGTCGGCAAGGCCTTGCGGGCGGCCGAGCGGGCCTGCCAGCACCAAGCGGTGCAGGGCGGCTCGGCAGCAGGTTTCTAAATAGGGTTGGTGCCAAGCCATGGGGGGCAGGCATCGCTGATCGCGGCGCCGGCAGCAAGCCCCCCCCAAGGCGCCCCCCCCAAGGCGCCCCCCCCAAGGCGCCCCCCCCGAGGCGCTATTACCCCATCATTGCCGGTCGCCGGTGAACAGCAGGGTTTGGCGATTGCCGATAAACCTGCCGCCAGCCCCCTTATTGGCAAAAATCGCAGCCTTAATGCCCGGCACGGCGCGCGCGATATTATCGCTGATTTCCCAATCCGGCGCCGTTTCGGCGACATAAATCGCGCCCAAAATATCGGCAACGGACATGTCGATACGGTTATGCGCAATCTTGCCGTGGGCGGCATAGGTGACCAGCACGCCCCAGGCGTGGGCGGCGATGACAATATGATTGTCCTCAATGGTGATATCCTGGTTGGCGCCACCTTTGGGCGAGCCGTTGATTTCAAAGGCCTGGCCGTTTGGTGTGTTAATCGTGATATCATTGCGCGCCGCGTAAAACCCGGTGTTGATGGCAGGGCCAAAATCTGTGCGGATGCCGGTAAATTGCACCGCACCCACACCGGGATGCGTGCGCGTGGTGGTGCTGCAACGGTTATCAATCACCCGAACCTGCCGCGCGCCGCCCCAGCTATCAAAACAACTATTATCAACCTCGGTGACCTGATTGCCCGCCATCACGATATTACTGCTGCCGATGAACGCTGCAAAATCGCCGCCACCATCGGAGACATTGTGGCGAATAACCACGTGGCTGGCATTGGTTGCTTCAATGATATGGGCGACCCCGCCATTGTAAAAACCGTGCTGCCAGGAAAAGCGCATGCCTTCAATGGTGACGTTCGTGGCGCCGTTAATAACGAACGCGCCGCCCACCCCATGCGCCCAGGCGGCGGGGGGCAGATTGCGGATGGTGGTGTTTTGGCCGGCCACACGGGTATTGCTTTTTAGCGGCGTTGCGGCAGAGACCACGCAAATGCCAGGGGAAAATTGCAGCACCCCGCCGGCTTCCGGCACGGCTTGGGCTGCAAGCTGGAGGGCGGCTGTGTCGTTGAATTTTCCATCGCATTTTGCCCCGAATTTGGTGACGTTGATGGTGGTTGCGGCGGCGGCGGGATGAAACGTTGCGATCAGGCAGATCAGGGCCGCCACATTGCGTGTGGTGCCGCGGGTGATGCGAGATGGCATGGTAGGTTTCCTGTTTGCGCCGACCACGGCTTGTGGTGTGGATAATAGGTGGTGTTGGGCACGATCTGGCACCAGTGGCGGCGGTGCCGGGCAGCGCGGTGTTTAGCGAAAATGGCGGCACGGCGCTATCAATGCGCCGCAAACCCGCCTTGCATCACATCCCCGGTTCCGCGCACAGTTAGGGATACGGAATGGTGGTGCAATGCTTAGCAGTGATGCGGCAGGGCGGTGTTTGACCAGTACAACACGCAAATCCATGCGACCCAGTTTAAAACAAGCGTGTTTCGCGTTCATGGGATGGCGATCCGGCCGATTGCGCCCGATATCTGCATCGTGCACGTCAACTGGGGTTTGTCTGGCGATACCAACCGTGATGGCACGATGCGCCAACCGCGCGAGGGCATTTTCACCTGGGTGGTTAAGCGGCATGACGCAGGCTGGCTTATCGAGGCCGCCCACAACACCACTATTTTGGTTGCGGTTGGCCCGGAGCATAAAAAGCCCGCCACCATGATGTTGGTTGACGACTGAACAGCCAGGGCCGCGTGGGTTTTAACCCACGTCGTCTCCCAACACGCATACTCCGTTTGTATAAATTTTCACGTAACGTTTCGGGTTTTTCTCCGTGCCGTCGTGCGTCCTGCGCATACGTCATGCTGTGTGCCGCGCACGTGGGTTAAAAACCCACGCTACACCCGATAACCGCAGCGAATGTCCGGATTACCCCCCCGGCCTGCCCAAAGCAGACCAGCCGCTCCCGGCCATACTCGGTCAATCAGCCGGCGGCGGCGGCGGCCGGCAAGGGATCGGACGCGGACTCCAGCAGCGCTTACCGGCGGGAGTAGTGGCGCAATGCGCAGATGCATTGCACCCTTGGTTGGCTAAAACGCGCCCTCGGCAACAATTTGGGCGCGGGCTTGCGGTGCGATGCGATCGAGTTCTGCGATAAGCGCCGCGCGGCCGGTGGCTTTGCCGGCGCCGGTGAGGGCGGTGC
This sequence comes from Acetobacteraceae bacterium, assembly GCA_040400005.1. Classification (GTDB taxonomy): domain Bacteria; phylum Pseudomonadota; class Alphaproteobacteria; order Acetobacterales; family Acetobacteraceae; genus JBBARC01. The sequence continues at coordinate 4,686 of JBBARC010000011.1, read as the reverse complement.
TGACCAGCGCCAGCATGGCGGCATCGTGATCGGCGCCGCCGTGCAGGGCCAGCACCGCATGTAACACATCGGCGGTTTGGGCGGCGGTCAGCCCGGCAGTTTCGGCGGCCCAGGCAACAAACAGTTTATCGCGCCGGGCGCCGGCGCGGAATTGCACGCGCTCGTCGTGGGCGAATTTGGCCTCAAACGCGCGTTCGCGATCGGATAAAATCGGTTCGTGGCTCATCGGCTGCGCTCCAATCTGGGGCGGTTTAGGGCCGCCTGTTTAACAAATGTGGGTGGTCGCCTAGCTGCGTGCAATGAGGGTTTAGGGCCAGGTGGGTTTAAAGCCAGTTCGCTGCCGGTGGCAGGCTCATTAAAATGGCATCGACATTGCCGCCAGTTTTGAGGCCAAAAGTGGTGCCGCGATCATATAAAAGGTTAAATTCGACGTAGCGGCCGCGGCGCACCAGCTGGTGGGCGCGCTCGGCATCGGTGAAAGCCTCGTGCATGCGGGCGCGCACAATTTCGGGGTAGGTGCTTAAAAAAGCCTCTCCCACGTCACGGGTAAAAGCAAAATCGGCGGCGGCATCGCCGGTATCGATGTGATCATAAAAAATGCCGCCCAAACCGCGAGTTTCGTTGCGGTGGGGCAGAAAGAAATAGCGATCGCACCAGGCTTTGAAATTTGGGTAGTAGGCGGGGTCGTGGCGGTCGCACGCGGTTTTGAAGGCGGCGTGGAAGGCTGCCGCATCGCTTAACGAGTCTGGCGCGTCCATTGCCATGGGGGTGATATCGCCGCCGCCGCCGAACCAGCCTTTGGTGGTAACAATCATGCGGGTGTTCATGTGCACCGCCGGCACCCGCGGGTTGCGCATATGCGCAACCAGGCTGATGCCGCTGGCCCAAAAGCGTGGGTCTTGCGCGGCACCGGCGATCTGGGCGCGGAAATCGGGCGAAAATTCACCGGTGACGGTGGACACATTCACCCCCACTTTTTCAAACACCCGGCCGTGCATAACGCTCATCACGCCGCCGCCGCCATGGCTGCCGTCCGGGGTGGGGCGCTGCCAGGCGGTGCGGGTAAAGCGGCCGGGCGGCAGGCTTGCGTGCGGGCCGGCGCCAAGCTCGGCTTCGATTGCTTCAAAACTGGCGCAAATGCGGTCGCGCAACGCTTCGAACCAGGCCTGGGCGTGCGGTTTTAGGGCGTCGTGCGGCGGGCGGGCAGTGTTGGGGGTATCGGTCATGGCGCCTTGTTTGCACCAAGTGGGGCAGGCTGCAATTGATTGGGCGCAATTATCACGCAAGCGGCCAGGGCACTCGGGTGAATACAAAAAAGTAAATACTTTCTTTTTGACTTCCAAAAAAAGAAACAAAAAAGACTTTTTTGACGCTGGCTCGCAGCGCTCGGTGGCAGAGTTGCCCCAAGTTCAGCGTATTAAAAGTCTTTTTTGTTTCTTTTTCTTCAGAAAAAGAAGTGTCTTACTGTCGCCCGATTGCCCTACCCGATTGCGGCGGCGCAGCACTCACGATAAAGCAGCTAGGTTGCAATTCCGCGACTATATGGATCGGCCCTGGCATGGCATTGGCAAATTGTCGCGTCTGTGGCGGTCAGTTACCACCGAAAATCAAAGCCTGCCCGCGCTGCGGCACCAAAGTGCAGCGCCGCGCGCTGTTGCTGGTGATCCCGGTGTTTGTGATCACCGTGTTGGTGGGGGCGCTGTACCGCAAGAAAATCGACGATGTTCCCCTGCCTGCGTTACATCCCGCACCGGTGGCGGCCGTGGTTGCTGATGGCGCGCCGGTTGACCCGGCGGCACTGGTGATCCCCGCCTGGCTGATTTTTGCGACCACCGATCCCGCCACCCAACAGGTGGTGCGGCGTATGCGGTTGCTGGAGGATGCGCCGGCACCGGTGGCGGCGGCCAATGCGGCCAACGGCACCAATGATGGCAGTGCGGTGAGCGTGCTGGAATTGCGCACTGTGGGGGCCCAGGAAGAGCACGCGATTTTAACCCTGCGGCAGACAGCTCCTGAGGTGTGCATTCAGTTGAGTGCGATCGACACCCAGTTTGACCAGCGGCCAAAAGTGACCTTTCCGGTATTAGGCACGGTTGTGAATGGCGCCTGCGATCTGGAAATTACCGGGTTCGATCGGTTTTTGGAACGCGTGCGCTACGCCAACCGGCTAACGGTGAGCGTTGATGGCGGCGGCGGCAAGACGCGTATTTTAAAATTCAATGTGTATGGGCTGGCCTGGGGCGGGTAGTTTTTTGTGGGAGGTAGGTTGGGGGTGGGTAGATCGGGCGGCGCTCAGGCCGCCGCCTGATTAAGCACCCGCCAAACCGCTTCCGGGGTTGCCGGCATATCAATCGCACGTCCGCCCAAAGCATCGACCAGCGCGTTGATAATCGCCGGCGGGCTGCCCACAGTGCCGGCTTCCCCTGCCCCTTTTACCCCCAGCGGGTTGGTGGTGCACGGCACTTCAATAAGTTGCACATCGATATCGGGCAGGTCGGCGGCGCGCGGAAGGGCGTAATCCATAAAACTGCCGGCCAGAAGCTGGCCGCCCGCATCGTACGATGTGCGTTCGGTCACCGCCTGGCCAAAGCCTTGGGCAACCCCGCCATGCACTTGCCCCGCCACGATCATCGGGTTGATCGCGCGGCCGACATCATCAACCACCAGATAGGATTGCAGGGTAAAGGCGCCGGTTTCGGGATCAAGCTCCAGCTCGGCGATGTGGCAGCCATTGGGGTAGGTATGGGCCTGTAGCTTAATTGTTTCGGCGGCATCCAACGTTTGGGTGCGCGGATCGGCGCTGGCTTTGGCGCGCAAATCGGCGGCCAGGGTGAGAATGTTAATACTGCGATCGGTGCCGGCAATGGTAAAATTGCCCTGGCTAAACACAATGTCTTCGGCCGCCGCCTCTAGCGCGTCGGCGGCAGCAGTGGTGCCCCGGGCAATAATGGTGGTGGCGGTTGCGGCAATGGCGGTGCCTTCTGAATACAGGCTGCGCGCGCCGCCGGTGCCGCCGCCGGTGGGGCTGGCATCGGTATCCCCCTGGCGGATGCGAATGCGATCGGGTGCGATGCCCAACCGATCGGCGGTCAGCATCATGTAGGCGGTTTCGTGGCCCTGGCCGGTGGATTGGGTGCCGACATACACATCAACGTAGCCATCGTCGGCAAAGCGGATGTCGGCGCGTTCGGTCGGCTGGCCGCCGGTTGCTTCCATATAATAAGCAAGGCCGATGCCGCGTTTTTTACCCGCTGCTTCGCTGATCGCGCGGCGCGCAGAAAAATTGTGCCAATCGGCACGGGCCAAGGCAGCATCAAGCACGTGCACAAATTCGCCACTATCGTAGATGCGCCCGGTGGGGGTGGTGTAGGGCATGGCGGCGGCCGGGATCATGTTGATGCGGCGCAGTTCGGCGCGATCAACGCCCAGTTCGGTGGCCGCGGTATCAATCAAACGTTCGGCCAAATAATTGGCCTCCGGCCGGCCCGCACCACGATAGGCATCAACCGGCACGGTGTGGGTATAAAACCCTGCCACCTGCGCGTGGATGGCGCGAAACCCATAGACGCCGGCCAGCACGCCAGACATCGCCATGGTCGGCACAAACGGGGCAAACGTCGAAAGATAGGCGCCCATGTTGGCGGCGGTGTTAATGCGCAGGGCCAAAAAATTGTGGTTTTTATCTAACGCCAGTTCGGCGGTAGAAATGTTATCGCGCCCGTGCGTATCGGATAAAAACGCATCCGATCGGGATGATACCCAGCGCACCGGGCGGGCAAGATCGCGGGCCGCCAGCATAACCAGCGCCTGTTCGGGATAGGCAAACCCCTTCATGCCAAAACCGCCGCCGACATCGGGGGTAATCACCCGCAAATTTTCGGCCGGCATGTTAAACACTTGTCCGGCCAAAATAGCGCGGATCGACCAGCCGCCCTGGGTGTTGGCGGTCAGGGTGCAGCGGCCATCGTGCCATTCGGCCAGGGCCGCGCGCGCTTCCATGCTGGCAACCACGCAGCGGTTGTTGATCACGGTGAGCGTGGTGATGTGGGCGGCTTGGGCGAATTCGGCGGCGGTGGCGGCACTATCGCCAATAGCCCACGTAAAGCAGCGGTTTTGCGCGGCATCGGGCCAAACCTGCGGCGCGCCTGCGGCTTGGGCATGTGCCAGATCGGCCACGGCATCGCGCGGGTCGTAATCCACCATGATCAGCTCGGCGGCGTCGCGGGCAAAATCTTCGGTGGTTGCGACAACAAAAGCGACCGGATCGCCAACGTGGCGGACAAAATCTTGCGCCAGTGCGGGGCGAGGTGGATCGTGGCGGGGGGTGCCATCGATGTTTTTCATCGGCAGCACGCAGCCGAGCGTGCCCAGGCCGGCGGCTTTGATGTCGGCACCGGTGTAAATGGCGTGCACGCCGGGGGCGTTTCGGGCGTCTTGTATGTCGATGTTGACGATGCGCGCGGCGGCATAGGGGCTGCGCAGAACGTAGGCGTGCAGCAGGTTGGGGCGGGTGATGTCGGCGACGTAGCACCCGTTGCCACGCAGCAGCCGGGGATCTTCGATGCGGCGCACGGGCTGGGCGAGGCCGAATTTTGCCGGGGGCGTGGGAGTGGTCATGCGGGGCATCCTGCCGGGGGGGGGGCTTAGGATGGCGGCGGTAGGGGTTGGGCGCAAGCGGGGGGATTT
>JBBARC010000010.1:0-70553 GCA_040400005.1 Acetobacteraceae bacterium | reverse complement strand
CCTACCAGCCGATACGCTCGCCGAGACCCTTAACGCCTAGGGGCTTGGGAGTTACAGAAAAAGAAGCAAAAAGACTTTTAATATGCTGGGCCTGGGGCGATGCTGACACCGCGAATTCCGACCCAGCATTATAAAAGTCTTTTGCTACTTTTCTTCAGAAAAGTAGAGTCTTAACCTGCAACCGCCTGATCAGCCATCAACACGCCATCCTCAACCACCTCACGCAGCTTGCGCTGCATGGCCTGGTTGCCGGCGACGATGTCGTTGGGGGCGCCCTCAAGGGGGTAGCTATCGACGCCGGCTGGGTTGGTGACAAACCCACCGGCCTCGCGCACGATCAGCATGCCGGCGGCGATATCCCAGGGTTTTAGGCCGAGTTCCCAAAACCCGTCGTAACGGCCGGCGGCAACCCAGGCGAGGTCTAACGCTGCCGAGCCAAAGCGGCGGATGCCAGCCACTTGCGGCATCAGCGTGCCCAGGGTGCGGGCGAAGGCCAGGCGGTTGCGCGCGCTGACGGCGGCGAAGGGGATGCCGGTGGCAAACACCGCATCGCGAAACTCACGGCGGGCGGATACGCGCAGGCGGCGGGTGTTGAGGTAGGCGCCGACGCCACGCTCGGCCCAGAACATCTCGTCGGTGGCCGGCGCATACACCATGCCGCACACCAGTTCGGCGCCGCCATCGGGCAGGCGGCGTTCTAGGGCTATGGAGATCGCCCAATGCGGGATGCCGTGCAGAAAATTGGTGGTGCCGTCGATCGGGTCCACCACCCAGCGCCACGACCAGTTATCGGACCCCGAGGCACCACTTTCTTCCATCAAAAAACCGTAGCCGGGGCGGGCTTTGTACAGTTCTTCGCGAATGGTTTCCTCGGCCCGCAGGTCGGCGGTGGAGACGAAATCGGATGGGCCTTTGATGCTGACCTGCAGCTGCTCGACCTCGTTAAAGTCGCGCAGCAGCCGGCGCGTCACCTTTTGGGCGGCCGCCTGCATCACCGCCATGTGCGGCGACAATCTTATCGCCACGAAACTGCCCCTATAACCCTAGTTACAATCACCCGCGCGACCGCTCCACGTAGGAACCATCTTCGGTGCGCACAACGATCTTTTCGCCGGCTTCGATAAACGGCGGCACCAGGGTTTTCACCCCGTTGGAAAGACGCGCCGGTTTGTAGCTGCTGGTGGCGGTTTGGCCTTTCACCACGGGGTCGGCTTCTTCGATAAGCAGGATAACGGTTGCCGGCAGATGCACGCCAACCGGCTCGCCTTCCACCAAATCGACATCCAACGTCATGTTATCTTGCAAGAAGGGTGCTGCATCGCCGAGCAGACCAAGCGGCACGTGGGTTTGCTCAAACGTTTCGGGGTCCATCAGCACGATGTTATCGCCATCGGTGTAGCAGTAGGTGTAATCGCGGTTATCGGTCATTAACCGTTCCACGGTATCCGCAGTGCGCCAGCGTTCGTTGGTTTTGCTGCCGCTTTTCAGATCGCGCATTTCCACCTGAATGAAGGCGCCGCCCTTGCCGGGGGTGATGATTTGTTGTTTCAGCACCGTCCAACGGCGGCCATCATGTTCAATCACCTGGCCGGCGCGGATAAGATTAGCCTGCTGCTTCATGGGATACCCAAAACTGTCCTGGTTGGCCCGGGTGTGACACCCGCGAAATTTCTATAGAGGCGTGGCTTTAGCGGCTGCCTACGTTTGCGGCAAGCTTGGCCCGCCCAGCAGGGGGCAAACATAAGACCATTGGGGGTTGCGCCCTGCCGCCAACTGGCGGCAAGGCACACACCATGCAAACCCCAATCTGGCACCCCGATCGCCTGGCCGCCCGCCTGCCCTATTTGCGCCGCCGCGGGCTGATCACCGCCGCCACCCGCGCGTTTTTCAACGGCCGGGGTTATACCGAGGTGCAAACCCCGATCGCGGTGCGCTGCCCAGGCGAGGAGGTGCATGTGGCGACATTTGCCACCACCCAGCACCACCATGATGGCAGAAAAACCCCACTGTGGCTGCACACCAGCCCGGAATTTGCTATGAAACGCCTGCTGGCCGGCGGCAGTGGGCCGATTTTTCAACTGGCGCCGGTGTTTCGCAATAACGAGGGCAGCAACCTGCACGCCCACGAATTCACCATGCTGGAGTGGTATAAAACGGGCGCCACCCTCGCCGCGCTGATGGCGGAAACCGCCGGTTTTCTGCGCGCCACTCTGCCACCAGCGATCGTTCGGCACGGCCACACCATAACCACCACCGCCGTTGAAACCCTCACCATGGCAGACGCGTTTGCCCGCTACACCGGCGCCAACCTGCTCGCCATCGGTGAGGACGCGCCGGCCCTCGCCGCAGCCGCCGCCACCCCGCTGCGCCCGGGCGAAACCTGGGAGGATCTTTTCTTCCGCCTGCTGCTATCGCACATAGAACCCAATCTAGGCCGCACCTGCCCCACCTTCCTTACCCACTGGCCGGCCGCACAAGCAGCTTTGGCCCGCCGCGACCCCACCGACCCCCGCGTCGCCTTACGCTTTGAGCTGTTCATCGGTGGCATGGAGCTTGCCAACGCGTTTGAAGAACTCACCGACCCCACCGAACAACGCGCCCGTTTTGTGGCGGACCGCGCCCGCCGCCACGCGATCACCGGCCCCGACTGGCCGCTGGATGAGGATTTTTTGGCAAGCCTCGCCCATTTGCCGCCGTGCAGCGGTATTGCCCTGGGGTTCGACCGCCTGGTGATGCTAGCGACTGGCGCCGGGCGGATTAGTGATGTGCAGTGGCTGCCCTAACACACGAAAGAATCATCTTTTTCTGAAGAAAAAGAAGCAAAAAGACTTTTGTAAATTGGCATTCGCGATGCACGGGACTGCTGCGTAACACTTTGGCAAAAAACACCATCTTGCGAAACCTGGCCAATTGGACCCATGATCCCGTCATGCGCAAAATTTTATCCCTCGCCCTTCTCGCAACCCTGGCCGGTTGCGCCTACCCCGGCACCCAGCGTGTCGCCGGGCTCAACGCCCTGGTGGGCAAACCCGAATCGGATCTGGTGCGCGTCTACGGCGTGCCGAGTCGCGCGTTTGATACCGGCGGCTCGCGTTTTCTGGCCTATCATAGCTCGCGCATCGCAACCATTCCCGGCGCCGGCGGGTTTTACGGCGGCTGGGGCGGCGGTTGGGGCCCCGGCTTCGGCCCAGCCTGGGGCGGCGGTTGGGGCGGCGGCTTCCCGCCAGAAATCACCCAGCGCGATTGCGAAACCACGTTCGAGCTAACCGCCGGCGTAGTCAAATCCTGGACGTTACGCGGCAACGACTGCAGTTAGAACGCAGGGTTGCGCACCGCAGGCTGAACGGCTAATCACCCCCTGCCTTGGCGCCCCGGCGCTGCTGTAGCTCAGTGGTAGAGCACTCCCTTGGTAAGGGAGAGGTCGAGAGTTCAATCCCCTCCAGCAGCACCAGTTTTGCAGCGGCCCCCCGGTAGCGTAGGGCGGGTTTCACCCGCCGTTCTTCATTGCCCCAAACCAATCCGCCGGGTGCTCCGTTCCGCTGCATTAACGCGCCCTGTTAACGCGCCCTTGGCAGATGGTGGGGGGCTGCGAAAAACGGCGGGTGAAACCCGCCCTACACGACGGCATTAACGCGCCTCGACTCAAATTAACCTCGCATTTCTGCCTTCACATAGCAGAATTACAAGGATAAATGCCCAGAATCCAACCCGCGCCACCGGCCGGTGACCGGGCCCAACGCCCCCCCAACCTTGCGCATTTTCCCCCGCCGGGAGAGTTTGCACCCATGCCCCCCCCCGCCTACGCGCATTGCTGCTGCCGCCAATCCCCTGGCAACCCGAGCGGGCGCACTACCAGCCCGGCGCCGCACCCAACCCGTTCGCGGTCACCGATCGGCTCGCCGAGCACGGCATCGATACCGTGCTGCTCGACCCCGACTCACCCTTCCCTGGCTTCACCGCCAGCCATCCGCTGCTGCAGGCGGCCTCGCCCTGCCGCGCGCTGCGGGTGTTAACCGGCGAGCGCGCGGCCGACATCGCCATTGCCATTTTTGAAGGGCCCGCCTTGCCACTGGTGATGCTGCGCCGCCTGTTTCGCTGGCGCGTGCCGGTTGTGCTGTGGGACATCGGCATTACCGAAGCTTGGCCGCTGCGCGAACGCATGCTTGATGCTGTGGTGCCGCGGGTTGCCGGTATTTTTGTGCTCAGCGCCAACCAAATGCCCTACATTGCCAACCGCTGGGGCCGCCACCGGGGCGTCGAGCTACTCGGCCATGCGGTCGATACGGTATTTTATGCGCCAAACACCCAGGCCGCCGCAGCACCGGGGCCAATCCTGTCGATCGGCGACGATGCCGGCCGCGATTTCGCCTGCCTGCTGGATATCGCCTCAAAAATCGATGCCGATATCATTTTCAAAACCCGCAGCCTTGCACCCGATACCCCCCTGCCGCCGCGGGTGGCCGTGCAGCGCGCACGGCTGAGCTACCCCGATTTACGCGATCTTTATGCCGCCGCCCGCATTGTGGTGGTGCCCTTGCATGAAACGTTTAATGCCAGCGGCGTGAGTTCCATTCTGGAAGCCAGCGCCATGGGGCGGCCGTTGGTGGTAACCGAAACCGCCGCCATGCGCGATTTTATCATCCCCGGGGAAACCTGCCTCTCCGTGCCACCCGGCGACCGCGACGCCTTGCTTGCGGCGATAAACCGGCTGCTGGCCGAACCCGACACCTGTGCCCGCTTAGGCGCGAACGCGCGCAAGTTTGTGCAGCAACACTGCGCCCAAGCTGTATTCGCCGACCGCTTTGCCGGCTTGCTGCGGCGCTACGCCCGCCCTGCCCGGCTCTAACGGCGCCGCCACCGGCGCAAGGTTGCCGTCAGCGTCGCCAACATGCCAGCTTCCGGCCCGGCCTGGGGTTTTCCGGCGATGACCCACATCAGCAGCACCAGGCTGGCATAAACGACCGCCCCTAACACCGCGGGTGCGCACAGATGCCAAACCAGAGACGCCGCATCCACCGATGCTGGCAGCCGGGCAAGCCCGGATGCCGCCACCGCCCAGGCCATGCCGGCAGTGGCCAGTGCCGGCCGCCAAATCTGTGCCAGCAACAGGGTAAATTTAAACGGCAGCACCCGCCGTTTTACCGCCAGGTACACCAACTGCTCAATCGCCACCGCCAGCAACAGGCTGGCGGCAGCCCCCCACAGACCAAACAGCGGCACCAGCACCACCGCGGCCGTTACCCGCACCACCATGGTGCCGCAGAGGGCGGCAAAATCGGTGCGCAGCAGCCCGCAGGCATCAAACTGCATGTGCGAAATCTCATCGAACAGGGTCAGCGCACAGGCGATCGAGATAAATTGCAACAAAGGCACAGCCGCCGCCCATTGCGGCCCCAGCATCAAGCGCACCAGCGGTTCGGCAACCAGCGCCAAACCGACGCCCGCCGGGAACACCATAATGGATATCAGGCCGATCATGCGCAGCCAGATCGCCTCGCCATCGCCATCGCCGCGCCGGGCCAGGGCAAAGGCGGAATACACCGCCCGCCCCATGGGCAGAATAAGTTCTGTGCCCGGCATCTGGCCGAGGTCTTGGGCGACCACGAACAGCCCAAGCGGCCCAGCACCAAGCAGCCAGCCGATGATAAAAACATGTATCCGGTCGCGCGCCAGCCGCGCCATGCTGATCATCCACGTCCACATCGAAAACCCGGCCAGGCCGCGCCAGGCAACCAGGGTGAACTGCGGGCGATAGGGCCGCATAATGTACGACATACCCAGCCGCAGCAGCCGCTGCATCGCCGATCCCGCCACTAACGCCCAGTAATTACGCCAGATCACCGCCACCGTAATGGCGGTGGCAACCCCCATCAGCCGCGGCACCAGTTGCAGCATAAATTCGCGTTCAAAACGGATATCGCGGCGAAATTCCAGCACCCGCACATTTTCAAACCCGCCGAGCAGTGTTAGCGCCGCGGTTACCAGCATCACCGGCGCCAGCCGTGGTTCACCAAAAGATTGCGCCAGCGGCCAGGCGCCAAGCGCCATCACCAGCGCCATGGTGGCCGAACGCAGGGCAATCATGGTGAAAGCCGTGTCGAACACCGGGCGGTCGTGCGCGTGGGCGCGCACCACGGCATCTTCCACCCCCAGCGCCGACATCGCATCGATCGCCTGTAAAAAGCTCGACGACAGCGCCAGCAAGCCAAAATCGGCGGGCACCAGCAGGCGCACCAGCACCACGGTGCTGCCCATGCCCAGCAGGCGGGTGGCCATGCGCCAGGCGAAAATCCAGCCAAACCCCACCAGGGTGCGGCCAACCAGCGACTTGGCAGGCACCGTCATGGCAGGCCGTCCGGCAGCCAAAATTGCCCACCCAACGGCCGCCACGGCAAACAGCAAAAGGCAATGGGGCTCAGCATCGGCGTGGCCTATAGGGCAATGTCCCCAGCCGGGCTAGGTGAGCGGGGCCCAGCCCTCGTTTGAATATCCCGTTTGAATACATCGTTTGAATACCTGGGCCAATCGGCGGCCCCGGTGTAAGCTTAGGCGGCCTTCCCGTTTCACACCCATCGCCGGCGACCGGCACCAAGGGCGACCATGCACGCAACGCCTGCCCTGCCCGCCAGAATCGGCATTGTCGTGCTCAACTGGAATGGGTGCGCGGATACACTGGCCTGCATCGCCAGCACAAAAAATCTCACCTACGCCAATTATCAGCTTTACGTCGTCGATAATGCGTCAACCGATGGTTCAGAAGCCATCCTGCGGGCAGCCCATCCAGATGTGTGCGTGCTGCAATCGGGGGGCAATCTGGGCTGGAGCGGCGGCAATAATGTTGGCATCCGCCGCGCCCTCGCCGATGGCTGTGCACATGTCTATTTGCTCAATAACGATGCAACCGTGCTGCCCGATACGCTAAGCCTGCTTGCCGATGCGGCGGTAACGCTGCCGGAAGCCGCCGCCCTGGGGTCGTTGGTTGTCGCAGCCCTTAACCCTGCCTGGGTTGAATTCGCCGGCACCGATATCGATCCGATCACCCACCACCCGCGCCAGCACCACGGGTGGCTGCGCGATGTCGATACAACGGCGCCGCCGGCGGCGATGCCGGCGGTCAAAGGCTGCTCCATGCTGTTAACCGGCGCTGCCCTGGCCAAGATCGGTCTGCTCGCCGAGGATTATTTTCTTAACTACGATGAAACCGACTGGTGCTACCGGGCCACCGCCGCGGGTTTTACCAGCTATTTCGTGCCCGCATCGGCGATACTACACCAGGGCGCCGTGGCCTTCGGCGGCACCACAAGCCCGCTCTACCGGTATTTCATTACGCGCAACCGTCTGGTTTTCGCCCACCGCCATCTCGATCGCCATGGCCGCCGCTTTGCCTGGCGCGGGGCGCTGTGGGAAGTCAAACAGGCGCTGCTGCTGGACCAACCGCCCGGGTACCGAACGTTGCGTCACCGGCTGCTGCTGGTGCGCGCGATCGCGCTGGGGGTGCGCGATTATAGCTTGCGCCGTCTTGGTGATTGCCCCGCAACGGTCAGGGTGCTGCACCGGCGCTATACGGCGGCTGTGCGATAGGCCTGGCGGCGGGCCAGTGCCGCTTGCGCCGTTTGCCCAAAAATGCTCCGGTCGTCTCCGCAACGCGGCCGCTGGATTTTGTGAACTTTGCCTGGGTTGGTGAAAATATCTGCGCTGCGTGCGCAAGTTTTGGGGTTTACCATATCGATGCCGCCCGCACATCCTGACGTAGTCCTGCCGACCGACCGCCTGCGCGCCCTGGCGCCGGGTGCGGCTGCCCAATTCCGCGCGGCACAACCGTTTCCCCATGTTGTGCTGGATGGGCTTTTCGATGCCGGTTTGCTGGCCGGTATCGTCGCCGAATTTCCGCGGCCCGGCGACATCAGCTGGAAAAAATACCGCAACGCGCGTGAGGTAAAATTAGCCGCCAATCGCGATGAATTTTTTCAACCACTGACAAAATTGCTGTTATACCATCTGAATTCTGCACCGTTTCTTGATTTTTTGTCGGAAGTCACCGGCATAGAAAATCTCATCGCCGATAGTTATTACGAAGGCGGCGGCATGCATCAGATCGAACGCGGTGGCAAATTGGCTATTCACGCCGATTTCAACCGCCACCCGGGCAACCGGCTCGACCGCCGGCTAAATGTGCTGTTGTACCTCAATGATCAATGGCACGACGATTACGGTGGCTGTTTGGAACTGTGGGACCGCGACATGACCGGCTGTGCGGCAAAAATAGCGCCGCTATTCAATCGCATGGTTATTTTCGCAACCACCGATTTCACCTTCCACGGCCACCCCGATGCGTTGACCTGCCCAGAAGGTGTCACCCGCAAATCCCTGGCGCTGTATTATTTCAGCAATGGCCGGCCGGCCGAAGAGGTTACCGGTGCGCATACCACCTTGTTTCAGGAACGGCCTGGTGAAGATCTGGCCGATCAGGGCTCGTGGCTGAAAAAATTTGCCAAGGATATCTTGCCACCGGTGCTCACCCGCTGGATTAGCCAGCATACCGGCACGGCGGCGAAAAGCTAATTCCGCCGCGGGCTGGTATCACATTCCATGGGTCCGGGCGTCGGCGGCTTGGACATTTGGTTTTGGGTAAGGTGCAGCCAAAATGACCAGTCCCCAATTTCAAAAGTCTTTTTGCTTCTTTTTCTTCAGAAAAAGAAGATAGTTACTTTCATCCGATTGCCCTGGCCCCGTCCGCCGCGCAGGTTTTAGGCGCAGCGCTGGCGCTTCGACAAAATGCCAAGATAGCCACGACAATGCCAGAATAACCGGCAACGAAAACGCCAGATTTAACCACCAATGCTGGCGCCCGGCCAAGGCAGATGCCACCAGTTGCTGCACCGGGTAGGCCCAAATATAAATCCCATACGACAAATCACCCCACCGCGTCAGCCGCGGCAGCCGCACCGACGGCGACATCGCCAGATAGATAATAACGTAGGCACCAGCAGTGGCCGATGCGATCCGCAAGCCCGAGGTCATCAGGGCTGCCGCCCACAGCACCGTGCACAGCAGCGCCACCCACCCAAGCAATGGCAGACGCAACTGGAATATCGCTGATCCGGCAAGGAAATACGCCATCATCTCGCCGCGCGCCCCGCCCAGCCAAAGCGCCGAGGCGGCCAGCCCCAGCATGAGCAGCGCCACCGCGGTGACCCGGTTCAACAAACCCAGCGCCCCCAGCACCAGCACCAGCAGGTAGCACTCGACCTCGTAGTGCAGGGTCCATAACGAGCCATTGACCGTGTTAGGGAAAGGGTTGTGCGCGAACACCCCCGGCAGCTCGCCGGTGGTGCCGAGAAACGACACATTCAACAGAACAAACCGGTATGTCTGTGCTGCGGCAAAATAGGCTGTTGCCGGCAATATCGAAAGAAGTGGCCCGGCGACAAAAGCAAGCACCACCAGCACCACCAAAAGAGCCGGCACAATGCGCAGCATCCTGGCCATGGCGAATCGATAGACGTCCTGCGACTTCACAAAACTTTGGGTAATCAAATACCCGCTGATAACAAAAAAGATCACCACCGCCGTTGTGCCGGCGGTCGCCTGTTCCTTGCTCAGCCGCCATACCGGCTCCAGGCTATTCGAACCATACGACAGCGGTACAGCATGCGAAAACGCGACAACAAGCGCTGATATAATGCGCAACGTGTCAAAGTTGTTTTGCTGCTTCATACTGCTGCCGCCATCACGGCGGCAGTACGGTGGTCGCACGCCATCGTTGCCTCCCATCGCCAAAATGCCCAACTCATCGCCCCGCCGTAGCACGAAAGCCCGTGTGCGGACAGATGATCTGCTAGCCAGATTTGGCTATTAGATTTGAGCGCGTCCGCCACAGCAATGACGGCGAGCGGGCATGCTAATCAAGGAGGCGCCGCCTAACCCGGCGCGCATACCACTTTAAAGCGCAGACGGCCTCGCCGCTTTTTACAAACTCCTCACGTCGCAAGCCAAAACACGCGCGCCAGTAAGCCGTTGCTCTGTGCCCAAACCGGCGCCCGCCGCCGCCATAAAAAATCTACCCCCAAGCTACGTCCAGCGTCGGATGCCACAAACATGCCGTGGGCAAAGATTATGGCGCCATACGTCCACGGCCATTCGGTGGGATCATTATACAGCCCGATCCACAGATTGGCGGTGAACAGCACAGCCACAAGCCCAGAAAACCGCACGCATAAACCCAGCGAAAGGGTAACGGTAAAAAACATCTCAGTCAGAAAAACCAAAGGCTGGATCACCGCAATGTAGGGCACAAACACATGGGCCGCTAACCACGCATGCGGCGCAAACGCGCTGAATTTTGCCAGCGCCCCATCCCAGTAGGTGAACCCGCTAGATACCGGCAGCGGCAATTTCCACAGCGTGCCCTGATACCACATGCCGGCGGCGCATAAACGCATGAGCCAAATCGACACATGTTTCAAACTGCGTTGGGCGGGATCCGCGCGCCATGCCCGCGCTGCCACCATAAAGCTGGCCACAATCACGCTCACGTAAAACACCACCAGTATATAGCGGCTGTTACCAAACGGCGCGTAATCGCCGGCGCTGCCGACTAAAAACCGGAAAACATCACTTATCGGATCATGCATTATTTTCACCCCAACGCGCCCGAGAACGGCGCACTGGCTGATGCTTCGCCGCATCCCGGCAAAAAGGTACATGTTTCGGTAAAAAAAAGGCCGCCCAATGCACGGGCGGCCCTTTAACGATGTAGCTTTCGGTCAACCTTACCGGCGGCCAAACCGCCGCATGGCTTCAGCGGTAAAATCGCGCGCAGAGAGGGTGTTGCCGCTTTGTATCGGCTGCACCCGTTCTTCATTGTGCATGCCCTGCACAATGTAGCGATGCTGATACAGATCAACCAACTGGTAGCCATCCGCCACCATCACTGGCACATCGGCGGTTTCCTGTGACATCGACATGCCGGTGCGCCACAGCGCGCCGCGCCGATCATACCTATCCGAAATCAGCGCCTGCCAGCTATCCTCATCCAGATACATCATGCGCTTGGCGTAAATATGGCTTTGGTCGGGTTTTAAAGTCGCTTCCACCACCCAGCAGCGATGCAGTTCCCAGCGCACGATGTCTGGGTTCACATATTCTTTCTTCAATATATCACTGTATTTAAGCGATGGGTCCTGAAATTTGCCGGTGTTGTAGGGCACATAAATTTCGCGCCGACCAACCAGGCGCCAAGTGTAACGGTCTAGCGCGCCATTGAACAAATCGTAATCGTCCACCGTTGCCAAACCATCGGCGTTGTTATACGGCGTATCGTAGCTCACCTCTGGCGCGCGGCGCACGCGGCGCTCGCCAGGATAGTACTGCCACGCCGTGCGCGGCTGTTCCTGCGGGTTTTGAAAACTCACTGCCATGGTGATCAGGCCGGCAATACGCGGCGGTGCCAGCACTTCTTGCCAGTACATGCTATCCCATTTTTTGTCGTTTTCTAAACCTTGCGTCGCATACGGGAAGAAAATCTTCTCGTACCAGCGCTGCATCGAATAATCGCCGGTGGGCGTGGTAATCGCCGTATTCACATAGCGCACCACCTGCAGCCCGCGCCAACGTAAAATGTGGTTCCAGATCGCCTCATTGCCGTTATGGGGGATTGGAAAAGGTGAGCCAAACTGCGCACCTTCAACATCCTGCCCGTCGTTCACCAGATGTGCGCGGGTCGCGTTCTGAATGGTCGCATCATAAATATACTGCGGCGCCGCGGCAGTGCGATGGGTGGGGTAAATATCTATGCGAAACCCATCCAGCGTGCGCAGCATGGCGGCGGTGCCGGCGGCCAAATGCGCCTCATACTTGCCCAAATTCTGCGCATTGATACTAAACAGCGGCCGTTCGCTGGGAAACATGTCGGTGCGCGCCATGCCTTCATGCCAGCCCGCCGGCGGTGCGGTTATGCCACCGGTCCACGCCGGGATAGTGCCGGCACGGTTGCCCGCGCGAATGGCGCCAAACGGGGTCAGGCTTTTGCCTAGGTCAGATGGGCTTGATGGGTCCGCCGCCAGCGCAGCCCCCGCAAAGCCAGCCAGAACAGTCGCCGCCATTAGAAATTTTTTCATCGTGTTCCACCCCATGGGACCAATCTCAATGGTCCTTCCAGCCTCCACTGTGGCAAAAAGAAGACAAACTTGTCCACAGCCGTTAACGCCAATGATGCAGGATCACCACAAAACTCGGCCAAATAACCCGGCGCCGGACGCAAGTGAAGGTTAAAAACCTTCTTTTGACTTCCGAAAAGGAAGCAAAAAGACTTTTATAATGTTGGGTTTGGGGGGCATGGCACAGCATGCCCCCCGTACCACGCGCGGGACACTAGCCTTTAACGTCAGCCGCCAGGCGCATGTGCAAAATATGATCCGGGTTGGCCGGCGGCTCGCCGCGCTGGATTTTATCGACGAATTCCATGCCGGAAATCACCTGGCCCCAGATGGTGTACTGGCTATCCAGCGACGCTCCCGGTGCGAACATGATAAAAAACTGGCTGTTGGCCGAATCAGGGTCGCTGGTCCGCGCCGCCCCCACCGTGCCGCGCAAAAAATGCGCAGCGCTGGTGAACTCACCCTTTACATTGGGGTATGTGCTGCCGCCACCACCCGTGCCGGTCGGGTCGCCGGTCTGCGCCATAAAGCCTTCAATCACCCGGTGAAAGATTTGCCCATCATAAAACCCGTCATGGCAAAGCTGCTTTATGCGCGCCACGTGGTTGGGTGCCAGATCGGGCCGCAGGCGGATCACAATGCGGCCGTAGCTCACATCCAAATACACCGTATTCTGCGGATCGGGTTTATCCTCGGCGCGGGCCGGCACCTGGGTTGCAACCAGCACCCCCACGCCCAAGGCAAAAATCCGTGCGGCCGCAAGGGCTGTCCGTCGCGTGATCATGATTTTGCTCCCTGATCGGCCCTTACCCGGGCCAGTGTGCGTTCCAGCGTTAACGCCGGTACAAAACTAGACACATCGCCGCCAAGCTGGGCGATTTCTTTGACAAACCTAGACGAGATAAACTGGTGCCGCTCGCTCGCCATTAAAAACACTGTCTCAATGTCGTGATCCAACCGGTAATTCATCCCCGCCATCTGAAATTCATAGTCGAAATCAGATACCGCCCGCAGCCCACGCAAAATCATCCTAGCACCTACCGATTGGGCAAAATGAATAAGCAGCGTGTTGAAACTCACAACCTCAATCACCGTGCCGGTGCGCGCACTGATACTGGTGCATTCCGCCTGCACCAGCTCCACCCGTTCATCCAGACCAAATAACGGCCCTTTGCCAATGTTGGCGGCAACCCCAATAATCAGCCGATCCACCAGCCGCGCACCGCGGCTGATAATATCGATGTGCCCATTGGTGATGGGGTCGAACGTGCCAGGATAAATCGCGATCCGTTCAGACATCATCAGCCCCTTTCTGCTCGGCATCATTTGCGCCGCTGGTCTCTGACGGCGCAACGCTTTCGCCCTCTACCCCGGCTGCAACCTCAATTCCCGCCTCGTCAACAACCGCATCTTCGGCGCCATCATCCAGCACCGGAAACGCACTGCTTACGCGTTCTTCTTCGCTCAGGCGGAACAAGGTTACCCCCATCGATTGCCGCGCAGTAATCCGCACCTGGTCACCCGGCACGCGAATTAACCGCCCGCCATTGGTTACCAGCATCACATCATCACCAGGCCGCAACGGCAGGGTTGCGACAACCGCGCGGCCGTTGCGCGGCGCCAGCACAATATTGGCAATGCCCTGCCCGCCCCGCCCGGTCACCCGGTAATCATAGGCCGAACTACGCTTGCCAAACCCGGCATCGGTCACCGTCAGCAGCAATTCTTCAACTTCTTCCAAATAGCCGATGCGCTCACCCGAAAGGGCCACCTCGCCGGCAATCTCCTCCTCGGCTTCAACAGCTTCAGGTATCTCAGTGTCGTCCTCAGCCCCGGCATTGCGCCGTTTAGCCGACGCAATTTTCAAATATGCCGCCCTCTCGTTGGTATCGGCATCAACGTGGCGCAGCACCGCCATGCTGTTCACCTCATCGCCATCCAGCAATTTTATGCCGCGCACGCCAGAACTTTCCCGCCCGGCAAATACCCGCAACTGATCGTCAGAAATCTGAAACCGGATGCAACGCCCCATGCGCGTCGCCAGCAACACGTCATCACCCTCGCGGCAGGTAGCAACACCTATTAACCGGTCACCCTCATCCAGCTTCATCGCAATCAACCCGGAAGATCGCACCCGGCCAAAATCGGATAACCGATTACGCCGCACCGATCCGCTGAGTGTCGCAAACACAAGGTGCAGATTTTCCCACAGCGTTTCGTCCTGCGGCAACGGCAGCACGGTGGTGATCTGATCAGTGCCCAAATCCGGCAGCAAATTAATCAGCGCGCGCCCCTTGGCGGTGGGGCTCGCTTCCGGCAAGCGCCAAACTTTTTCGCGATACGCCTTGCCACCCGATGAGAAAAACAGCACAAACTGATGCGTATGCGCATTAAAACTGCGTGTTACAATATCATCACCGCGGGTGCCGGCCGCAGTTCTGCCACGCCCGCCACGATGCTGGGCGCGGAAAATTTCCAGCGGGGTGCGCTTAATAAAGCCATCGCGGGTGATGGTCACCACCATCTGGCCCGGCTCGATTAAACTTTCGTCGTCCTGCTCGGCGGCATTTTCTTCAATTGCGGTGCGCCGGGGTGATGCAATCTCTGCGCGTACCCGGGCAAGTTCTTCGCACATCACGCTTAGGCGGCGCGGCCGGCTGCCAATAATATCCAGCAAATCGCTGATTTTGGCGGCAACCTCGTTCAATTCGGCGGCAATTTTTTCACGTTCCAACCCAGTCAGGCGCTGCAAACGCAATTCCAGAATACCGCGCGCCTGCGCCTCCGTCAGCCGCACGGTGTCGTTAATCACCACGTTGCCGGCATCATCAATCAACGCCAGCAACGGTGCCACTTCACCCGCCGGCCAATCGCGCGCCATCAGCGCGGCCCTGGCCGATGCCGCATCCGGGCAAGCACGGATCAGCGCAATCACCGCATCGATATTGGCAACCGCGATCGAATACCCCGCCAGCAAATGCCCGCGTTCGCGCGCCTTACTGAGATCAAAGCGCGACCGGCGAAGAATAACCTCCTCACGGAACGCAATAAAACAAGTCAGCGCATCGCGCAGGCTCAACGTGCGCGGCCGCCCGCCATCCAGCGCCAGCATGTTCACGCCAAAGCTTTTTTGCATTTCGGTAAAACGGTACAGCTGGTTCAACACCACTTCCGGCGTCGAATCCCGCTTTAACTCAATCACCACGCGCATGCCGCTGCGATCGGATTCGTCGCGGATATCGGCAATCCCTTCCACTTGCTTATCGCGCACCAAATCGGCAATGCGTTCCTGCAAGGTGGCCTTATTTACTTGATACGGCAGCTCGGTAATAATAATCGCGTTGCGATCTTTGCGCACTTCTTCAATCGCGCACACCGCGCGAATAAGCACACTGCCGCGGCCAGTTTCAAACGCACTGCGAATGCCGTTGCGCCCTAAGATAATACCGCCCGTGGGGAAATCCGGCCCCGGCACAATCGCCCAAAGTTCTTCGAACGTCAGATCAGGGTTGGCAATCAGCGCCAGCGTCGCATCAATAATCTCGCCCGGGTTGTGCGGCGGAATGCGCGTTGCCATGCCCACCGCAATGCCCTCAGCCCCATTCACCAGCAAATTGGGGTAGGACGCCGGCAACACCCGCGGTTCGTGCTCGCTCTCGTCGTAGTTGGCGACGAAATCCACCGTTTCTTTATCGATATCGGCCAGCAAATACGTGGCAGATTTGGCAAGCCGCACCTCGGTATAGCGCATCGCCGCCGGCGGATCGCCATCGATACTGCCAAAATTGCCCTGGCCATCAATCAGCGGCACCCGCATCGAAAACGGCTGCGCCATACGCACCGCCGCATCGTAAATCGCGCTATCGCCGTGCGGATGGTACTTACCCATCACGTCACCCACAATGCGCGCCGATTTGCGGTGCGGCTTATCCGGCTGATAGCCCGCTTCGTGCATGCCAAACAAAATGCGCCGGTGCACCGGTTTTAAGCCATCTCGCACATCGGGCAGCGCACGGCTAACAATCACCGACATCGCATAATCAAGATACGATCGGCGCATCTCCAGTTCTAGCAGAACCGGCTCAATGTCGCCTGTCGGCGGGGGCTGTGTCGTCGTCGGGGCTTTGGCCAAAAATCGGGTCCGTACGGTAAATGAGGGCAACGCTTAGGAAAGCGGAGCACCGGGGGGGGGAATCTCTAATGCTTTATTAGCCGGTTGCGGCGTGGGGGGAAAGGTGAGGAGTAAGGTCCTCTTTTCCTTAAGAAAAAGGGTAACCCCCAAGCCCCTAGGCGTTGAGGGTCCCGGCGGGCGTATTGGCTGGGAGGATAAGCGCATCGAGGATATGCCTCCCCTGCTTTCTGACGGTAAATAAGACGGTGCGCAGGATTGCGAATGTCTTAGCTCCCTTCATGGTGCGAAAGCCGCCGGAGATTTTCATCTTCACCTTCATCATCCGGATATCGTGCTCAGCCTGATTATTGGCGAACGGTACGGCGAAACTGGCGGCGAAGCGCAGCACATGAGGCGGGTGGGCTTGCCGTCTGGTGTGGTTTCGGCCGCCGCCACGAACGGCGTTTTGCCCGGCGCACCGCGTTCGCCACCGACACAGGCGTCATCCATTTCAACGCGGCCGGTCAGTTGCTTGGTGGCATCGCCTTCCAGCATCACCCGATTGATCTTCCACGCCGTTGTCTGGGCGACGCCCAACCTGCGCCCAAGTTCGATGCTGCAGATCCCCTTCTTGCTCTGTGTCAGGTGGTCGATGGCGCGAAACCAGACCTACTGCGCACCTTTGGTCGCGCGAAAATGGTTCCCGCAGTCGGCGAGGTTTGCAGGCGGCACGCGCTGCATTGAAAAAGACCGCGGTTTTTCAACACACTGTGCTTCGCGCCGCGACATCCCGGGCACAGAAAGCGTTGCGGCCAGCGCGCTGCCGTAACGATCGCGCGACATTGCGCCCCGGTGCCGTAAAGGCGGTCAAACGCCGGCTAACTGAGCCCCCGCTAGAACTGCACCCGATGACGTGCCACATGAAACTCCCTAAAATCAACCACTTGAAGGCGGGAATCGCATGCGTCGTGGGCGCAGCAAGGTGCGTCATCAGGAGGTCTTTTGCTTCTTTTCTTCAGAAAAGAAGGTCCTTGCCTTCATCTGGCACTGCCTAATCCGCCGCCAAATCCATTGTCACTTTGGCTCTAGGCTTTGCGGTAAACTTCATGGTGCCATCATCAACGGCGCCAAATTTCAAAGTCACCATATCCAAAGCGTAATTTTGATAAAGCTTCCAAGGCGCCTTAGATCCCTGCTTGGGCATCATGTCGCGCGCGCGTTGCACGTAGCCGGAGGTGAAATCTAACCACGGTTCTTCAATTAAATCCGGATCAACCCGCCGCGGCGTGCATTGCGCCAGGCCTTGTTTGTCCATGTAGTTCAACAACCGGCAGACATAACCGCAGGTCAGATCGCATTTGAGGGTCCAGGATGCATTGGTGTAGCCAAAGGATGACGCCATATTGGGTACATCGCTGTACATCATGCCTTTGTAGCCAAAAGTTTTTGAGAAATCGACGGGTTCGCCATCGACCTCGGTCACCATATCGCTGAGCACATTCAATTTCAGCCCAGTGGCGGTGACCACGATATCGGCATCGATGGTTTCACCGGATGTCAGCTTTATGCCGTGCTCGGTGAAATTCTCGATATGATCGGTTACCACCGACGCGCTACCGGCTTTGATCGCGGCAAACAAATCGCCATCGGGCACCAGGCACATGCGCTGATCCCAGGGTTTGTAGTTGGGGGCGAAATGTTTTTGTACATCGTAGCCGGGCGCCAGTTGGGCTGCCGCCATTTCCATGATGCGGGCTTTGGTTTGGGCCGGCCATTTGCGCGCAAGCCGATAAAAATACATCCCCATCAGCACGTTGCGCCAGCGGGTGATGCCGTAGGCCAGCATGGCTGGCAGGTAGCGTCGCAGCCAGTTGGCAAACGCATCTTCTGCCGGGCGGGACACAATGTAGGTGGGCGAGCGCTGCAACATGGTGACATGGGCTGCAGTTTTAGCCATCTCCGGTACCAAGGTGACGGCAGTGGCGCCACTGCCGATGACCACCACGCGCTTGCCTGCGTAGTTCAGATTTTCCGGCCATTTTTGCGGATGCACAATGGTGCCGGCAAACGTGCTACTTCCGGGGAAATCTGGCGTGTAGCCGTCGGCGTAATCGTAGTAGCCGGTGCACATGAACAGAAAATTGCATGTCATGGTGACAGTATCGTTGGTGTCACCACGCTCAACCGTCACCGTCCATTGCGCATCGGGTGTTGACCAGCTGGCGCGTTTTACCTTGTGGTTATAGCGGATCCGTTTATCGATGCCGTATTGGGTGGCGGTATCGCGAATGTATTTTAGGATCGACGGGCCATCGGCGATGGCTTTGGCCTGGGTCCATGGGCGAAAGGAATAGCCCAAAGTGTACATATCGGAATCGGATCGTATGCCGGGGTAGCGGAACAAATCCCACGTGCCGCCGCTGACCGCGCGGCCTTCTAAAATGGCGTAAGTTTTGTGCGGGCAATTGGCTTGCAAATGATACCCGGCACCGACGCCGGACAGGCCCCCACCAACCACCAAAACATCAAAATGCTCGACCATGGGCAGCGTCCTGTCAGTGAATTAAGGTATGCACCTTAATTTGTGCAGAAATCGCCGGGCTTGTCAAAACCAATCGGGGGTCAGGTTACCCCGTCGCGTGCCAGCTGGGCCTGGGTTGCCGCATCCAGGCCCAAAATACTGCCCAAAATCTCAGCATTGTCGTGCCCAGGGGTTGCGGGCGCTAAGCCACGCACAGCACCGGGGGTAACCGACAATTTGGGGAACACGTTTTGCATTTTTAGGCCCGGCAAGCTGGGGTGTTCCACCGAAATAATCGCCTCGCGCGCGGCAAAATGGGGGTCGGCGAGCATATCGGGCGCGCGGTATAGGCGGCCGGCCGGCACGCTATGGGCCAGCATCAGCGCCTCTACCGCGGCCACGGTTTGCGGGTGGGTCCATGCGGCG
Source organism: Acetobacteraceae bacterium (assembly GCA_040400005.1). Lineage (GTDB taxonomy): Bacteria > Pseudomonadota > Alphaproteobacteria > Acetobacterales > Acetobacteraceae > JBBARC01. The sequence continues at coordinate 51,337 of JBBARC010000010.1, read as the reverse complement.
ATCATCCCATCCAGTTCCATTTGGCGGGCGCCGCGGGCTTCGTGGGTGGCAAATTTTGGGTCGGTTGCCAGATGCGGCTGGCCCATCGCTGCGCATAAGCGTTTGAAAATACCATCCTGGTTGGCGCCGATCAAAATATCGCCATCGGCGCATGGATAGACGTTGGATGGCGCAATGCCGGGCAGGAACGCCCCCGATCGTTCCCGGATATGCCCGGAAGTTGTGTATTCCGGGATTAACCCTTCCATCACTTGCAGCACGGATTCGTACAAGGCGGCATCCACCACTTGGCCCTGCCCAGTTTTGTGCCGATGATGCAGTGCCGCCAGCGCCCCCATACAGCCATAGGTGGCGGCCAAACTATCGCCGATCGATACCCCCATGCGCGACGGCGGCCGATCGGGGTCACCGACCAGATAGCGCCAGCCGCCCATGGCTTCCCCAATCAGGCCAAAGCCCACCCGGTCGGCATAGGGCCCGGTTTGGCCGTAGCCCGACATGCGCACAATAATCAGCCCAGGATTTTCAGCGTGTAGCCGGGCCACATCCATGCCCCAGCCTTCCAGCGTGCCGGGACGGAAATTTTCGACCAGAATATCGGTGGTGGCAATCAGGCGGCGCGCGATGTTTTGGCCTGCGGGTTGGCGCAAATCCAACGACAGTGATTTTTTGTTGCGCGCAATCACCTGCCACCACACCGGGGTGCCGTTGCCCCAGGTGCGCATGGGGTCGCCCGCGCCGGGGGGTTCTATTTTGATCACCTCGGCGCCCATATCGCCCAACAACTGGCCGCAAAAGGGTCCTGCAATCAGCTGGCCCATTTCAACCACGCGAATACCGTGCAGCGCGCCGGTCATGGTGCCCGAAACTCTGGAGGAAACGCCGGTGCGCGCGACAGGGCGCTGACCACCGGCCGGCCGATTTGACCTTGCAGCCAATGAGCGGTGGCAATCATCGCTGGCAGATCGATGCCGGTGGCAAATCCACTGCGCGCCAGCATGTAGGCGACATCTTCGCTGGCGACATTACCGGCCGCCCCCGGTGCAAACGGGCAGCCGCCCAAGCCGCCGACCGCGCTATCAATGGTGGTGGCACCTGCGCCGATCGCCGCCCACACATTGGCGATGCCGGTGTTGCGGGTATCGTGAAAATGGGCGCGCACCGGGATTGGGGCGATGGCAGCACGCACTGTGCTGATCAAGGCAGAAACTTCGGTAGGGGCCGCCATGCCAATGGTATCGGCAATGGCAATTTCGTGCGGCGCAAAGGCGGCAAGCTGGCGCGCCATGTCCACCACACGCTGGGCGGGGATTTCACCTTCAAACGGGCAGCCATAAGCAACCGACAGGGTAATTTGAAAGCGCCTGCCATTGGCGCGGGCCAGTGCCGCAATTTCGCCGGCAATGGTTGCGCACTGCGCCATGGTTTTGCCTTGATTGCGCATACCAAATGTATCGCTCAGCGGCACCACGGCGCCCAGTTCCTGCAGCGGCGTTTCCAGTGCGCGCAGGGCGCCGCGTTTGTTGAGCACCAAGCCGATATAGGTAACCCCGGGCAAAATCGGCAATGCGTGCGCCAATTCTTCGGCACCAGCCATTTGCGGCACACGGGCGGGATCGACAAAACTTGCAACCTCCAAGCGGCGGCTGCCGGCGGCGACCAAGCGCGCGATGAGGTCCAGCCGAGCCGCGATTGGCAAAATGGCTTTTTCGTTTTGTAGCCCGTCGCGCGCGCCAACTTCAACGATGTCTATCACTGGCAGCTTAGTCGCCGGCATCATCAAGCCCTTCGCTTTGCGGTTCTAGTTTTACTGGCGGCTCGGCATACGAACCGCCTGCGGCGACCACCTCATCAGGCGCTGCCAGCATAGCGCGGTAGATTTTATCGGGGAAGCTTTGGTGGGGCTTGCTGGCATCGTACGGCGGTTGGGCCACCGGGGTTGGGCCGTTGTAGGGCGCGGGGGCGGCGAAGCGGGCGCATTCCTCGGGGGAAATGCCGGCCAGCGCCACGGTTGCGGGATCGGTCCAGGCACGCGGGTCGATGGCAACCGCGGATGTTGCGATTTCGAGCGTCAGGTGATCGGGGCCAGCGAAATAAATCGACTGGCACATGCCGTGATCAATCGGCCCCAGCACGTTAACACCGTGGGCGCGGATACGATCGCGCATGGCCAGTAAGGCTGCTGGGTTTGCCGCGCTAAACGCCAAATGTTGCAAGGTGCCGGCGGCCGACACGCCCGCGCCGGTGCCGGCATGGGTTTTGCCAATCTCTATGGGTATGCCATCCACACCAGGTAATTGCACAATTGAAAAATAGCAGTAATCGTTCAATCGCAAAAACGCATGCAGCCCACCCGCCACGCCGTGCATGGGAAACAGTGCGACCAGCGGGCAACCCAGCACATCGGCGAAAAATGCGATATGGGTTTTGATGTCGGCCGCCATCACCGCCAAATGATGCACGCCATTGATATGCTGTTTCATCGTTTTGCCTTTGTTTTCGCGGGAGGGCGGACCATGAAGCCGGCCAGAATAGCATCCACCATCATGCGTTCATGGGCGGCACGGGTGGTGGCGGTTTGGCTGTTGATACCAAAACTGGTTTTCATCAAGGGCGCCAATGTTACTAGGCTGGCGGCGGCCATTTGCAGGGTGATAACAATATGGGCGGGTGGAAAATCTTGCAGCTCGCCGGCGGCAATGGCGGCGGCGGCAATGGCGGTGATGCGCCGGTTGCGCGCGCCGATCAGGTGCTTGTCGAGCCAGGCCAGGCGCTCGCCACCGGCCATGCCTTCTAGCATCACAATGCGGCCCAGGGCCGGGTGATCCCAACTGATGCGAATGAACAGTCGCATCGCCATGCGCAGCAAGGCCAGTGGCGTGGCATCGGCCGCCACCTGCAAAAGCTGTTCTTCACGGGCGATAACATCACGCAATTGCCACATGGCGCGCTGCCACAGATCGGCCTTATCGACAAAATGATAGTGTAGCGTTGGCGCCGATACGCCTGCCGCCGCCGCAATATCGTTTAACGTAGCACGTTCAAAGCCCAGGCGCGAAAATTGTTCCAGCGCCACATCCAGAATGCGGGCGGCGGTTTGCTCACCTTTGCGGGCGTTAGCTTGGCCGGGCGCAGCTTGCAACGGCATTATTGACTTTCAAATCAGTTTCCCTGACTATTTAGCCAAGAACGCGCCGGTTTGCAAGAATGCCACCACAAAATGCGCGTGGGGAGTGGGGACAGAAAAATGGCCGTTATGCGCGAACCTTACGGATTTGTGCACGCTGACGCCAGCACACTAAAAGATGTCTATGGCGGCATATCGGGCCAGGTGTTTGTGGAATGTATGCGCATCCGCCCGGCGGATAGCGACAGCACTGGCGCTGGTAAAACCGTGATCCTGTTCAGCCACCCGATCGGCGGCGGGTCTTTTCTGCCCTTGGTGACCGCGCTGGCGGCGGCGGGCCGGCATGTGATTTATTGCAACACGCGGTACAGGGGCAATGATGCAGCCCTAATTATGGAAAAATGCGTGCTAGATTTGGGGGCGTGCATCGATGATCTGAAACGTCGGTTTGGCTATACGCGGGTTGTTTTGGGTGGCTGGTCGGGGGGCGGGTCGTTATCGCTGCTGTATCAGGATCAGGCGTGCCGCCCGACCATTACCCGCACGCCGGCGGGCGACGCGGTGGATTTGGTGGCAGCACGCTTGCCGGTGGCGGATGGAATTATGCTACTGGCAGCCCATATTTCGCGATCTGTGACATTAACCCAGTGGCTTGACCCATCTATCCTTGATGAAGATACGCCGTTCGTGCGCGATAAAAGTCTGAATGTTTATGACGGCGCAAACCCAAATCAACCGCCCTACACGGCAGGGTTTGTCGCCGAATTCCGCGCCGCCCAAATTGCCCGTAACCGGCGCATTACGGCGCGCGTGCGGGCCACGTTGGCAGAGCTTGCCGCCGCTGGTGATGCCGGTAGGGAGCGGCCGTTTTGTGTCTACGGCACGATGGCCGATGTGCGCTGGACCGACCCCACGCAGGACCCATCCGATCGCAAACCTTACACATGCTATTTGGGCGATCCGAAAACCGCTAATGATGGGCCGGTGGGATTGGCCCGGTTTACCACGCTGCGGTCTTGGCTTTCGCAATGGAGTTATGATGATAGTGCGGCCAACGGCATCATCAATGCGGGGCGTCTGACCTGCCCTGCCCTTGTGGTGAATAACACGGCCGATTTGGCCTGCACGCCTAGCCATGCACACCGGTTATTTGCGGCGTTGGCGAGCGCCGATAAGGCTTACCACGATGTCGTGGGGGCTGATCATTATTATATCGATCGGATGGATCTACTGCCGCAAGCGGTGGGTATTGTCACAGGATGGCTTGACGCGCATGGTTTTTGACATGATCGCGACCCGAGGCGGCCTTCGCCGCTTTGTTCTGACCGGCCTTCGCCGCTTTGTTCTGACCGGCACAACGTTGCTCGCGGCGGTGCCTGCTTTCGCGGCAAGCCCTGCCGCGCCAACACCAAATGGTGTCGAGGAAGTGGTGGTGACCGCCGTGCGGCGCAGCACGCGTTTGGAAAAAACCCCAGTTACGGTCAGCGTGGTGACCGGGGCCACGATCGCCCGGCGCGGCATTCGTGAGCTTAAGCAACTATCCGGCTCGGTGCCGGGGTTGACCATGAACGAATCGCCTGGCGGGCTGCCCGGGGTAAGCGTGCGCGGGGTTGGCACGTCTGCCGCCAACCAGATGTTTGAGCAATCCATTGGGTTGTTTGTGGATGGGGTATATCTGCCGCGGGCGCGTCAGTATCGGGATGCATTGTTTGATGTGAAGCAGATTGAGATTGTGAAAGGCCCGCAAGGGGTGTTGTTTGGCAAGAACACCAGTGTTGGTGCCATTACCATCGCCAGCGCCGACCCTGGCACAAAATTTAGCGGCGATCTTGCCGGTGATTACGAGGCGAATTTTGGCAGTTACACAACGCAAGCTGCGGTTGATCTGCCGGTCAGCGATCGCGTGAACGTAAGGCTTGCCGGGTTATACGGCGATGAAGGCGGCACGGTTCGCAATATTACGATGAACCGCGATGAAGGCGGCACGCGGCGTTGGGTTTTGCGCGGCACGGTGATTGCGGCAATCAGCGATGAGGTAACCGCGACGTTCAAAATGCAGGCCGGGCATTTACAAACCACTGGCAATGCCATGCAGTGGATCCATGCCAGCAGGCCAGATTTGTTGGCCGTGTATGGCATTCCCGATGCCAGTGGCGCCAATTTTACCAAATACGAATCATCTGCCCCGTACGGTGAAACCTATGACCGGCAAAATTCTTACGCGCCAAGCCTGCGCCTAGTGTGGCAGTTGGGCAATGGCGCCACGCTGAGTGCGGTGAGCGGCTATTCGGCCTATCGCTTCGCCGATGGCTATGATTCCGATGCCGGCCCCGGCCCGGCGCCGATGGTGTTCAGCCAGTTTCACGAGGGGTTTTCGCAGGCATCGCAGGAAATTCGGTATGCTTCACCTATTGGGGATCAGTTTTCGTATCAGGCCGGGGTGTACGCGCTTCATCACCATGATGAATTTTCGTATATCAATCTGTTGCAAGATTTTTACCTAATCCCGTCGATCAAGGCGCTGAATGTCACAGGCATTGGCGTGCAGGATTTTGTCCAAACCGATACCGCCTACTCGGCTTTCGCCCAGGGTGATTACCGGGTCAGCGATACGCTGAAATTTTCGCTGGGCGGCAGGCTGGGCCAGGAAAATAAGGATGGGCGCTATACTAAGGCGATCACGAGTAATCTTGGCAATGCCGGTAGTGCGATTAATTTGGTCGTGCCGCTGCCGCCGGGGCCAATAAACGGCACGCTGAACGATACCAGCTTTGATTTTTCGGGGGTGTTGAGTGACCAGTTTACCCCAACGACTTTACTTTACACGGCGGCGGGGCAAGGCACCAAAAGTGGCGCGTTCAATAACACGGCAGCGTTCGGGGCGGCCGGCCCCGATCCATTTGCGGTGCGTCCGGAGATCACCACATCGTTTGAAGCGGGCATAAAGCAGGGGTTTTGGCAGGGTCGAGGGTTTGCGACACTTGCTGTGTATCACATGCACATTGATGGCTATCAGGATAGTTACTATTCAACGTCGGCGCTGGGTTTTTTGGTGCGATCGGTGAATGCCAATGCGACAGGCATCGATGCCGAAGGCCATGTGCGGCTTTTGCCCAATTTAGATATTTACGGTAATGCGGCCCTGGAACCTCAGGCCAATATCACCGATGGCGAACGTTTGCAGCGCGCGCCGCGCTTTACCGCCATGATGGGGGCGCGGTTTAGCCATCGTATCAGTGATGTGTGGGTCGGCAGTGCGGATGCGCAGCTGCAATACTCGACCTCGTATTTAAGCGAATCCGCGATTGCGCCAGGCATTAATACCAGCGCTGATTATGCGCTGGCCGATCTGCGGCTAGCATTGACTGACACGCGCGACCGTTTGGAGTTTAGTTTTCGGGCGGATAATGTGCTCAACAGGCGCTACCGGGCGTTTAGTTATGGCAGTTTGCTGGCGACCGCGTATTTGCCGGGGGCTGGGGGCACGCCGTTGGGGTCAGTTGGTGCGTATAACCGGCCGCGAACATTTACCTTTGGGGTGCGCAAGAGTTTTTGAAATTTAACGGCGGTGTTTAAGTGTGGTCAGCCTCGCGCGCCAGCAACGCGCGTTTGCGTGCGATGCCCCAGCGGTAGCCGGCCAGATCACCCGAACCGCGCACCACGCGGTGGCAGGGTACTGCCACCGCCAGGGCGTTGGCGGCACAGGCGCCGGCCACCGCACGGGCGGCCTTTGGGGCACCGATGATTGCTGCGATCTGTGTATAGCTGCTGGTTTGGCCTGGCGGGATTTCCCGCAAGGCGGCCCACACCCGGCGCTGAAACGCGGTGCCGCGAATATCTAACGGCAAGTGGTGGGCGGCGTTGGGTTCTTCGATGAGGCGGATACATTGGGCGACGTAATCGGCATCGGTGGGGGTGGCATCAACGATCTCGGCGCGGGCAAAGCGGCGGGTGAGGTCCGCGCGCAGGGTTGCCGCGTCGTCGCCGATCAGGATCGCGCAGATGCCGCGGCCGGCCCAGGCGACCAGCACCAGGCCCAAGGTGGTTTGGCCAAAGGCGTGGGCAATATGCTCGCCTCGGCCTTGGGCGCGATAGGCAAGCGGCGTCATCCCGAGCATGGCATCGGCCGCTGCATAAAACCGGCCAGACGAGCCAAAGCCAGCATCATAGGCCGCCGTTGTCACCGCGGCACCCGCCTGCAACGCTGCCTGCACCGCGTTGTGGCGGGTGGCGGCGGTGAAAGCCGCAATGGTGAGGCCGGTGCTTTGGCGAAAACTTACGGCTAGCCGAGCCTGGCTCACCCCGCCGGCAAGCGCGGTGGTGGCGAAATCTGCCTCCCCCGCGCTGATAGCTGCGCACAGGCTGGTGACCAACGCCGCCATGCGCTGCGCGGGGAAGGGCAAATCGGGTCGGCAGCGGCGGCAGGGGCGAAAACCAGCGCGGGTGGCGGCGTCGCTGCTTGGGTAAAAACGCAGGTTTTCGCGCAAAGCCGGGCGCGATGCGCAGCTGGGGAAGCAGAAAATACCGGTGCTGAGCACGCCGACATAAAACACCCCATCGGCGCTGCCATCGCGGGCGCGCACGCGGGCAAACATGGTGTCTTCGGTGAGGTGCTGTGGGGTGGCGGGGCTGTTCATGGCGCGGGCGGTCCCTGGTTTTCGGTCGTGCCGGTTTAGACGCCAAGCAGGGGCCGCAACACTCCGTTTTGCGGTGGGTAATTTGAGATCGGCGCGGGCGTTCTTGCGCTAACGGCGAGCTTCGATGGCGTCCCAAATAGCACCGGAGAGATCGAGCCCGTCGAAGCGAGCGATTTCCTGCAGGCCGGTGGGGGAGGTGACGTTGATTTCGGTCAGCACGTCGCCGATCACGTCAATGCCGACGAAGATTAAACCGTTATCGCGCAAGTAAGGCGCGATGCGGTCGCAGATTTCGATGTCGCGTTTGGTTAAGCCGCTTTGTTCCGGCCTACCGCCGACATGCATGTTAGACCGCGCCTCCCCCGCCGGGGGTACGCGGTTGATGGCGCCCATCGGCACGCCATCGACCAGAATAATGCGCTTATCGCCTTGGCGCACGGCGGGTTCGTAACGCTGCACCATGAGCGGTTCGCGCGAGGTGCTGAAAAAAAGTTCCAGCAAAGATGACAGGTTTTGATCGTCGGGAGGGATACGAAAGACGCCAGCGCCGCCGTTGCCGTACAGCGGCTTGACGATGATATCGCGGTGGCGGGCGCGGAAATCGCGGATTGTTGCGCTATCCCAGGCGATCAGGGTGGGCGGCATGAGATCGGCGAATTGAGTGACCAGCACTTTTTCCGGGGCGTTGCGCACCGCGGTGGGGTCGTTCACCACCAAGGTGCGCGGGTGGATGTGGTCTAGCAGGTGGGTGGCGGTGATGTAGGCCATGTCGAAAGGCGGGTCCTGGCGCATCAGCACCACGTCCATGGTGGCGAGGTCGATGGTGTCTTCTGGGCCGCATTGGTAGTGCGCGCCGCGCACGCGCTGCACGGTAATGGGGTTGGCACGGGCGGATAGGCTGCGGCCATCCAGCGACATGCGGCGCACATCGTAGTGCCACAAAAGGTGGCCGCGGCGCTGGGCTTCCAGCATCAGGGCGAAGGTGCTGTCACCATCGATGTTGATGCCGGCGATGGGGTCCATTTGCACTGCGACTTTTAGGCCTTGGGCCATGGGCAACTCCAGCTATGCGGTGTTGTCCCATGTGCGCGACCGGGCGGCGCGCTGCAAGGTGTGCCCAGAAAATGCGGCGAGGCGGGGGGGATTAGGCGAAATCCGGGCGGAAGGCATCGGCAATGCGGCGCACGGTGCCGGCACGATCCACCAGCATGACATCAAAACGCACGCCGTTTTGGCCCCAGCCGGGGTTTTCACCCAATAAAATTTCGGCAGCGTTGATAAGGCGGGCGCGCTGGCGGGCACCTAACGCCCAGGCAGCGGCGGCAAGGCTGGGCCGGGCTTTGACTTCAATCACGGCCAGGATGCCGTCTTTTTCAGCGACGGCATCAATTTCGCCGGCATCAGTGCGCACACGCTGGCCTAGCACACACCAGCCATTGGCAACCAAAGCGGCACAAGCGGCCGCTTCTCCGGCGAGGCCACGGCCTGCGCTGGCCCGGCCCCGTTTTTGGCGGGTTGTTTGGCAGGTTGTTTGGCGGGTTGTTTGGCCGATTGTTGCGAGGGAAACGGGCATAGGTGGTGCGCATCCGCAAGGAACGCAGTGATAGGCGCCCAATGGTTAAAAATGCGTTGATACTTTCCAACCCAGCGCCGCCCTGGCATGCAGGGGGTATGCGGATTTCTTATGCTCTGGCGGCGGTATTCAGCGCGGCACTGACCTGCCCATCTGCCCACGCGGCACGGCCAGCAATGATGGTGGTGGCGGCAAACCCCATGGCGGCGGCGGCTGGTATGCAAATGCTGCGCGCCGGCGGCAGTGCCATTGATGCAGCCGTGGCTGTGCAGGCGGTGCTCGGGCTGGTGGAACCGCAGGCCAGTGGCGTCGGCGGCGGCGCGTTTCTGCTGCACTACGATGGCAAGTCGCGCGACGTTACTTTTTATGATGGGCGCGAAAGCGCACCGGCAGGCGCCACGCCCGGCATGTTTTTGGCGCAAGATGGCAAACCCGTGGGGTTTATTGCGGCCGTGGGCAGTGGCCGGTCGGTGGGGGTGCCGGGGGCGATTACCATGCTGGCACGCGCCCAACATGCACATGGCCGGCTGCCCTGGGGGCGGCTTTTTGCCCCCGCCATCGCCCTGGCACGCAACGGTTTTGCGGTGCCGCCGCGGATGGCACAGCTGATCGCGTGGGACCGCGAGGCAATAAGCCATAGCCCAACCCTTGCCGCGATGTTTCTGCCCGGCGGCCACCCGCCGGCTGCCGGCTTCATGATGAAAAATCTGGCCTATGCCGATACGCTGGCAGCGATTGCCAAAGATGGGCCGGCGGCCCTGACCCAGGGCACAATTGCCGAGGATATTGTGGCCGCCGTGCGGGCAGCCCCGTTGGGTGGCAGCATGACACTGCACGATTTGCAAAGCTACCGGCCGGTCGCGCGCGCGCCGGTGTGTGGGGCGTATCGGGCCTATACCGTGTGCAGCGCCGCACCACCCTCGGCCGGGGGGATTTTTGTATTGCAGACATTGGGCGCTTTAAAACGCGCCAAACTGGCCCCTGGTGGCGCCAACGGCGCTGATACCACCATGTGGATTTTAGAAGCTGAACGGCTGGCCGCGGCCGACCGCGATGCGTTTGGCGGGGACGCAGATTTTGTGCCGGTTCCGGTGGCCGGGCTGATCGACCCTGGCTATATCGCACGGCGCGCCGCCAGTATCGATCCCGCCCACGCGATGGCACCGCCGGCACCCGGCAGCCCCAAACTTGGCGCGCCACCAGCAGCGCCGGCGCAACCCGAACACGGCACCAGTGATCTGGCGATTGTCGATGGCGCCGGCAATGCCGTGGCGATGACCACCACGGTGGAATTCGCCTTTGGGTCGCAACGCGCAACCCACGGGTTTGTGCTGAATAACGAACTGACCGATTTTTCACTGGCGCCGGAAAAAGATGGCAAGCCGCTGGCCAACCGGGTGCAGCCGGGCAAGCGGCCGCGCAGTGCTATGGCCCCCAGTATTGTGCTCGACCGCGATCGCCGGCTGGTGGCGGTGGTGGGATCTGCCGGGGGCGCACGGATACCCGGCTATGTGGTGCGCGCTCTGACCGGGGTGCTGGATTTTGGCCTGACGCCGGCCGATGCGCTGGCCTTGGGCAACGTCGGGGTTGCCGCCAAAGCGGAGCTTGAGGAAGGCACGCCCATGGCCGCCTTGGCCGCCACGCTTTCAGCGCGCGGGCAAAAAATGACGATATCGGAAATGACATCGGGGTCGGCGTTGATCGTCGTCACACCGCACGGGCTGCTAGGGGCTGCCGACCCACGCCGTGATGGCGTGGCGTTAACCCAATGAGCACAAGCATGGGCGGCCGCGCGGCGCGGCCGGCGGCCATCGGCTTTGTGCTGGCGACCGTGACCTTGGACATTTTGGCAATGTCCGTGGTGATACCAGTACTGCCCCGGCTGGTGCTGGCGTTTCAGGGCAACAACCCAGTTGCCGCGGCCCACGCGCAGGATGTGTTTGGCACCGCCTGGGCGCTGATGCAGTTTGTCTTTTCGCCAGTGCTGGGGGCGCTATCGGATAGGTTTGGCCGGCGGCCGGTGATATTACTGTCTAATCTGGGCTTGGGCCTGGATTATATCTTGATGGCGCTGGCACCCGATCTGCGCTGGCTGTTTGTCGGCCGGGTGATTTCCGGCATTACGGCTGCAAGTTTTTCCAGCGCCAATGCCTATATCGCTGATATTACGCCGCCCGAAATGCGCGCCGCCCGGTTTGGCCTGGTATCGGTGGCCTTCGGTTTTGGCTTTGTCGCCGGGCCGGCCTTGGGCGGCGTGCTGGGCAGTATCGATCCGCGCTTGCCATTTTGGGTGGCCGGTGGGCTGAGCCTGACCAATTTTCTGTTTGGGCTGTTTGTGCTGCCGGAATCGCTGCCGCCAGAACGGCGCACGCCGTTTCATTGGCGGCGGGCCAACCCGGTGGGGGCGCTGCGGTTGATTTTGGAGACGCCCAAATTGGGCCGGCTGTCGGGTGTGTATTTTCTCTACTCGCTGGCGCATGGCGCGCTGCCCAATATTGTGGTGCTTTACGTCACCGTGCGGTTTGGCTGGAGCCTGCATGCGGTGGGTTTGATGATGGCGGCGATCGGGGTATCGTCGGCGCTGGTCGGCGGCGTACTGACCGGGCCGGTGGTGCGGCGCTTGGGTGAACGGCGGGCTTTGTTTTTGGGCTTGTGCTTTGGTGCGATCGGCATGGCGGCGATGGCGGCGGCCCAAACCGGGCCGGTGTTTTTGGCGGCCATCATGGCGCTGGCGTTGTGGGGTTTTACCGGGCCTGCGCTGGGCGCGATGATGAGCGCCACGGCTGGGCCGGCAGCACAGGGGCGGCTGGGCGGTGCCACGGGCAGTTTGATGGGGATCGCGGCATTGATTGGGCCCAGCCTGTATAACGAAAGTTTTGCGGTGTTTTCGCAAGCGGGGGCGCCGGTGCTGTTTCCTGGTATGCCGTTTATGATTTCGGCGGGGTTGATTATGTGCGCAATCGCGCTGCTGGCGTGGCGGCGGCTGGCTGCTAAAGTTTAAGGCTGGGGCTAAGTTTTAGCGACACCCGCTAGTTGTGCCCGCTAGTTGTGCCCGCTAGTTGTGAATGATCGTGTATGACATATTCATTATGAACACGACCTGATCGCCCGGCATTTCATACGGAAAAGCCGGCACTTTGTGGTCGCGGTAGATGGCTAAGCTTGCCATGTCGAGCAAGCGAAACCCTGAGGACTGTACTAGACGCACTTTGCGCACGGTGCCATCGCGCGCAATCGTCAGCTCGACGGCACTGACGCCTTCCTGTTCTTTCTCGGTCGCTTCGCGCGGTGCGTAGATTCGCCGTTGTCCCCAATCGTGCACCTCGGCAAACCAGTCTGCCGATGCGGTTGAACTGGCCCCCGGGGTTGCCGAGGCGGCGGGTGATTCCAACCCATAACTTTGCACATTCGCAAACGGATTGGCCGATTTTTGCGGATGGTGGCTGTGCGCTTTGGGCCGCAGTGGCGGCAGCGGCGTGGGGAACGCGTCGGCCTGCTGCAGGGGCGGCGGGGTAGGCTCTGGCGCATCGTCGGGCGAATACAAATTCACCTGCGGTGCTGCGGGCGGGGCGATGGGGGCGACGTCGGGCGCGGTTTCAAACACCATGGCGATGGTGGGTTCGGCGGGTTGAAAATCTGGCACCAGTGGCGCCGACCGCCACAGAAAGATGGCTGTCAGCACCAGCGCGTGCAGGGCAAGCGATATCGCGGCTGTGCGCGGCAGCCGGGATGGCGGGGCGATAGAGCACGGCGCGCGGGCGGGCAGATCAGGCACGGATGGGGACTCTCACGCGGCGTTTGCTAGCGCGTTTTGGCGGCAGTGTCGCGTAACGGCGTGTGCCAACGGGTGACGCAAGGTTGCTTACAGCGCAATGTTTACAAATCGCCGGGGGCCTGGGGGGGCGGCTCGCCCCACCAGCCTTGCCTTGCCTTGTCTTGCCTTAGCCTTGTCTTACCTTAACTTTCGCGAGCAACCGGCGCGGGGATGAATTCCAGCAGCAACGCGTAGCCGAGGCTGAGCAGCACGGGGCCAATGATAATGCCGACGGCCCCGAAGGCCAGCGCACCGCCGAGGATGCCGAGCAGGATGAGCAAAAACGGCATACGGGCGCCGCGCGAGATCAGCCAGGGGCGGATGGCGTGGTCGGCGCCGCTGACGATGACGGTGCCATAAACCAGCAAAAAGATGCCGTGCCCGGTTTGGCCTGAGGAGAACAGCCAAAGGGCGGCGGGGATCCACACCACCGGCGCGCCGATCGGGAGGATGGCAAGGAAGGCGGCGATGGTGCCGAGCAGCACGGCGCGCGGCACATCGGCGATGGCCAGGCCAAAGGCGGTCAGGAAGCCTTGGATAATGGCGGTGCCGAGGATGCCGTAAACAGTGCCGCGCACGGTGCGCACGGTGGCGGTGAGCAGGATTTTGCCGATATCGGGGCCACCGATGCGCAGGATCAAGCGGCTGCCGGCATCGCCCAAGGCTTCGCCGGAAAGCCAGAAGACGAAGGCGACGAGCAGGGCGACGATCAGTTGCACAGCACCGCCGGCAAGCGACAGCAGAAGGGAGAGGCCGCGTTCGGCGGCCATGCCCATGTAGGGGCTGAAGAAACTGGTCATGGAAGAAATATCGGCGGCCCAGTGGTTCCAGGTATCGGTGAGCGGGGCGCCGATAAGCGGGATATCAGCAAGGATACCGGGGGCAGGCGGGATTTGGGTGGCCCAATTTTCGACGGCGTGGCGCAGAGCCGCGATATCCTGAGCGCCGCCGGGGGCAGACAGGGCGATGGGGACGATGAGGAGAAGGGCTGCTGCCAGCACCATAAGGAGGGCTGCGGCGACCCGGGGCAATTTTGCGCGCGTGGTTAACCATTCAAACACAGGCCAGGTGCTAAGCACCAGGATTGCGGCCCACAGTATTGCGGGCAGGAAGGGATGGATGACATAGCCGCAGCCAAGCGCGATACCACCGACCAGGATCGCGAGGAGAATTTTTTCAGGTGTGGGTTGGGGCGATAGGTTTGGCTGTGTCATTTGGGGTTTCCGTTACGAAAGTCGCGTTAGCTTAACTGTTTGATCACGATTAGTTGAGTAGAAGGATGAGCGTCTCGCTGGTGCGCTAAGTAGCAAAACATTGACAGTGTGGCGCTGCTGGTGGGATATGTGTAAAAATTGATAACCCAGATATGTCTGGGAGACATCTTTCGGCAGGGAATATTTTTACCATGCGTTTTACCGAAATCGGCCAGCAATTACGCGCCTACCGGTTAGAATCCGGTTTGCGAGCGGAAGAAATTGCGGCGCGGTTGGGGGTTTCGCGGGCGGCGCTGTATCGCTACGAAAAAGGCGAAGTCATTAAGCTCGACACGGTCAATCGTTTGGCCGAATTACTGAAAATTTCACCACTTTCGCTGTTGGGCATTGGGGTTGAGTATTACAATCGGCCGGTTGGTTTTTTTGAACGGTTGCGCCAGATTGAAGAAACTGCGGATCAGATTTTGCTGGCGGCACCGGCGTTTAACTATCTGACATCATCGGACGAACTCGACCAGATCGAGATGGAAGTTTTCGCCGATGCGGCCGATGCCGCGGGCACCGACCGGCAACTGGCGCGCACGATGGCGGACCAGGTGCGCGGGTTGCTGGCCGAGCGCAAGCGAATGTACCGCATGCGGCGGCCGGCGCTGATTACGGTGATTTCGGCCAGTGCGGTGGAACGTTTTTTGATACAGGGCGTCGGCCAAGGCATGGGGCGGTCGGAAAATTTACGCAACCAGGCGCGGGCGATTGCGCGTGCCGAAATTGAGAATATCGCCAATTTGATGGAAACCGAGCCAATGGGGCTGCAATTCGGCCTGCTGACCACGGCGGAACCGAGCGGGCAGTTTCATGTGCTGCGGTCGCGCGATCGGGCCATGCTGGCGATTAACCCGTTCCGCACCGATACGATCCCCCACGCGGTAGCAGGGGTGGCGATGATTACCAGCGCCGATGAAGCGCTTGCGGCGCATCAGCGGGTGGCGGAAGCGCTGTGGCGGGAATCGATGAAGGGGCCGGCGGCGGCGGCGGCGCTGCGGGGATTGCTGAGAAAAACGCGGGGGTAAAGCCGCCGCGGCTCGGCCCAATCCCGCCCCCCCCAAAAAAGAGGGAGGGGAAAATGGGGGGCGGGAATGTCTGTGGCCAAATGAGCCGGCACTTGCGACACTTATCGGGCTTTTGAGGAGCCCCCATGCCCAGCACCGCCCTGCCTACCTCAGCCGATGTCGAGATTTTGAGCGATGACCACGTGTGGACCGGGCGATTCCCGCTGCAGGTGGTCAAATTTCGCAACCGGCGCTTCGATGGCGCTATGTCAGGCATTCGCACCTGGGAATTATGGCGCCGCGGGCGTGCCGCCGCCGTGCTGCCGTACGACCCAATCAGTGACCAAGTGGTGGTGATCGAACAATTCCGCTTTCCCGCCTTCGCCGCCGGGTTCAACCCGATTATGGTGGAACTGGCAGCGGGCCTCGCCGATGGTGACGAAGCACCCGAATCCATCGCCAGCCGCGAGGCCGAGGAAGAAATGGGGCTGCCTGTCAGCCACCTTGAACCCATTGGGAATTTTCTTTTAACACCAGGTGGATGCGACGAATCCTGCATGTTGTTTGCAGGCCGGGTGCAGGTGCCGTCAACCGGGCCAAACGGGATAATCGGCTATGCCGGCCTCGCCGCCGAAAACGAGGATATTCGCGTGCGCGCCATGGCCGCCGATGACGCTATTGAGGCAGCGCTCAGCGGGCAAATTGCCAATTCGGTGGCGGCCCTCGGGCTCATGTGGCTGGCAGCACGCCGGCCCTGGCTGCGGGCGCGGTGGGGGGCATGATGAGGGAAGAAAGAACCTTCTTTTCTGAAGAAAAGAAGCAAAAGACTTTTATGATGTTGGTTCGGAGACCTCGGTGGCAGCGTCGCCCCTGTCCCCGCATAGTCAAAGTCTTTTTGCTTCTTTTTCTTCAGAAAAAGAAGACCCTTCGGTGCGCAACATGACCCCACTAGTCACCCCCGCCTGGCTGGCCGACCACATCAACGCCCCCGATGTGGTTGTTTTTGATGCAAGTTTTTATTTGCCCACCGAGCACGCGAATGCTCGGGCGCGGTACCTTGCGGGGCATATTCCGGGCGCTAGGTTTTTTGATATCGAGGCGATTGCCGACCCGGAGACT
This sequence comes from Acetobacteraceae bacterium, assembly GCA_040400005.1. Lineage (GTDB taxonomy): Bacteria > Pseudomonadota > Alphaproteobacteria > Acetobacterales > Acetobacteraceae > JBBARC01. The sequence continues at coordinate 34,804 of JBBARC010000010.1, read as the reverse complement.
GATTTGCCGCATATGGTGCCGAGTGCCGGGCGGTTTGCGCGGATGCTCGGGGAATTGGGGGTCAACGCGTTCGATCGCATTGTTTTTTATGATCAAAAGGGGCTGTTTAGTGCGGCGCGCGGGTGGTGGCTGATGCGGCTGTTTGGGCACCCAAATGTATATGTGCTGGATGGCGGCCTGCCGGCATGGGTGCGCGCTGGGTATGCGGTTGCGGGCGGGCAGGCGGTGTTTGCGGCCGCCCCTTTGTATCCGGCAACACTGATTGCCGCGCACTTGCGGGGCATTGGCGATATGCTGCAAAATCTAGGCTCGCACGCCGAATTGGTGCTGGATGCGCGCAGTGCCGGGCGGTTTGCCGGCACCGCGCCGGAACCGCGGCCGGGGTTGCCGGGCGGGCATATACCGGGGGCCAAAAGCCTGCCGGCGGGGGATTTGTTAAACGCGGATCAGACCATGTTGAGCGTGGCGGATTTGCGGGCGCGGTTTTTGGCGGCCGGGGATGATGGCAACCGCCCCGTGATCACCAGTTGCGGCACCGGGGTTACCGCCGCCATTCTTACCCTTGGCCGCGTGGTGGCTGGGCTGCCGGCGGGTGCGTTGTATGATGGCGCGTGGACCGAGTGGGCCAGCCGGGTCGACACGCCAAAAGAGGTTTAAAATTTTGATAGACGAACACGATACGCAAAAACAATCTCTTGCGACGCGGCTTTCACATATTGGGCGGCCCCATATTAAACACGGGGGTAGCAAGGCGCATGGGTTTGTGAATGGGCCGGTTCAGCGTGGCTCGACCGTGCTGTATGCCGATATGGCGGAACGCCGGGCGTTTATGGCCAAGCGCTTCGACCAGGCGCTGACCTATGGGTTGCAGGGCAGCGAGACCCACCACGCGCTGGAAGATGCGGTGGCCGCGGTGGAAGGCGGCACTAGGTGCCAGATTGTCAGCAGCGGGTTGGCCGCCGTTGTGGTGGCGCTGCTGGCTTACCTTTCGGCCGGCGATCATGTGTTGCTGCCCGATAGTGCGTATGGGCCAGCGCGCACATTTATGAACGGTATGGGCAAACGGCTGGGGATTACCGCTGATTATTATCAGCCGGACATGGCAGCGGATGCATTGGCGGCGTTGTTTACTGACCGCACCCGGGTTTTGTATTTGGAAAGCCCGGGCAGCCATACGTTTGAGATGCAGGATGTGCCGGCATTGGCAGCTTTGGCGCAGGCGCAGGGCGCCGCTGTGCTGATGGATAACACCTGGGGGTTTGGGCATTTTGACCCCTTTGCGCATGGGGTGGATGTGTCGATCCAGGCGCTGACCAAATACGCGGTCGGGCATTCGGATGTGCTGCTGGGCGGGATCATTACCGCCGATGACCGGCATTGGCACAAGGTGCGCGATGCGGCGTTGGTGCTGGGGCAGTATGCGTCCCCCGATGATTGCTGGCTCACCTTACGCGGTTTGCGCACCCTGCTGGTGCGCCAGGCGCGGCAGATGCAGTCGGCGCTAACCGTGGCAAAATGGTTTGCCGGCCGGGCGGAGGTGGCGCAGGTGCTTTACCCTGCCCTGCCCGGCGCCCCTGGGCACGCACTTTGGGCGCGGGATTTCAGCGGCGCTGCCAGTTTGTTTGGCGTGGTATTCGCACCGGGTGTGCGCGTGGACCAAACCCATGCGCTGGTCGATGCGCTAACCCTGTTTGGCATTGGCGCCTCGTGGGGCGGGTTTGAAAGTTTGGCGTTGCCCACCACCGGGTTGATTACCCGCAGTGCCGCCGGAGCACCTGATTTTGGCGGGGCAATGGTGCGCTTTCATATTGGGCTAGAAGACCCCGCCGATTTGATCGCGGATTTGGAACGGGGGTTTGCCACATGCCTGTGCTCGTAGCGCCGCGCACCACGCTAATCGGCGCCGGGTGTGTCGGCGAAATTGCCGCTTTGCTGGCGCGGTTGGGGTTAAGCCGGCCGCTGATTGTAACCGACCCCGTGATGGTTTCAACCGGGCTGATTGAACGTGTTCTGGCCCCACTGCGGGCGGCCGGCATGAAGGCAGCCGTGTTTGCCGACACCATACCGGAACCTGAAGACCACGTGATTGATGCGGGCCTAGCCGTGATGCGGGCGGGGGATTTTGATTGTTTATTGGCGTTTGGCGGGGGGTCCCCCATCGATACCGCCAAGGCGATGACCATTTTGGCCAGTGGCGGCAGCCATCTGCGTGAGTGGAAAATGCCGGTGGCGGCCGATTTTGCCAAGCTGCCACTGATTGCGATCCCCACCACAGCCGGCACCGGCAGCGAGGCAACGCGGGCCGCGGTGGTGACCGACACCGCCGCCCACGAAAAAATGCTGATTATGGGGCTGGGCGCGGTGCCGCTGGCGGCCATTGTGGATTTTGAACTGACCTTAAGCGTGCCCAAGCGCACCACGGCGGATACTGGGCTGGATACACTGACCCATGCGCTAGAAGCTTATGTTTCGCGCAAGGCAAACCCGTATTCCGATGCGATGGCGCTGGCCGCGCTGGATTTAATCGGCGGTGCCTTGCCGCGGGTTTATGCCGATGGGCAGGACCGCGACGCGCGTGAGGCGATGATGATGGCAGCCCATTTGGCCGGGATTGCGTTTACCAATGCGTCGGTGGCGCTGGTACACGGCATGTCTCGCCCGGTGGGGGCGCATTTTCATGTGCCGCATGGGTTGAGTAACGCCATGCTGTTGTGTGCGGTGACGCGGTTTAGTTTGGCGGGCGCACCAGGGCGGTATGCCAAGGCGGCGCGGCATTTGGGGTTTGCCGCGGCGGCCGATGGGGATGCTGTTGCGGGCGAAAAATTGGTGGCGGGGTTGGCGGGGCTGGTTGCGGCGCTGGATGTGCCGGGGCCGGCGGCGTTTGGGATTTTGTACGATGATTGGCATGGGCGGGTGGAGGTGATGGCAGCCCAAGCAGTGGCATCGGGCAGCCCGGCGAATAATCCGCGGGGGGCGGATGCGGGGCAGATTGCGGGGTTGTATCGGGAGGTTTGGGTGGGATGAGCTACCGCCTGGGGCGCCCAGCTTATCGCCACGGATTATACCGGTTGCGGTGGTGGTACTTCGAAATCGCCTTGGAACAGGCGTAGCAACCAGGCCCGCGCGGCCTCGTGCGAGATGCGACGGGGGTTGGCTGCGGCGACCGCGACGGCGACCGCGAAGGTCTGAAGTTCAGATTGGCGATGGTCGAATGTGGGCAAGGCGGCAAGGAAGGCCAAGATCTTTTCAGATAACACTTGTGCGGATCGCTTGTCTGTATGTTTTTCGCTGGAGATGTTGCGCATCAGTTTGCGAACGCCACCGATCAAGTGCACCGGCGAAGTCTCAACGTTATGCTTGCGCCCCGATATGGCCTCGCCGCTAACGCATTGGCGGTTTTTACGAGCCCGCTCTTGCCTTATCTAGCTTAAGCTTTCCTGCACAACCAACACTGCATTCAACGCCAAGGTGCCAAAAGCAGCCAGCAGGGCCAGGGCATACAGGGGGCCGCGCAGGGCCAGCGTGCCCATGAGGCCGCGGTCGCGGCAGAGGATAAGCAGGGCGATCATGGGCACGGGCAATACGAAGCTGAGCACGACCTGGCTGAGGATAAGGCAGGTGGTGGGGTTGGCGCCCATGGCGACCACGGCGAAGGCGGGCAGCATGGTCAGCAGGCGGCGCAGCCAGACCGGGATTTGAAAGCCGATAAAACCTTGCATGATAAGCTGGCCGGCCATGGTGCCGACGACGGAGCTTGAGATGCCGGACGCCATGAGGGAGAGCAGGAACACCGCCGCGGCCGCCCCGCCGAACAACGGGATGAGGGTGCGGTAGGCGGTTTCGATACTCGCGACCGGGCTTGCGGCATCGCGGAAGGCGGCGGCGGCCATCATCATCATGGCGGCGTTGATGAGGCCAGCAAAGGTGAGGGCGGCGACGACCTCGCGGTTGGAGAAGCGCACCAGAAGGGCGCGGTCTTGCTCGGTTGCCGCGTGAACGCGGTTTTGGGTGAGGCCGGAGTGCAGGTAGATGGCGTGCGGCATGACAGTTGCACCAAAGATGCCGGCAGCCAACAGGGCGGCAGCGTGGTCTGGCAGGGTTGGGATGAGCGCACCACGGGCGGCGGCTAACCAATCGGGTGGCAGCAGCAAGATTTCGGTGAGGTAGCAGGCGCCGATGATGCCGATGAAGGCACCGATGGCCAGTTCCAGCGGGCGAAAACCGCCGCGATCTAGCATCAGTATGGCAAAGGTGATGATGCCGACGGCGACCATGCCGGCGAGCAGGGGCATGCCGAACAGCAGGGAGAGGCCAATGGCGCCGCCCAAAAATTCGGCGAGGTCGGTGGCGACGGCACCGATTTCGCTGACCACCCACATGATCAGCACCAGGGGGCGGGGGAAGCGATCGCGGCAGAGCTCGGCCAGGTTTTTGCCGGTGGCGATGCCGAGGCGGGCGGAGAGGCCTTGGAACAGCATGGCGACGAGATTGGCCAGCAGCACCACCCACAGCAGGGCGTAGCCATATTGGCTGCCGGCCTGGATGTTTGTCGCGAAATTACCAGGATCGACATAGGCGACGGACGCGATAACGGCGGGGCCGACGAAGGGCAGGATGGCGCGCGGCCCGCGCAGCCGGCCGCGCAGCACCGCATGGGCGCCGGCGCGGGCGCGGCTGGTGACGCCGGTGTTGGACAATTTGGGCGGCGGAGGTTCGGTGTGCATTGCAATATAGATGTAGTCTAGGCTACATTTTGTGCAAGCAGCTAGATTGGTTTGGCCAAAATACGTGTGAGGTTTGCCATCGCCCGCAATGCCCCCCTGCCCTATGCCCCCCTGCCCTATGCCCCCTTGGGCAGTGATGATGTCGCCATCAGTGATGGGGTTTTACCCAGCGAGGCGGACCAGGCGCGCGGTTTTGGGCTGGCGCGCACGGCGCGGGCGCGTGAGGTTTTGGAAGATTATGTCGAGCTGATTGGCGATTTGATTGCCGAGAGTGGGGAAGCGCGCGCCATTGAGATTGCGCGGCGGTTGGGGGTTTCGCATGTGTCAGCCGGGCGCGCGATTGCCCGGTTGAAGCGCGAGGGGCTGGCAACGGCGCGGGCGTATCGCGGGGTTTTTCTGACTGAGGCGGGCGAGGCGTTGGCGGCACGCGTGCGGGCGCGGCATCAGTTGGTGGTGCGGCTGCTGTTGGCGGTGGGGGTGCCGCGGGCGGCGGCGGAGGCGGATGCGGAGGGGTTGGAGCACCATGTATCGGACGAGACGCTGGCGGCGTTTGCGCGGTTTTTGGAACATGCTGGGTAGCGCCGCGTGATCACGACGTTGGCAGCGTTCGGGTTCGGCGGCGCTGATGCGGAGAGGCTGGCATTGGATGATGCCGTGTGGGAGCCGCCCCAAAATGGACGCGCTTGGTCGCGTGGGCGGCGGGCGCATTTAACCGTGCCGGTGGCCGATGCGGTGTTGGCGCGGGTGCAGGCAGGACCTGGGCTATTGGCGGTGGAGCTGACCCTGGGGCCGCTGATGGGCGCCCCCGGCGCGCTGCATAATACCTTGGTTATAAGATTGGGGGGTGGGCGTTTGGGCGCCCGGCTTGCGGCGAGCCGGCGACTGGGCGGGGCGTGTGTTTGGCGGATAGCCGTGCCGGCAAATGCGGTTCGGCGCGGCGCTTTGGCAATTGAATTGGAACTGACCGAGGCAGATACAGGGGCGGACCAGTTTTGCTTAATCCGGTTGCGGGTGCTGCATGTGGTGGCGCCGGTGGTGCCAGATGTTGCGCAGCCGATGGCGGAGACGCGGTTTAGCTGGAATGAGGCGACCGAGGGTTTGCTGGGCGAGGGGTTTGGCACACCGGAAGATGCGTATGCGTGGGCGGTGGGGGCGCATAGTGTTTTGCACGTGGCGCGATCCGTTACGCGCGGAAAGACTAAGGCAGGACATAGCGTTTTGTTGGATATGCGGCCGTTTGCGCCGCCGGATGGATCGGCCATGCGCCAGCGCGTGGCGATTGGCGCGGATGAGCGTCTGTTGGGGTTTGTTGATTTACGGGCGCAGTTGACGTTAGGGTTTGCGCTGCCGGCGGTGGATACGGCGGACGATTTTGTTTTGATTTCGTTTAATAACGTGGATGCGGCGTTTGAAACCAGCGACCCGTTATTTCATTTTGGTAAGCCGTTTGCGTGCGCGTTGAGCACGGTGCGGGTGGGCGCGGCGATACCGGCGGCTGAGCCTGCTTACCGTGCGCCTCTGGTTGGAAATCTGGCTGATGGCAGCTTGCAAGATGCAGTGCGTAGCCTGACCGGATTGGGGCCGGAGCCGTTTGCGCGGCGGTTTGAAAGTATGGGCAATGGCTGCGCGCTGCCCAATGTGCAGCGGCGGTTGGGCGATAGCCGGGCGGGATTGTTGCGGTTTGTGGAAAACCGGCAACCGGCGCTGGTGCGCGCGATTTTGGCGGGGTTTGCTGAGATTGGTGATGTGGACAGCTATCATTGGGGGGTGCGCCATGCGGATGATGCGGAATGGCGGCTGATTGAGGAAAGTTACGGGTTTAGTATTGGCACGCCGTATCCGCGCGATGTGGCACCACCAGCGGATGGGTTTGTGCGGTTGGCGCGGGTGATGACGCGGCTGGCGGAGAATTTTTTGGCGCAGATCGGCGATGGTGAGGCGGTGTTTGTTTGGCGCGGATCGGAGGCGATGAGCGGGCTGGCGGCGGAGGCTGCGGCTTATGCGGTTTGGGCGGCATTAAGGGTTTGGGGGGCCGGGGTGCGGATGATTTGGTTGAGCACCGGTGGTGAGGGGGTGGCGGGGAGTGCGCAGCGGTTGGGGTGTGGGTTGGTGCGCGGGCATTTGGAGGCGGTCGGGGTGGTATCGGACGAGGCGGTGGTGTCGGCGTTGGCGAATGGGTTGGTTTTGGTGGGGTAATTTTTTGCGGGGGCGTGCGCGGGGGGCAGGTTTGCGCGTTTGAGCTTGCGGCGGCGGGCAAGCCCGCCGTACGGGGCGGACAGCTTCAGGGCACCACTTCAAACACCGTGCCGCGGCCGGTGGCGCCGCCGAATTGGGTGGTGCCATAGAGTTTGCCGCCTGCGATAACCAGTGCGGCGGCGGGACTACTGCCATCGGAGGATGTGTCATAGCGATCGCCGGAAAATCGGTGCAGCGTTGTTTCGGTGCCGGTTGCCGGGTTGAGCGCAAACACTGTGCCGCTGCCACGCAGCCCGCCCGATTGCGGGCCCGTGGCGCCGCCGTAGCTGGTGGTGCCGTAAAGCATGCCGCCCATGGCCGTAAGTGCGGCATTGGGCGTGGCGCCATCGGCGGCGCCGGCGAAACTATAGACGATTGTTTCTGCACCTGTTGACGGGTTGATGGCAAACACTGTGCCGTTGCTCCACGCGCCACCATTTTGCGTGGTGCCATAAAGTGTGCCGCTGACGTTAATAAGGGCGGCATTGGGCGCTGCCCCATCGAGGCCCGCGGTAAAACTATGGAGCACGGTTTGGGCGCCGGTTTTGGGGTTGAGCGCGAACACTGTGCCCGCGTAGGACGCGCCACCGGTGGGTGTGGTACCGTAAAGCGTGCTGCCGATCGCAACCAGGCCGGCGGCTGGGAAAGTGTCGTTGCTGCCGCCACAGGTGCTGCAGATTGTGGTTGTAGTGCCGGTTGCCGGGTTGACGGCGAATACCGCGGTGCCGCCGGTGGTGCCGTAGAGTATGCCTGCAAGTTTGGTGAGCCCGGCGGCCGGATAAAGGCCATTGTCAGTAAAGCCAAAACTGTGCAGCAGCGTTTCGGCGCCGGTGGCCGGATCGATGACGAATACAGTTCCGACATTTGAGGCGCCGCCGAGATTGGTGGTGCCATACAATCGGCCACCCGACATGATCAGTGAACCTTGCGGGTAAAGGCCAGTATTCGGGCCGGCATTCGCACCAGAAAACGTAAACATATCCTTGGTGGCGGATGTTGCCGGATTAATTTTTACGATGTCACCAACGCTACCTGCGCCACCCAATGAGCTCGACAAAATCAGGGTATTTTTCAAGGCGAGCAAGGCGTTAGATGGTGCGTAGGCGGCAACAAACGAAGGGCCGGTGAAATTATGCAAGGTTGTTGTTACGCCGGTGCTGGGGCTGATTGCGAACAGCGTGCCGCTACCGGATGTGCCACCTTCCAGTGTCGTGCCATACAGTGTGCCGTCGAGATTGACCAAGGCGCTAATTGGGCTGGCGCCATCGGTTATGCTAGCAAAACTGTTGAGCACGGTTTCGGCGCCGGTTGCCGGATCAAGCGAAAACACGGTGCCTTTATACGCAACCCCGCCGGAATATGTTGTGCCGTAGAGGGTGCCGTTTACCGCTATCAGCTCGGCGTAGGGGCTGGCGCCATCGCTGCCGCCGGCAAAACTGTGCAGCAATGTTTCGGCGCCGGTGGCAGGATTAATGGCGAACACCGTGCCGCGGCCGAACGCACCACCGCCATAGGTGGTGCCGTAGAGGATGCCGCCGATCGCGGTAAGGCCGGCCAGGCAGTCGCGCCCATCGGTTTTGCCGCCGGCGAAGCTGTGCAAGGTGGTTTCGGCGCCGGTTGCCAGGTTGATGGCGAACACCGTGCCGTGGTGAAACATGCCCCCGATGCCGGTTGTGCCATAAACTGCGCCGCCAAGACTGGTGAGTGGCCCCGTGGGAACGTAGCCCTCGCGGCGGGCGAAGCTGTGGAGCACGGCTTCGGCCCCAGTTGCGGGATCAAGCGTGAACACCGTGCCAACGCCGGCCGCGCCGCCGCCGGTGGTGGTGCCATAGAGTTTGCCGCCAATCACGGTAAGGGCTGCCGGGCTGTTGGCATCGTGCATGGCCGCAAAGCTGTAAAGCACGGTTTTGCGGCCGGTGGCGGGGTTGAGGGCGAACACCGTGCCGCCGTTGGCGGCGCCGCCGGACCAGGTTGTGCCATAGAGAGTGCCGCCGATGGCGACCAGCGCCTGATAAGGCCCGTCGCCATCAACCCCGCCGGCAAAACTGTAGATGACAGTTTCGCTGCCGGTTGCCAGGTTAAACGCGATCACCGCACCATGGCCCGCCGCACCACCGCGCGTTGTGGTGCCGTAGAGGGTGCCGCCAACGGTAATGAGGGCGGCATTGGCATCGCTACCATCGCTGGACCCTGGGATGGCGAGCACGGTTCTAAAACTGGCGGCGGGGGTGGCGAAGGCGGGGGCGAGGGCGAGGGCAAGGGCAAGGGCAAGGGCAAGGGCAAGGGTTGCGAGGATGCCTATTGCCGGTTTGTCGATACTGGGCATGCTTTGCCTCTCTCACACTCTGATGCTGGACCGCGCGGTTGGGGTGGATGACAGGCCGCCAGCGTTTGTTTCAGTTAAAACCGGTTTTGGCAAAATTGGGGTTCAGATTTGCCGAGCGCGCGATGAAGCGGCTAGAAGGGGCGAATTGGCTGGGTCGGCTGGTGAGAGCGGGTTGTGAACCGGTTTCGCGGGCAACGCGGGCATTGATTGCTGGGTAAAAAACTTTAGCGACTGCAATAGGATGCCGGATTAGCACAGTGGTAGTGCAGCGGTTTTGTAAACCGAAGGTCGCGGGTTCAAATCCTGCATCCGGCACCATTTGCCCGTGCCCCGGGTAATGGCGTGATCAGGGGCGTTGTTAACCGAAAATTTATCGGCCTGTGACACCATGATGCGATGGTTTATGGACGCATCATGGCGGTGGCCATTGGCCTTTTGGCGGTGAGCGGTGCGGTGCGGGCTGGGCAATCTGGGGATGATGCCGGGCAGGCGGTTTTCTGCGGGCGCGCGATTGCCGCCGCTGAGCAAAACCTGCGGATCCCGGATGCGTTTTTAGCCGCCATTGGGCGGGTGGAATCGGGAAGGCCAGGGGCCAGCGCCAGCCGCCTGCCCTGGCCTTGGACCATTAACGCCGAAGGCCACGGGCATTTTTACGCAACCCGCGGCGAGGCCATCGCGGCGACCCGTGCGCTGCAGGCGCGGGGCGTGGCATCCATTGATGTTGGCTGCTTGCAGGTAAATTTGGCGGCCCATCCCGACGCTTTTGCACGTCTGGATGATGCTTTTGATCCCGCCGTGAACGTCGCCTATGGGGCGGCGTTTTTGCGTAAGCTGTTTGGCCAGACCGGGTCTTGGCCGCGGGCGGCGGCGGCGTATCATTCGCAAACGCCGGCGCTGGGCAGTGCATATTTGCAAAAAGTGCTGACCGAATGGGCGATACCGCAGGACCAGGGCAGCGACGCCGACAGCTTGCCGCCAGCACAGCCGCCGCCTGGCGCTATTGCTGCGCCCGGTCGACTCGCCGCCCAAGCGATGGTGCATGCCAGTTTTGGCCATGCTTTCGGCGGTGCCGCCAGCCTGTTTGCGCTGCCGCCGCGCGCCCCGCCGGCCATGCAGGCACGTGATCTGGCATCGTACCGCCGCATGCCAGTGCCGCTGGCGTTTATCGCTCGCCCGCCGCCCCGGGCGCCGCAAGGCTGAACGACCGCGGCGCCGCCGCAAGGCTGATCTTCCCCCGCGATCCCTTGCACCGGGCAACGGCGCGGGTCATGTCATGGCGCATGTTTTGCCCAACACCCGGCCGCACCGCACGCGTGCTTTGCCTTAGCCTTGTCGTGCTGGCAGGCGTGCACGCCGCCCGTGCGCAAACCCCCGAAACCCCCGCCATTCCGGTGACCACGCAGCGCGCAACCCTTGCCGACGTGGATGTGTATGAAGCCGGCGCCGGCACCATGCAGGCGGCGCAATCGGCACTGGTGCGGGCGCGGGTGGATGGCACCATTGATCGGATCGCATTTACCGAAGGCCAGGATGTAGCGGCCGGCGATGTGCTGGCCAGCATTGATGCGCGGCCTTATGCGGCCGTGGTGGCAGCCGCCCACGCCGCGCGCGATGCCGCCGCCGCCCGGCTTGCCAATGCGCGGCGCGATCTGGCTCGGCTGGCCGGCCTTGCCAACAGCCCGGCGGCATCGGCCCAGCGCAGTGATGCGGCGGCGTCCCTGGTGGCCGAACTGAGCGCCGAATTGCGTGGCGATGATGCCGCGATCGCCACCGCCGAGCTTAACCTGTCGTTTTGCCGGATTACCGCGCCCTTTGCCGGCGTCGCCGGCCTGCGGCTGATTGATGCGGGCAATTTGGTGCACGCCAGTGATGTCACCGGCATTGTAACCATCGCCCAGGTGATGCCGATAAATTTGCTGTTCACCCTGCCCCAGCAACGCCTGGCGGCCATTCGGGCGAGCCTGGCCGCCGAGATTGCGCGGGTGACGGTAAGCACCACCGACAATCCCACCCCGATTGCTACCGGCACATTGCTTGCTGCCAGTAACGCCGTGGACCCGGCCACGGGCACGGTTGCGCTAAAAGCGGTTTTCCCCAATGCCAACCGGCACTTGTGGCCTGGCGAGCTAGTGACCGCACGGCTGCGTTTAGCCGTTCTGGCGCATAGCGTAACGATCACGCCGTCTTCAGTGCAGCGTGGGCCTGATGGGCTGTATGTGTATGTGGTGGGCGACGATAACCTAGTGGCTCGGCGGGACGTGAAACTGGCGTACCAGGATGATGGCATCGCGGCCGTGTCCAGCGGCCTTGCCGCCGGCGAGCAGGTGATTATTGCCGGGCAATCGCGCGTGGCGGTGGGTATGCGGGCCGATCCCCATCCGCAACCGCCCCCACATTAACCGCCCCGCATTTTAACGCGATGAACTTATCCGATCCGTTTATTCACCGCCCGGTGGCGACATCGCTGTTGATGGCGGCAATTTTTATGCTGGGCGCCGCTTTGCTCGGGCAGTTGCCGCTGGCACCGTTGCCGGCAGTGGAATTTCCTAGCATCACGGTAACCGCCAGCTACCCCGGTGCCAGTGCCGGAACCATGGCATCAGCCGTGGCCACGCCCTTGGAAGCGCAGCTTGGGCAGATCAGCGGGGTTGCCGATATTACCAGCACCAACGTGCTGGGATCCACCACCATAAATGTGCAGTTTGATCTTAACCGCCAGATCGATGCGGCCGCCACCGACGTGCTGGAGGCGATTAATGCGGCCAGTGGCAGCCTGCCGAAAAACCTGCCCAGCCCGCCGATATTTCGCAAATCTAACCCGGCTGATTCGCCGATTTATTTGCTGGCGGTGTCATCGGATGATTTGCCCCTAACCCAGGTGACCGATGCCGCCGAAAATGCGCTGGCGCAGCAGCTATCGCAGATATCGGGCGTCGGTGTGGTGGTATTGGGTGGCGCCCAACGCCCGGCTATTCGCGTGCATGTCGATCCCATTAAACTTGCTGGTATGGGGCTGACGCTAGAAGATGTGCGCTTGGCGCTAACCACGGCAACCGTCAACAGCCCCAAGGGCAATATCGATCAGCGCGCAGCAACGCCTACGCAATCGCGCAGTTTTACCATTACCCTGAACGATCAGATCACCGAGCCAGGCCCATTTAATGATTTGATTGTGGCGTTTCGCCATGGCGCGCCGGTGCGGGTGCGCGATATCGGCGATGCGGTGCGCGGGCCGCAAAACTTTCAGGTGCAGGCGTGGAAAAACGGCAAGCCTGGGGTGTTGCTGATTATTTTCAAACAGCCTGGCGCCAATGTTGTATCGACAGTTGAAGCGATAAAAGCAGCCATCCCTAAACTGGCGGCCGCTATCCCGCCATCGATTAAACTGACCGAGCTGGTCGACCGCACCCAAACCATTCGGGCGTCGGTTAAAGACGTGGGGTTTACCCTGGCCTTATCGATTGCGCTGGTGATTGGGGTTATTTTTGTATTTTTACGCAGTGCGCGCGCCACCATCATTCCCGCCTTGGCCGTGCCGCTGGCATTGTTGGGCACAGTCGCGGTGATGTACCCGCTGGGCTACAGCCTGGATAATCTATCGCTGATGGGCATGACCATCGCGGTGGGGTTTGTGGTTGATGATGCGATTGTGATGCTGGAAAACATCTCGCGCCATGTCGAGGCCGGTATGCAACCGTTTGCAGCCGCCCGCAAAGGGGCGGCCGAGATTGGCTTTACCATTATATCGATCAGTGTATCGCTGATTGCGGTGTTTATTCCGCTACTGCTGCTGGAAGGTTTGGTCGGCCGGTTATTTCGCGAATTCGCCGTGGTGGTGACCATCGCGGTGGTGATTTCGGCGTTTGTATCGCTCACCCTCACCCCCATGCTGTGCGCGCGATTTTTAACCCGTGACACTGATCACAAGCCGGGTGCATTGCTGCGGTTAAGCGAACGCGGCTTTGATACCATGCATGATTTTTACAGCCGCACGCTGGATATCGCGCTGGCCCATCACCGCATCACCTTTGCCACATTTCTGGCGACCCTTGCCTTGGGTGGCGTGCTGATCACCATTATCCCCAAAGGGTTTTTCCCGCTGCAAGATATCGGGCTGATTGTTGCGATCACCGAAGCCAATCAGGATGCATCGTTCGAGGCAATGCGGGCGCGGCAACTGGCGTTGAACGATATTGTTTTGGCCGACCCCGCGGTTGCCAGTTTTGCATCCCTGGTGGGGGCTGGGCAAAATGGCCAAACCACCAATAATGGGCGGCTGTATATCAACCTAAAACCCTGGGGCACGCGCCCGCCGATCGCCGATGTTATTGCGCGCCTATCCGCAGCCGCCAGCCACGTTGAAGGTATTCGCCTGTACATGCAGCCGGGACAGGATATTACGGTGGGATCGCGCATTGCGCGCACCCAATACCAATTTACCCTGCGCGCCCCCGACCCTACCATTTTGGCCGATTTCGCGCCGCAATTGGTGGCACGTTTACGTGCGCGCACCGATTTGCTGCGCGATATCGCCTCTGACCAGCAAAACGCTGGCACCACGGCGACGTTACACGTTGACCGCGAAGCTGCCGCGCGCCTGGGCGTGACCATGCAGCAAATCGATGACACGCTCTACGATGCATTCGGGCATCGGCAAGTGGTGCAATATTTCACACAGACCAACACCTACTGGGTGGTGATGGAAGCTAATCGCGCGCAAGCTACCCGGCTGGAAACCCTTGGCTTGTTAACCGTGCGCGCCGCCAGCGGGGCACTGGTGCCACTGTCATCGCTGTTATCGCTGTCGACCGAGCCGGTCCGTGCGCTGGCGCTGAACCGCCAGGGGCAGTTACCGGCGGTGACCTTGAGTTTTAACCTGGCCCCCGGTGCCTCACTGTCAGCGGCCGTTAACGCCATCACCGCTGAGCAGCAAAAACTGGAAACGCCGCCGGGGATGTTGGCCAGTTTTCAAGGTAATGCGGCTGCCTTTCAACAGGCTTGGGAAGCCCAGAAAAAACTGATTATCGCCGCCCTGATCACGGTATATGTCGTGCTGGGTATTTTATACGAAAGCACCATTCTGCCGGTGGTGATCCTGTCCACCCTGCCATCAGCCGGCGTCGGCGCGCTGATCATGCTACTGGCCGGCGGGCGCGACCTTTCGGTCATTGCCATGATCGGGGTTATTCTGCTGATCGGGATTGTGAAAAAGAACGGCATTATGATGGTGGATTTCGCAATCTCCGCCGAACGGCGCGATGGCGCCACGCCGGCCGCCGCCATTCGGGCCGCGGCCTTGGCCCGGTTTCGCCCGATTATGATGACCACGGCGGCATCCCTGCTGTCCGGCTTGCCGCTGATGCTGGGGCATGGGGCAGGATCTGAACTGCGTCAGCCGCTGGGCTATGCCATGGTCGGGGGCTTGCTGCTGAGCCAGGCGCTAACCCTGTACACAACACCGGTGCTGTATTTGTATCTGCATCGGGTGGAACGCTGGATGACCGGCGGGCGGGCAGCCCGCCTGCCGCATTTGGCGCGCACTGGCGCCGAATAGGGGGCGATGGCATAAAGGGCGAAGAAAAGGCTGGTGGAGCGAAGCCGCTCCCCCAGGCCCCCGGCGCTTTTTGGTGTGTGCCATCCGCGCCAGGGTCTGCCGCGGCCGTGCAGTTAGGGTGGGACACTTCATTTCATGACCTTGCAAACGCCGGCCGAGCTGACCCGCTTGCGCGAAAGTATTGATAATATCGATGCAGCCGTAATTCATATGCTGGCTGAGCGGTTTAAATGCACCCAGGCAGTTGGACGGCTAAAAGCAACGCTAAACCTGCCGCCGGCCGACCCCGCCCGCGAAGCCCGTCAGATCGCCCGCCTACGCGCGCTTGCCGAAGGCGCCCATCTTGACCCCGAATTTGCCGAGAAATTTCTCGGCTTTATCATCCGCGAAGTGATCCAGCACCATCAAGCGATCGCCAGCGCCACCCCAACCCCAGCCCAAACGGACCGCATCCAATCATGACCGAAACCGAGACCACACCGACCACCGCTGGCGAAACCCACGCATTTGGCGCCGAAGTCGGCCGCTTGCTGGATTTGGTGGTGCATTCGCTGTATTCTGAACGCGAGATATTTCTGCGCGAATTGGTGGCCAACGCGGCCGACGCCACCGACCGGCGCCGCTTTGAAGCGATTACCAACCCGGCCATCGGCACACCAGAAAATCCCCGGGTGCGGTTGATACCGGACAAAACCACCAACACGCTGACCATTTCTGATGATGGCATCGGCATGAGCCGCGATGAACTGATTGCCAATTTGGGTACCATTGCGCGATCTGGCAGCAAAGCCTTTGCCGAAACGGCCGCCACCACCACCAGCGATGAACGCCCGGCGCTGATTGGGCAATTCGGGGTTGGCTTTTATGCTGCCTTCATGGTTGCCGACCGGGTCGAAGTGACATCGCGCCGCGCAGGTACTACCGACGCATTTTTGTGGGCGTCCGACGGGCGCGGCGGGTTTACCATCGCCCCCGCCACGCGCGATGAAACCGGCACCACCATTGTGCTGTATTTAAAATCTGATGCCGATGAATATCTCGATCCGTGGCGCCTGGAGGCGATCGTGCGGCGCTGGGCCGATCATATTACCATACCGGTGATGGTGCTGCGCGACGGCGAAGAAATTGCCGCCAACGAAGGCACAGCGCTTTGGCGCAAAGCCAAATCTGATGTATCGGACGATAGTGTTGGCGAATTTTACCGCCATTTGTCGCACGGGTTTGATGAACCGTATGCGACCCTGCACTGGCGCGCCGAAGGCCAGCTTGAATTTTATGCCATGCTGTTTATTCCCGGATCGCGCCCGTTCGACCCCAATGATGGTGACCGCGAATCGCATGTGCGCCTGCATGTAAAACGCATGTTTATTACCGACAAAGGCAAGCTGCTGCCCGATTGGCTGCGCTTTGTGGTGGGCGTGGTGGATACCGAAGACCTGCCGCTGAACGTCAGCCGGGAAATGCTGCAGGCAACCCCGGTGCTGGCGCGCATTCGCCGCGCGGTGACCGGCAAGCTGCTGGGTGACCTGAAAACCCGCGCTAAAGATGCCGAGATCTACGCGCCATTCTGGCAAAATTTTGGCGCCATATTGAAAGAAGGGTTTTGGGACGAAACCGAAAACCGCGCACAACTGGCAGATCTTTTGCGCTTCCGCTCCTCTAATGGCGAGGAACAGGTGTCGTTCGCTGATTACCTAACCCGCATGCAGCCGGGCCAGGAGGTGATTTACTATCTGCTGGGTGACGACCCGGTGCGCTTGGCCGCATCGCCGCAGTTGGAAGGGTTTCGCGCCAAAAACCTGGAAGTGCTGCTGCTGTCTGATCCCGTCGATGGCTTCTGGCCTGAACGCTTGGCCGAATTTGAAGGTAAGAAGCTTGTCAGCATCACCAAGATCGGCGATGTGCTGCCGGGTGGCGAAAAAACCGATGTGCCACACGGGTTTGATGCGCTTGCCGCCACGTTAAAAGAGGCGCTGGGCGATCAGGTGAGCGCCGTGCGTGCCAGCAACCGGCTGACCGAATCCGCGGTCGCCCTCGCCGCCCCGGAATTCGGGCCCGATCTGCACGTGCAGCGCATGATGCGCCGTATGGGCCGCGAAATGCCGGCGGTGCCAGTGCTGGAACTAAACGCGCAGCATAAATTGGTGCAGGGCTTATGCGCCAAACTGGCCGCCGGTGGCGATGTGACCGATGCCGCAAGCATGCTGCTGGATTTGGCCCGCGTGCAAGATGGCGAACAACCGGCCGACCCCGCCGGCTTTGCCCGCCGGGTGGCCGAAGCACTGGCCGAAAAACTGTAGCGCACAAGCCAATGATCCCCGTCCAATAGTACGACCCGATAATAGAAACCAAAAAGGGTAGCCGCCGCCGTGCACAGTGATCGTTTTGCCGGAAAATCTATTATCGTCACCGGCGGCGGCTCCGGCATTGGCCGCGCCGTGGTGGCGCGCCTTGCTGCCGAAGGTGGCACGGTGCTGGCAATCGATGTTAATGTCGTCGGCCTTGCCGAAAGCTGTGATGCTGCCAATGCTTTGGCCGGCCACGGTGGCCGCGCGCAGTTCGTCTGCGCATCCGTCACCGATGAGGCGCGCATCGGTGCCATCATCCGCGAATTTGCCGCATCCCAAGACGCGCTGGATGCGGTGATCAACATGGCAGGCATTCTGCGTGCCGGCCACAGCGCCATCCTATCACTGGCCGAATTTCGCGCGGTGCTAGAAACAAACCTGATCGGCACGTTTTTGGTGTGCCGCGAAGCCTTGCCGTTTTTGGAAGCCGGCGGCGGCAATATCGTAAACACCGCATCCACCGCCGCCTTTCACGGCACCCCGTACAGCCTGGCCTACGCTGCCAGCAAAGGCGGGGTGGCCGCCCTTACCCAAACCTTGGCCTGGGAATACACCACCCGCGGCGTGCGCGTGAACGCGGTGGCGCCCGGTGGCATCGTGACGCCAATGACCGCAGCCCACGGCGGCAACATGCCCGAAGGTGCCGATTATTCGCTGTTGACCCATTTGATGCGCCCGGATATGCGCATGGGCCAACCCGAAGATGTTGCCGGCGTGATCGCCATGCTGGCATCTGATGATGGCCGCAACATTACCGGTGAAATTATTCGCATCGATGGCGGCGTGCATGCTTGATCGGCCTGGGGCTGATCGTCAACTGTCAACGAATTGTCTGGAAACTTCTGTGATAGTGCGGCAATCTTTAATTAGTTTCGACATATGAACAGGTAAGCCCATGGCGATTGTGCTTGACAACGACAACCTATTGATAAAGTTCGAGCTAGGGAATGTGCCCCTACTAGTTGTGGCATTCACCGGCATTGGCCACGGCATGGGCGCAATACAAACTGAAGAGTTTCGCAAAAGCCTCGGTTCTGTCATGAAAGATGATAAAATATTTCATATTATTCGCGTTATAGAAAAGCGCCGGCTATGGTTCAACCACGGGGTTATTGAACCGATTACGGCACACGTTAATGCGATTATCGCACGTGAAGGCATAGCCCGCGTGGTCACGTTAGGGCATAGCATGGGCGCATTTGGCGCGATCATTTTCGCCAAGCGCTTTCAACACTGCACCCAGGCCATTGCTTTTTCACCACAATCTTCAGTGCAGCCAGAGATTGTTCCGTTCGAACTTCGATGGCAAATCTGGCGCCAAAATATTACGCAATGGGACGTTCCTGACGCAATAACGGAATTATCCCCCGGCGTACGCTATGATATCTTTTTCGGCACCAACGATGAGCTAGACATGCGGCATGCAGAGCGGTTTTCGCAAAAGGAATCGCCCAATGCAGTGTTGCACTTGATCGCCGGCGCTAAACACAGCGTTGTAACTCAACTTAAAGAGACCGGTAATTTGTACACGATTTTGCATGATCTGGTCTGGACTGCGCCAACGCGTTAGCCAAAACCCCTAAAACGGTAGCAATATATCAAGCGCCTGTTGGCCGTAGCGGGGTTGTTGCAGATCGGTTAAAGTACCGCGGCCGCCGTAGGATATGCGGGCTTCGGCCATGCGGTCGTGCGATACGGTGTTGTCGCTGGCGATATCTTGCGGGCGGATGACGCCGCTAACCACCAATTCGCGCAATTCGCTGTTAACCCGCATTTCCTGGCGCGCCGCCACCACTAAATTTCCGTTGGGCAGCACTTGAGTAATAACACCGGCGAGACGCAAGGTGACAGTTTCATTTCGTTTTATTTTGCCACTGCCGGTGTTGGTATTGGCGCTAGACGCGCTCACCAAAGATGCTGGGTTGATCGCTTTGGTCAGAAGTTTAGGCAAACTGGCCTCTAGCCCCATGAGGTTCGGCACCCCCATGGTTTCGCTGCCGTTGCGGGTGGCGCCGGTTGCATTTTCGACATCGGCAGCATCGGTGGATTTTACCAGAACGGTGACGATGTCACCTACCTGGGCGGCGCGCTGATCTTTGAAAAACGCGCGGCTGCCATTGCGCCACAGGCTGGCCGGTTGACCGGGGGTGGGTTCGGCATGCGGCATGGGCATGGAGATCGGCCGCCAATGGGGATCGGCGGTGGGATCGGCGCTGACTGTCATTTCCGGTGGGCGGCCGATTTCGGATATGCGTTGCAGCGAGTTGCAACCGGCAAGAATAACCAGAAGTGCAGCCGTGATAAGTCGCATCATGGTGCCAGCGCTACATGAACGATACCGCTTGGTGGGCCAGCCGCTTCATTGGTGGGGGTAACCAGTAGCGCGCCATCGGCTTGCACCGCCGCCTGCACGATGGCGTGCGATGTAGGGTTCATCACCCGCACCACATCGCCGGCACCACCGGCTTCCAACGCCACCCCAAGGGCGGTGAGGGTGATGCCACCTGTTTCTAGGCGCATGCGAACATTTGCGCCGCGCACCACCAGCAACGGGCGGCCGATGTCGCCTAGGGTTAACGGCGTATCGGGTTGGGTATCGCGCCGTAATGCCGCCCCCAAGGCCGCCGCCAATGCCACCGATTCGCGCCCATACAACGTCGCCAGGCGCACCCGGCTTGCCCGCACATCCCCTTCACGCAACACAGCACCTGCGGCTAGATGGCGGGTAAGCACAACAACATCGGCCATGGCCTGGGCCACCCCCGCAAGCCGTTGGTGTGCCGGCGCCATGGTGGTATCGCTCACCATCAGCATGGCGACAAAGCGGCCCGATTGCGCATCGTATTGCACGTCGCCAATTTCCATCTGCGCCTGGCCATCGCGAGGCACAATGGGGGGGGTGAAATCGGTCAACACAATTTCACTATCGGGCGCCACACCGCTGCCCATGAGGGCCGCGCGCAAAACCGCAGTGACATCGCGGCGCAAAACCGCCACGCCATCGCGTACCAGCACCACCTGGTCGCCACCTGCCCCCGGCACCAAGACCACACCAAAATCCCGCGCAATCGCCGCCAATTGGGCCGCAGGCACCACCAACCGCTGCCCCGGTGCGGGCGCTGCCCCCAGTATACGATCGGCAGAGTGGCTTATGCCATCAAATAAATCCGATAGCTTCACCTGCGGGCCGGTGATCTGCGAATAGGCTTTCGCCGATGCCGCCTGCGCCCGCGGCACCGCTATCGCCAAGGCCAGCAACACACCAAGTGATAAAATTTTCATCAGCTTCACCGTAAATTGCTAAGTGTTTGCATCATGTCGTTGGATGCCGTGATCACCTTGCTGTTCATTTCGTAAGCACGCTGGGCAGTGATTAAACTGGTAATTTCGGTCACTACGTTCACGTTAGAGGTTTCCACAAACCCCTGCATCACACTGCCAAAGCCACTGGCCGCCGGCACCCCGGTGACCGGGTTACCCGATGCCGCACTCTGCAAAAACAAATTGCCGCCTTGTGCATCTAATCCGGCTTCGTTGGGAAACACTGCAATCTGCAACTGCCCAAGCGTGGATGGCGCCGTTTGCCCCTGGATGGTGGCCTGCACCTGGCCGGAGGCGTTAATGCTAATGCCGGTGGCGTTGGATGGCACGGTAATACCCGGCGCCACCGGGTAGCCATCGGCGGTAACGATAGTGCCATCAGGGGAAAGCGCCAAAGTGCCATCACGCGTGTAAGCCGCATCGCCCGATGGCATAGTCACCTGAAAATAGCCCTGCCCCTGTATAGCGAGATCCAAACTATTTCCGGTTTGCTGTAAATTGCCCTGCTCGGTAATACGGTAAATGGCAGCGGTGCGAACGCCCAAACCGATTTGCGCGCCCGAGGGGACTATGTTGCCGTTATCAGACGAATTAGACCCTACCCTGCGCAAATTCTGGTAGATCAGATCCTGAAATTCGGCGCGCCTGCGCTTAAAGCCCGTGGTGCTCATGTTGGCAATATTGTTCGATATTACTTCAACATTAGTTTGCTGGGCCTGCATGCCAGTACCGGCGATATCTAGGGCGCGCATGGGATGCTCCTAAAGCTGCCACAAAAAAAAGTTCCGCCGGTAACCTCTAAGGCTGCCGTCATCCGCCGGCGGCGCCGATATCGGCCAATTTGGCGATCGCGGCCTGTTTGCGTTCACCCTCGGCTTCGACAAATTTGGTCACCATCTGAAAATCCCGTTCCTGCGCAATCAACCGGGTGATTTCGCTAACCGGTTGCACGTTACTATCTTCGATCGCGCCCTGGCTAAGTTTGGGTGCGCCAACCGGTGCGGTTGGCCCATCGGCACGAAACAGGCGATTGCCTTCGGCGGTTAGCGCAAACGGATCAGCCGGCAATACGATGGCGATTTTGCCGATCTGAGTATTTTGGCCAGAGGCCGTTTTGGCGCTGATGGTGCCATCGGCGGCAACCGTAATATCACGATCAGTGCCGCCAAGTTTCAGTGGCTGCCCGGTGCTGCCCAGTAACGCATTGCCGGCGCTATCGGTGATGGCACCAGTGGCATCGGGGGCAAAGCGGCCGGCGCGGGTCAGCCGCACGCCATTAGCGGTTTGCACGGTGAAATACCCAGGCCCGCCAATGGCGAGATCAAGCGGGTTGCCGGTGTGGCTAAAACTACCCTGGGATTGGTCGCGGTAGGTGGCGCGATCTTGGGTGAAGATCAGGTTTTGTCCGCCGCGCGGCGCATCGGTGCCGCGCTGGGCAACCAGCCAATCGGCAAACACCAGGCGCTCGGCCTGGTAGCCTGGGGTGGAGGCGTTGGCGATATTGTTCGCGGTGATATCAACCGCGCGGCTTTCCGCGGCCAAGCGCGACAGGGCGATGTTGGTGGTGTTATCCATGGCAGGCTGCATCGCAAGCAGCGTGCCGCACAAAAATGCCCCGAAAACCGCCAATTATGCGCTGCCAAGCCCTGCCCCTGGGTTGTATCTGCCCGGCAAAACCTGCCGGGCGGCAGCGTTGCGGCACACCCTAACCAGGGGTAGGGTCCCGCCGGTCAAAACCGGCCCCCAACACCCACGCGGATTGCCCCCATGCCCTTTATCGCCGACCGCCTGACCAAAATCAGCCCGAGCCAAACCATCGCCATTTCCACCAAGGCGCGGCAGCTTAAGGCCGCCGGGCGCGATATTATCAGCCTGTCGGCCGGCGAACCCGATTTCGATACGCCCGACAACGTGAAACAGGCCGCCATTCGCGCCATTGGCGCCGGCGAGACCAAATATACCGATGTCGCCGGCACCCCTGCCCTGCGCGCAGCCGTAGCCGCCCGCTTCAAAGCCGATAGCGGGCTTGAGTACAGCGCTGATGAAATCATCATCAGCACCGGCGGCAAGCAGGTGATTTATAACGCCATGGTGGCAACGCTTAACGCCGGCGACGAGGTAATTATCCCAGCGCCGGCCTGGGTGAGCTACCCCGATATTGTAGCGCTGGCCGATGGTGTGCCGGTGGTGGTGGCGTGTTCGCCCAATAACGGCTTTAAACTGCGCGCCGAAGACCTGGAAGCCGCCATTACCCGGCGCACCAAATGGTTTTTTCTCAATTCGCCGTGCAACCCCACCGGTGCCGCCTATTCCGCCGAAGATCTGCGGCCGATTTGCGATGTGCTGCTGCGCCATCCTGACGTCTGGATATTTACCGACGATATCTACGATAAACTGGTCTATGATGGGTTTATCGCCGCAACGATCGCCGCCGTTGAACCGCGCCTGAAAGCGCGCACGGTCACCATGAATGGCTGCAGCAAAGCCTATGCCATGACCGGCTGGCGCATTGGCTACGCCGGCGCCCCGCTGGCGCTGATTAAAGCGATGGACAAACTGCAAAGCCAATCAACATCTAACCCATCATCAATCAGCCAGGCCGCAGCCCTGGAGGCACTATCCGGCCCGCAAGATAGCATCCCGGCTATGGCCGCGGTTTATCGCGAACGCCGCGACCTGGTGGTGGCAGCACTGGACGCCATCCCTGGGCTGACCTGCCATAAACCGGAAGGCGCGTTTTACGTGTTTCCCTCCATGCAGGGCATCATCGGCAAAACCACCGCCGGCGGGCGTAAAATCACCAACGATGAAGATTTTGTCGTGGCCCTGCTGGAAGAACAAGGCATTGCCACCGTGCACGGCACCGCCTTCCTGTTTCCCGGTCATTTTCGCATTTCGTACGCCACAAGCACAGAGAATTTGGTCGCCGCGTGTGCGCGGATTAGGGTGTTTTGTAAGAGCATGACAGGATAAAGAAGGTTTTTCTTTTTTGAAAAAAGAGGCCAAAAAAGACTTTGATTAAAGCGGCACCTAGTGCTGCGATTGTGTTAAGGTTGGACCACACCCATTACCGCCACATGACGGTATTG
The DNA here is from genome assembly GCA_040400005.1 of Acetobacteraceae bacterium. GTDB lineage: Bacteria > Pseudomonadota > Alphaproteobacteria > Acetobacterales > Acetobacteraceae > JBBARC01. The sequence goes on along the minus strand of JBBARC010000010.1, from coordinate 11,207 downwards.
CCCGTAGATGTGCGGGCACAACTGGCGCGCGATTTCGCCTGACAGTGTTGACACTGGCTGGATCGTGTCAATCCAGTGTGGTGCGGTAAAACCGTAACGCGAAAATGCCGGAAATAACCGCAAACAGGGCGAGCGGCCAGACCTCAGGCAAGATATCGGCAGGGCCAAGGCCTTTGAGCAAGATGCCGCGGCAGATGCGGGTGATGTGGGTCATGGGCAGGGCTTCGCCAATATATTGCGCCCAGGCCGGCATACCGGCGAAGGGGAAGGCGAAACCCGACAGCAGCATGGACGGCAGCAAAATAAACATAGCCAGTTGCTGGGCCTGCATCTGGGTGCGCGCCATGGTGGAAAAGGTGAAGCCGAGCGATAAATTGCAGGCAATGAACAGCCCAATGGCGGCCAGCAGCAAAGGCAAAGATCCCTGCACCGGCACACCAAAACCAAAGCGCGCAACGCCCAGAATAAGCAGTAATTGCACATAGCCCAGGCCAATATAGGGCACGATTTTGCCAAACATCACTTCCAGCGGCAGCAATGGGAGTGCCAGCAAGGTTTCCATGGTGCCGGTTTCGCGCTCGCGGGTGATAGCGAGTGTGGTGAGCAGCAACGTTGAGAAACTGAGCACGACGCCGATCAACCCCGGCACAATGCTGTAGGCGGTGATTTGTTCGGGGTTGTAGCGCGCGTGGACCACAAAACTATAGGCCGGGCCGCCCTGGGGTTGTAGCGGCACGGGCAGATCGCGGGTAACCGCGCGGGCGGCGATGGTGGGCAGCACCGCACTGGCGGCAGCGATCGCTACCTGGTCGGTGGCATCGGTATCCATTAATAATTCCGGGTGTTCACCGCGCATGAGTTTTCGCGAAAAATCGGCCGGGATGTTGAGCACAAATAACACATCGCCGCGTGCCAGGGCGGCATCGGCGGCGGCTTCGGTGCTGTAGCGTGCCAAATCAAAATAGCCGGTGTTGGTCAGCGCTGCGGTGATGTCGCGGGTTTCGCGGCCTTGATCGGCAATCAGCAGGGCCGTGGGTAGATGCCGCGGGTTGGTATTGATGGCAGATCCGAACAGAAAAATTTGGATTAACGGCATGGCAACGGCCATGGCCAAAGTTGCCGGATCGCGGCGCATTTGGATGGTTTCTTTGGCGAGCAAGGCAAACGCCCGGCGCCAGGAAAGTTTGGGCCGCTCCGCTGTGCTCATGGTTGCGCCGTGCCGCCGGATAGCAGGTGAATAAACGCATCATCTAAGCGCGGCGCGATCCTCTGCCAACTGATATCCAAATCGGCGAGGTCGGCAACGCTGGCGGCGAGGCCTGCACTATCTTGCCCCGCTATATGCAGGGCGGCGCCGAATAAGGTGGCGGAGGCGACGCGTTTATCAGCGCGTAAACGGCGTAAGCCATCGTCTAACCCGGTGCCGGCGCCATCATAGGCGGTAAGGTGGGACGCGGCGATCACATCGTTTGCGGTGCCGGTGACGATGATGCGGCCATTGGCGAGGTAAACCAGGCGCTGGCAACGCTCGGCTTCGTCCATGTAATGGGTGGAGATCAGCACGGTCATGCCATCGGCGGCCATATCGACGATGATATCCCAAAATTCGCGGCGCGCTTTGGCATCTACGCCGGCGGTGGGTTCATCAAGCAGCAGCAAACGCGGCTGGTGCAATATGGCGGCGGCCAGCGCCATGCGTTGTTTCCAGCCGCCGGATAATTCGCCGGTTAATTGATCGGCGCGATCGGCCAGCCCCATGCGTTGCAACATGGCGGCGACGATTTCGGCGGGTTTTGGTAGTTCATAGACGCGGGCGATGAAAAGCAGATTTTCGGCAACCGTGAGTTCGCCATAAAAGCTAAACCGTTGCGTCATGTAACCAATGTGGCGGCGCAACGCCGATGATCCGGCCATGATATCGGCGCCGAGGCAGGTGCCCGATCCACCATCAGGGGTGAGCAAGCCGCACAACATGCGAATGGTGGTGGTTTTGCCGCTGCCATTGCCGCCCAAAAAGCCGCAAATTTCTCCGGCCGGCACCTGTAAGGTCAGGCCACTGACCACCTCGCGCTTGCCAAAACGTTTGGATAGATCGTGCACGTCGATCGCAAAGTCGGGGGCCGCCGCGGTCATGGTGGCGCGACCGGCCGCCCCACCTGCCCTGCTTGCACGGTGACTGGCTGGCCTGGGTTCAGTTTGGTGGCATCCGCCGGCGCCGGCCGGGCTTCGACCAAAAACACCAGTTTGGCGCGGGTATCGTTGCTGTAAATCACCGGCGGGGTGTACTCGGCATTGGGTGCGATAAAACTGATGGTGGCGCCGATGAGGCCGGCACAGCCATCGCAGGCAATGCGCACGGCATCACCGCGGTGCAACATGCCGATGGTGTTTTCCGGCACGAAGAAGCGCACCAAAATATTTTCCGGCGGCAGTAACTCAACAACCGGGCTGCCGGCGCCGATGGTTTCACCGGCACGGGCAAACACATCGGTGATGCGGCCGGCGGTGGGGCTGCGAACGTCGCGTTGGGTAACCCGCCATTCGGCCTGATCGAGGCCGCCTTGGGCGGCGGCGACCGCCATGGTGGCGCCGGTAATTTCCTGAGTGCGGCCGGCGGGCGCGCGGGCCTGGGCTAGGCGCGCGTTGGCGGCGGCCAGATGGGCGGCGGCTGAGTTTGCCGCTTGCGCTGCTTGGTCTAGCTCGGCACGGGCGACCGCGCCGCTGCGCACCAGGGCTTGGCGGCGGGCGAGATCGGCGCCGGCGCGGGCGGCATTGGCAGCGGCATCGGCAACATCGGCGGTGGCGGCGGCAATTTCGGTGGGTTTGGCGCCGTTTTGCAAATTGGCAAGCACCGCCTCGGCCTGGTGTAGCTGGGCGCTGGCCTGATCGCGTGCCGCCATATCGGGCACGGCATCCTGGGTAAACAGCACTCCATTGTTGGCAATGCTATCGCCGCGGGCAACCGCCAGATGGGTGAGCTTGCCGGCAAGCGTTGGGCCGATGCGCAGAAAATCAGCCTCGGCATAGCCTTGCCAGTATATGTCCGGCGCCGGGCGGGACAGAAACCACGCCGCCCCGGCTATGATCAGAAGCGCCACGGCGGCGATCCCCAAAAACCGCTTCATGCCGCCATCCCTGCCATTATCCCTTTGTCGTGCGCGTGATCATGGCGGCACTAGCCCCGGAAATTACCCACACGCCTAAACCAAGCCCGTTGCGTAATAAACCCCGATAACAAAAAGCACCGCCATGGTTTTGATCAATGTGATGGCGAAAATATCCGCATAGGCTTGGCGGTGGGTAAGCCCGGTGACCGCCAAAATGGTGATGATGGCGCCGTTATGGGGCAAGGTATCCATGCCGCCGCTGGCCATGGCGGCAATACGATGCAGCACTTCAGGCGGGATATCGGCGGCCATGCCTGCCGCCTTGAACTGATCGGCCAGCGCCGCCAACGCGATCGACAGCCCGCCAGAAGCCGAACCGGTGACGCCGGCCAGCGTGCTGACACTGATCGCCTCGTTCAGCAGCGGGTTGGGGATGGCACGCAGGGCATCTTTAATCACAACAAACCCTGGCAAGGCCGCCATTACCGCGCCAAAACCGTATTCGGATGCGGTGTTGGTCACCGCCAGCAGGGCGCCGGCAACCGCCACGCGCGCCGCCGGGCCGAACCCCGCCGCCACGGCCCGCGGGGCTAGGGCTGCCACTGATGCAATGCCGCAGAGCAAAGCCATGCACAGCGCCCAGCCGGCTTTTAGCTCCGCCACATGCAGCAGGGCCGGTTGGGCCAGACCGGGCAACGCCAGTGTGTGGGTTAGGCCGTACCAGTGAGGCAAAGCGGTGGTAAAAATTTTATTGGTGCCCCCCACCACCAGCAGCGGCAACACGGCGATGGCAGCCGGCACATCGCGCACATTTGCCGGCAGGATGCTGGGTTCCTGCGTGTGGCCCATGCCGTAGCCTTCGCCCAAACTTTGGGCCGCCCGAATGCGCCAGGCGAGATACAAGCTGCCGGCGGTGAAAATAAACCCGGCCCCGGCAACCCCCAGCGTGCCCGCCGCATAAGCATCAGTGTTGAAAAACGGGGCGGGGATAAGGTTTTGAATTTGCGGCGATCCGGGCAGGCAATCCATGGTGTAGGTGAGCGCGCCCAGCGCGATAGTGGCAGGGATAAACCGCTTGGGGATGTCGGCCGCGCAAAAGGCGGCAGCGGCAAAGGGATAGGCGGCGAACACCACAACAAACAGCGACACGCCCCCGTAGGTGAGCACGTTGCACACCAGAACGATGGCAAGCATGGCGCGGTGCGGCCCCAGCGTGCGAATGAGGGCGGCGGCGATGGCACGGGAAAACCCTGCGATTTCAATCATTTTACCAAAAACGGCGCCGAGCAGGAACAGCGGAAAATAGCGCTGAACGAAATCCGCCAGCTTGGCCATGAACACCGCCGAAAACACCGGCAGAATGGCGCTGGGGTCGGTCAGCGCCACCGCGGCAAGGGCAGCTACGGGGGCGAACAAAATGACGCTGGCACCGCGATAGGCAACCGCGATCAGAAACAGAAGCGATGCCAGGATGGCGATCGTTGCCACGGTTATGTCCCCCCAGTTTACCAGCGCGCTGTTATGGCGGTGCAGGCCCGCCAAAGGCAAGGCTTTGAAATCCTTTATCTTTGGGAGAAGCGAAGCGGCCAGGCAAATGGACAAATGAAAGTAAGATTCTTCTTTTTCTGAAGAAAAAGAAGCAAAAAGACTTTTATTATGCTGGGCCTGGGGCACCCTGCCACCGCGTTCTCCGAGCCAGCGTCAAAAAAGTCTTTTTTGTTTCTTTTTTCGGAAGTCAAAAAGAAAATCCTGACTTTTTTACATTCACCGATTGCCCTGGGTAGGGGGTGCTTGCGTTACAGCGCGGGGTTCGTTAGAGACCCATATTCCCGAATTGTTTATATGGAGTGCCCGGCGTATGGCGCGAGTCACCGTCGAAGATTGCGTTGAACGCATCCCGAACCGCTTTGAGCTTGTGTTGCTCGCCGCCCAGCGCGCGCGCAACATCAGCCGCGGGGAAGAATTGACCGTTGATCGCGACAACGACAAAAACCCGGTGGTCGCCCTGCGCGAGATCGCCGATGCGACGATTGAGCTGAACAAGCTTGAAGCGGATTTGCTGAAATCGCTGTCCCGCGCGCCAGAGCCTGAGCCGGCCGATGAAGAGGTGCTGGATCTTATCCCGACCGACCAGAATATTTTTGGTTTGCAGGATATCTCGGCCGAGGAAGAAGCGAACGCGCATCACGAAGAGCTGTCGCCGAATGATCTGGAAGCGGCGATTGAAGCCGAACTTGGTGGCCGTTCGCGGCGCTAACGTGATGTAAGGGGGCGGTGGGCGCGCATGATATTTTTGCACCCGGCCGCGCCCCGCATAACGATGGCACCCGACGGTGGCAGTAATCGCGCCGTATCGGCGCTGGCCGAACGGGTACACGCGTACGCGCCAGGATCCAAAGCTGGTCTCATTGCCGATGCTTACGCGCTGGCCGCCAGTGCGCACGGCGACCAGAGCCGCGAAAATGGCGATCCCTACATTACCCATCCGCTGGCGGTGGCGGAAATTTTGGCCGGCTACCGGCTGGATGTAGCCAGCATTTGCACCGCCCTGCTGCACGACACGGTCGAAGATACCGGCACCACCCTGCCCGAGATCAGCAAACATTTTGGCGCGACCATCGCCGGATTGGTTGATGGGGTTACCAAACTCACCCGCCTAGAACTGCAATCTGATCGCACCAAGCAGGCGGAAAATTTCCGCAAGCTGGTGCTGGCAATGAGCCGCGATATTCGTGTGCTGCTGGTGAAGCTTGCCGATCGCCTGCACAATATGCGCACCCTGAGCTTTGTGCAAAAGCCTGAGCGGCGCCTGCGTATTGCCCACGAAACCATGGATATTTATGCGCCGCTTGCCGCCCGCATTGGCATGGAGCAAATAAAAACCGAGCTGCAGACGCGGGCTTTTGCCGAGCTGGAACCCGAAGCTTACAACACCATTCAGGCACGGCTGAATTATCTGCGCGGCCAGGGTGCCGACGTGATTGAAGATGTGCGGCGCGAATTGATTGCGGTGTGCAGCGATGCCGGTGTGGTGCCAAAGGAAATAACGGGGCGCGAAAAATCGGCTTATTCCATTTGGGAGAAGATGAAGCGGCGCAATATTGCGTTTGAACAGCTATCGGATCTGATGGCGTTTCGCATTGTGGTCGGCACGCGCACTGAATGTTACGCGGCGCTGGGCGCCATACACGCGGCCTACCCAGTGATTGCCGGGCGTTTTAAAGATTATATTTCTACCCCTAAAAGCAATGGATATCAAAGCATTCATACCGGCGTGACGCTGCGCCACCCACGTAATCAAAAGATAGAAATTCAGATCCGCACCTGCGATATGCAGGATATTGCGGAAAATGGCGTGGCCGCACACTGGACCTATAAAGAAGGCGAAGTGGCGCTGCCGGCAGAAACTGCGCGCTATGCGTGGGTGCAGGATTTGCTGGAGATTTTGGAAAATTCATCGGCCCCCGATGAGTTTTTGGAAAACACCAAGCTTGAGCTGTACCAGGATCAGGTTTTTTGCTTTACCCCCAAAGGTGCGCTTATTCAGCTGCCGCGCGGATCTACCCCGGTTGATTTTGCCTATGCGGTGCACAGCCAGGTAGGTGATAGCTGTGTTGGCGCCAAGGTTAATGGCCGCCTGACCCCATTGCGCTATGAACTTGAAAATGGCGATCAGGTTGAAATTCTCACCGCCCGCGGTGGCACACCTTCACCCAGCTGGGAACGGTTTGTTGCAACCGGGCGGGCGCGCGCGCGCATCCGCCGCCATGCCGCCCATGCACAAAGAGCAACCGCGATTGATCAGGGCCGCGGCGCCCTGGCCCGCGCGTTTCGCCAGGAAGGGCTGGACGGCGCTGACAAGGTGCTGGACACTACCCTGAAAGCGCTAAAACAAAGCTCGATCGATGATTTACTGGTGGCCGTCGCGGGCGGGCATATTGGCCCCAAAGACGTGGTGCACGCCGCCTACCCCGACATGCGCGATCAGGCGCGGCCATCGCGGCCGCTGCCATCAATGCTGGGGCGCGGCACAAGCACCAAATCTCTGCCGCGTGATACCGGTATGGCGATCACCGGCCTGGTATCCGGCATGGCGGTGCATTACGCGGGCTGCTGCCACCCCCTGCCCGGCGATAATATTGTCGGCATTGTGGCCACCGGCAAAGGTGTGACTATTCACACCAAGGGCTGCCAAACACTGGAAAGTTTCGCGGCAACACCGGAACGGTTTATTGATGTCGATTGGGATTACAACGCGGCGGTGCGCGGCAAGCTTGCCACCTACACCGGGCGTATTAGTGTCATTGCCGGCAATGACCCTGGCTTGCTATCGGATTTGGCCAATGCGGTTATTCGCCAGGAAGGCGGCGTGTCTAATCTGCGCATCGTTAACCGCCAAAGCGATTTTCTCGAAATTTTGGCCGATGTAGAAGTGCGCGATCTGCGCCATTTGATGATGGTGATTGCCGGTTTGCGCGCGGTGCGCGGTATTACCCAGGTGGAACGGGCGGAACATTAGATGGTGCTGCGCGCACAGGGCAATCGGGCGAATGCCAAGAAAGTAAGAATTTTCTTTTTGACTTCCGAAAAAAGAAACAAAAAAGACTTTTTTGCGCTGGTTCGGAGCGCGCGGCGGCAGAGTTGCCCCAGGCCCAGCATTATAAAAGTCTTTTTGCTTCTTTTTCTTCAGAAAAAGAAGCACCTTACTTTCACCGCTTTGCCCTGGCCGCGCGCATGATGATGATTGGGCTGGGGGCTGATCTGTGCGATATTAGGCGCATTGAACGGGTGTTGGCAAAATTCCCTGAGCGTTTTGTAAACCGGGTTTTTACCGAGATCGAGCGCGCCAAAGCCGGCCGGCGCACACAAAGCTTGCAGGCTGGCACCTATGCCAAGCGGTTTGCGGCCAAAGAAGCCTGTGCCAAAGCCCTGGGCACCGGGTTTGCCGAAGGGGTGTTTCATTCCGATATGGGTGTAGTCAATGCCAAGGGCGGCAAGCCTACTCTGGTGCTGACCGGTGGTGCGTTGCAGCGGTTAGCGGCGATCACGCCGGCACATCATGTGGCAGAGATTGCGCTAACGCTGACCGACGAACACCCGTATGCGTTCGCCCAAGTGATTATCACCGCGCGCCCAATTTAGGATTTGGGCTTAAGTTTTGGGCGCGCGGTAAACGTCGGCGGTTAAAACGCCAATTGCACCGCTTGCACCACCAGCGGCAGCGCGCGGATTTCGCCAATCACCGCATCAGGTAGCGCGCCATCAACCGAAACTAGGCAAATGGCGTCGCCACCGGCGCCCGACCGGCCAAGATGAAACGTTGCGATATTAACGTTATGTTCGGCCAGCAAGGCGCCAAACTTGCCGATAAACCCTGGCTTATCCTGGTTGGTGACATACAGCATATTGGGGGCAAAATCGGCTTCTATGGGGATGCCTTTTACCTCCACCAGGCGCGGCTTGTTGCCGGCCACCAGCGTGCCGGCGACCGCGCGGCTAGACCGATCGGTGGTGATGGTAATGCGGATCAGCGTTTGAAATTCGCCAGCACTGTCATTGCTGCTTTCAACCAGTTCAATGCCGCGTTCGCGCGCTGCCACTGGTGCGCTGACCATGTTCACGCCAGCCAGCACCGGGGTAAGCACGCCGGCGAGGGCCGCCGCGGTTAAGGGTTTGTGGTTTAACGCGGCCGCCGCCCCGGCATAGTCGATGGCGATGCGGCGAATGACGCCATCTTGGGCCACCGTCAGTTGGCCGGCAAAGGCGCCGAGCAAACGCACAAGTTCCATATAGGGGCGCAGGCGGGGCGCATCTTCGGCCGATACCGATGGGGTGTTGATGGCGTTGGTCACCGCCCCGGTGAGCAGAAAATCGCTCATTTGTTCGGCAACCTGCAGCGCCACATTTTCCTGCGCCTCAGATGTAGCGGCACCCAAATGCGGGGTGCAGACAACGTTTTCTAAGCCGAACAACGGGCTATCCTTGGCCGGCTCAGTTTCGAACACATCAAGGGCAGCACCGGCCACATGGCCGGATGTGATGGCATCGGCCAAAGCTGCTTCATCGATCAAGCCGCCACGGGCGCAGTTAATAATGCGCACGCCTTTTTTGGTTTTCGCCAGCGCTTCACGCGACAAAATGTTGCGCGTGGCATCGGTCAATGGCGTATGTAACGTAATGAAATCAGCGCGTGCCAGCAACTGGTCAAGCTCGACTTTTTCGACGCCGAGATCGAGGGCGCGTTTTTCTGATAGGAACGGATCGTAGGCGATTACCCGCATCGACAGCCCGATGGCGCGTGAGGCAACGATCGACCCGATATTGCCGGCGCCGATTAACCCCAAGGTTTTGGCGGTAAGCTCGACGCCCATAAAGCGGTTTTTTTCCCACTTGCCGGCTTTGGTTGAAACGGTCGCTTCAGGAATTTGCCGGGCCAGCGCAAACATCAGCGCAATGGCGTGTTCGGCGGTGGTGATAGAATTACCGTGCGGCGTGTTCATCACCACCACACCATGCGCCGATGCCGCTTTAAGATCGACGTTATCCACGCCGATGCCGGCGCGGCCAACCACTTTTAAATGAGTCGCGGCATCGATCACTTCGGCGGTGACTTTGGTGTTAGACCGGATCGCCAAGCCATCGTATTGCCCGATAATCTCGCGCAGTTCGGCAGGCGTTAGATTGGTTTTAACGTCGGTTTCGATGCCGCGGGTGCGGAAAATTTCGACCGCTGCGGGGGAAAGTTTGTCACTGATCAGAACTTTTACCATAACGCTTATTTCCCCTCAAATTCGGTTCGCACCGTTTCTGCCGCCCAATCGAGCCACGGCAGCAGGGCCACAATGTCGCTGGTTTGCACGGTGGCACCACCCCAGATACGCAAACCTGGTGGCGCATCGCGGTAGGCGCCGATATCCAAAGCGGCGTTTTCTTTCTCAAGCAAGCTCGCCAGTTTTTTGGCGGCGGCTGCTTGGGCATCGGGGGGTAAAGCTGCAAACCAGGCGGCCTTGATCACCAGACAGATAGAGGTGGATGAACGTTGTGCGGCATCGCCGGCCAAGAAAGCGGCCCAGTCGCTGGTGGCGACCCAATCGGTGATCGCTGCCAAATTGGCTTCGGTGCGGGCTTTGAGCCCGGCCAAACCGCCGATCGACTCGGCCCAAGTTAAACCATCGAGTGCATCCTGCACGCACAGCATAGAAGGGGTATTGATGGTTTCGCCGGCAAAAATGCCATCGATCAGTTTACCGCCTTTGGTCATGCGGAAAACTTTTGGCAGCGGCCAGGCCGGTTTGTAACTTTCCAGGCGGGCAACAGCGCGCGGTGATAGGCCCAGCATGCCGTGGGCGGCCTCGCCGCCGAGCACTTTTTGCCACGACCACGTGACGCAATCGATCTTGTCCCAGGCGATGTCCATCGCGAACACGGCGGAGGTTGCATCACACAACACCAAACCTTCGCGGTCTGCCGGGATCGCATCGCCATTGGGCATGCGCACGCCCGATGTGGTGCCGTTCCAGCACAGAACGACGTCTTTGTTGAAATCAACGGCCCCCATATCGGGCAATTCGCCATACGGTGCGGTCAGCACGCGGGCATCGAGTTTTAACTGTTTAACCGCGTCCGTCGCCCAGCCTTCGGAGAAACTTTCGAAACTGAGCACGTCCACCGCGCGGGCACCAAGCAGCGACCACATGGCGGCTTCAAACGCGCCGGTATCCGAGCCTGGCATGATGCCGAGCTTCCAATCCGCCGGCATGCCAAGAATGGCGCGTGAACGGGTGATGATTTCGGCAAGCGCGGCTTTGGGGGCTTTCGCACGGTGGCTGCGGCCCAAATAAGCGCCGTCTAACGCGGCCAAGGACCAGCCGGGCCGTTTGGCGCAGGGGCCGGAGGAGAATTGGGGATTGGCAGGACGCGTGTCCGGTTTGGCGGCGAGTGCCATAAGCATCTCTCCCTTCCAGAAGAAAAGCGCCCCGGTGGGGGGGCGTGGCCCGCCGCAGGATATAGGGGGTGGTGGCGGGGGGTGCAAGAGGGGGGGAGAGGGGGGGCAGGGCAATCGGGTGAATGCTCAAAAAGCAAGAATTTTCTTTTTTCTGA
>JBBARC010000009.1:0-76136 GCA_040400005.1 Acetobacteraceae bacterium | reverse complement strand
GAGAGTTGAGTCTTTTGAGGCAGTTAGCGTTCTCCCCCCTACCTGGGCAGTTACCTTTTTTCTTCAGAAAAAAGAAAATTCTTACTTTTTTCATTCAACCGCTCGCCCTGCCGGCCAGGCGGTTAAATCATCGCCATACCACCATTCACGTGAATGGTGGCACCGGTTACCCAGGCGGCTTCATCGGACGCTAAATACACCACGGCCGCCGCCACATCGGCCGGCTGCCCCATGCGGCCGAGCGGGATCGCCTCGATCAGTTTCTGCCGGCCAGCCTCGGGCAGGGCGTCGGTCATCGGCGTTTCGATAAAACCCGGTGCCACCACGTTCACCGTAATGCCGCGGCTGCCAACTTCTTGCGCCAAAGCTTTGGTCATACCCACCAGCCCGGCTTTGGCGGCGGCGTAATTGGCCTGGCCGGGGTTGCCAGTTGTGCCAACCACGCTTGAGATTTGCACAATGCGCCCAGCACGCCGGCGCAACATGCCGCGCATCGCCGCCCGGCTGAGGCGGAAGGGCGCAGATAAATCAATATCCAGCACCGCCTGCCAATCGGCATCTTTCATGCGCAAAGCCAGCATATCCCGCGTAAAACCGGCGTTGTTGACCAAAATGTGCAGTGGCCCGGCAACAGTTTCGGCGGTGGCCACCAGCGCATCGGCGGCGGCCGGATCGGCCAGATCGGCCGGGCAGACAAACGCCCGATCACCCAGCTCGGCGGCGAGCGCCTCCAGCGCATCACGCCGCGTGCCGGAAAGCGCCACAATGGCCCCTTGCCGATGCAGCGCACGGGCGATTTCGCAGCCAATGCCGCCAGAAGCGCCAGTCACCAGTGCCGATTTGCCCGTTAAATCAAACATGTTTGCTAGCCCCGCCCTTAGCCAATGGTTTTGATCAGCGCTTCAATTTCCGCCGGTGTGCCAGCGTTTAGCGTGGTTGCTTCCGGGGCGATGCGCTTAATCAGCCCACCCAAAACCTTGCCCGCACCCAGTTCCACAAACGTATCAACACCCATCGCAACGGCTGCCGCCACAGATTCGCGCCAGCGCACCGTGCCGGTCACCTGCTGCACCAGCAAATGTTTGATCTCGGCAGGGTCGGTAACCTTGGCCGCCGTGACATTGGCGATCAACGGCACGCACGGCGCCACCAAATTGATATCGCCCAGTGCATCCTGCATGGCGCGGGCGGCCGGTTCCATCAACGCACAATGAAAAGGGGCCGATACCGGCAGCAGCATGGCGCGCTTAACCCCGCGCGACTTAGCAATGTCGATGGCGCGTTCCACCGCCGCGCGGTCGCCCGAAATCACCACCTGGCCGCCGCCATTATCGTTGGCCGCCTGCACCACCTGGCGCACATCGGGGCGGCCTTCAACGCGCAAAACCTCGGCCTCGGCGCAAATGGCAATGGCGGCATCCATCTCCACCCCCAGCAAGGCCGCCATGGCGCCCTCGCCCGGCGCAACCGCCGCCTGCATCGCCTGGCCACGCCGGCGCAGTAGCCGTGCGCAATCAGCCACGCTTAACGCACCGGCCGCAGCCAGCGCGCTGTATTCGCCCAGCGAATGGCCGGCAACCAGGGTGGCCCTGGCCGCAACCGTCACGCCGCTTTCGGCGGCCAGCACGCGGGTTACCGCCAGCGACATCGCCATTAACGCCGGCTGAGTGTTTTCGGTTAACTGCAAATCTTCCGGCGGGCCTTCAAACATCAGCTTGGCCAGTTTTTGGTCCAGCGTGTCGTCAACCTCCTGAAACACCTCACGGGCAGCGGCAAAGGCGGCCGCCAGGTCACGGCCCATGCCAACCGACTGGCTGCCCTGACCGGGAAAGATAAAAGCAAAAACAGCCATTCGACATTTTCCCGGCACAACCAAGGCCGCGCGGTATCGCCCCCACCCTGTATCGTGTCAATCTATGCCCTACTGGCGGGGTGATGCGTGGGGATAGGAAGGCGAGGGGCTTTGCCCCCTCGACCCCCACTAAGGGCAGGCCCTTAGAACCCTTAACTTGGGTTTGGGGGGAAGGGGGCTGACACGAACCGTGCAACGCACCGTGCTGGCCCCCTTCCCCCCAAACCCAAACTAAAGGATTTTAAAGGCGCGCCTTTAATGGGGTCCAGGGGCAAAGCCCTTGGCCTTCCTATCCCCAAGCACTGCCCACCCAGTAGGGCACGGATGAGGCACGATGATGGCGAGTTTGATTGAGCAGTTGATGGGTAATCCGTTGGCGCGGCCGGATAAGGCGTTGCCGATACCGGAACGGGTGTTGCCGCCCGAGCGGCCGCGGGATTTGTTTGGGATTTTGGCCAATTTTGGCCCGTACACCAGCACGCAGACGTTGAAGACCAACGTGGATTGGAAGCTGGCGAACCCGCATATGGTGATGTTTTCGGCGTTGGGCCGCATGCCGAGTGCGGCGGAGCTGGATGCGTTGATGCAGCCTTATGTGGCGCATGTGCATTTACGCCAGTTGCTTGGCAGCCAGGAATTTCGCCTGCCGATCACCCAGCGGCTGCTGGAAACCCACGCTGATAGGCAGCGCCATTTATGGGTGCGCTTGCCGGGTTGTGGGCATGAAGCGATGCTGGATGTGTTGGCCCAGCGCCACCCGATGGTGCCCGATGTGCCGGCGGGGCCGCGGATTGGCGGGGAGCCTTACGATGCGATGCTGATTGCGTTGGGGGTGTTTATGGCGGCCCTGCGCGGATCGCGCACGGTGATGGCGGTGGGGCCGAGTTTGCTTGAGCTCACCCGGCCGGCGGCGATGGCGCTTGACCAGCCGGGTTTGGGTTGGGTGATGCGGGCCGCACCTTTGCGGGTGGGGGATACGATTTCCACCTTGCTGGCCGACCCGGTGAGTGTGGCCTTGGCGCGGCTGCGTGCGCTGGTGGCCGCCGTTTTGGCACCCGCGCCGCTGCCTAAATATGCGGCTTTGCGCAAAAAACTGGCGTTGGCCGATGATGCCGATGAGAACGCGGTGCTGGCCCATGCAGCGCAGTTGATTGGCCCGTTGCTGAGCGCCAACCCGATTTGCTCGGCACTGGGCGATGGCACGGCCGAGGGGACGGTGGCGCTGTGCCGGGAGGCGGATATTGAGCTTGCCGATACCGCCGGCATGGATGGCTGGATTACGGCACGCTGGGACATGGATGCGCCTGAACCGCCAGCGCACCAGCCGGCGCCATTGGCGTTGGATAGGCTTGCACCGCCGGCGCAGGCGGCGTTGCTGGCGGGGATTGAGCAGGATCAGCGGTTTTACGAAATTTTCAAAACCAGGCTGGCCCTGGCAGGCTGGGTTGCGGTTAAGGGCACCGCTTTGGTTTAGCGGCGTGCTGGCTTTCTTGCTTATTAGCCCGGGGTGTGCTTTACGCCGCGCTTCCCTGCCGGGGCGTGGCATCTCCCCGGCTATGTCTGTTTGCGTAAGGCTGTCTTACGCGCCAGGCCTCCAGCCATAGGGGTGACCATGCCTTTTTATGAATGCGTGCTAATTGCACGTAACGATGTGACACAGGCGCAGGTTGAAGCTGTTGCCGATCAGGTAGCTGCCGAATTGGAAGCCAACGAAGGCACCATTCACAAGCGCGAATACTGGGGCCTGCGGGCACTTTCCTATCGCATCAACAAAAATCGCAAGGGGCATTACATGCTGCTGGCGATGGAAGCGAAACCGGCGAGTGTTACCGAAGTTGAACGCCAGTTGCGCCTGCATGAAGACGTGCTGCGGTTCATGACCATTCGCATTGATGCGATCGATGAAGCGCCATCGGCGATTTTGTCGCGCAAGGGTGAAGATCGCGAGCGTGGCTTTAAGGGCCCCAAGCCCACCGGCCGGTTTGAGAGCGGCCGCACGCGCCGCACGTACGATGATCGCGAAGAATTCCGCGCCCGTGGCAACGACGATCCGCTGGAAGATTTGTAGGTTTTAACCATCGGCGCAACGCCTAGGTTTACCGACACTCTTTTTGCTAGAACATAAGGTTTGCATATCATGTCTGAGTCCACTGAAGTTAATCCGGCCGCGCGCCGGGCCGCCGTAGGCGCCCGCCGGCCGTTCTTCCGCCGCCGGAAATCCTGCCCGTTTTCGGGTCCAGGTGCGCCGAAGATCGATTATAAAGATGTCCGCCTGCTCAGCCGTTTTCTGTCTGAGCGCGGCAAGATTGTGCCCAGCCGCATCACCGCGGTTTCGGCCAAGAAGCAGCGCGAGCTGGCCAATGCCATTAAGCGCGCCCGCTTTCTGGCACTTCTGCCCTATGTTGTCGCGTAAGGGAGAGCATAGATATGGCACAAGTTGAATTGGTTCTGCTGCAGCGGGTCGAAAAACTCGGGCAGATGGGTGATGTGGTTCGGGTCAAGCCGGGCTATGCGCGTAATTTTCTGCTGCCCGGCAAGCGCGCCATTCGCGCGACCAAGGCCAATCTGGAGCGTTTTGAGCACCAGCGGGTTGAGCTGGAAGCGCAAAACATCAAGCGCCGCGAAGAAGCCGAGCGTTTGGCTGAACGGATGAGCGGTTTTGCCGTTGTTCTGGTGCGCCAGGCGGGTGAATCGGGCAGTTTGTATGGCTCGGTTTCGGGCCGCGATATCGCTGATGCGGCCGCTGTTGGCGGGCTGATGATCAGCCGCAGCCAGGTTGTGTTGCCGCACCCGTTGAAAACCCTGGGTTTGAGCCGCGTGCATGTGGTGCTTCATCCGGAAGTATCGATGGATGTGGTGGTGAATATCGCCCGCAGCGTTGAAGAAGCCGAGAAGCAAGCGCGTGGCGAAGCGGTTGGCCAGGCGGCCGATGAAGCTGAAGAAGATGCGGTGGATGCGGCTGATTTGCTAGATGAAGGTGAAGCCGAGGCGGAAGCCGAAGACGCCGAGTGAAATTTTTCCCCGTTCGCGGGGTTTGATACGCTTAAAAAAGCCAGCGGCATGATGATATGCCGCTGGTTTTTTATGCTCGGTGGGCCGAAAGCCCCAGGCCCAAATTAACAAAAAGTCTTTTGCTTCTTTTCTTCAGAAAAGAAGACTCTCTATCCCATCAGCTCAATAGCAACGGCGGTCGCTTCGCCGCCGCCGATGCACAACGCTGCGATGCCGCGTTTTTCGCCGCGTGCTTGTAAGGCGGCGAGCAAAGTTACCAGGATTCGCGCGCCAGAGGCGCCGATGGGATGGCCGAGGGCGCAGGCGCCGCCGCGGACGTTGACTTTGTCGTGCGGCAGATCGAGTGCGCGCATGGCGGCCATGGTGACCACGGCAAATGCTTCGTTGATTTCGTAAAGGTCGACTGTGTTTTTGTGCCAGCCGATGCGGGCGAGCAGGGTTTCAATGGCGCCGATCGGGGCTGTGGTGAAGTGTGCCGGGGCACGGGCGTGGCTGGCGTGGCCGATGATGGCGGCGAGCGGGGTGAGGCCGCGGGCATTGGCTTCACTTGCCCGCATCAGCACCAGGGCTGCCGCACCATCGGAGATGGATGATGAGTTTGCCGCTGTCACCGTGCCATCTTTGCGAAAGGCGGGTTTTAGGGTGGGGATTTTTTCGGGGCGGGCTTTGGCGGGGGTTTCGTCATCCTCCAGCACGCCGGGGAAGCTTGCGATTTCGCCCCTAAAACTGCCATCGGCGGTGGCGGCGCGGGCGCGCGCAAGCGATGCGAGGGCGAAATCGTCTTGCGCGGCCCGGGTGATGTGCAAGCTTTCGGCGGTATCTTCGGCGAAAGACCCCATCAGGCGGCCTTTTTCGTAGGCGTCTTCCAGCCCATCGAGAAACATATGATCGAGGATGCGATCGTGGCCGAGGCGGTAGCCGGTGCGGGCTTTTTCCAGCAGGTAGGGGGCGCGCGACATGCTTTCCATGCCGCCAGCGATGATGATTTTGGCGGATCCTGCCAGCAATTGGTCGTGCGCCAGCATGGTGGCCTTCATGCCTGACCCGCACATTTTGTTCACCGTGGTGGCCGGGGTGCTTGGCGGCAGACCACCGGCAAAACCGGCCTGGCGGGCCGGGGCCTGGCCTTGGCCTGCTGGCAGCACGCAGCCCATGAGCAGTTCGGATATGTCGGCGGCCGGCACACCGGCTTGCGCCAAGGCGGCGGCGATGGCGTGACCACCGAGGGCGGCTGCGGTGGTGGCGGCGAGTGCCCCTTGAAAGGCGCCAAGGGGTGTGCGTTTGGCACCGACAATAACGATGGGATCGTGGGTCATGCGGGCATCCTTTGGGTGGCGCGGTGTTTTACCGGCAGTGGTGCGGTTGATATCAGCTTGCCCAAGGCCGTACAGCCGGATGGTATAGCCGGGTAGGGCGCCCGGAGGCCGGGGATTATCGGGTGCTGATTGACACAAACTGGCGCGCAGCGTTCGGCTACGGAAATGGTTTTATACCAAATCGTTCAGCCGAGGATTTGGGCAGCTTTTAGGGCGGTGATCCGGGCCGCGTCGTAGCCTAGTGCTGCCATCACTGCATCGGTATCGGCGCCGGTATCGTCGCTGGCCATCACCGGTTTTGCCGCCGGCGTTGCCGAATAGCGTGGTGCCGGCGCCGGCTGGGTGATGCCGTTGATATCGATAAACGTGCCGCGTTCGGCGTTGTGCGGGTAGCTTGGTGCCTCACTCATCGATAACACCGGCGATACGCAGGCATCGGTGCCGTAAAAAATGGCGGTCCAGTCATCGCGGGTGCGCGCTTTAAATGCTTCGGCGATCTTTGCTTTCAAATCAGGCCAGGCGGAAAAATCCATCTGCGCATCAAACGCGTCATCGGTAAGGCCGGCCAAATTGCGCAGTTGCGCATAAAACTGCGGCTCGATCGCGCCCACCGCCATGTATTTGCCATCGGCGGTTTCGTAGGTGTCGTAAAAATGCGCGCCGGTATCTAGCATGTTCACGCCACGCTCATCGCGCCAAAAGCCCATGGCGCGAAAGCTCCAAATCATGCTCATTAACACGGCGGCACCATCGACCATGGCGCAGTCAATCACCTGGCCCACCCCGGTGCGTGATGCGCTGAGCAAGGCGCTAACCATGCCAAAGGCCAGCAACATGCCGCCGCCGCCAAAATCGCCCACCATGTTGATCGGCGGTGTCGGTTTTTCGCCGGCCCGGCCGTAGGCGTGCAGGGCGCCGGCGATGGCGATGTAATCAATGTCGTGGCCGGCGGTTTTGGCCAGCGGCCCGGTTTGGCCCCAGCCGGTCATGCGGCCAAACACCAATTTTGGGTTATCGGCGAGCAATACATCCGGGCCCAGGCCCAAACGTTCCATAACGCCGGGGCGAAATCCTTCAATCAGCCCATCGGCGCTGCGCACCAGATCGCGCAACACGGCAACCCCCTCGGGGCGTTTCAAATCGATCGCGACTGACCGGCGCGATCTCGCCAGAATATCGCGCGAAGGGGCGGCAAGTCCTGGTGCAGCACCTGGGCGATCGACGCGAATAATCTCGGCGCCGCTATCGGCCAGCATCATGCCGGCAAACGGCCCTGGGCCAATCCCGGCGATTTCGATAATACGCACACCCTGCAACGGACCCGGCATCTAGTAAAAACTCCTCAGGTTAAGAAAAATAGGGCAATCGGATGAATGCAAAAAGAGTAAGAATTTTCTTTTTTCTGAAGAAAAAAGAAACAAAAAAGACTTTTTTGACGTTGGCTCGGAGAACGCGGTGGCAGCGTCGCCCCAGGCCAAGCGTAGTAAAGTCTTTTTGCTTCTTTTTCTTCAGAAAAAGAAGACACTTACTTTCACCCGATTGCCATGTTACGAAATCGAAACTTCGTTGTTTGCAATTAGAACTGCCCGGTAAATCCTTTGCCCTCGGCTGCCAACTTGCGTAGCAGCGGCGAAATGGGGAAATCGGCCGGTGATGTTTTGGCAAATTCTTCCAGTTTTGCCAGCACTGTCGGCAAGCCCACGGTATCGGCATAGAACATCGGGCCACCGCGATAGGCCGGCCAGCCATAGCCGTTGAGCCACACGATATCGATATCCGATGCCCGGTAGGCGTGGCCTTCTTCCAAAATCATCGCCCCTTCGTTGATCATGGAATAGATGCAGCGTTCCAAAATTTCCTGATCGGATATAGCGCGGCGGGTAATGCCGGCGGCAGCCGAGGCATCAAGCACCATCTGCTCCACAAGTTTTGATGGAATAGCCTGGCGTTTTTCATCGTAATCATAAAAGCCGACTGCGGTTTTTTGCCCGCGCCGATCAAGCTCGCAAAGCTTATCGCGCAGAGTTTCGCTTTTGTTGGTGTCTTTCGACCAGCCAATATCAAGCCCTGCCAGATCCGCCATTTGAAACGGCCCCATGGGAAAGCCAAAGCCGTAGATCACGCGGTCCACATCCCAAGGCATGGCACCTTCCAGGATCATTTTATTGGCTTCGCGCTGGCGCAGGCCCAGCATGCGGTTGCCGATAAACCCGTGGCAAACACCGGCAACGGCGGCCACTTTGCCGATCTTCTTGGCCAGCGCCATAACCGTTGCCAACACATCGGGCGCGGTTTTGGCGCCGCGCACCACTTCTAGCAGGCGCATAACGTTGGCCGGCGAGAAGAAATGCATGCCAACCACGTCGGCTGGGCGTGATGTTGCGGTGGCGATGTCGTCGATGTTCAGATAACTGGTGTTGCTGGCGAGAATGGCGCCCTGCTTGACGATTTTATCGAGCTTGCCAAAGATGTCGATCTTGATCGGCATCATCTCGAACACCGCTTCAATCACCAGGTCGCAATCAGCAAGATCATTCAGGTCCATGCTGGGGGTCAGCAGCCCCATGCTGCGTTCAACTTGGTCGGCCGTGATGCGGCCTTTTTTAGCAGTCGCTTCGTAATTGCCGCGCATAATGCCAACGCCGCGGGTGAGCGCTGCTTCGTTGGTTTCAATGATGGTAACCGGGAAGCCGGCGGAGAGAAAATTCATCGAAATGCCGCCGCCCATGGTGCCGGCGCCAATCACGCCGACTTTCTTAATCGGGCGCAGGGGTAAATTATCGGCGATGCCGGGAATTTTGGCGGCTTGCCGTTCGGCGAAAAACAAATAGCGCTGCGCTTTGCTTTGCACGCCGGCCATTAACTGGCCGAACAAATTGCGTTCGGTTTTCATGCCCTCGTCAAAGCTTTGGGTGCAGGCGGCTTCGATGCAGCGAATGTTGAATTCCGGCGCATCAAACCCGCGAAACCGCCGCGCATTGGTTTTGCGGAAATTGGCGAATACGGCGGGATCCGCGGTAACGGTTAAATCGCGGATTTTTTTCAACGGCCGGTTTTCGGCAACCACACGGTTAGCGAACTCAATCGCGGCGCTAAGCAGATTATCTTCGGCGACGATTTCTTCAATTAACCCGGTGGCCAAGGCTGCTTTGGCACCGATTGGGGTGCCCGAGGTCACCATGTCTAGCGCCTGTTCGGCGCCGACCACGCGGGGCAGCCGCTGGGTGCCGCCGGCACCTGGCAGCAGGCCTAATTTCACTTCGGGCAGACCAAATTTCGCGGACGGCACGCCGATGCGGTAATGGCAGGATAATGCGGTTTCTAACCCGCCGCCCAAAGCCGTGCCGTGAATGGCGGCGATCACTGGTTTGGTCGAGGCTTCGATGCTGTTCAGCACGCTATGCAAATCAGCGCCCTGTGGCGGCTTGCCGAATTCGCTGATATCGGCGCCGGCAATAAACGTGCGGCCGGCGCAGATCAGCACAATCGCGCGCACGGCGGGGTCGGCCAGGGCTTGTGTCAAACCCCCGGCGATACCGTCGCGCACCGCGGCGGATAAGGCGTTCACGGGGGGGGAGTTCAGCGTGATCACGGCGATCGCGCCCTCGGTTGCGTAATCGGTCACGGCGTTTAGTGCGGCCATCGGCGCGTCTCCCCTGTTGGTTCAGCCTGCTCCCGGCGTTGCCCGGGGTTGATGGTGGCGAGTCATACGGCGCGGGGTTGGGATGGCAAGGGGGGATTTGGGTGTTTACCCAGGATTGCAGCCGCCAAGAACACGCATACGCGTCGGATTACTCAAGAAAACGCATACGCGTTGATGGCCAGCATCCCATGCATCACGCTGCGGTGTAGCCGGGGTGCCGAGCTGCCCCCCGGCTTTCGTGCGCGCCGCCTAAAAACTGGCGATCAGTGCGCGCACAATCATGGTGCCCAATGCCGCCCACGATAGGGCAAAAAGTGAAAAGCGCAGCGGTACGAAGTTAACTGTTGCCTGCACAAACGAATGCACCACGCGCAAGCCGAGATACGCCCAGGCGCATTTGGCATGAAGCGGGTCGGCCAGGCCGAGCGCCACAATGGCCAGCGATGTTGCATAAAACACCGTGGGCGCTTCAAACAGGTGGTTATAATTATCCGACACCCGCAAGGCTTCGGTTGGCAGGCGGCTGCGCAGATGTGCGGTATGCGCGCCATCTTGGGCGGTGAGGCCCAGGCGCTGCATGGCCGGCAGGCGGGTGACCACCATCCAGCCCAGCATGACAAGGGTAAGGGCAGCAAGGCCCAGAACTGCGTGCAGTATGGCGGCGGCATCAGGGGGGATTGGGGTTAACATGACGGTCTCCTTTGAGGTTTTTATACTGATTGCTTCTATGGCCGAGCCAAGGGCAATTTGGTGCCTTCAATGGCGCGTTCGGTTTGCAAATCGCGGCGGTAGCGGAACAGTTTGGCCGGCCGCCCGCCGGTATCCGCAGTGCTGGTGCCGGTTTCTTCGACTAGCCCATCGGCATCGATCTGGCGCCGGAAATTTTGTTTGTGCAATTTTTTGCCGGCGATCGCTTCTACGGTGTGCTGCAACTGTAGCAGCGTAAAACTATCGGGCATCAATTCAAAAAATACCGGGCGGTATTTTATTTTTGTGCGCAGCCGGGCAATGCCGGTGGCCAGAATGCGGCGATGATCGAGCACCATGCAGTCGCCGGGCAGATCGGGCGCGGGGGCGCCGATGTTGCGGCGGATCCATTCCGGCACTAGGCCTGCCTCGAACAGTAATTCGTAACGGCTTAACACAAGCTCCTCGTTCCAGGGTTTACCATCAAGCCCAAACGAAATGGCTATCCGGGCGCGCTGGCCACGGGTTTTGGCCCAGGCTTGCAGGGGTGGTGCAATGTGCCCGGCAATCAGCGCCGGCGGCCCGTCGCGGTGATCTTCCCAGGGAAAATAGCGGTACCAGCTATGCCAGGCGGCATTGGCGCCGGGTTTGCGGGTTTCGCGGCCCAGGCCGAGGTAGGAAATGGAAATTGTCCTGTTGCTGGCCTCGGCACTTTCATCGCGCCCGCGATCCTGGTCGGCAAAGGTGTAAAGCTGTTCGACATAGCCCAGGCGCTGATCGGTTTGCCGTTCCACCCAACTGCGCATGCCGGCTTGCAGCGATCTCTGGCCGCTTTCAAAACTGCCCGAGGGCAAGGCGGTGCCATGATCGATGGTGAGCACCCGCGGGGTGCCCGCGGTGACCGCCACAATCACGGCTATCAGGTCGGCGCTAAGCTGATCTGGCACGCATGTCCCCCGGCCCTTAACCCCACACCTTAAGGTTTAGGGTTCGTCTAGCCGATTAAGCGTGCACAGGGGAGTAGGTAGATTAGGCGGAGAGGTGTTTGGCTAAACCGCTGTGCGGCGCCGGGCGGCGGCCAAGCTGAGCAAGCCGATGCCGAACAGGCCTAGGGCTGCTGGTTCGGGGATTGGCGTGCCAAACGGCACGTTGGGGTCGAAATAGGCCAGCGCATGGTTTGACGATTCAAACCCCGAGCTGCTGCTGTTGGACCAGGTGACGCTGGTGAAAAATCCGTTGGTGTCAAAGAAGTTCACGTAAACGTATTGCTCGCCGCTGTTCTGGCCTTTGAACGGGGTGGTGGGGTTGCCGCAATACAAATTGCTGCCGCCGCTGCAACTGCCCAACGCTGTGATCAACTGCGTCGGCGTAAAATTGTAAACCTGGCCAGTGGAGGTGGTCAGGGTCAGGTTGTTGGCGGCATCTAGGGCCGAAATCCATACACCGAAATAATTCGCCCCCGGCACGCCGTGGGCGGCGATGTTCAGCGTGTAGCTGCTGGTAACACCGGCTGTGCTGAAAATCGCCGGGTAGGGCGATGTGCCGTTAGCCCCGCCATATTGGTTGGCGTTCACTTTGCGCCAGTAATTGGCACTGAAGGTGGCGTCCGAGGCGGAGTAGGTGCCAGTAAAATACTGGCTGGCGGTGAAATCATTGCCGCCGCCGGTAAAGCTGGCCGCGTAATTGTTAGCCCCAGTCCAGTTGGAGAAATTTTCGGCGCCGTAGATGCAGGTGTTGGTGGCGGTTGCCGTGCAGACGCTGGCAAAATCGGGCACCTGCACGCCGGCACCGGAATAGGTGACGGCAATTGCATCGGCGCGTGCAGCACCAGGGCACGATGCCAAGGCGGCGGCCAAACCTAACCCCAGAAACGATGATGAAATACGACGCATGCAGGCCTCGTAGCGGAAACTCACGGTTAAGGCCAGCCTCATTTTTGCGACAAATGGGCTATTTGATCAATAATGAGTGAACTTTACCCCGCCCCCTGGTGGAAAAACGCATAAATCTGCTGCGCAGTTGCCGTTGAAATGCCAGGGGCGGCCTGCAATTCCGCCAACCCCGCCTGTTTCACCCCACGCGCCGAGCCAAAATGGTGCAGCAGTGCCTTTTTGCGCGCCGGGCCAATGCCGGGGATTTCGTCGAGCTCGCTTTTGATCAGGGTTTTCGATCGGCCAGCGCGGTGGGTGCCAATGGCAAAGCGGTGCGATTCGTCGCGTAGGCGTTGCAGGTAATAGAGAATAGGGTCGCGCAGCGGCAGTTGCATGGGCACGTGGCCATCGCGGTGAAACCATTCGCGCCCGGCATCGCGGTCGGGGCCTTTGGAAATGGCGACCACCGGCACATCGTCCACCCCCAACGCGTCCAGCACGCCGCGCACGGCGGAAAGCTGGCCGGCGCCGCCATCGATGAGCAGCAGATCGGGCCATTCCGTGCCGCCTTCGGCGCCGGCGTCGATCGCGCGGGCGAAGCGGCGTTCGAGCATTTCGCGCATCATGGCAAAATCATCGCCTGGCGCCATGTCGCCCTTGATTGCGTATTTGCGGTAGGCCGATTTGCGAAACCCTTCCGGCCCCGCCACCACCATAACGCCGTAGGGCGATTGCCCGCGGATGTGGGAATTATCGTAAATTTCAATGCGGTTGGGGGCGCTGGGCAGATCGAACAAGGCGGCCACGCCATCGAGCAGCTTGGCCTGGCCGGCGCTTTCGGCCAATTTACGCTCCATCGCTTCGCGCGCGTTGGTTTGGGCGTGATCCAGCACGGCACGCTTTTCACCGCGTTCGGGGCGGGTGATGGTGACCCGCCGGCCGGCTTTTAAACTCAACGCTTCGGCCAATAAGGCCTGCTCCTCCATGTCGTGGCTGACCAATAACAGGGGGGGGGGCGGCATGCTGTCATAAAACTGGGCAATGAAGGCAGCCAGCACATCGCCGGCCTCGGCATCGCGCGGGTGCACGGGGAAATGGGCGCGGTTGCCGTTATTGCGCCCGCCGCGGACAAAAAACACTTGCACGCAGGTTTGGCCGGCGAGCTGGTGCAGGGCGATGACATCGGCATCGGTGAGGCTTGCCGGGTTGGCGATGCCGCTACCCTGTACGTAGGTGAGGCCGCGGATGCGATCGCGCAACGTGGCGGCGCGTTCAAATTCCAGCTGATCGGACGCCGCCTGCATTTCGCCCGAAAGCTCGCGCTGCACGGTGCCGGCGCGGCCGGCCAAAAAGCTGCGCGCCTGATCGACCAGTTTGGCGTAGTCGGGCGCGCTGATTTTACCCACACACGGCGCCGAGCAGCGTTTGATTTGATAGAGCAGGCAGGGCCGGGTGCGGTTGGCAAACACTGTATCGGCGCAGGAGCGCAGCAGAAACACCCGCTGCATGGCGGTGACCGTTTGGTTGACCGACCAGGCCGAGGCGAACGGGCCGAAATAGCTGTTTTTGCCGGTTTGCGCGCCGCGGTGCTTGGCGATTTGGGGAAAATCATGGTCTTCGGTGAGCACCAGCCAGGGGAAAGATTTGTCGTCTTTCAGCAAAATATTATAACGGGGTTTAAGCTTTTTGATCAGGTTCGCTTCGAGCAGCAGCGCTTCGGGCTCGGTGTGGGTGGTGATAATTTCCATGGTGGCGGTTTCGGCCACCATGCGGCGCAGGCGTTCTGGCAGGCGGGCGATTTGGGTGTAGTTGAGCACCCGTTTTTTCAGGCTGCGGGCCTTGCCGACGTAAACCGCGTCGCCTGCGGTGTTCAGCATGCGGTACACGCCGGGGGAAAGCGGCATGGTTTCTAGTGCTGTTTCAATCACCAGCACACCGGCGGCGATGGTGCCGGGGGAGGCGGGCAACTCGCTTTCAGGTTGTGCTTGCGTATCGGTCATGGGGTGTTTGTGGGGCCTGTGGGGGCGCGGCTCAAGGGCTGGCCAGATTGGGCATTAATTATCCCCATTTGGCCTGCTAGGTTGTGGATAAGTCTGTGGGTAGTGCCCTCACGTTCTCGTGAACGGTGTCAACCCAAAGGCGCACGGCACTATTTCACGCTGCACCGCGGTATTTCTAGTGTGTTGATTTTGCGTGTTTTTGCTAAATGGCGCTGTCATCAACCTAACACAAAACTGTATCCGATTGTAAAAGCTAGGTATCGCCCAGCTTGGGGGATTATTCTGCGCGGCGGCGTTCGATTTCCACCCCAACCGATGCAGTATCGGCAAGGATGTCAAGCTTTTCCACCCGCACCCGCACGATGCCGATGCGGCGATCGGTGAGGCAGGTTTCGGCCAGGCGTTCGGCCAGGGTTTCAACCAGGCGGACGTGCCCGCTGGCGACAATCGCGCGCACCGATTTGGCGACTTCTTCGTAATCGACGACGCGGGACAGTTCATCACGGCCGATGGCGGCGCGCGACAGGGGGGCGGCGCCATCGTCATCGACGGCCAGATCGATATTGATGCGGATGCGCTGGCGGGCGGATTGTTCGAACCCGTGCACGCCGATGCTGGCCGATAGCACCATGTCGCGCAGAAACACGTGGCGCAGGGCGCGGCGGGCATCGGCAAAACTATGCGCGGTCATGCGGGGCTCGTTTGTGTTGGGGGGCTGAGGTGAATGATCTGACCGGTCATGGAGCGTAGCTTTAGCATAAGCGCTACGGTGCCGGCCACATCGGCGGGGCTAACTGCGAGCGTATCGGGTGCTGGGTGTTGCGGTGCGGTGCCAGTGGGGAAGGAGGTGCCCAGGCTGATGGCATTGATGCGGACATCGCGCGGCGCATAGGCCAGGGCCGCACTGCATACCAACGCCCGCAGGGACGCGACTGCGGCGGCGGCCGGCCAATCGGCCAAGCTGGTGCTGGGGCAGGGGATGAGAAGCACGGCAAGGCAGGGCAGGGTGGTGGCGGCGGCGAAGGCCGCCAGATTTTTTGCGGTAAGGCCCGGATCGCTATGGGGGGTGGTGATCAACAGCGTTTCGGCGGCAGTGGTGTTGGCGCCGGTGAAGCCGTGGGCCTGCAGGGCGCCCCATAAGCCTGACGGTATGTCGCCCTGGATTGCGATGCTGTGGGTCATGCAGGGAACGCGACCCTTCGAGTTATCGTGGAAAAATAATTATCATTGGGCCCAGGGGATCTCGTTGTTAAAATCGCCCCAGGCCCAGCATAATAAAAGTCTTTTGCTTCTTTTCTTCGGAAAAGAAGTTTCTTAACTCGCCTCACCCAGCGGTCAAACCGGAATACGCACCATCAGTTTTTCGTAGCCTTTGACGAACGAGGAAAACACCCTTGTGGGCTCTTCGACCACTTCGATGCGCGGGAAGCGGTTGAGGATTTCTTCCCAGATGATTTTCAGCTGCATTTCGGCAAGCTTTTCGCCCAGGCAGCGGTGGATGCCAAAGCCGAATGACAGATGGCGCTTGGCGCGGTCGCGGTCGATGATGAAGCTGTTGGGATCTTCGATTGCTGTATCATCGCGGTTGCCGGAGACGTACCACATGACGACGCGATCGCCTTCGCGGATTTGCTTGCCTTCAAATTCGAAATCACGCGTGGCGGTGCGGCGCATGTGGGCAAGCGGGGTTTGCCAGCGGATGATTTCGGACACCATGTTGGGGATCAGTGAGCGGTCGGCGAGTAGTTTGGTGTACTGATCAGGGAATTTGTTCAGCGCATAGAGGCCGCCGGTGATGGAATTGCGCGTGGTATCGTTGCCGCCAACAATCAGCAGAATCAAATTACCCAGATATTCCATGGGGTTTTGGTTGCGGGTGGCTTCTGCGTGGGCCATTAGCGAAATCAGATCGCCAGTTGGCGGGGCGTTGACCTTTTCGTTCCACAGATCGGTGAACATGGTCAGGCATTCGAGCAGTTCCACCTTACGCTGCTCGTCATCTTCGATAATGCCGCCGCCGGGCGTTGCGGTTGCAACATCGGACCAGCGGGTGAGTTTGCGGCGCTGTTCGAAGGGGAAATCGAACAGGGTTGCCAGCATTTGGGTGGTGAGTTCGATTGAGACCCGATCGACCCAATCGAACACTTCGCCGCGGGGCAGGGCATCGAGAATTTCGCCGGCGCGTTCGCGGATGAGAATTTCGAGGCGGGCCAAATTGGTGGGGGAGACCACCGGGTTGACGGCGGCGCGCTGGTAATCGTGGATGGGCGGGTCCATGGCGATGAACATGGGAAGGATGAAATCTTCCAGCTGGTCGCGCAGGGTAATGCCACCGCGGGAGACGTCGGACGAAAACACGGTTGGGTTGTTTTCAATACGCAGAATGTCTTGGAATTTGGTGACCGACCAGTACGGGCCAAATTCGGCGTTGGCGCAGTAGTGTACCGGGGCTTCTTCGCGCAGGCGCTTGAAATAGGGCCACATTTGGTCGGTTGCGAACAGGATCGCCTGGCTGACATCGATGTCTTCCAGCGGCATGGCGTAGGGGTCGGGGGCGACAAAGCCGGGAATTTCGGATTTGGTGCGCCATGGTTTTGGCGTGGTGATAACCCGGTTGTCGATCAATACGTCCATGGTCGCGTTCCCTTTCTGCGCTTTGTGGCCGCCGGCCCTTGAGCGGCGTTGGAAGCGAGCCTAGCGCCGCCGGGCGCGAAACTCAACAGCGTTAACTTGGGGGGTGGGGGGGAGTTTGCATGGCGCGTTCGCGCCGGCGCACGCGATAGGGGCAGGCGTGCGGGTGCGCGCCTATGGTGGTTTTGCCGCCAATCAGGCGGTTTCGTTGGCGGCTACAGATTGCGCATGACGCATCGGTGCCCCGGCAACGGGCGTTGTGGATAGTTGGGCCCCGGGTTTCACCCGGGCTACGGCGGGGAGGTGGCTCGGGGGTCGGAGTCGTCGAAATCTATTGGGTTGTAGGTGGTGAAGAGAAATTCGTCGGGTAGGGTTTTGAAATTGATTTCTATGCCGAGGTCTTCGCAGATGTTGATGAGGAGATCGGGGATTTCGATGGTTTGATCGGGGTCGGCGGCCAAATGTTCGTCGGCGCGGGTGGTTGTTTCGCGTAAGAGGGCGGCGCGGTCGGGGAGGTTGGTGGTGACTAGGCGGAGGGCTTCTTGCAGCTTGGGGCGACGGGGGTCTGGCGGGGCGCGGGACGTGCCGCCGTGGTTGGCAGTGCCTGCGGCGCTGGCGGCGAGGCGGGATTCTAGGGCTATGCAATCGCGCACAATGGCGGCGAGGCGGGTGAAGAGCAGGGCCGGGTCGGTTGGTTTGGCGGATGCGGCGGGGCGGCTGGCCTTGCGGCTTGGCGCGGGATTGGTGTGCGGCACCGCGGTTTCGTTGAGTTGCGGCTCCGCCGATTCGTTGATCTGCGGCTCTGCCGGGGGTGGTTGTTCTGGTTCGGCCCAATCGGCGAGGGTGCGGGCGGCGGCGGCGCGGGCTAGGCCCATGGCGAGGTCAGCCAGCTCCGCGCACATGCGCATGTGGCGCTGCGTGCGTTCGGGGCCGTCTGGCGGTTGGATGGGCTGGGTGGTGATCAGGGTTTTGCCGCTTATGCTAGTTAACAATAATAACGATACAGTGGAAATGGCGACCTGGGCAAGTTATTTTTATCATCGTGGCAGTGCGGTGAGTTAGTAGCCCGGGTGAAACCCGGGGCATCTCCGCCCACATAGGCGGCAAAGCAGGGCGCGATCAGCCTCGCTCCCCAAAACCTTGCGCGTCCACAGGCTCCGTGCCGGCCCAATCGATGGAAAGTTCACCGTCGCGCACGTACCGATGAAACGATGAATGCGGCCAGTCGGCGACGCGGGCGACCAGACGGTGCTTGACGGGGTTGATGTGGATATAATCGACGTGGCGGGCGAAATCATCCTCATCACGTATCGTATGCTCCCAATAGCGGTGTTGCCAAAGACGATATTCTCCGCTCGCATCCGGAATAAGGGGAAATTTGGCCGCACGAACCGCGCTGGTGAAATGCCCTTTTATGCGGCGCCAACGGTTGGGGTAATCGGCATCGTTCTCAGGCAGGGTGAGCATGGCGTGCAGGTGCTCGGGTAGGACGACGATGGCATCGATGGTGAACGGTGCCACTTCTCTCGTTGCGCGAAAGGCGGCGCGCAACGCGTCGATATGGTCGACCAGGATGGTGGAGCGACGATCGGCCAACGTGACGGTGAAGAAATATGTGCCGCCTGGGATGCGGTTTCGCCGGTAGCGCACCATGACATGTATCCGTGGATATGGGGGATGCTGTCTGTCGCCGGGGCGCCGCTATGGCAAGGGGATACGCGAGCGCCGGCAGGCTCGGGGATACGCGTTAGGCCGGGCGGGGCGGGAATAGGGGCGGGTGGTGTGCGGAAAGTAGGCCCCGGGTTTCACCCGGGCTACGCTGGCTACGGAGGCTAAATGGGGCCGCCTCGACGGCACCGGTAAAATCCCGCCAGAATAGAAAAAACAGCCCAACCAAAACAAAACCCGGGGAAAAATCCGAACCATGTCCAGCACCACCCCAAGCCGGCCGCCGGCAAGCCGCGAGCTGGCACATTACCCAGCGCCAAACGAACGGCGCCGCCATTTGGCCCTGGTGGTGCTGATTACGGTTGCCCTTTACTACGCCTTATATGTCGGCAGCGCGGTAACGCCGCTAACCATGAAAGACCTGCACATAAATTTTGGGTTTTTGGTAGCAACCCTTGCCATCGGCAATGCGCTGGGGGCGTTTGCGTCGTTGGCGGCCGGGGTGAGTGACCGCATCGGCCGGGCGCCGATGGTGGTGTGGGGGTTGCTGCCAGTGGCGATCCTGACCGGCATTGCCACCCCACTTGCCCACACAAAATTGGCCTGGGCAGTATTTTCCATCGCCGTGGGCTGCGTGGAAGGGGTTATTCTGGTGGCGACGCCGGCGCTGATCCGCGATTTTTCGCCGCAGGTGGGGCGCGCCACCGCCATGGGGTTTTGGACCATCGGCCCCGTGCTGGGCAGTTTGCTAACCAGTGCAGTGGCCAGTGTTACCCTGCCCATGCTGCCCGGCTGGCGCGCGCAATTTGTGATTTGCGGGGTGTTTTGCTTCGCGGTGTTTTTGCTCGCCTGGCGCTATTTGCGCGAATTGCCCGCGGGTTTGCGCGACCAAGTGATGGTAACGGCGCAGGATGCGCCGATGGTGGAAGCCCACGCAAATGCTCACCCGGATATCAGCGCCGCCGCCGCGTTCGGCCAGATGCTGCGGCCTGATATTTTGGGGTCGGCCCTGGGCGTGTCGGTGTTGTTGCTCATCTACTATACCATGGTGGCGTTTGGGGTGATCTATCTGGTGGCCGTGTTTGGTTTTTCGGCGCAGCGGGCGAACGCGCTGTTGAATTTCACCTGGGCGGCCAACGCGGTGGCACTGATCGGCGCCGGGGTGTGGTCGGATAAACTGCGGCTGCGCAAACCTTTTATGCTGGTGGGTGGTTTGGGTGCGGCCGCCCTTATTTACCTGTTTATGGCGCATAGGTTTGCATCCCCCAGTTTTGCCGCCATGGCCGTGGTGGGCGGCGCCATTTCCATGCTGATGGGGGCGGCCTACGCCACCTGGATGGCGAGTTTTACCGAAACCGTGGAAGCGCATAACCCGGCATTAACCGCAACCGGCCTGGCCGTGTGGGGCTGGTTGCTGCGGTTGATCGTGACCGCATCGTTTCTGGCCCTGCCCCGCGTGGTGGATATGGAAGCACGCGATGGCGGCGCATCGTGGCAAACCTGGTTTGCCATTTGCGCGGCCGGTGCTGTGTTTTTTGTGGCGATGAGCTTTGCCCTGCGCGGGCCGTGGCGCCATAAACCCACCCAAGCATGACCGTGCATTTGATAAAACTTGCCGTCGGCGCCAAAGACCCTGGCGATGTTGCCGCGTTTCAACAGCGCCTGCTGGCCCATACCGGCCGGGTATTTCACCGCACGCGGCAAATGCCCAAACGCGCGGCCGACATCACCGATGGCGGATCGCTATACTGGGTGGTGGCCGGCATTATCAGCCTGCGCCAACGGATTTTGGCGATCGAAGAGGCGGTACGTGACGATGGCGCCAAAGCCGCCGATTTGGTGCTGGACCCCACGCTGATAACCGTGCGCCCGCGCGCCGCCCGCGCCTTTCAAGGCTGGCGCTACCTGGCCGCCAACGATGCGCCAGAGGATGCCGACGCAAAAACCACGGCAGCAACAGGCGCCTTACCCCCCGACATGCGCCGCGAGCTGGCGAGGTTGGGGTTGTTGTGAGGAAGGCCAAGGGCTTTGCCCCTGGACCCCATTAAAGGCGCGCCTTTAAAATCCTTTAGTTTGGGTTTGGGGGGAAGGGGGCCAGCACGGTGCGTTGCACGGTTCGTGTCAGCCCCCTTCCCCCCAAACCCAAGTTAAGGGTTCTAAGGGCCTGCCCTTAGTGGGGGTCGAGGGGGCAAAGCCCCTCGCCTTCCCCTCAACAACACCGCATCCCGCCGCCGGCAAACCGCGCGGCTTGGCGGTTGGCGAAGAAGGCTGGGCGGGTCATGGGGGTTTGGGTGGGGTGGGTGTTTTGCATGTGCTGCACGTAGGTGTCGTAATCTGGCACGCCGACCATGAGGCGGGCGGTTTGCCCGATTTTTTGGCTGAGTGCGGTGATATCAAGTGTGTGGCCGAAGCAATGGCAGATCATGCACAACCTCCCTTATGCTTAGGCTGGGGTTTGCCCGGGCGGCGCGGATGGCGGCGATCCCGCACAGGATCATGGTGATCACCACGGCCATAAATAGGCCGATCATGGCGGCATCGATGCGATCATTGGTGATGATGCGGGTCATGTCGGCGATTGATGTTGCTGGTGCTAGTAGCGTGCCGCTATCGCGGCTGGCGGCGTAAGTTTGGGCGTGGGTTAAAAAGCCAATTTTGATGTCAGGGGAGAAGAGCTTTTGAAAGCCTGCGGTTAGTGTGCACAAGGATAGCCAGGCGGCGGGTAAGCCGGCGATCCAGGCATAGCGGCCGCGTTTCATGCGAAACAGCACGACTGTGCAAAAGATCAAGGCGATGGCGGCCAGCATTTGATTGGCGATGCCGAACAGCGGCCACAGTGTGTTGATACCACCCAGCGGGTCGTTCACCCCTTGCACCAGAAAAAAGCCCCAGCCACCAACGGCAATGGCGGTTGCTAACACGTTGGCCGGCCAGCTATCGGTGCGGCGCAGGGCGGGGGCGAGCGCGCCGAGCGCATCCTGGATCATAAAGCGGGCCACGCGGGTGCCGGCATCGACAGTTGTGAGGATAAACAAGGCTTCGAACAGAATGGCGAAATGATACCAGAACGCCATCAGGGCGCGGCCGCCGATAACGCTGGACAGGATATGGGCCATGCCAACGGCAAGCGTGGGGGCGCCGCCGGCGCGCGACAAAATGGTTTGTTCGCCCACATCGTGGGCAAGCCCGTTGAGCGTATCTGGGGTTATGGCAAAGCCCCAGCCGGAGATGGTGCGCGCGGCGTCGGTTGCGGTGTGGCCAATGAGGGCTGCCGGTGCGTTCATGGCAAAATAGGCGCCGGGGTCGATGACGCTTGCGGCGATCAGCGCCATGATGGCGACGAAACTTTCAGTCAGCATAGCGCCATAGCCGATCAGGCGTGCATCGGGCTCGCTGGCCAAAAGTTTGGGGGTGGTGCCGGATGATACCAGCGCGTGAAAGCCGGATACTGCGCCGCAGGCGATGGTGATGAACAAAAACGGAAAAATTTTGCCGGCGAAGACTGGCCCGCTGCCATCAATGAAGCGCGTAATGGGCGGCATGTGCAGCACTGGGTGCACCACCAAAATACCAACGGCGAGGGCCGCGATGGTGCCGATTTTGAGGAATGTGGAGAGGTAATCGCGCGGCGCCAGCAACAGCCACACGGGCAGCACGGAGGCGATAAAGCCATAGCCGATCAGCAGCCAGCACAGGGTGGGGGCCGATAGGGTAAACACCGGCGCCCAATAAGGCGATGCCGCCACTTGGCCGCCGAGGAAAATGGCGCCGAGCAGCAGGGCGACGCCGACGCCTGAAATTTCCAGCACGCCATGCGGGCGAAAAAACCGGCAATAGCAGCCCATCAGCACCGCGATGGGTAGGGTTGCGGCAACGGTAAACACCCCCCACGGTGAATGGGCCAGGGCTTTGACCACGATCAGCGCCAGCACTGCGAGCAAAATCATCATGATCATCAGCACGCCGACCGAGGCCACGGTGCCTGCCAAGGCGCCCATTTCACTGCGGATCATATCCCCCAGCGATCGGCCATCGCGGCGCACCGAAAACACCAGCACGAGAAAATCCTGCACGCTGCCTGCAAACACGACGCCGCCCAATATCCATAAGGTGCCGGGCAGGTAGCCCATTTGGGCGGCGAGCACGGGGCCCACCAGGGGGCCGGCGCCGGCGATGGCGGCGAAATGGTGGCCGAACAGCACGGCGCGGTTGGTGGGCACGTAATCTAGCCCATCGTTATGGGCCTGCGCCGGCGTTATGCGTGCTGGGTTTAACGCCAAAACTCGTGTTGCGATAAAGCGGCTATAAATGCGGTAGCCCAGCGCGTGCACCGACAGGGCGGCCGCCACCAGCCACACCGCATTCACCGGTTCGGCCCGGGCGGTGGCGATCACGCCGAGGCTGATGGTCGCCAGCAGGGTGAGCAGGATGGAGATCGCCGTTTGGTTGCGTCGTTTAGGTAGAAAATCCGACAGGGTCACGTGTCCTCGGTCTGCCGGGCAGGGCAATCGGGTGAATACCAAAAAGTAGGAATTTTCTTTTTGACTTCCGAAAAAAGAAACAAAAAAGACTTTTTTGACGCTGGCTCGGCGAACGCGGTGGCAGGGTCGCCCCGGTCCCCGCATGACAAAAGTCTTTTTGCTTCTTTTTCTTCAGAAAAAGAAGTGTCTTACTTTCACCCGATTGCCCTGGTCTGCCGGGTTGGTCCCGGCATTAGGTTTTCATCGCCACCAGACTGGCCAGATCGCCGACATTCTTCAAGCTGTCAATTTCGCGGGTGTTGAATTTGATGCCGAATTTTTCTTCGACCGAGATCATGATCTCGATCTGCTTAAAACTATCCCAGCCGGCGACATCTTTGGCCGAGAGCGTTGGGGTTAGCGCCATGTCATCGCGCATAAAAACGTCGTTAAAAATCTCGGTCAGGTCTGCGTAGATTTGGTTGGTATCGGCGGTCATGGGCTAAAAACCTTCCTGGACATCGATAAAATTGGCGGCAGGGGTGAAGTGGGTCACATCGAGGCTTGCAAAACTATGGCCATCTTCGGTGCGTTCGGTTTCGCTAAACCCGAGTTTGGTATAGTGATCCCGCACCATAGCATTTTTCTTGGTCGGGATAAATTCGCCAATCAGCCGGGTGGCGCCGAGTGCTTGGGCCTGGGCGGCGATCAGGTTTAGCGTTGTCGGTTCCACCCCGCGGCCGAGCACGCGGCAGCTCATTAGCCAGGTATCGATCAGCAGATCGTGATCGTTGACCATGCGGCCGATGATGATGGCGATAATACCGTTATCGCCAAACCGGTCTAGCAGGCGCAGTTGCAGGCCAAAGGCGCGCGGGTTGGCCATGATGGCATCGATATCGGCATCGGTGTAGCGCCGCGTGGTGAGGTTAAACTGGTTGGTTTTATTGATCAGCTGCACCACCCGGCTTTGGCCGAGCGTGTCAAAGCGCTTCCACACCATCTGCATTTGTAAGCCGCGCAAATAGCCGGCCATATCGGTGACGGTTGCGCGGAAGGATTCGCGGGCGGTATTTTCCTGGTATTGCGCGGTGCGCAGGCGATCTTCATCGGTAATACCTAAACTTTCGAAATACCCGGCGGCTGCCAGAATGCCTGGCACCAGGGCGGGTTCGTCGTTCCATTCCGGGATACCCACCATGGGCAATTCGCC
Organism: Acetobacteraceae bacterium; assembly: GCA_040400005.1. Taxonomy (GTDB): domain Bacteria; phylum Pseudomonadota; class Alphaproteobacteria; order Acetobacterales; family Acetobacteraceae; genus JBBARC01. The sequence goes on along the minus strand of JBBARC010000009.1, from coordinate 51,783 downwards.
GCGCACCAGATTGCGTTCAAACGGGTTGTCATCCAAAAACACCAGGCTATCGATGCCAATGTTCAGTTCGGCGGCGATGGCGCGAATGTTGGATGCTTTATCGTCCCAGTTGGCGCGAAAACACGCGATATCGGTGCGGCGCAGCACCATGTCGGGGTGTTTTTCAAACGGTTCCAGCGCGTTGGCTTCATCGTTTTTGGAACACACTGCCAGAATTATGCCGCGGCGGGCGAGGTCTTTGGCGTAGGTTTGTAGTGCCACAAACCCTTCGCCTAAGGCGCTGCCTTGGCCGATGATGATGCCGTCGATGCCATCATCGCCGATCACCCCGCCCCATAGGGTGTTGTCGAGATCGAGCACCAGGCATTTGAACGATCGGCCTTGGCGGGCGGCGATCAGGCGGGCGACTAGCTCGCCATACATCGGTGATGCGGCGGGGTTGATTTCTTGTTTTGAGCGGTCCCATAGGGCGGGATCGTACCAGGTGTTGAGCCCGTCGGTGCGGATGGCGGCGTCGATGGCGACCAGATCAACACTGCTGGCATCGGCGGCATCACGCAGCCAGGTGTTTATTTTTGTAACAAAATGGTTTTTCGATCCGGGCAGACGGTGTTCGTTGTTGCCCAGCAGGGGGGCGAACACATCGACTACGGTTTGCTGGTAGATGGTGCAGCCAAAGGCTGTTTTGGCGAGGTCCCAGCATTGTTTTATGCGGGCGCAGGCATCGGCAAATTCGTGATCGGCATCTTGGGTGGTTAGGGCTGCGTGCAGGCCTTGGGTTAGGGTGCGGGCATCGAGTGAGAGCAAGATTGCGTCGGGTTTGAAGGCGTGCAGGCCCGATGTCGGGTCGAGTAATTCTTGCAGATATTGGCCGTAATCGGCCTCGTAGGTTTCGATCCAGATGCCACGGCGCAGGCCGGCGACGCGGATGCCGGCGTGTAGGTGGGCGACTGTGCAGGAGGACAGGATGGCGAGTTTTATTGGTTTGGTGCCGGTGTCCTTTGGGCGGGTGGCGCCGTAGCGTTTGCGCACCACGTCATCTAGGGCATTGGTGCGGGTGAAATCTAGGCGGGCATTGGCGAGCGCTATGGCTTCGGGCCAGGGGTCGGGCCCGGTGTCAGTGGTGCTAGTGTGGAGCGCGCGCAGGCGGGGGCGCCAATCGGCGATGTCGGGCTGCCAACTTAGATGCTGCATGGGCTTCTCCAAATCGGCGCCACAGTAAAAATTATGCTGACAATACACAGTACCCGCAGGGTGGGGCCAGGGGGCGGGATATCTCGTTCAAAAAGCCACATTTTCATAGTAATCGCGAAGAATGGAGATCAGTCTTAGGTGTTTACCACTAGGCAGCGTGGCTGCCCTCCATCCCCCCGGAAAGCCACGTTGAACGGTGCGCTTATTTGGGTTATGCCTAGGCCAACGGCAGTTCGCGGCGCGATCTGCGGAACGGACTATCGCCCCCCATCAGCCGAAGGACCGCCATTTTGTTTGAGCAAGCCGATGACGATACGCTACTAGTCGACGGTGAAGCATCGACTCTGGCGGTCGCTGCTGGTCAGATGCTGTTGGAAGGGGATCTTGGCCAACTGCGCGCGTTCCTGGAGTCAGCCAACCTGGCGGCGGACGAAGCCGCCGCCATGATATACCTAAAGACAATCGATCGCCTCGACGACCATGTCACAATGCAAGCTTCGGTCACCGAGATGCTCCGGCGGCTGGAAGATGCCCGGCCGTCCGCAAAATTACTATCCTTTCTCTTGCCGCGTGCTGAACGGGCGGTTTTGCCGCTGCCGATCATTGACGACGCCCTGTCGTTCGCCCGAAATTATGGTGCAAACGAAGGCCTGCTTGGGCAGGCTTACAAAGCCGTTCGACAACGGCAGCGCTTTCGCCGCAATTTGGCGCCGCGTGCCGCAGGGGTTAACTTTATATCGCTAGGCATGCATTGCCTGCCGTGGACGCTGGTCAACCGATGGGGCTTACGCACCCCAGAACAGTTTGTTGATGAACTCAATCCCTTTTGTCTTGCAACGCACCGGATGCCGGGCGTTATCAAGGCGATTGAATCAGATTTTAGCGACTATATCGCGCCCGACCAGATCACGGTGGTAAAATCGTCCAGCGGTAGGCCAGTGGCAATGCGGCGTGATCGTACTGCGGTCTGGGGGCATAACCAAGGTGCATACTGGGTTGCCGACAATTGCCAGGCACTGCGTGAAAACATCCAAATCAAGATCGAGGCGTTTCGTCAGGCATGCCGCACTGGTGAAAGTGTCTTCCTGATCGGTAACTGCCATGACCGGTATCCTGACGAAGCCCTTGATTTCGTGCCCGATCTGCAGCGTGCGCTGCGTAACATGACAGGAAGCGACCATAACAGGATAATTATTACCAATCAGCGCGCCGATCCACCGGAAAAGCGTTTGTATCACGTCGATAAATACACATCATTTTTTTACTGTCCTTATCCGGACAAGAATTATACTTGGTTTGCCCCCGAATCGGCGGATTCTGACGGTGGGTTAGTTTATGAACGTAACTATGTAAGATTATTATTTGGATGTCTGCGTCGTTGGGGTTTGCTGGATGTGTCGGCAACTGAGAAGGCCGGCTGATAAATGATTGCCGCAATGCCCCCCGCCGTGCTCCCCCCCACCCTGCTCGATCGCACCATCCTGCGGGTCTGGCAAAAATCCACCCGCACCGCCCTCACCGGCCGTGAATTCTGGTCGCGCGTCACCTATTATGTCGATTTTATCGAAGCCGAACCCCGCATCGGTGATTTCGCCCTGGTGCTAAGCCACACCAGCGCCGATATGATGGCGTTTTTCCTAGCCCTCATCGCCACCGGCAGGCTGGCCGCCTTTTTCCCGCCCAATTCACCCTTGCAGGATGAACGCTATTATTTCGAGCAGCAAAAAAAATCGCTCGACAAAATCAACCCATCCGCCATCTGCATTTTTGAATCCCACATCGCCGACACCATTAACCGTATCGACCCCGATCTCGGCGCGCGGATGATCGCGGTGCCACCCGCAGATACCGCACCGATCGATACATCCGCCGAGCCCCGCGCGCTGGCGATGTTTCGTGCCCGCCTGGAAAGCGACCAGCCGATCTTTGTGCAACACAGTTCCGGCACCACCGGCATTAAAAAAGCGGTTGGTATATCTGGCACTATGCTCACCGGGCAGTTTGCCGCTTACTGGCCGATGATCCGCACAAGCGCCGGCACCGATGCACTACGTATCGCATCCTGGCTGCCGCTGTATCATGACATGGGCCTGATCGCGACGTTTCTGATGCCCATTTTGGGCGGCGATTGCATCTCCATCGTCGATCCTTTTGAATGGATCAACACGCCGGCCGTGCTGTTCGATATGATCGAACAGGATCACGCCGATGTGGTGTGGCTGCCGAATTTCGCCTTCCGCCATTTCTCCCGCCTGCGCAAAACTTTCCAGCCGCGCGCGTTGGGCGGGGTTAAACTTTGGGTCGATTGTTCCGAGCCCTGCCGCTACGCCGATGCGGTGCGGTTTGAGCAGGATTTTGAAAGTTTTGGCGTGCACCCAGGCAGTGTTGCCGGCTGCTATGCCATGGCGGAAACCGTTTTTGCGGTTAGCCAAATGCTGCCGCCGGACCAGCGCGCGCTTGCCGTGCCGCGATCCGTGCCGGTTGGCGCCGATGTGCGGGCCAACGGTGCCCGGGTGGTGACCGATCGTACGCAGCTTAGCCAGGATGGCGAAAAACTGGTGCTGTCATCCGGCCGCATTGTGCCTGGGCTTGCCGTGCAGGTGCAGGTTGAGGGCGTCACTGCGGCCGATGGTATCTACGGCGAAATTGTTATCAGCGGCGATTTTCTGTTTGGTGGCTATCGTAAAATGACCGCGGCCGACAGCAATATTGGTGCTGATGGTATTTATCGCACCGGCGATCTTGGCGCCATTATCGACGGCCATGTCTATATCTTTGGCCGCCTGAAAGAAATCATCATCGTTAACGGCAAAAATCTGTTTGCCGGCGACGTTGAAGATATTCTCAATTCGGTGCACGGGGTTAAAAAAGGCCGCGTGGTTGCGTTTGGCCTGGATAGCGACCAAACCGGTAGCGAAGATTTGGTGGTTGTCGCCGAACACGATCCGCAGGCCGGCCCAGATCCCGCGGCAACACGCGCCGATGTTAGCCGCATGATATCGGAAGCCTTGCTGGTGAAACCGCGCGATGTGCGTATTGTCGATGAACGCTGGCTGGTGAAAAGCACCAGCGGCAAAATCTCCCGCGATGAAAACCGCCAGAAATATCTGGCCGCCTTCCGCCCGTCAGCACCTGTTTAGGAGTACCCCATGGCACAGTTTACGATCGCAGACCTACAATCTATCGCGCGCGAGGTGATCGGTGATCGTGATATTGCGCTTACCCCCGGCATGACAGCGGCCGACGTGCCGGGTTGGGATTCGCTCAATCATACCCTGATCAGTGTTGAAATCTCGGCCCTGGTGGGCCGCGAAGTGGAAGCACAGGATCTTGCTGGTGCGGCCAATTTTGGCGCGTTGGTCGATTTGGTTAACGGCTAAGGGGTAACTGCCACCAGGGCTGGGCGGGCAGGCTCGGCGGGCCCGCCAACTTGCGCACCGGTGGCCGGCAGCACCGCCTGTAACCGCACAGAAAATACCGCGCCCCCGCCATCTGCGGCGCTGACACTAATCTGCCCGCCATGCAAACCGACAGTTTCGCGCACAATCGCTAACCCCAGCCCGGCGCCACCGCCGGTTTGCCCCAGGCTGGTTTGGCCGGCCGCCCGCCAGAATGGCTCAAACACCTGGGCCCGATCGGCTTGCGCCACCCCCGGCCCGTGGTCGCGCACCGAAAACACCGGCCCTGGCCCCACCGTTACCTCAACCGCGGTGCCAACCGGGGTAAAGCGCAACGCGTTTTCCACCAAATTGATAAAAACCCCCTCCAGCGCCACCGCATTGCCGCGCACCATGACTGGTCCTGCGGCGTCGAGCACCACTTCGCGGCCGCGGGCAATGGCAAGGGTTGCAAGCCCTGCCAGGGTTGATCGCGCCAAGGCGGCGAGATCGATCACGTCTAACCGCCCCACCTCGCCGGCCTGCAGCCGCGCGGTGGATAGCAGTTGCGATACTAAGCGGGCCAACCTATCGACATCGCCGCGCAACGCCGCCCGGGCCGCAGTTGGTGCCAGCGCATCCAGCCGCGCCCCGATCACCGCCAGCGGGGTGCGCATTTCGTGGGCCGCGTTGGCGGTAAAGCGGGTTTGCACGGCGATTGCGTTTTCCAGTGCGGCAAAGGCACCGTTCACCGCACCGATCAGCGGCACCACCTCGGCCGGCATGCCGGCCGCACTCACGCGCTGGCCGGGGCGTTCCACCGATACGCTGGCGGCTTCGCGTGATGCGCGGTGCAGCGGTTTTAGCGCATGGCGAATGGTTGCCCAGGCAATAAGCAATGCCAGCAAAATCGCCGGGCCGAAGGTGGGTAAAATTTCTTCGGAAAATTCATCAACCAGCCCGCTTAACGCAAGCCCGGTGGCGGTGGCCGGCAATTGCACGCCGACCAGAAAATGCGTGTGGCCTTGCACCACTTCAATGGCCGCCAGCAAATGCAGCGCGCCATCGGCGCCGGCGGCAATTTCGGTGAGCGATTGGGTGCCGCCCACGGTTGCACGCAGCCGTGGCAGCAGGGCCTCGGCTGATCCTTGCACGGCGGCACCGCTGGCGGTGTCGATGGCGGCGATCAGCGCCGGCGCGCGGGCTGCGGCAAATTCCGCCGTGCCAGGGATAAAGCGAAACCCGCCGCTGGCGATAGGCACAATACGCTCGCCCACCTCTAGCGCCACATCGGTTGCCTGATCGGCGACGTGGCCGCGGGCATCCTGCTGCACAAATAACGCGTAAAAAACACCGAACAGCACAAACGAAAACGCCAGCACCACCGCCAGCCGCCACAGCAATTGGCGTTCGATTGACCGATGCCGGGCGGGCTGGGGGGTGGTCATGCGACATTTTCCTCGGTCTGCCTGGCGCCGCTTTCTGGCGCCGGGGTGCCACTGGTTAGGCATTCAATGCGATAGCCAATACCGCGCACCACGCGAATGGCAATATCGGCCCCCTCGGCTTCCAGCCGCCGCCGCAGCCGAGAAAGATTGCTTTCCAGCACGTTGCTTTGGCGATCTTCATCGAGCGCGTAAATCGCATCTTCCAGCGCGTCGCGGGTGACCACCCGGCCATCGGCGCGCATTAACGTTTCCAACCCTGCCAGTTCGCGCCGCGCCAGCAGCACCGGTTTACCGGCGATGCTCACCGTGCGGGTTTGCGTGTTAAACACCACATTGCCGCTGGCCAGGGTTACCCCCAAAGCCGACCCTGGGCGGCGCAAGGTGGCCCGAATGCGCGCCACCAGTTCTTCCTGGGCAAAGGGTTTTACCACGTAGTCATCGGCGCCGGCCGATAGGCCTTCCACCCGTTCAGCAATGGCATCGGCGGCGGTGAGCATTATCACCGGGGTTTGCACCCCGCGCGCGCGCAAGCGTTTGAGGAAATCCAGGCCCGAGCCATCCGGCAGGCGGCGATCGAGCAGAATAAGGTCGTAGGGGCAGGTATCCAGCAACGCCTGGGCATCGGCCAGATTTGGCGCCAGATCCACCGCAAGCCCGGCCCGGCCCAAATTGGCCTGCAGCAACACCCCCAGCTCGGGCTCGTCTTCCACCATTAAAATACGCATCTCGTGTTTCCTCTGTGGAACTGTTTTTGCCTGCATAGCGGGTGATTGCCAGAGAAAAACGGCGGCAACCCATGCTTTATCACGCAGACGTGCGCGCGGCCCTGTGTACAGGCGCGCTTTGGCGGCAGCCTCAATCCACCCTCAGGTGCGGCCTGCGGGCAGCCGCCTCTGCTGCTGGCGAAAGTGATGCCAGCAGATCGCACGCTTACTGCCCCACGCGGCGCGCGCTACGGCATTGATCTAACGCAATATCCCTGGCTTTTGGGATAGTTTTCGGCGGGCATGGTTGGCTAACCGCAGCTTGATAAGGCGCGCGTAACCGTGCTTGGTCGTGCCTAATCGTAACCACACTGGGGCAATCGCGTTGATCACCGGGGCGGCCAAACTTGCAGGTGTCATTGGCTGGCCGGTGGCCCATTCACGCTCGCCGCGGTTGCACGGGGCGTGGCTGGCCCGCCACGGCATTGATGGTGCCTATGTGCCGTTAGCCGTGCACCCGGCTGATCTGGCGGCCGCCGTGCGTGGCCTGGCCACCTGTGGATTTGCCGGCGTTAACGTGACCGTGCCGCACAAGGAAGCGGTGATGGCTTTGTGCGATACGCTGGCCCCATCCGCCCAGGCTGCCGGGGCGGTGAATACGCTGGTGTTTCGCGATGGACTGATCGAGGGACGCAACACCGATGGCGCCGGATTTATCGCAAGCCTCGCCGCCGCGGGGGTGGCGCTTAAAGGGGATGCGTTACTGCTGGGGGCGGGGGGGGCTGCCCGTGCCATTGCGGCGTCGTTGCTGGCGCAGGGCATGGCAGTGACCCTGACCAACCGCACCCGCGCCCGCGCCGATGCGCTGGCGGCCGTGCTGCCGGGGGTGTGCGTTGCCGATTGGGAAACCCGCGATGTTGCCTTGAAAAACGCAAACATTTTGGTAAACACAACAACCCTGGGTATGGCCGGCGATGCGGCCCTGCCGGTTTCGTTGGATCATGCGCGTGCCGATTTGGTGGTGGCCGATATTGTGTATGTGCCGCGCCTAACCCCGTTGCTTGTAGCAGCCCAAGCCCGGGGCCTGCCGATTGTGCCAGGCCTGGGCATGTTGCTGCACCAAGCGGTGGCAGGTTTTGCCGCCTGGTTTGGCGTAACCCCGGTGGTGGATGCAAATCTGGTCGCAATCGTCGGCAGCGACATCCCGGAACGATGATACGAAGGCAGATGAAAATTATCGGCCTCACCGGCGGTATCGGGATGGGCAAATCCACCGCCGCCACATGTTTCACACGCCTCGGTGTGCCGGTGTTTGATGCAGATAGGGCGGTGCACCGATTGCAAGCGCCAGGCGGGGCGGCCTTGCCGGCGATCGCCGGCGCATTTCCCGGCAGCGTGGTCAACGGCACGCTCAACCGCGCCGTGCTGCGCGCCGCCGTGCTGGGTAATGGTGCGGCATTACGCACACTGGAAACCATTATGCACCCGCTGGTGCGCCGCGCGCAAAACCGCTTTTTGGCGCGCGCCCGCAACGCCGGTAAATCCCTGGTGGTGCTGGATGTGCCGCTACTGTTTGAAACCGGTGGCAACCGTTTATGCGATCACGTGGTGGTGGTATCGGCCCCGCGCGATGTGCAGCAGGCAAGGGTTGCCCGCCGTGGCACCATGACGATTGCGCAAATTGGTGCCATCATCGCCCTGCAAATGCCGGATGCCCGCAAACGCCGGCTGGCCGATACGGTTATCCGCACTGGGCTATCCCGATTTCATGCCACGCGCGCCATCCGCCGCTTGGTGCATTTTTTGCGCGAAAGGCCCAAAGCATGACCCGGTCTGTGTTGTTTGATACCGAAACCACTGGGCTAAGCCCGTTCAGTGGCGACCGTATTATTGAAATCGCCGCGATCGAACTGGTGCGCGAGCTGCCCACCGGGCGCATTTTTCACAGCCTGATCGACCCCCAGCGCGATGTGCCTGAAGCCAGCACCCGCATTCATGGCATCACCCGCGGCGATTTAATCGGCAAACCAAAATTTGCAGATATCGTTGATAAATTGCTGGAATTTTTTGGCGATGCGCCGCTGATTGCGCATAACGCGCCGTTCGATTTTGGCTTTGTCGATGCCGAACTGGCGCGGCTGGATTTACCCAAGCTTGATGCGTTGCGCATGATTGATACGTTGGCATTAGCTAAAATGCGCTTTCCCGGCATGCCCAACAACCTTGATGCGCTGTGCCGGCGCTACGCGATCGATCTGTCTGAACGCACCACCCATAATGCCTTGCTGGATTGCAAGCTGCTGGCCGAGGTGTATGTGGAACTCACCGGCGGGCGCCAGCGCGGCTTGGGTATTGATGTGGATGATAGCGCCAGCATCGTTGCCTATAAACAGGTTTCTAACCGCACGGCGCGGGTGATTGCGGTGAGTGCCGAACAGGAAGATATTCATGCGGCGTTTGCTGGCCGGTTAAAAGACCCGGTGTGGAAAGCCTAACTAGGGCCAAAACGGCACGGATGGGGCAAATTTGACAGCGCCCCCTAGCCCGCAGTAACGCCAAGACCATGAGCGTTACCACCTTGCTGGATGAGCTTTTGCCGCTGATACAGGCGGTAGCCGGGCAGGACCGCCAGGCCTTCGCGGAACTGTACCGCCTGACCAACGCAAAGCTATTTGGCATCGCCCGGCGCCTGTTGCGCAATGATGCCGAAGCGGCTGAGGCGGTGCAGGATATTTTCGTGCGCGTGTGGCAGCGTGCCGAGTGTTACGACCCCGCCCGCGGCCGGGTGATGGGGTGGATGTGCGGCGTTTTGCGCAATTTGTGCATCGACCGCCTGCGCGGCGCGGCACGGCGCGATCGCGATCTGGCAGCGTTACCCGATGCCGATGAAGGTGTTGATAGCGGGGTTGCCGATGGGCTTGATCTGGCCCGTTGCTTAGGTATTTTGGCGGCCAGCGAGCGACAAATTATTTTGCTCGCCATGCACCATGGCCTGTCGCACGGCGAGCTTGCCCAGCGTTTTGCGGTGCCGCTGGGCACAATGAAATCCACCATCCGGCGTGGCCTGGCCAAATTACGGTTTTGTCTGGATGATGGCGCGGTGGCGGTTATGCAAGCTTAGCCATATAAGAACTGGTTTTTTTGACAGATTTAGGGCAGGTATTGTTGGGGGCTTGACCATTAGCCTGACAGGTTTGCTTTGGGTATATTTGGTAAGGTTGGCGAAAAGCGTGGATCTCGATCGGCACGATGATATTGCGGGCGAATATGTGTTGGGTGTGCTTGATCACGCCGACCGCCAGGCTTTTTCACGCCTGATCGCGACCGATGCCGGGGTGCAGCACCAGGTGGCCGCGTGGACCGACCGCCTAACCCCAATCCTTGATCGCATCGCCGAAACGCCAGCGCCGGCATCGGTGTGGCAGGCTATTGATGCCAGTATCGGTGCGGCGCCGAAAGACCGCATGCACAATGAAGGTGGCTGGCTAGACATGTCGCCCGGCATTACCGCCAAATTTCTGCGCGTGGACCCCATCACCGGTGAACGCACAGCCCTTTACCGGCTTGCCGCCGGCGCCGGGTTCGATCCGCATCATCATGATTCCGCCGAGGAATGTCTGGTGATGGAAGGGGCCGTGCTGGTCGGCGGTAAAATCTATGAAGCCGGCGATTATGTGTGCGAGCCTGCGGGGTCGTCGCACGATCGGCTCAGTTCCACCCATGGCGCGATGTTGCTGCTGCATTGGTGTGCGGTGCCGGCGGGCAACGCGGCCCAGGCTTAGTGGCTAGAATGGCATCAGCCCCAACCCCGCAGCCCGATCAGTAAACCACGCCAGCGCCAGTAACCCCACGGCCGCCGATATGCCCGGCACCACGCGGCGCGGGTAAAATAGAGTTTGGCGCAGGGCAAACCCCAGGGGCAGCACCACGGCGGCGATGGTGATTTGTGCCATTTCCAGCCCCAAATTAAACGCAACCAGCGCCACCCCCAGCGCCACGGGGGGTAAATCCAGCGGCCCCAGGGCGCTTGCAAACCCCAGCCCGTGCACCAGGCCAAAGGCAAACGCCAGCGGCCAGCGCCGCGCCGGCATAAAATGAAAGATGTTATCTAGTGCTGTGAGCACAATGGTAAGGGCTATCCCGGATTCAGAAAGACGTTCGGGGATGTACACAATTCGCAAAACTGATAACGTGAGTGTGGTTGCATGCGCCAAGGTAAAGGCGCTCAACACTTTTAAGGATTCGACAAACACTGTGCGAAAATTGTTTGCCGCTACCTGCGTCTCGCGCCCGTCGGCGCCGCGTTTGCGTACAAAAACGGCGGGTATCAGCAGCATGGTGATAAACAACATATGGTCAATGCCAGTGAGCAAATGATCAATGCCGGTGACACAAAAACTTTCCACGGTATCGAAAAACGCAGCCCCACCTTCGCTTGCCGATAGATCAAGCGATAGGCTTCGTGTGGTCGGCGACACCACGCCGGCATGATTGGCGCCGTTGCTGGTGACGATATTAATCAAGCCACGATGCAAAGTATCCTGATCAAATAGAAGTGAATAATCTATCCGCAGCCGGTGCGGTTTGCCACTGCAGGCAGCGTTAAACTGCAACACCGCGTAAGCCCCATCGGATAGCTGATCGGTCAAGTGGGTTACCGGCCCTGGGGGGCAACCCGCACCATCGGCGGCAATGGCCAGATGCGATAATGCATACGCGTCGATCGCGGTTTCGCGGGCGCGTACTTCGCCCCAGGTGATGCGGCCATCGCCGTTGGTATCCAGGCCTACAGCGTAATCCAGGTCGCGCAATGCCACCGAAAGTTGAACCGCCACGGTTGCGTCGCGTGGCAATAGCCGCAGATAGGCGGTGCTCGCACTATGCGCATGGGCACGCAACGGGGTGGCCAAGAAGATCAGGCAAAACACTATTGTCGTCAAAAAGCGTTTCATGGCCTAGCTTCCTTGCGATACGGGCATAAGCCCTGCCAGCATGGCGGTTTCGTTCCAGCCGGCCAGTGCGATGGCAGCGTGCGCAGTTGCTATTGCCGCTTCATCCTGATTGGCCCGGCCGGCTGCCAGCAATATCGCCGCATCCGCCGGCTCGCGCTGCACCTGCCAATTCGCTCGCGCCAGGGCCAGCGCGCGCGCGGGTTCGTGGGTAATATCCAGCCGGTAGCGGGCTTCTTCGCGTCGGTGCACCGATTCGCCACGTAAGCGGCTGGCTTCAAACCGCGCGCCCAGATCGGCTATGTGGTTGGCGGCCAGCGGGGCTCGAACGGCGATTTCGGCCAGGGTTAGACGCAGCAACAGCGGATCGTTTTTGGTGTGGCTTGCCAGCAGCGTCACAACCTCCGCCGCCCGGTCGTGCGCCAGCAAAAAATCACTGTAGGCTGCCAGCACGTAAGGGTCGGTTGCATCAATCGCCAGGGCTGCGTGAAAACGCGCATCGGCGGATGTATCGCCCAAATGGGCGGCGGTTTCGGCGGCAATGGTTGCCGCCCACGCCGCAGTTTCAGGGTTCTGCGCCGCTTCCAGCGCGTGACTTGCCAGCGATAAGGTCAGGGCACGTAACGCACGTGGCGCCGCCCCCTTTTGCGCCATCACCGATGCCGTGCAGCTATCGGCCAAAAGCCCGGCACGGGTCTGCGCAAAGGCGGCGCAATCCGCACTCGCCCCGGCTAAATCCGCGCGCACTAGGCGGATCGCGGCGCGCGTTAGTAACGCCTGCCCATTGTTGGGATCAGCCCGCAACACAATCGCCAGTTCGTCCAAGCTCGCTGGGAAATCATGCGTGCTTTGCAAAATAATGGCATGCAGTAAGCGCACATCGGGTGAAATCTGTGCGCCCGGCCGGGCGGTTAAAAACGGTGCCAGTGCCGCCGATGCATGGCCGAGCCAGCGCGGATCACCTTCGCGCCGCGCCTGGTGAATGGCGGCCCGGGCCACTGCCAATGCTGCCGGTAAATCACCAGGTTTGGCGGCAAGTGCCTGTTCGGCTGCGCGTAGGGCGCGGGTTTGTAGGGATTTCGCATCGGGCAAAATCTCCAGCACTGCGCTATCATCGGCCGGGATGCGTGGTGCGGCAAAAGTCGCACCGGCGATCAACACGCCTAATCCTGCTATCATCAGTAACGCTAAGCGCCGCCGCCCAGGTTGGCGCGGGGTTTCCCCCGCGCCTGGCCCGATCATTTTTTTCATCTCAATTGTCATGATCAGGCCCCCCTGCTGTGGTTGCTTAATTGCCGCTTTGTGGTGAACCGGTCAGCGGTGTGCGCAAATACGGAAAGCTCGTGTCGAAATGTGAGGCATCAACAAAAGCGCCGTCGGTGTATTCAACGCTACCGCTGGGGGCATCGCTGGCACTGCCATACAGGCCCAACGCATAGAGCTTGCCCATCACCACGCGCAGCGAAATATCCACCACGTCATCGCCAGGGCGGCGCCCATTGGGGTAGCCCGCGGCATCCGATGCGGTGGTGCTGCTGCCAATTACCCCCATGCGCCCTTGTTTGGCGGCCGGTGTGGGCGGAATGGCGGTGTTCAGACGCATTTCCTCGCCAGGATGGGTCAAATTCGCAGGCATATTCAAACCACCCGCCAATACCGGGTTAGGCCCAATGCCGGTCAGGAAAGTTGCCACCAAATCGGCGCGCGGAAAGGCGGTTGGCGCGGTGCCGCCAACAAAGCCGGATATCACTGCCGGCAGCGTTGGGTTGGTGACGTAGGTGAGGAAGTTTTTGGCATCATTTATCGGCATCGATGCATTGAACTTGTCTTTATCAGCAAGCCCAATCACCAGTTCGTTCACCAGCGGGTTACCTAAGCGCGATACCTGTGCAAGGCCGCCCTTTGGCCCGACCAGGGATGCCGTGGTCCAGCCGCCAATCACCGGATCCTTGCCGCGCAGCAGGCAGCCAATCGGTGATTCCACTTCAATGGAGGTTACGTTTTTATCAGCCAGATCGTCGTGGGCTTCGGCATTAAACTGCTCGCCAATTGGGTGCGCGTAATTCAGCAGATCAAACGTTTCTGCCAGGTTCACCACAAACGGGTCTTTGCGCTGGCCAACAAAGATGCGGCCAGGGTGGGCGCAGCCGGGGATGGTCACTGGATACACAAAATTTGCTGCATATGCCGCATAATTGGGTACCGACCGCACGCCTATATTATCGATCGGGCGCGCAAAAACAGTCTGCCCGCCAGCACCGGTAATGGCGGTTTCGGTTTCGTTGGCACCAAAGCCTTTCACCAGTGATACGGTATAGGTTTCCATCGCATTCTGCGCCGATGTATCGGTGGCGGTCACCGCACCGACATTGACAAACGGCACTTTTACGCTGGCGCCACCAATGGTGAGCGCAATGTTCTTGGCGCTATCGGTAAAGCGAAAGCGAAACCGAAAATTCGGCACGCCGCCGCCGGCGTTATCAATGTTGATGTCGTAAACAGCGTGGTTATCCAGGCTGAAAAAATTCGGGCCGCCATACACGTCCTGCAACGGCACGTAGTTGGCGATAAAGGTCACCATATTGGCGTGGCCGGGTTCGTAGCTGCGAAACATATAAAAATCGGTCGCATCAAGCCGCGGCGTGCCGGCAATCATCGGCGCTTCGCGGTGGCTGGACGCATAGGCGGGCAGGGCGGCGACGGTGCAGGCAAGTGCCGTCGCCGCAAGAAGGGTGCGTTTCATAAAGTCTCTCCACGGATCAGTTCAGCGTTTGGCCGGAAATGGCCTCGCAGTCCCGTTACGCGGGCGCCCCCAGCTTTGGATGCAGCCAGGCGCAAAAAAATCGCCCCCTCAAAAAAACCTGGGGCGGGTGAAGCAGGGCAATCGGGTGAACGTAAGATTCTTCTTTTTCTGAAGAAAAAGAAGCAAAAAGACTTTTATAATGCTGGGCCTGGGGCAACCCTGCCACCGCGCCCTCCGAACCAGCGTCAAAAAAGTCTTTTTTGTTTCTTTTTTCTTCAGAAAAAAGAAAATTCTTATTTTTGCAGGCAGCCAAAATCCCGGCGGTCGAACCGGGGGCGGTGGGCAAAGCGGGTTTGCGTGCCTATGCTAACCCCATGCCCATCGCCCCACTTCACCTAGGCCCCCACCACCTGCAACTCGATCCCGCCGGGGCCCTGGTGTGGCCGGCCGAAAAACTGCTGGCGGTGGCCGATTTGCACCTGGAAAAGGGCAGCGCCAGCGCCAAAACCAGCTATCCGGTGCCGCCTTTCGATAGCCGCGATACCCTGGCCCGCCTCGCCCTGCTGCTGCGCCGCTACCAGCCGCAAACCCTGGTGCTGCTGGGCGATAGTTTTCACGACCGCACCGCAGCCGGTAGGCTTGCCGCCGACGATGCCCAAACCCTAACCGCGCTATGCCAGGGCCGCCGGGTGATTTGGGTGTGCGGCAACCACGATCCGTTAAAACCCGATCATTTCCCCGGTGAGGCCGCCGCAGATTTCGCCCATGGCGGCCTAATGTTTCGCCACCAAGCCCAGCAACCGCACCCGGCGCGCGGCAGTGCGCCTGAAATTTCCGGCCATTTTCATCCCAAATCCCGGGTGCCAACGCGGGCAGGCATGATCAGCCGGCCGTGTTTTGTGGCGTCTGCCGCTCGCCTACTGCTGCCCGCCTTTGGCGCCTATACGGGCGGTTTAGATATCGGCGATCCCGCCATTACGGCGTTGTTTCCCCGCGGCGGCCGGGCTTTTTTGCTCGGCCGTGACCGGCTATATAGTTTTCCGCTGGCCCAGGCGGCGGTTGCGTTCAGGCAAGATAATGTAACCCAGCAGCCCGGCCCGGTGTTGCAGCATGGCTAAGCCGCCTCCCCCCCCCACGACAACGCTCGTCTGGCTGCGCCAGGATTTTCGCCTGGCTGATAACCCGGCACTCACCGCTGCGGTCGCGCGCGGCGGCGCGGTGCTGGCGGTTTATGTGGTTGATGATGTAACCCCCGGCGCCTTTGCCATGGGCGGCGCCTCGCGCTGGTGGCTGCACCACACGCTGGCAGCGTTCGCCGCCAGCCTGGCCAAGCTTGGCGGCGCCTTAATTCTGCGCCGCGGTAACCCGTGCGATATCATCCCCGCCCTGGCCGCCGAAACCGGCGCCGATCAGGTGCACGCCAACGCCCTGCACGAACCGTGGTTTCGCGCCAACGACCGCGCCATTGCCAGCACCTTACAAAACGCCGGGCGCCGCTTGGTGCGCCACCGTGCGGCAACTTTGTTCGATCCCGAAGCGATCCGCACCAAAACCGGCACGGTGTACGGCATTTATACCCCGTTTGCCCGGGCCTGCCTGGCCGGCCCCGCGCCGCGCCCGCCGCTGCCGGTGCCCGCGCGCGTGCCGGCGCCCGCTGCCTTGCCGCCCAGCGTGGCCCTGGCCGATCTCGCCTTATTACCCAAAACCCCAGATTGGGCTGGGGGCTTGCGCGATGCTTGGGCACCGGGGGAGGCCACCGCCCACGCGCTGCTGCGCCATTTCGTGCAAACCGCCATCACTGGTTACGAAACCCAGCGCAACCTGCCCGCCCAGCCCGGCACATCGCGCCTATCGCCGCATTTGCACTGGGGCGAAATCTCGCCACACAGCGTTTGGCACGCAGCGGCCAGCATCCCCGGCGAAGGGGCGCGGGTGTATCGCTCCGAAATTCTGTGGCGCGAATTCGCCCAATATTTGCTGTGGCACCACCCGCACATGCCCACCGCGCCGTTACGCGCCGAATTCGAAAACCTGCCGTGGCGCCACGATGATGCCGGCCTACGGGCCTGGCAGCGCGGCCAAACCGGCATCCCCATAGTGGATGCCGGCATGCGCGAATTATGGCAGACCGGGTGGATGCATAACCGCGTGCGCATGATTGTGGCGTCTTTTCTGGTCAAACATTTGTTGATCGATTGGCGCGCCGGGGCGGCGTGGTTTTGGGATACGCTGGTTGACGCCGATCTTGGCGCGAACAGCGCATCCTGGCAGTGGGTGGCCGGCACCGGCATCGATGCACAGCCGTTTTTTCGCGTGTTCAACCCGGTCAGCCAAAGTGCTAAATTCGATCCAACCGGCGAATATATCGAAACGTACGTGCCAGAACTGGCCGCTTTGCCGGAAAAATATATCCACGCCCCATGGGAAAACCCGCCCATGCTGCAGGCACAAACCGGCACCGCCATTGGCATGATCTATCCCCCGCCGATGATAAACCTGGCCGATGGCCGCACCCGCGCGCTGGATATTTGGCGGGCCACGGTCAAAACCCGGGCTGCAACGCCACCATGATCGCACCCGGCACCAAGTTGCGCGTGGTCGGTGATGTGCATGGCGACATCAAAGGTTTTGCGGCCGCCATCGCCACCGACAGGTTCGTTTTGCAACTCGGTGACCTAGTCGATGAAGGCCCCGATAGCGCCGGTGTGCTGCGGCTGATGTTTCAACTGATCGATGAAAAACGCGGCGCCTTTCTTATTGGCAATCACGATCGCAAACTCGGCCGCTGGTT
Organism: Acetobacteraceae bacterium; assembly: GCA_040400005.1. GTDB lineage: Bacteria > Pseudomonadota > Alphaproteobacteria > Acetobacterales > Acetobacteraceae > JBBARC01. The sequence continues at coordinate 34,577 of JBBARC010000009.1, read as the reverse complement.
GCGCGGCGAACATGTGCGCCCCAGCGCCGCCCTGGAAGCAACGCGCGCCTCCCTTAGCCCCGAACTTGCCGAGCGCGCCTTGTACGAAATTGAACGTGCCCCATTATGGTGGCGCCAAGGGCCGCGGTTTTTTGTGCATGCCGCGTTTCATCGCGGTATGCTCAGCGAAGATCCCCCGCCCGGCTTGGGCCCGGTGGGGCCCATCCTGTCACGCGCATTATTCGGCCAGGTCACCGGCCGCATGCAGCCCGATGGCTACCCCGAACGTATTCTTAGCTGGGTTGAACATATCCCCGCTGGTATAACGGTGTATTGCGGCCACGATCAACGCAGCCGCGATGGCAGGCCCTATGTTGCGCGTAACGATGCCGGCGGCGAGGCAGTGTTTCTGGATACCGGCGCCGGCAAGGGCGGGCATCTATCCTGGATAGATCTCGATTAACCATACCGCATAAAAATTGGGGGGATGCAAAAATATGCCAGCCTATGAAGCAGAATTTCCAGCCGGCTGCACCTTTGTGTTTGGCGCATCGGGCGGCATTGGCCGCCATGTGGCCCTAAGTTTTGCCCGCGCCGGGTCAGCCGTGGCCCTGGGCTGCCGCCAAAAACCCGAAATCGCCGATGAAGTGGCCCGCGAAGCCCGAACTTTAGGCGTATCAGCAAGCGTGCACCTAGCCGATGTCACCGATGCCGCAGCCGTGGGGGCAGCACTTGATGCCGCCCGCGCCGCCCACGGCCGTATCCACACTGTGGTGTGGGCGGCAGGGCCTTTGGTGCCGCAGCATTACTTGGCCGATATCCCGCCCGATGCCTGGGCGCGCGCGCTGGCGGTAGAAGCGGGGGGATTTTTCGCTGCCATTCAACATGCTATTCCGCTAATGCGCCAGGATGGCGGCGGTAGTTTTGTGCATCTGGGCTCGGCAGGCGATGTCTGGTGGCCGGCGCGTGATGGCCTAAGTGTCGCCCCCAAAGCGGTGAACGAAGCGCTGATCCGCGGCATCGCCAAGGAAGAAGGCAAACACAACATCCGCGCCAACACCGTGCTGGTCGGCGTGATTGAAGCCGGTATGTTCTTAGAACTCACTAAAGCTGGCGTATTCGATGAAGCCTGGGTGGCCGAGACCCAAAAACTACTGGCGCTTAAACGCTGGGGCCAACCCGAAGAAATAGGCCACGCCTGCGTGTTTCTAGCCTCTAACCGCGCCGCCTACATCACCGGCCAGCAAATCAACGTATCCGGCGGTTTCGGCATCTAACCCGCGGCCGCCGCAATAGATAAGGATCTTCTTTTTCTGAAGAAAAAGAAGCAAAAAGACTTTTATGACGTGGGGCCTTGGGCACCGCCGCACCGAACACGACAGGTGCCATCATCATAAAAGTCTTTTGCTTCTTTTCTTCAGAAAAGAAGACTCTTCCTTAACTGCAGTGCAACATTACCGTGGCTGAGTAATTACGCGCAGCACTTTGCCGGTGGTGCCTACCCACACTTCGTAGTCATATTTGCCGTTCACGATATCGACCGACCAGTGCAGGATACGATCGCCTTTTTCGAATGCGCTGCGCACCACGGTGCCGCCGCCAACGGCTGCTACTGCAATGGTTACCGCTTGCGCTTTGGTGATTACGCCGGCGGCGGCCAAGGTTTGGGCGTTGGATGTTTGCACCTCGTATTCTTTTTCGTGTTCGCCGGCAAAGGCGGGGGCAGCGATGGCTAGGCCGTTGGCCAGCACAGCGGCGGCAAGTAAGGTTTTGATCGTGGTGTTCATGGGACGGGGTTCCTAAACAACAAATGAAAGGGGCCGGGGGGCAGCGTTGGTCGGGCAACCGGGGAATTGACCGCGCTGCCCCCCGCGCCGCGGCCCACTCGGGGGGAGGGCACGCGGCAGCCAGGTGATAGCGGCTGCGGCTGACGGTACTCTGACGAAACCCAGCTAAACGATTGCTTTCACGGAGTTGTGTTCAGACCTGCCAAAAACGATTCCGCGTCGGCCAGCAGTGCTTGGCGCTTGCCCGGTGCCATGCGCGCCCAGCTCGCCACCGGCATCGCCATGCGCGGGTTGCGGGCGAATTTTTCGGCATGCGTGGCGATAAAATGCCAGTAGAGAAAATTAAACGGGCAGGCGTTTGGCCCGGTGCTTTGCTTCACGTCGTATGCGCAACCCGAGCAATAATCGCTCATTTTATTGATATAGGCGCCCGATGCGGCATAGGGTTTTGATCCCACAATGCCACCATCAGCAAATAGTGCCATGCCGCGGGTGTTGGGCATTTCCACCCATTCATAGGCATCGGCGTACACCGCCAAATACCAGGCATCCACCGCATCCGGGGCAATGCCGGTGAGTAACGCAAAATTACCGGTAATCATCAGGCGGTGGATATGGTGGGCGTAGGCGTGGTCGATGGTGTGGGTAATGGCTTGCTGCAGGCAGCGCATATCGGTGCGCGCGGTCCAGTAAAAATCGGGCAGGGCGCGGGCCGCCCCCAGCGCGTTTTTCTGCGCGTAGCCAGGCATGTGGTGCCAGTAAACGCCGCGAATAAACTCGCGCCAGCCCAGTATTTGGCGAATAAACCCTTCGGCCGCATTTAGCGCCACCCGGCCTGCACGATATTGCGCTTCCACTGCCGCGCAAAGGGCGCGCGCATCGAGCAGCCCCAAATTCAACGATGCTGATATCAGCGAATGAAACAAAAACGGCTGGCCTGCCGCCATGGCATCTTGCCAATCGCCAAAACCGGGCAGGCGGTGGCGCACAAAATCATCAAATGCCTGCATGGCATCGGCCGCGGTTACTGGCCAGGCAAAATCGGTAGCCCGGCCCATGTGCCCGCCAAACTGTGCCGCCACCAGGGCGATCACCTCAGCGGTTATCGCGTCGGGGGCAAATTGCTTAACCGCCGGCACCGCCACATCGCGCGGCAAACGCTTGCGGTTTTCGCTGTCAAAATTCCATTGCCCGCCACACGGCGCATCGCCATCCACCAGCACGCGATACCGCCGGCGCATCTCGCGGTAAAAATACTCCATCCGCAAGTTCGCCCGCCCGGCCGCCCAGGCGGTAAAATCGCTATGGCTGCACAAAAACCGTCCATCGGCGCGGATCTCCACGGCAACACCAAGCTGGTCACGCCAGCCCGCCATGATCTGTGCCAGGCGCCACTCGCCGGCCTCGGTTGCGATCAGTTTTGCCGGCGTCAGCGCCGCCACGGCGCGCGCCACCTCGCCGGCAATGCTGCCGGTATTGGCCGGGTCATCCAGCCGCACGTAGCGCACCGCCACCCCGCGCGCGGCAAGCCCGGCGGCAAAATGGCGCATCGCGGCAAGCACCAGCACAATTTTTTGCTGGTGGTGCGGCACGTAGGTGCATTCGTCCATCACCTCGGCCATCAGCACGGTGTCGGTGGCGATATCCATCTCGTCCAGCCCGCTTAAGCCTGGCGAAAGCTGATCGCCCAGCACCAGCCGCAGCGCCCCGCCGGCTTCCCGCCCGTTCCTGCGTTCGTCCATTTTCGTCATGCCGCCTCCAAAGCCGCCGCCCCGCGCCGGCACAACACAGCTTTCCCCGTATTGCCACTCGACAAGGGGGGCGGCGGCGTTAAAAATCATCCGACGCTGACATCAGACCCGCACCCCCCAACCCATCAGGACGCGATGCGCCACCTCTATCTGCTGCGCCATGCGAAATCCGACTGGGATGACCCGGCCCTGTCCGATCACGCCCGCACCTTAAACGACCGTGGCCGGCGTGCGGCTGCCGCCATCGGCGCCTATCTCGCCCAAGGCCAGATTGCCCCCCAGGCGGTGCTGGTGTCTTCCGCCCGGCGCACCCGCCAAACCTTTGATCTGCTCGCGCTTACCCCACACCCTGCCATCGTGGCCCCGATGGATGAACTTTATCTGGCCGAACCCGGCCGCATCTTGGCTATTCTCCACGGTGTCGATCCGGCGATATCTAGCGTGATGGTGATCGGCCATAACCCCGGTATCCACACCCTGGCGATGACCCTGGCCGAGGATGAAGCGGATGATGCGTCGTCTGGCCAATCGGCAGATGATGCCCGTCTTGCCCGCCTTGCCCGTCTCGCCCGCCTCGCCCGTCTCGCCCGCCTCGCCGGCGGCTTTCCCACCGGCGCGCTGGCCGAATTCAGCTTAACCGGCCCGTGGTGCGATCTCGCCCCCGGCGGCGCCACCCTCACCCGCCTCACCACCCCTTACGATTTGCCGGAGATGGCGCGCTGACCAAGCCAATTGCCCCAAGCCCCGCCGATGCGCCCATCGGCCAACCAGTAGAGGCCGCCCCTGCCGGCGATCTGGTTGCCGACCCGCCCGGCGACCTTGCCTTTGATATGGCGGGCGATATCGCCGGCGACCTTGCCACCCCGCCGCTGCTGCGCCTCGACTTCGACTTCCCCAGCGACTGTTTGGCCAAATTGTCGCGCAGCCGCGTCATCACCAGCAATCGCACCAGCACGCGAAATTCGCGCGCCACCGCCCTGCACATTATCTGGCACGATACGGCGCAGGGCTGCCTGGCCGCCGCCGGCCTCGCCCTGGCCGAAAGCCGCGGCAGCTTTACCCTCGAACGCCTGCACCCCGATCGCGGCGTGTCGCCGCGCGCAGCCTCCCCCGCCTGGTTGCCGGCAATGGCGCCTGCGGTGCTGGCCACCGCCGCCACCGCGGCTGATCTATCCGCCCTATTGCCGCCAGCAGCCCAGCCGCCGGCGCTAGTACCAGCCGCAGGCTTTGCCGGCCACCAGCGCCAGATCAAACTCACCATCGGTAGCGCCCCGGTCACGCTCACGAGTATCGATGGCCATTTGCGCGGCGTTGCCCAGGAATGGCCGGTCTGCCGCTTGCACATCGTAGGCCCCGCCGACGCCGCCCTGGCGCTGGCCCACGCCCTGGCCGCCGATTTTCCGCTGGCCGTGCCGCACGCAAGCCTTGCCGCCGCCGCCTTTGCCCTCACCCGCAACCAGCCACTGTTGCGCCGAAGCCCCGGCGCACCCGCCGTGCCGCCAGGTGCAACGCTGCACCAGGCCATGGTGCTGGTCACCGCGTGGCTCGCCGATGCGCTGGTCTATTGGGCGCCACTTGCCCCGCTCGGCCAAGTGCCCGAACCGGTGCACCAAATGCGCGTCGCCAGCCGCCGCCTGCGCTCGGCCCTGGCGTTATTCCGCCGTGCGCCGGGCGGTGCGGCCCTCGCGCCGTTCCTATCCCCCTTGCGCGATCTCGCCCAAACCCTGGGGGCGGCGCGCGATTGGGATGTGTTTACGCTCGGCACCGGGGCCGCCGTGGGTAACGCTTTTGATGGCGATACCCGCATCGCCGCCATGCTGACTGCCGCCACCCGCAAACGCGCAACCGCCTACGCCAATCTGCACACGCTGCTCAACAGCGATGCCTTCCGCGCCCAGCTGGTGTGCCTTGCGTTACTGCCGCACGATGCCCCCTGGCAGACTAACGGCGATGACACCACCGCTGGTGCCGATCACCGGCGCACCCTGCACCAGCCGGCCGCGGCCTTCGCCGCCCTAACCTTGCATCGCCTCACCCGCCGCCTGTTCGCCGGCACCGATGACCTCGCCGCCCTCGCCCCCGACGACCTGCACGCGGTGCGCAAACACGCCAAACGCCTGCGCTATGCCTGCGAATTTTTCAGCCCGCTATTTCCCGGCAAAACCACCCGCAAATTCATCGCCCGCCTCGCCGATCTGCAAGAAGCCCTGGGCCTGGTCAATGACCAGCACGTCGCAGGCTTACTGATGGCGCAACTACCCGGCGGCGCCGATCGCCAGTTCGCCGCAGGCGTCGTGCAAGGGTTTGTCGCCAGTCAGGGCACTGGCGCACGGGCGGCCGCGGCTAAGGCCTGGCGTAAGTTGCGGCGTGAGGATGTTTTTTGGGCTTAGCGGGGGGGATGAATGTTACGAAAAACACTTCTTTTTCTGAAGAAAAAGAAGCAAAAAGACTTTTATGAATTTGGTGCGGAAATCTTGGTGGCATAGCAGCCCGAGGACCAGCATTATAAAAGTCTTTGGCTTCTTTTCGTCAGAAAAGAAGGGTCTTCCTCCCCTAAAAATGCGCCGGGGGCACCTGGCCGTCGGCGGGGTAAGCGGGCAGCAGGGCGGGGGGCTGGGGCCAGGTAGCGGGTTGGCCGTGGAGTTTGCCTAGTAGCAGGTTAACTGCGGCTTCTAGCTGTTGATCGTGGCCGGCCATGAGGTCGGCGGGTTGGTTTTCGATCGTGATATCGGGATCGACCCCGTGGTTTTCCATCACCCAGTGGCTATCTAGGCCATACAGGCTATCTTCGGGAATGGTGACGTAGCCACCGTCGAGCATTTTCCATTCGCCGCGAATACCGCGCACGCCGCCCCAGGTGCGGGTGCCGATCAGCGGGCCCAAGCCATATTTGCGGAAGTAGAAGGGAAAGATATCACCATCGGATGCCGAAAAATGGTTGATCAGGCACGCCATGGGCCCGGCCAGAACCTGTTGGGGGATGGAGAGGGCTGCGTGTTCGCGATTGGTTGACATACCCACCAGCACGCGGCGCAGGCGTTCCAGCACGATTTGATCGATAAAGCCGCCGCCGTTCCAGCGATCGTCCATGATCAGTGCCTGCTTGCCGAGCTGGCCGTAGAATTGGCGCATGAATTGCTCCATGCCCAAAGATTCCATATCAGATAGATAAATATAGCCAATTTTACCGCCAGATAAGCGATCGACGGTTTCACGGTTGTGATCGATCCAGGCTTTTTCGCGCACCGATATTTCGCTTTTTATCGGCAGCACCACGACATCGCGGGTTTTACCAGAGGTTTTATCGGCGGTTTTGTCGGCGATGGTTAGCGTGATTTGAGAATCACTGAGGCCTACCAACAGGCTGTACGGTGTTTCGGGCGCGTGTAGATCGTGGCCGTTCACCGCCAGCAATGCATCGCCTTCATGTATCGCAACCCCCGGTGCGGTCAGCGGGCTGCGGTAATCGGTGCGGGTGTTATCGCCGGGGTAAATTTTGGCAAACACGTAATGGCCGGTGGCGGGGTCTAAGGCAAAATCGGCGCCCAACGCTGCGGTGCGCACTGGCGGGGTGGGATCGCCATCATCGCCGTCGCCGACATAGGTGTGGGAATTGCCCATTTCGCCGAGCATTTGGCCGATCAGGTAATTCACATCTTCGCGTGATCCGGCCTGGGGTAATAGTTTGGCGTAGGCATCGTGGGCGGCGCGCCAATTAACCCCGTTCATTTCTGTACTGTAGAAAAAGTCGCGTTCCAGGCGCCAGGCGTTATCGAACATCTCGGCCCATTCGTGGCGCGGTTCGATGCGGGTTTGCAGTGTATCCAACGCCAGCGTTTTTTTCTTCTCGGGGTCTTTGGCGCCATCTGCGGTTGCATCGATGATGCTGTACTCGGTTTTTTGTTTAACCAGCACGCGGGTGCCATCAGCCGATAGCGTAAAGCCATCGATGCCTTCGATCACCACGCTATCTTTGCGTTTGGCGATATCGTAAACATGTAAAGTGGTTTTTTCACCCGGTAGAGGGCCGGCGAGCATTTGCGGCGCCTGGGTGAGATAAAACATCTTGTCGTCGCGGCTATCCAGATTGGTGATGTTGGCAGCATCCACCGGCACCAGCACGGCGCGGGCCATCAGCCCGGTGATATCGATTTTTATCGGCTTGGGTGTGTCTGTATCGGGTTTTGCGGCATCGGCATCGGCCGGTTTTTTGGGTTTTGCCTCAATCGCGCCTTCATCAGACTTTGGGGCAAACGGCGATGCGGTATCGGCGGCCAGCGGCACCACGTAGATGCCGGTGCTTTTTATGTTGGCGATATTAAATTCGTTATCGGCCGCCGTTGGGTTTTCATGGCGGCCCGATAAAAAATACAAATATTTGCCATCGGGTGAAAATACCGGGGCGGCATTATCGTTCAGCACGTCGGGGGCAATTGTGGTTTTGCCGGTGGCCAGATTAAAAAATGCAATATCGCGTTGCTGCATATCGCGGTGCAGGCTGAAGGCCACATGGCTGCTATCGGGCGACCATGTGTAATCGTGGATTTCGCCAAATTTTTCCTGGGCGGCCAATTTCGGCGCCCCGCTCTCGGCGCCAACCACCCATAGGCGCATGGCGTTATCAGAGAAAGCGATGTGCTTGCCATCGGGTGAAAACACCGGCTGATAAAAATAGCCGGTGGCGAAATGGGTTAACACTTTCTCGGCACCGCCGGCGGCGGGGCGGGTGGCAATTTGCTGGCCGCCACCAACATCGGTGGTATAGACAATTGTTTTGCCATCCGGCGACCACGCGGGGTGATCTTCGTCGGCGCTGTCGGTGGCGGTGAGGTTGCGCGTGGCACCGTGTTCAGCCGGCACTGAAAACACATCGCCGCGGGCGGAAAACAGTGCCCGCTTGCCGTTCGGCGCCAGGGCGTAATCGACCTGGTTAGCCATATCAACATCACGGATCAAGGCCGCAGCACTCACGGTACGGGTTTGCACACGCATGCCATCATCGGGGATGGTGATGGCAAGTTTGGTGAGTTTTTCGCTGGGCAAATCGAGCAGATAAAGCTGCCCGCCTTGTTGAAAGGTGATGGCGTTATCGCCGAGGGCGGGAAAATCTATGTCGTAATCGGAAAATTTTGTAACCTGGCGGGTTTCGTGGGTGGCAAGATCGGTTACCCAAATATTGGCGCGGAAATTCTGATCGTTATCGGATAAAAAATAAATTTTATTGCCCACCCACATGGGAGATGTGTTGGTGCCTTTCCAATCGGTGATCTGGGTGAGTTTTTTGGTCTCGAAATTGTAGGTAAAAACCTGTTGCGCCAGGCCGCCGGTGTAGCGTTTCCAGGTGCGGAAATTACGAAAAATCCGGTTATACGCAATCGATTTTCCGTCGGGTGAAAAACTGGTCAAGCCGCCGCTATCGAGCGGCAAAGTTTGCGGCAGGCCGCCGGCCACGGGCACTTCAAACAGCCGGGTAATCCAGTTATTCCACGCCATGCGCCGCGACAAATAAACGATTTTTTGCGAATCTGGAGTCCAGGTTACCACCAGATTGTCGCTGCCATGGCGGCCACCGGTTTTGGCGTAATTATCCGATTGAAAGGTCAGCCGGCGGGCGGGCCCACCGCTGGCCGGGATCACGTAAACATCTTCGTTGCCCTGGTAGTTGGCGGTAAAGGCGATCCATTTTCCATCTGGCGAGTAGCGCGGCATCATATCCTGGCCGAGGTCGCTGGTGAGTTTATGGGCAACCCCGCCGCGGCGCGCCACCTGCCACAGATTGCCGTTAGCAACAAACACAATGCTATCGCCATGGGCCTGCGGGTAACGCGGCAGGGCGCCGCTATCGGCGCGTGCCGGGGCTAACGGCAGGGTTGCCAGTGCCGTGCCGGCGAGCAACAAAACCGCCCGCAAAGTATTACGCGCAAAACGCACCATCATGACTAAGCCCCGCCGGTAAATGTGATCACATAGCCCAACCTTGCCAGCTTGCCAGCGCCCCGGCAATGCACCGTTTTTGGCGTCGCCATTGGGGTTTGCCCCCTCCCTTGGCAACCTCCCCTGGCCCTGGCCCTTGGCCCCATCCCTTGGCCCTGGCCCTTGGCCCGACGCGCCCTCTTATGCCAAGCAGGGAGCAGTTTTTAAGGGCAAACGCCGCGCATGTTCGGGCGCCATGGTCATAACCCTACCGACGACGACGACATCGCCGCAGGTGATGCGCACAAGCACGACCCCGATGAGGATGACTATTACCTCGCCGCCCCGCCACCGCGGCGGCGGCGCAAGCGCTTCTTTACGCTGGGACGGTTGATCAGCTGGCTGCTGATCCTCACCATCTGGGCCGGTGCCATGGGGGCCGGAACGGTGCTGTGGTTTTCGCGCGATCTGCCGCGCCCGGAAGATGCGCTGGATGCGGTGCGCCGGCCCAGTCTGGTACTGCAAGATAGCGCGGGGCGCACCATTGCCACTTACGGCGATGTGGTGGGCGAGCCGCTGCAGCTATCCGATTTGCCGGCGTTTTTGCCGCAGGCGGCGGTGGCGGTGGAAGATCGCCGGTTTTGGACCCATGCCGGGTTTGACCCCCGTGGCCTGGCCCGCGCGGTGTTTGTAAACCTCACGGCTGGGCATCTGGTGCAGGGTGGGTCCACCATTACCCAGCAGGTGGCTAAAACCCTGTTTTTGTCGAACGCGCGCACGATTAAACGCAAGGCGCAGGAAATTTTGTTAACGTTATGGCTGGAACGCCATTTTACCAAGCAGGAGATTATCGAAATCTGGCTCAACCGGGTGTATCTGGGCACCGGTGCGTACGGCGTGGATGCCGCCGCCCATTTGTATTTTGGCATATCCGCCCGCAAGCTTAATCTGTGGCAATCGGCGGTGATTGCCGGCCTGCCGCGCGCGCCATCGCGGTTTAACCCGCGCACCGATCCGCATGCCGCCGCCGCGCGCGGGCGCGAGGTGCTGGCCGCCATGGTTGCCAACGGCACAATTAGCGATGCCACCGCCAAAGCCGCGGGTAGCGCCATTAGCTTTCCCCCCATCCCGCGCGAAGGCGGCTGGTTTGCCGATTGGGCGGCGGGTGAGGTGACCGCCCTGGTGCCGCAGGATACCGATGCGGTGCTGCGCACAACGCTGGATGCGCGCCTGCAAAAATCCGCCGAAACGGCACTGGCCACCATGCTGGATGGCCCCGGGGTGCGCGCCGATGCCACTCAAGGGGCGGTGGTGGTGCTCGATGCTGCCAGCGGATCGGTGCGCGCTATGGTTGGCGGGCGAGATTATGCCACCAGTCCATTCAACCGCGCAGTGACCGCGCGGCGCCAGCCGGGATCGAGTTTTAAGGCGTTTGTTTGGCTAGCAGCTTTGGAACACGGCGCCCGCCCGGATGATCTGGCGCTGGATGCGCCGCTGACCATTCACGGCTGGAGCCCGGTTGATTTCGAACCCGGCTTTCGCGGTCAGGTGAGTTTAACCGATGCGCTGGCGCAAAGTTTAAACACCGTTTCGGTACGGTTGATGATGCAGGCCGGTGGCCCGGCCCGCATTACCAGTATCGCGCGCCGCCTGGGGATTACCGATAAACTGCCCGAAACCCCGTCACTGGCGTTAGGCACCGGCGAGGTTGGTTTGCTGGAAATGTGTGCGGCTTACGGAAGTTTTTTTAATGGCGGGCGCTGGATCAGGCCGCGGGCGGTGGCACGCATTACCACCGATGATGCCACCCGCATTTTGCCGGCGCATGATCCGCACCAGGCGATCGACCCCGATTTGGCGGCCATGATGGTGCGCATGATGGGGGCCGTGGTCAGCGGTGGTACTGGGCGGGCCGCCGCCGTGCCCGGGCATTTCGTGGCGGGCAAAACCGGCACCACTCAGGATAGCCGCGATGCCTGGTTTATCGGCGCAATCGACGGCACGGTGATTGGCGTGTGGGTGGGTAACGACGATGGCCACCCCATGCGCGGGGTGATGGGCGGCGGGCTGCCGGCCAAATTATTTGCAGCCATCGCGCGCACCGTGGTGGGGCGCTAGAGCATGGTCCGGCCAAACGGGATCACCCGCCGGATAAGCATGCTCGCTAAAACAAAGGGCTAGGGCGGGATGCGTCCGCCAACGGCGGTCAAATCAAAACGCATCCCGCGCTAGTGCGCATCCGCTTTGGGTAAGCGTTCGCGCAGCGTGTTGAACAGCTTGTCGGCGGCGGTCCATACATTGGCTGCAGGATCGGCCTGGCATTGCTGGTCCATCGCGGCCCAGATGCGATCGGCGCTCATGCCTTTAATAATATCAAGATCGTTATAAAACGCGGCGCTTGATAAATAGCCCAGCACCCATTGTTCGTCGGCCACCCGTGCGCTGGCATCAGTGCCGCGGCGGACATCGGCCCAGGCCGCACAAGTATGGGCCGCCCCGACGCCAGAAATATCAACCGCGTAGGCCGGTGTTGCCATGCCCCACACTAACAGCACAAAAGCCAATCTTATCATAAACATCTCCCCGAGCGCCGGTAATCTCCGGCGGCGCGCATTGATTGCGCTTGCTATGTGCGGATCTGCCGCTTTTTACCAAGGTTTTGCAACTTTTTTGGTATCGTGGCAGCGATGCTTTGCGAAAAGCTATTGCTTAGATCACGAAAACACAACCTTGCGTTGTAACGCCGACGTTCTAAACGCTGGCGACTGCCGGGGCCCGGCCAAGCCGAAACGGTGCGCGCGGTAACGGGGCGGCGGTATTTCCCGCGCCCTTGCGCTTGGCCGCTTCTGCGGGCAAGGCCCCAGGATAGATGAAGACGATATAAGGTGTGCCCAACATGACCCCACCCGCCCCCGAAGCCCCCGCCCCAGAAGAGTCCTCAAGCCCGCGCGGCGATCTGGCGCTGAAAATTTCCGCAATGCCCGCCAACACCAACGCCGCCGGTGATATCTTTGGCGGCTGGATTATGGGGTTGATGGACATGGCCGCCGGCAACACCGCCTACGCCCGCGCGCAAGGCCGGGTGGCAACGGTTGCGGTGTCCGATCTTGAATTTCTGCGTCCGGTAAAAGTGGGCGATCTGATATCCTGCTATGCCAATATCGCCCGCGTGGGCCATAGTTCGATCACCATCGACATCGATGTTTGGGTGCGCCGCGGCGTGCCGCCGATGCATGCGCGGGTGACGCACGCCCGCTTTGTGATGGTGGCGGTGGATAAGGATGGCCACCCCCGCGATGTCGGGCCGGAGCCGGTGGTATGATGCCTGGCCAGACAAAATTTTGGGCGGCGGCGGTAACGCTGGCGCTGTCGGCTGCACCCGCCGCCTGGGCGCAGGTGACCACCGATGACAGCGCGTTATCGGCACTAAAACCGGCAACCCCGGCAACCCCGGCAACCTCGGCAACCCCGGCCCCCGCCAGCACCGATCCCGCGGCGCCAGTTGCCGCCAAAAAGTTACCTGTGCACCACAAAACCACGCATGCGGCCCCCGCGGTGGCGCCGCCTACGATGCCCAGAGTGGCGCCGGCCAACCCGGTTATTTTGCCGCCCAGCTTCGTGATGCCGGCGCACCCGGCACCGCCGCCGCCCGCCGTGCCGCTGAAACCAGATGCGTTAGGCAGTGCAACGGCCACACCAACCGGCCAGCGTTTGGTGTTTGGCCCTGACAGCGCCGATCTTAACCCGGCGATGCTGGCAGGCTTGCAAACCATCGCCGCCCAGCTGCAGGCAAACCCGGCGCTGACCCTGTCGATCACCGCGTTTGCCCCTGGTGTGCCGCAGGATCCGTCGCCCGCCCGGCGTTTGTCGCTCAGCCGCGCATTGGCTTGCCGGGCCGCCCTGATCCACGCCGGCATTGTCTCCGATCGGCTGTATGCGCGCGCGCAGGGGTTAAATGGGATTGGCACTGATCCCGCCGATCGTGCCGATTTGGTGATTTTGGGCGCCACCAAATAAGACCACGCAAACGTGAGCAGCGCGGCGCCGTGCGCCCCGCTACACTTACTATCATGAATCATGTTGTGCGTGGCCTTGTGGCCGTTATCCTCGCCACAGCCCCTTGGGCTGCCTGCCATGCCGCCGCCCCCAGCGCCGCCATAACCCCGTCCTATGCCCAGGTGCTGCCCGCCCAGGCAGTACATTTCGCAACCTCACTGCCTGGCCCGGTGGTGTGGCAGGTGAATTTCGTCACCGGCGGCGCGCCCGCCACCGGCACCATCGATGCTGCGGGCAATTTTATCGCCAGCCGCACGGCAGCTTCCCCGGCCGCGGTTACCATTACGGCAGCCCAACTTGGCACATCCGGGCTGCAGGCCAGTGCCACACTTACCTTACTTAGCCAGGCGCAAACCGGGCGCGTGTGGTATGTTGCCACCACCGGCCGCGATACCAATCCCGGCACCCAGGCCGCCCCGTGGGCCACCCTGCAACGGGCCGCCAACCTCGCCGGCGCGGGCGATACGGTGTGGGTGGGCGGCGGCGTTTATTCCGCCCTGGTGAATTTTACCCGCTCCGGCACTGCCACCGCCCCCATTTTATTTTCCAGCGCGCCGGGCGCAACCGCCATCATTGATGGCACCGGCTTAGCGACACCAGGTGGCCAGGCGGGTTTGTTTACGCTTGCCAATATTAGCCACGTGATTGTGCAGGGCTTTGAATTTCGCAATTACACCAGCGCCAGCCGCGCGCGCGTGCCGGTTGGCATTTTCATCAACGGTGCTGGTGATGGCGTGCAGATTATCAACACGCATATCCATGCCATCACCACCACCGCGCCAACCACCGCCACATTATGCGCATCCGATGCGCTCGGCCTTGCGGTTTATGGCTCGTCGGTGGCAGCCCCCATCACCAATCTGGTGATCAGCGGCAACGAGATCGATCATTTGCATACCGGCTGTAGCGAATCGCTCACGTTAAACGGTAATGTGCAAAATTTTCTGGTCACCGCCAATGATGTGCACGATACCGATAATATCGGTATTGACGCCATTGGCTTTGAACGCACCGCCAAAAACCCATTGGTGGATCAGGCCCGCGATGGCATTATTCGCGGCAATTTAGTGCGCAATATTACATCGTTAGGCAACCCCGATTACGGCGCGCAATATGCCGCCGACGGTATTTATGTGGATGGCGGCACGCGTATTGTTATTGAACAAAACCGCATCAGCAATGTCGATCTGGGTATCGAGCTTGCCAGCGAACATAAAGGCCGCCTGACCAGCTATGTGATTGCGCGCAATAATCTGGTTACCAACGACACCAGCAACGGCATTTCCATCGGCGGCTATGGCGCGGCGCGGGGAGGCACCGATCATTGCAGTATTTTGAATAATACGCTGGTGGGTAACGACCGCCAAAGCACCGGCAGCGGTGAATTTCAAATGCAGTTTCACGCAACCAACACTGTGTTTGCCAATAACATCGTGGCGGGGCTGCCCGGCCGGCTGCTGGTGCATAATGCCACGTTAAATGCTGTGCTGCCGGTGGCGCTGGATCATAATCTGTACTTTTCTACCGATGGCGCTGCCCTCGCGCCCTTCCAGTGGAACGCCAAACACCAAAAAGGTTTTGCGGCGTTTAAAACCGCCAGCGGCCAGGATAGCGCATCGGTGTTTGCCGACCCAATGTGGGTGAATGCAACCGCTGGCGAGTACACCCCGCAGGCGGGCGCGCCGGCGCTGGCGCTTGCGGTTGGCGGCAACCTGGGCGCCGATCTTAACGGCACGCCGTTGCCGCAAACCGGCCCGATCAGCGCCGGCGCTATCCAACCCTAACCCTTACCGCCACCAGATAAGCCCCCCGGGCCGCGCGGCTGCCCCGCGATCTGGGGGCTTGCACGGGTTACGCGCTACCGCTAATGAGAATTACTCGCAATTAGACGGTGCCCCTTTCCCATGCCGATTCCCCGCGTTTTTGGTTTTGTTTTTGCCGCCATACTCGCTGGCGCCCCCGCCTTCGCTGATCCCACCCCCGCCTTCGCTGATCCCACTACGGCGCAGCTGGTGATCCGTGACCACCATTTTGTTCCGGCAAACCTGGTGATACCGGCCGACACCAAAGTGGCGGTGACTGTGCACAATGCAGATGCAACGCCGGAAGAATTTGAAAGCACCGACCTTAACCGCGAAAAACTGGTGGGGCCGGGGGCTGATATTGTGGTGTTTGTCGGGCCACTTTCCGCCGGCACTTACGGGTTTTTCGGCGATTTCCACCCCGACGTGGCCCAGGGCCGCATTGTGGTGAAATAACATGTTGGAAACTGCGATTATTGTCTTCCGCGAAGCGCTGGAAGCAAGCCTGATTATCAGCATCGTCCTGGCCGCCGCCCGCGGTATTGCCGGCCGCCGCTTGTTTGTTTGGCTCGGGGTTGCGGCAGGCGCCGTGGGTGCCTTGCTGGTGGCGGGGTTTGCCGGCGTCATTGCCAATGCCGCTTCTGGCATGGGCCAGGAGGTGCTGAACGCGACGATTTTGCTGCTGGCCGCCATGATGCTGACCGGGCATGGGGTATGGATGGCGCGCCACGGCGCGCAATTGGGGCGGGAAGCCGGTGCGGTTGGCCGCGCCATTGCTGGCGGCAGCAAGCCGTTATGGGCGCTGTCCATTGTCACCGGCACCGCGGTTTTACGCGAAGGGTCGGAAACCGCCCTTTTTCTGTTCGGCATCGCCCATGAAGGGGGCTTGTCTAGCGCGGCCAGCATGGCGGTGGGCGCGGCCCTCGGTTTTGCCGGCGCCGTCGGCTTGGGTGCGGTGCTCTATGCTGGCCTTGCCCGTATTCCGCTGCATCGGGTGTTTGGCGTCACCAACATTATGATTTTGTTGCTGGCCGCTGGCATGGCCGCCCAAGCGGCTGGGTTTTTGGTGCAGGCCGATATTCTGCCGCCGCTGGGCCATGCGCTGTGGAATTCATCAGCCATATTATCAGAAAACAGTATTTTGGGCCGGGTGCTGCATGCGTTGGTGGGGTATGTGGCGCGGCCCGCGCCCATTCAACTGGTGTTTTATGTTGGCACTCTGGCGCTGGCGATGCTGCTTAAACGCCTAAACTTTGGCACGCCGTCAAACCCTAGCAAAGCCGCTATGCTGGCAGCCCTGCTGGTGCCACTGGCAGCCCCACCTGCCCGCGCCGACCAATTTGTGCGCTCGCCCGCGGTTAATTTGGGCGAATATGAATTCGAGCAGAACAGCGAACTGGCTTTCGACCCGCGGCGCGATGTTGGGCGCGACCAGAGCTATACCTTTGCGCTGGCGGCAACGCCGTTCAGCTTTTTGCGTGCTGAAATTGAAGGTGAAACCGCAGCCCCGCCGGGTGGATCGCTGCATTATGCCGCCACCACGCTGGAAACCTACTGGCAGTTGACCGAATCCGGTGAGTATTGGGCCGATTGGGGGGCGTTTGCGGAATATTCGCAAGGCCATGGTCGCGGCGCCAGCAATAGTTTTGTGTTTGGCCCACTGGTGCAAAAAGATACTGCCGGTTTCTTTGGCCATCGCCTGCTGCATACCGCCAATATTTTTCTGGAACGCGAGGTTGGGCCCAACGCCTCGCCGCGCACCGGGTTTGACGTGGCTTGGCAATCGCGCCTGCTGCTGGATACGCGGTTTCAGCCGGGGGTAGAAATTTACGGTGTGATCGACGATGTTGGCCATGGCGGCAATTTCAATCAGCAAGGCTGGCAGGTTGGCCCGGTGATTGCCGGCAGTTTCCGCCCCTTCCCGATTGGCAAAATTCAATACGAGCTGGGCTACCAGATGGGTGCCAGCAATGCCGCCCCCAATGGTGCTTTGCGCTGGAAGTTTGAATACGAAATCGCGTTTTAGCCACCCCGCCCGTGTAACATAGCGGCACACACCGCCACCTAGGCGCGACAGTGTGCCGCAGCGGTGCCACATTCCCGTGCTACGGGACAAGGTGGCGAGGCAGACGTTGGGAGTGTAAGCAAGCGTGGCGCAAGAAAACTGGCCGGCACGGCGCGATCGCATTTTGGTGGTGGAAGACGATGCCGATATCGCCGGCCTGATCGCCGCCATGCTAACCGAACGCGGGTTCGAGGTGCTACGCGCTGGCGATGGCCGCGATGTGGAACGGTTTATCACCCGCGAACAGGTCGATCTGATCATCCTCGATATCATGCTGCCCGGCGAAGATGGGGTTGCCATCTGCCGCCGCCTGCGGCCGCGCTACACTGTGCCGATCCTGATGCTAACGGCGCTGGGCAGTGAAGCCGATCGCATTGTCGGCTTAGAAAGTGGCGCCGATGATTATCTGTGCAAGCCGTTTGCGCCGCGCGAATTGCTCGCCCGTGTGCGCGCCTTGTTGCGCCGTGTGCGCATGAGCCAGGAGGAAACCGTTGAACGCAACATGCATTATGCGTTTGAAGGGTATTTTGTTGATATGGCGCGCATGCTGCTGACCGCCCCCGATGGCGCCCAGGTACCGTTAACCAGCGCCGAATTCAATTTGCTGGTGGTGTTTTGCCGCTTCCCGCGCCAGGTGCTTTCGCGCGAAGCTTTGTTGCAGCATCTGCATAACCAGCCCGCCACGGTGTTCGATCGCAGCATTGATACGTTGATCGGGCGGCTGCGCCGCAAGATTGAACCGGACGGCAAGGAACCCGATTTTATCCGCACCGTGCGTAATGGTGGCTATCTGTTTTCGCCCCGGGTTGGGGCCCACGCCGAAGCGCCGCATGAGGGCTCCCCAGTGGCGACCCCAGTGGCAAGCCCAGTGGCGACCCCAATGGCAAACCCAGTGGCACCAGGGTGATTTGGCCGGTGCGCAGCACGGCCCAGCAAGTAACCGGCTTGATCGTGCTATCGCTGTTGGCGGCCCACGCGGTGCTTTTCGGTCTGGTGATGCTGGCGTTTAACCACCAGCCGCAGCCGTTGCGCCAGTTAGAACGCGGCCCGGGGCTTGCCGCCATTGCACGGCTTTATGGTGCCGAACCAACTTCGCGCGCTGCCATCCTGAGCGCTGCTGCCCGTGTGGGGCTCGCTTTACGCGAAATATCGTCAACCGAGGCGGCCACTTGTGTGCCTGCCCATCGCCCAGCCATTTTTATGCCGTTTCTACATTGGCCGCATGGCGAGCCGGCATTTATTCATTGTGATCCGACCCGTAAAAATCCGCTCGAAGGGGTTATTCGGGTTAATGATACCCTGTGGCTCGGCCTGGTGCGCGGGCCTGGCGGTTTTGCTTTACCACCACCACCGCCGGCGATTTTGCCGTGGCAGCTTGCCGGCTTGGTGCTGTCGATTGGGTTTCCCACCCTGGTGCTCACCTTGTTTGCCTCGCGCCGGGTGATAGCACCCTTGCAGCGCCTGGCCGAAATGGCTGATAGGATCGACGTCGAACACCAATCGGCTGCCTTACCGGTAGAAGGCACCATCGAAATTTCCCGGCTGGCCGAAAGTTTCAACCGGCTGATTTTGCGCCTGCGCCGCTTTGTGACAGACCAGCGCCGCATGATTGCCGGCATCAGCCACGATCTGCGCACCCCGCTTACCCGGCTGCGCCTGCGGGTGGATCTTATCCCCGATGCCGATCTGCGTGCCAAAATGCTGCGCGATATCGAAGCCATGCAGATTATCGTGGAAAGCAGCCTGTCGCTGATCAGCGCCCAGGAAAATGGTTTTGTTAAAACCCCGGTGGATGTCGCCGTGCTGCTGCAAACCATTGCCGATGGATACATCGATGCCGGTGCCGATGTGCGTTTTTCTGGCGTGGTGCATCTTACTGTGCCGTGTGCGCCATCTATGCTGACCCGTGCGATTGAAAATATTGTGGATAATGCGATCAAATTTTCAGGGTCGGCGGAAATATCTTTAGCCTGCAATGATGATACGGCCATTATCGACATTACCGATCATGGGCCAGGTTTATCGGATGGCGATAAAGCTGCGGTGTTCGAGCCTTTTTACCGCGCCGATGCTTCGCGCGGGCAAACGCAGGGCCACGGTTTGGGCTTGTCCATCACCCGTGCCGTGGTTGAAAGCCATGGCGGCACAATAAGCTTGCGCGATGCCCAGCCGCACGGCTTGTGCGTGGAAATACGGCTAAAACGGCATTAGCCTTTGCCGGCGTCCACACCTGCGGGCATTTCCCCGCCGGCCATCCAATTCAGCAATTCTACCGTATGCACGGCAGGAATTCCCCGCCCGCCAAGCTGGGTTAAACAGCCAATATTGCCGGTCGCAATCACATCCGGTGCCAGTGCCGCCAGGGTTTCCACTTTGCGGTCGCGCAATTGCGCAGAAATCTCTGGCTGCAGCATGTTATAGGTGCCGGCCGACCCACAACATAAATGCGCATCGCGCGGCGTGACCACAGTAAACCCTGCCGCATACAACAGTTTTTTCGGCGCATCCACCACGCCCTGGCCATGTTGTAGGCTGCACGCGGCATGATAGGCAACCCGCATTGGCGGCGCGGTGCGGGTTGGGGTGTAGCCGAAATGATCCAAAAATTCCGTGATATCTTGCGCCAGCCCGGCAATCGTTTCCGCCTGTTCACGCAACGGCGTGGGGCTTTCACGAAACATATGGCCATAGTCTTTAATGGTGGTGCCGCAACCGGACGTATCAATAATGATCGCATCTAGGCCCGCGCCGGAAATTTCCCGATACCACGCGGCAATGCTTTGTTCTGCTAAGGCGCGCGCACGCACCTGTTTGCCCATATGGTGCGGCAGCGCCCCGCAGCAGGTTTGCGCCGGTGCCACCACCACCTCCACCCCCATGCGGGTGAGCAAGCCTATTGTGGCACGGGTAATATGTGGCGCCAGCACGCCTTGTGCGCAGCCGGCCAGCAAGGCCACGCGGGCGCGCCGCGGCCCAATGGCGGCGTGGGTGGCGGCCGGCAGGGCGGGCGGTATTGTGCCTGGCGCCAAGGCCAGCAGCGCGTGCACACGGGCGAAAAACACACCTTTGCGCGGCAGCACAAAATCTAAATACCGGGCGATCCGCGCCAGCCGCAGGCTTACGCGAAACACCGCAGGCCGGGTCAGCACAAACGCTAGCACCGCGCGCAACGCCCGATCATGCCAGGGCCGGGCAAAATTATCTTCGATGTGGCGCCGTGCGTTATCCACCAGATGCATGTAATTCACCCCCGATGGGCAGGTGGTCATGCACGATAAGCACGATAAGCAGCGATCAACGTGTTTCACCACGGCAGCACTTGGCGCGCCGCCATCTTCCAGCATCTGCTTCATCAAATAAATGCGGCCGCGCGGGCTATCCAACTCGTCGCCCAGCAACACAAAGGTTGGGCAGGTGGCCGTGCAGAATCCGCAGTGTACGCAGGTGCGTAACACCTGGTCACTTGCCGCAATATCGGGGTCTGCCAGCTGGGCTGGGGAAAAATGGGTTTGCATGGCGGCCTCAAAAATCCCCAATCATTCAAGGGTCATGCGCAGGGCAATCGAATGAATGCAAAAAAGTAATAATTTTCTTTTTGACTTCCGAAAAAAAAACAAAAAAGACTTTTGTAATGCGCGGCCTGGGGCTTCCATGCCACGGCGAATCAAGGCCCAGCGTCATAAAAGTCTTTTTGCTTCTTTTTCTGTAACTGCCCAGGTAGGGGTGAGAACGCTAACTGCCTCAAAAGACTCAACTCTCGGCGCGCAGGCCATTACGTTACCGACGCAAACTGTCCCTTTTTCGGCAGTTTGCGTATCGAAACCAGACCTAAACCCGAAGTCGCCATAAATGTTTTCAATGGGTTGTGTAGCTTCGACCCTACCTGGGCAGTTACCTTTTTCTTCAGAAAAAGAAGAGTCTTACTTTCATCCGATTGCCCTAGGGTCATCCGGCCGGAATTAAGAATTCCCGCTGGATCAAAACTGTTTTTTAGGCCCTGTGAAAGTTGGCGCAACGCGGGCGGTTCGGGCGGCAGCACATCCACATTTTGGCGCCACGCACTATCACCGCGCAGTAGCATCCATACGCCGCCACTGGCCTGTGCGGCTGCAGTAACCGCATCGTGGGTTTCCCGCGTGGCCGGCCCGGCGATCATCACGCGCCCGCCGCCCCAATCCAAAAATCCTCTGGCGCCAGCGCCCGCGATCACCGCCAGCACCGCCGGGCCGCGCGATGGCCGCACCGATACTTGCCACAGCGCTTCGTGGTGCAGCGCTTGCAAAACCGCCGCCTCAGTGATCTCCGACCACAAAGCAACACTGTCGTGCTGGGGCAAAACCACGGAATCGCCAAATCGCGCCAGCAGGCCGCACAGTTTTTCGCCGCGGTAAGCAACGCTATCAACCGCATCTTCAAGCCGCACCACAGCAATGGCGTTATCGGGCAAATAGGCAGCCCCACTCACCCCAAACGGTGATCCCAAAGCCGCCGACAGCGCCGCAACACCGCCCGTGGCATCGACGTTGCGCACCAGCACACTGGCCGAACAGGGTGGCGCTGGCAGCACTTTTAGGGTCACCTCAGTGATCACCGCCAGCGTGCCATGGCTGCCGGTAAAAACCTTGCACAGATCAAGGCCGGTAACATTTTTCAGCACCCGCCCGCCGGCGCGCAAAACCTCGCCACGGCCATTGATGGCGCGCAACCCCAGCACATGATCGCGCGCCGCCCCTTGCGCGATACGCCGAGGGCCAGACAGATTTGTGGCGATTACCCCGCCAATGGTGGGTGTGCCGGCACTGCCCAGCAAAGCGGTCCAATCGGGCGGCTCAAACGCCATGCGCTGGCCGCGCGCCGCAAGGGTTGCGCGTAGTTCGGCAAGGGTGGTTCCAGGCCCTGCAGAGATCACCAGCTCTTCCGGCGAATAAAAACAGATGCCGCTGAGCCCGCGCACGCTCAGCGCGGTATCGGCCACCGTTTCGCGCAACAGGCAGCGTTTGGTGTCACCGCCATAAATACGCAGTGTTTTGCGCTCGGTATAGCAGGTAGCCACAAAGTCGCGCGTCTGCGCCTCGGTTTCTGGCGCCATCATGCTCACGGCGCGCCGATCAGCGGAAACACTTTGGACGGGTTTAGCAGCCAGCCGGGGTCAAACGCAGTTTTAATCAGCCGCTGCTGGGCAAGCTCGGTAGGCGAAAACTGCACCCCCATCAGGTCGCGCTTTTCCACGCCAACCCCGTGCTCGCCGGTCAAACAGCCGCCCATGGCGACGCATAATTTCAAGATGTCGGCGCCCAGATCCTCTGCCCGCGCCAGGCTCTGCGCGTCATTGGCATCGAACATAATCAGCGGGTGCAAATTACCATCGCCGGCGTGAAACACATTGCACACGGCAAGCCCGGCGGTTTGCGCCATCGCCGCTATGCGCACCAAGGTTTCGGCCAGTTTGCTGGTGGGAATAACCCCATCCATACAAAAATAATCCGGCGATATGCGCCCCACTGCGCCAAACGCGCCCTTGCGGCCTTTCCAGATCGCCGCACTTTCCGCAGAGCTTGCCGATATCCGCAAACTGATCGGGTCAAACTGCGCGCAGATGGCGGCGATGGCGGCCAAATCGCGATCCTGTTCGGCCACCGATCCTTCCACTTCAATAATCAACATGGCCTCGGCGTCCAGCGGATACCCCGCGTGGGCAAACGCCTCGCACGCATGGATCGCCGGGCGATCCATAAATTCCAGCGCCACTGGCACTAACCCGGCGCCGATAATGGCCGCAACGCAGGCCCCAGCATCGGCCGAGGTGCGAAACCCTGCCAGCATCGCGCGCGCGCCTTCGGGGCTGGCCAAAATGCGTACCGTTACTTCGGTGGTGATCGCCAGCATACCCTCGCTGCCGGTGATCAGGCCCAACCAATCGTAGCCGGCCGCATCCACATGGGTGCCGCCCAAATCAATAATATCGCCGGCCATCGTAACAATGCGCAAACCGAGCAGGTTGTTCGCGGTAACCCCATATTTCAGGCAATGCGCACCGCCCGAATTCATCGCAACATTGCCGCCAATCATGCAGGCGAGCTGGCTAGAGGGATCGGGCGCATAAAAAAACCCATTCCCCGCCACATGATCGGTGATCGCCAAATTGGTGACCCCAGCCTGCACCCGGGCATAACGATCGGCGAAATTCACTTTTAGCACCGCGTTCATGCGCATCATGCCAATCACCACGGCATCTTCCATGGGCAACGCCCCGCCGCATAACGATGTGCCGGCACCACGCGGGATCACCCGCACGTTGTTTTGGTGGCAGTAGCGTAAAATTGCCGCCACCTGCCCGGTGGTTTGCGGCAGCACCACGGCCAGCGGTTTCTGGCGGTAGATTGCCAACCCATCAGTTTCGTAGGGGGCCAGTAGGGCATCGGCGCTGATCACCCCGGGCGCAATCGCATCCAGGGCTGCCACAATACACTGGCGCCGGCGTAAGGTATCTGGGTTGGGTGGTTTTTGCGCAATCATGGCACAAGTATGCAGCGGCACGGGCGCGGAGAAAAGATGCGCGAGCGCGCGGCACGCGCGCAGTTATTTGCGTCGCGCGCGGTTAGAACCCAAATTTTAGCGAATGGCAGGGTAAAGCAGGCCGTAAACGGCTGCCACCGCACGCCGGGCCAATTAGCCCTGGCGGCACTTCATGCGCGGGTTTTTCTTGTTAATCACATAAACGCGGCCATGGCGGCGCACCACGCGGTTATTTTTATCGCGAACTTTGGCGGCGCGCAGGCTGTTGCGGATCTTCATGACACGACCTGTATTGGCCTGGCGAAGCTGCCAGGGCTGAACCTCGGGAAGCGGGCCGAATAGGGGGGCAGGGGGGTCCTGTCAAGGCGCGCCAGCCTGGCCAGGCGCCAATCCGCGCCCTTTAAGCGGCCGCAATTGCATGCCATCGCATCAATTTTAGCCCCATGCGGCGCATCAAACGCAAGCGCAAAAGCCATATTTCCGCTTCCCCTACCATCGCCGCCGCCCCGTGGGCGGTGGTGCGGGTGCCGGTTTCCATTGCCCGCACCGCATCGCGCCAGCCGCCCAGGGTTGCCGACATGTGCCGTTCGGTCATGTCTTCGACCACCCGCACATCAAACCCTAAGGCTGCCAGCTGGGCACTAAGCTCTGCCGCGCACGGCACGCCGGGGGCGCGCAAATCTAGGCGGCACCAAGCGGCGTATTCGCGGTCGGCCGGGTTTGGTTGGGTGTCGGCTACCATTTCGGTTAACACGATATGGCCGTGCGGACGCAGGGCGCCGGCGAGGCCGGTGAGCATCGGTGCCATCGGGGCGCCGCGCAACGCTTCCAGCGCCAGCACATGATTGGCCGACCCCGGCAAAAACTGCGGTGCTGCGCGGTTCCACCCGCCCACCCGAATGTGGCCGGCCCGGTCGTGGCGTTTTTGGCGATCAACTGCGATGGCGCACAAATCGGGGTCGGCTTCAAAACTATCCACCCAGGCGCCAAACCCATCGACGATCGCTTGCGCCGGCCCGCCGAGGCCGCCGCCGAGCAGCAGCAGCGTGACTTTGGGTGACAGCCCCATGGGTTTTGCCAGCCGCAAGGTTTCTGGCGCACCACCGGGGCTGACGAACCCGGCCCCCCACAACGCCTGCACCGCTGCCAGCCGCGGCGCTGGCCAAGGCGGCGGCGGGTGCGCATCACCCAGGCGCCCCCCCGCCCCCACCCCTGGCCCGGCGCCTAATGGCGGCGCATGCCCGGCAGGCGGCGCCGAATCATCGAGCAGCATGGGTGCTGCGGGGGTTGGAAACCAGGGCTGTACGCGAGCATTCACCATACCCAGCACTATGCCCGGCAAATCCTTGCCAAACCCTTGCGCAAATCAAGTTGCAGGCTTAGCGCCGGGGTCACGCAAAGCATTTGGGGGTTACACATGGCTGGCACACACATGCAGGGCGGCACGGCGGGATCGGCGGCTAAAAGTAGCGGCGCCTGGACCGCTTTTCTCATTGTTGCCTTCGGCGTGGTCGGCCTGATCGGCGCCTTCGCCACGATCGCTGCCCAAATCCCGATGGAACGTATGCTGGCGCGCGATCACACCCTGTCGCTGCTCGCCGCCGCCCCAAACGACGCCGCCCGTGCCGCCTTGCGCGATCTCATGGGCGACAGCGCCGATCGCCTAATCACCCCCGCAGGGGCTGCCAAAGCCGTCGATTTTCCCGCCGCTATCGCTGCCGAACGCACCCGCACCCTGCATGATCTCGGCGTAGAAGGTGCCGATATCGGCCTACGCCTGCGCATCGTTATTGCCGTGTTCACCGCCGCCGGCGCGCTGTTCGGCGCTATGGTGCTGGGCATTGTACGCCGATCCGCCGGCCGCTGATAACGCCGACAAATTACGGCCAGAATCATGGCCAGAATCATGGCCAGAATCACGGCCAGAGTCACGGCCAAAACTACGGATTACCCGGCAGGGTGCGTAAATAGGCGATAATCGCCGCGCGGTCGGCCGCATCGCCCACCCGCATCGGCATGGCGGCACCCGCCACCATGTCACCCGGCCCAGCAAGCCACGTGTTTAAGCTGGTACTATCCCAAATAATCTGCGCGCGGCGCAAACCTTGCGAATACGGGTAGCCCGCCAAACTACCCGCATGGCGCCCATACACCCCGCCCAAACGTGGCCCAATTTTGGTCTCTGCCAGCGCATGGCAGCCCGCGCACTGGGCACTAAACAGCGCCTCCCCCCGCACCGCCGGCGATTGCCCAACGTTCAAGCGGGTTAAATCGCGCCCCTGCTGTGGCCGCACCGAGCGGAAAAACGTGTAGGCCAGCGTTATCTCCTCCACCTCCTCGGTGTTGGGATCGGCGGCCAGTTGCGGATCGACAAAAAATGTCACCGGCATCGCCACTTTCTGGTGCGCATGCAGCAACTGTTCATCGAAGCAAAAACACTGAATTTTCTTGAAATATAGTCCGGTCTTTTCCGGCGTCACGTTAAACGCGGCATGCCCCACAATATCCTGGCCGGATAGGTTTTCGGCCTCGAAATAAGCAATGGTTTCCTCCCCCAGCCGCAGCCGCACGCGGCGTTGCAGGGGCACAAAGCGCCACGGCAAATTCGGCGCAGTTGTCGTGTCAAACAACACCGTTATCACCCGGCCCCGCGCATCGGGGGCAACGCTTGCGCGCTGTGTGGTGCCGCCAGCGCCGGTCACCTGGCAAAACAGCCGGTATAGCGTCACCGAATAGCCAGAAAGCCCGGCCATGCCGATCAGCACCGCCACGATCGCCAGCACCGTATATAAATGGGATCGCTTCATCATGGCGCCGATATCGGCGCATTGCCAGCAGCCGCAACCCCGTCAGCCGCATCGCTGCCCCACGCGCCCCGCGCCGGGGAGGCGCCCCACGCTGCCCGCGCCGGGGAGGCGCCCCACGCTGCCCGCGCCGGGGAGGCGCCCCACGCTGTCCGCGCCGGGGAGGCGCCCCACGCTGTCCGCGCCGGGGAGGCGCCACACGCGCTCATTAGTAACGGCGCGCCGGCCACCGCCAGCACCGGCGCCAGTTGGCGAAATTCGGCAAGCCGCGGCGCATTGGGCCGAAACGCTAAGCCCAGCGTGCGGTACGCGCCAACCCCCGCCACTGGGCGCACCACAATATCTGCCCCTGCCGCCACCCCGCCATCCAACGCCAGCCGCGGCAGCAACGTCACCCCGAGCGAGCCTGCGACCATCTGCACCAGCGTGTGCAAGCTGGTTGCGGCAAACTCCTCCGCTTTCGTATCGCCCAGCAAGCCGCAGGCGCTCAACGCCTGGTCGCGCAGGCAGTGGCCATCTTCCAACAACAGCAGCTTTTCTTCGCGCAGCAATGCCAGCGGCACCCGCTCCATCCGCGCCAGCGGCGAGCCGGGCGGCAGCGCCACGAAAAATTCATCGCGCAAAACCGGCATGGTGTCGGCGCCGACGCAATCACACGGCAAGGCCAGCAACACCAAATCCAACTGCCCAGCCTCCAGCCGAGCCAGGCACCGCGCTGTGGTATCTTCGCGCAAATACAGTCGCAAGTTTGGAAACGCCGCCCGCCACGCCGGCATCAGCCGCGGCAGCAAAAACGCGCCAATGGTGGGAATAACCCCCAAACGCAGCCGCCCGCTCATCGGCGCGCGCGCCATATCGGCGGTTTCACACACCGCCTCCAAGGCAACCAACGCGGTCTTGCCGCATTCAACCAGTTCCAGCCCCAACCGCGTAAACACGACCCGCTTGCCGGCCGAGCGATCCAAAATCGCGGCATCCAATTGCCGTTCCAACGCCAGCAACCCCGCCGACAAGGTCGATTGCGTCACCGCCGCTGCCGCCGCCGCTCGGCCAAAATGCAAATGCTCCGCCAACAACACTAAGTAACGCAACTGCTGGGGGGTGGGTAGAATTACCATCGAGTTATTCGATCATCCATAGAAAAAAAATTCATTGGGCTACAATTGTGGGCTGGGGCATACCCCGCCGGCACACGCAAAAATCGGAGTTCAACCCATGCTCACCATCGGCGACACCCTGCCACATTTCGACCTCGCCGCCGTTAAAGGCGGCGCCGACGGCCTATCCCCGACCACCGGTTTTACCCGCATCACCGATAGCAGCGCCCCCGGCAACTGGCTCTGCCTGTTCTTTTGGCCAAAAGACTTCACCTTCGTCTGCCCCACCGAAATCGTCGCCTTTGATAAACTCGCGGGTGAATTCGCCGATCGTGATTGCGTGATGTACGGCGTCTCCACCGATAGCGAATTCGTCCACCTCAATTGGCGCCTGCACCACGACGACCTGCGTGCCCTCACCATCCCGATGATTGCCGATATCAAACGCGAACTCGCGGCAGCCTTAGGCGTGCTCGATAAAACCGAAGGTGTCGCGCTGCGCGCAACCTTCTTGATCGACCCCCAAGGCATCATCCAATTCGCCAGCGTCAACGGCCTCAATGTCGGCCGTAACCCGCAAGAAGTGCTGCGCGTGCTCGACGCCCTGCAAAGCGACGAACTCTGCCCCTGCAACTGGACCAAAGGAGACGACTTCCTGAATTTGGCGGCTTAGGGGGGAAATATAAGATAAGGAAGAATTTTTTTTCTGAAGAAAAAGAAACAAAAAGACTTTTTTAATGCCGGGCCTGGGGCTTCCATGCCACCGCGTTCGCCGAACCAGCGTTATAAAAGTCTTTTGCTTCTTTTCTTCAGAAAAGAAGGTTCTTCCTTTTTGGTCTCGTGCACGCGGAGTTTTGCTATGACCTTCGATACGATTAAGGCGTCTTTGCCAGAGTATGCTAAGGACTTAAAACTTAATTTGGGCACATTGGCGGCGGATCCTACGTTGTCGCCGGCGTTGCGGGCGGGGTGTTTTATTGTGGCGGCGTTGGCGTCGCGCAATGCGGACCTGACCCGGGCGGTGGTGGCGGAGTTTGCGCCGAGCCTGTCGGTGGAGGCGGTTACTGCTGCCAAAGCTGCGTCGGCGATGATGGCGATGAACAATATTTACTATCGTTTTACCCATATGGTCGGTGGCGATTACGGCCGCATGCCGGCACGGTTGCGCATGAATGTGATGGCGAAGCCTGGCGTGGATAAGGCGGATTTTGAGCTTTGGTCGCTGGCGGTGTCGGCGGTGAATGGGTGCGGCATGTGCATGGAAGCGCATGAAAAAGTCGTGCGCGAGCATGGCTTTACGGCGGAGCAGGTGCAAACTGCGGTGCGCATTGCGGCGACTGTGCATGCGGTGGCGGTGGTGTTGGATGGTGCGGCGGCGATGGGGGAATTGGCCGGCGGCGGCGCGCCAAAAGAGAGTGAGACCATCCCGCGTTGATCCATTCTTCATGGGTCAACCCTTAAGCGGGTTGGCCGGCGGCGGCGCGCCCAAAAAGAGTGAGACCAACCCGCGTTGATCCATTCTTCATGGGTCAACCCTTAAGCGGGTTGGTCTGAGGCCCCTGTTGATCCTGCGTTAACACCGGTTGGGTGACACTGGGAGCCCTGCCCCTAACGCCACGGTACCCTACATGCCCGCATCCCAGGCTTTCGCAGAAAAGCGGCCCGATCACCGCGACCGTTTTGTTGGTTTTGCTTTTGCGGCCGCCGATCTTTTGGCGGAAATTGACCAAGACCGGCGGTTAACCTTTGCCGCCGGCGCTTTTCGTGAACGTTTTGGGGCAGACCCGGAAAGTTTTTGCGGCTGCCACATCGAAACCCTGATCGCCCCAGAAGATCATGGCGGGTTGGAAATTGCCTTATCCTTGCTCGCGGCGCGCGGCCGGTTAACATCCATGGCGCTGCATTTAAGCGATCCGGCGCGTACTGAAATATCGTTATCTGGCCTCTGCCTGCGCGATAAAAACGGCATTGCCTGGCTCACCCTTGCGCGCATGCCCAGCCGCGACATCGAACCAACCATGCTCGCCGCAGCCCCGCTGTTTCGCCAGGCCATGGGCCAACGGCTGGCCAAAGCGTCAGGCTGCGGGGTGGGCCTTATCGAAGTGGGCAACTGGAACGAATTAGACGATATTGATCGCCGCGCGCTGGAAACCGGTATTGCCGGGGTGCTGCGTGATGCTGGCGGTAGTGGTGCCATGGCCGCCGAAATCGCCGCCGGCCGGTTTGGCGTGCTGGGCGATGGCCCGATCGACATGGCCGAGTTGCAAACCTCCATCGCGCGTATATTGCGCGCGGCAGGGGTGCCTCCGCGGGTCAGTGGCACCAATATCCCCATGGCCATTGAAGGGTTGCAGCCGGCCCAAGCCATGCGCGCCATGCGCTTTGCGCTGGCGCGCTTTGCCAGCTGCGGCACCGCCGGGGTGCGCGATACTGGTTTACAGAACGGACTGCGCCATTTCCTCGATGCAACAGAAGTGCAAGCCGCCGCCGTGCGCCGCGCCATCGAAGCCAGCCGCTTTCGATTGGCATTTCAACCGGTCGCCAACCTGGCTACCCGTCAGGTGCATCATTTCGAAGCCCTGCTGCGGCCATTCCCGATCATTGGCCACGAAATCAACAACACGCAGGAATTTGTCAATTTTGCAGAAGCCATGGGTTTGGCAGAAGTTTTGGATACGGCCGTGCTGGCGCGCGCCGCCGATGCACTGCGCGCGGGGCAAGCCAATATCGCCATCAACGTATCTGGCTTGTCGCTGCAAAACCCAGATTTCCGGGAAAAATTACTGCATTTTACCACCACCAACCCCGATCTCGTCAGGCGCTTTTTGATCGAAATTACTGAAACCGCCGATATTGAAAATGTGCCTGCCGCGGTTGAAACAGTTAACCAACTTTGTGCATCAGGCGTGCGCATGTGCCTGGATGATTTCGGTGCAGGGTTTGCAGCTTTTCGCTACTTGCGAGAATTTCAGGTCGATTTTGTTAAAATCGACGGGTCCTACGTGCGCCAAGTACGTTCTGGCGCACGCGAAAGTGGTTTTATCGGCGCCATGGTAGAACTCGCCCGCTGCGTGGGTGCACGCGCCATTGCCGAAATGGTCGAAACCGAAGAAGAAGCCGCGCGGGTGGCAGCCTTGGGGGTGCAATTCGGCCAAGGCTGGTTGTTTGGTAAACCCGGCACGCTGCCAGGAAGTTTGTAAGGCAAACCGGCGCAATCCCTACTGCCGTAGCCCGCCTAGCAAGCGCGGTATCTGTGCTTTCAGGCCAAAAAAACCACGTGTGCAGCGCGGCCAGGCGGCGCGATCCCAATCGCGCAGCAGGGTATGCGCGCAAAGTGGTGCCAGCGCATCTGCGGTTGGGCCAAGTGGCGCAAACGGCGTGAGGATAGGCAAGCCTCCTGCCGCTGCAAACACCTGATCAATGCCCGCACATATTTCAACCGGCCGATTAAAATGCACTTCAGCACGCGCGGCACTATCGCGCAGCGCGCCCGTTTCGGCGGGATCGTGCAACACCAGCAGCGTGCCAACACAGTCTTGCGGCCAATCCAGCGTTTCCGGGTTGCCATCTTCGGCATGCAGCAGCAGCGCCACCATGCCATCGGGCATTGGCAAGTCTTGCGGCAAAAATGTTTGCGGTGGAAATGGTTCTTCGGTTAGTGGCACAGGTGTTTCGTTCAATTCACCGCGCGGGTCGTATCTACCTTCGGTATAGCGGGCAATGTTTTCGGCGCGGGCAACATAGTGCTTGCCCACGGTATGCAAGCCAGCCACCCAGCGCCACGACAAGGTGTTAGATGCTGGATCGCCATCGATCAACTGATCCAGAAAAAATTCAGCACCGATTTCCCACGGCAAACGCAGGGTAAAAATCCAGATCGAGGCAAACCACATGCGCACATGGTTATGCAAAAACCCACTTTCGCGTAATTCCGCGACCCAAGCATCAAAACAGGCGATGCCGGTGGCGCCAGCCAGGGCTGCACGCAAACTTCCCGCCAGTTCAAGATCTTGCGCCGCCTGCCCGTGGGCCACCGCAAGCCTCGCGCGATACCGCGCCCAAATCGCCGGGTTGGCTTGCAAATAGCCTTTCCAATAGGTGCGCCAAAACACCTCGTCGATAAATTTTTCGGCTCCCACCGCACCGTGGCGCTGCAAAACGATGCTGATGGTTTCAGATTCCGTTATCAGCCGCCGACGCAAATACGCCGACAACAGCGATGTGGTGGCCGCCTTGCCACGCTCGGGCACCACATTGCGCCGCGTGGTATAGCTGCGCCCCAGGCTAGGCAGCACGGTGTGCAACCGGTGCAGCCCCTCGGCACGGGTGAGCGTCGCCCGATTGGGCAGCGGCACGGATTTAGTAGGGAACAGGTTTTCCATCATAATCAACATAACAGAATCCGGGCGCCACGTCCGCCAACGTTGCTAACATGCGGGCAGCCGCTTCATCGGGCGAAAACCCCTGATCCGGCTTGGTAAAATTGCGCGACAGCGATGTCCGCACGGTGCCGGGGTGCAGTGCCACCACTGATGCCAGCGGCCGTGTACGGGCAAGCTCCACCCCGGCGGTACGCAAAATTTGGTTCAACCCGGCCTTGGCCGCCCGGTAAGAATACCAGCCGCCCAAAGCATTATCGCCGATCGACCCAACCCGCGCCGAAAGGGCCGCAAACACACAAGGTGTATCGCGTGGCAGCAGAGGAAAAAAATGTTTGGCCATCAGCGCCGGCCCAATAGTGTTGATCGCAAAACTTTGCGCCATTACGGCCGCATCAATATCGCCCAAGCGTTTTTCCGGGCCACGCCCGGCAATGTTTAAGGCGCCGGTGGCAACAACAATCAAGCCAAACGGCCCGCGCCCGGCCACAATGGCGGCGGCGGCGGCAATGCTGGCCTCATCGGTTAAGTCGATCGCGGGATCGCTATGCCGCGACAGGCCGATCACCTGATCGGCCCCCTGCTGGCGTGCCAGTGCCGCACAAAACGCCGCCCCGATGCCGCCTGATGCGCCAATGACAAGACTAGGGAGGTTTACCGTGCTGCTCATGATCCCTGACATGGCGGCGTTTTTCCCCACGCCAACCCCGCGTCACACAGCAAACCGTCTCCACAAATGCCAAAAAAGCGCCGGGGGTCTGGGGGAGCGGCTTCGCTCCCCCAGCCTTACTTTCCTAAATCCCCTTCCCAACCACCGCAAAACCTGTAAATGTTTTACACATGTCGCGCCCCCTGATTGGCCGTACCGTCCGCCGCTTGCGCAGTGATGCCGCCATGTCGCAACAGGCGCTGGCGCAGCGCCTGGGCATATCGGCGAGCTATCTGAACCTGATCGAGCACGATCAGCGCAATGTCACCGCCAGCCTGCTGATCAAGCTTGCCGAAACCCTGCATGTGGATTTGGCGGCGTTATCGGGGGCGGAGGAGCGCGAGCTGGAAGTGGGTTTGCGCGAGGTGTTCGCCGACCCCACGCTGGGCACCGACCCGATCCCGGAAGGCGAGATAGAAGCGGTTGCCGCCAACCCCAATGCGGCGCGTGCGGTGTTATCGCTGTATCGCGCGTTTAGGGTGGCGCGCGAGGATGCCAGCGGCATCGCCCTGCCCACCGGGCGGCGCATTTTGCTGCCGAATGAAGAAGCCCGCGACGTGTTTCACGATCGC
Organism: Acetobacteraceae bacterium; assembly: GCA_040400005.1. Lineage (GTDB taxonomy): Bacteria > Pseudomonadota > Alphaproteobacteria > Acetobacterales > Acetobacteraceae > JBBARC01. The sequence continues at coordinate 1,147 of JBBARC010000009.1, read as the reverse complement.
GCCAATTACTTTCCCGAGCTGGAGGTGGCGGCCGAAGCGATCACCGCCGAGCTGAACGTGCCGCCGCCGGAAATGAACCACGCGCTGGCCGAACGCCTGCGCCGGCGCCACCAGGTGCTGGTGCGCGTTGCCAGCATGGAAGATGGCTTGCGCCGCTACGATCCCGAAACCCGCAGCCTGACCTTATCGGAACAATTGCCACGCCAAAGCCGCGGCTTTCATCTGGCGTTTCAGGTAATGCTGATGGAGGCGCGCGACACGATCGAGCATCTGCTCACCAGTATCGCACCCACCACGCCGGAAGCGGCCAGCCTTATCCGCATTGGCCTGCTCAATTACGGTGCTGCGTGTTTGTTGATGCCCTACACATCGTATTTGGAATCAGCCCGCACGCTGCGCCACGATATCGATGCGCTATCCGGCCGCTTTGGCGTGAGTTTCGAGCAGGCCGCTCAGCGCCTATCCACCCTGCAACGCAGCGGCGCGCGCGGCATTCCGTTTTTCTTTCTGCGGGTTGATCCGGCCGGCAACGTCGGTAAGCGTTTTTCGGCGGCGGGTTTTCCGTTTGCCCGCTACGGCGGATCGTGCCCGCGCTGGGTGGTGCACCAGGCGTTTTCCACCCCCAACGTGATGCGCGTGCAGGTCGCGCAATTGCCGGATGGCGCCACATTTTTATGTTTTGCCCGCGCCATTTCCGGCCCGGCCTCATCGTGGGGCGAACCGCCGCCGGTGCACGTTGTCGCCATGGGGTGCGACGCCGCCCACGCCGCAAACCTAGTTTACGGCGATGGCATTAACATAGAGCAGGCCGCCGTTGGCATTGGCCTATCGTGCCGGCTATGCGACCGCCCGCACTGCCGCAGCCGCGCCTTCCCGCCGCTAGAACACCGGCTGGCGGTCGATCCCCACCTGGCCGGCGAAAGCCCATACCGCTTTGAAGCCCGGCGCGGCAGTTAAGGCCAGGGCGATGGGAGGAAGGTAAGAACCTTCTTTTTCTGAAGAAAAAGAAGCAAAAAGACTTTTATAACGCTGGGCCTGGGGCACCGCCGCCACCGAGTTCGCCGAACCAGCATCAAAAAAGTCTTTTTTGTTGTAACTGCCCAGGTAGGCGACTCGGATAGTAATTGACCGGTTACGGTGTGGTGTG
>JBBARC010000008.1:0-80079 GCA_040400005.1 Acetobacteraceae bacterium | reverse complement strand
CACACCGTAACCGGTCAATTACTATCCGAGTCGCCTACCTGGGCAGTTACGAAAATTCTTACTTTTTACTGTCACCCGATTGCCCTGCCATGGGTGGCAGCGCAAAGGTTTGCGTGAGGCCTTGGGCCAGGGTGCGCGGGGTGATGCCAAGGCGCGTGCGCATCGGGGTGATATCAAAAGCTTTGTCTTCTAGCAGGCGGCGGATTTCGGCGGGGCCGATGCGGGGCAGGCCTGGGATGAAGCGGGTCATGCTCGCGGCCGCCATTAACGGGGCGGCCGGCACCGGCACTATGCGGGGGGCTGCAAGGTTTGCGGCGCGGGCCACGGCGCGGACGAAATCTGCGTAAGGCAGTGGGGTGGGGCCGGCGATCACCAGGGTTTCGGGCGTTTCCCAGTTTTGGTTGAGGGCTGCCAAAATGGCGGCGGTGACATCATCCTGGTGGATAGGTTGCACCAGCGCCCGGCCGCCATTGGGCAGCGGCACCAGCGGCAGGCGAGCCAGCAGATTGGCCAGCCGGCGGACGTTATCTTCGCCTTGTGCGCCATAGATCATAGTGGGGTGGAGAAACACGCCGGGGCGGCTGTCTTGCATAAACGCGGCTTCGCCAGCCAGCACGCCATTGCCGTGGGCATCGGGCCAGGCGGTGAATTTGCGGGTGCTGCCGAGGAAGATGAAACGCGCGCCGGGCGGGGATGCGGCCAAAATGGCGGCGGCGTTGCGGGCGTGGGCGGTGGAAATCACCCAGGCGGCCCCGGCAAGGGCGGCGGTAAGCTCGCCGGGTTGCGTGACATCGGCGATGCGTGGCGTGCCAGCAAGCCCGGTTGCGGCAAAGCGCGCGGCCGATCGCACCACCGGCACCACGTGCCCGCCGGCGGTGGACAAAGCTGCGCACAAGGCCGCCCCGGATCTGCCCGAGGCGCCGATGACGTGAACCGCGGCAGAGTTAAGCGTTGGTGGCAGGGTAGCCCAATCTTAGAAAAGAAAACTCAGTAGCCGTAACCGGGGGGCGGTGGCGGCGGTTGCTGTTCGTAGCCTGGCGGCGGTTCCTGTTGGTAATAACCTGGTGGGGGCTGCTGATAATAGCCCGGCGGCGGCGGTTGCGGGGTGGTGGCCGCCCCACCAACGGCGCCGAGGGCGGCACCGGCCAAGGCGCCGTAGCCAGCACCGCGGCCACCGCCGGCAATGCCGCCGATCAACGCACCTGTGCCGGCACCAAGGGCGGCGCCACCGATGGCGCGCTGGCCGGGATCGTAGGGGTTGGTGCAACCGGCACAGGCAAGGGTTGCCGCGAGGGCGATGATTGCGGGGGTTACAAAGGCGGGGGTTACAAAGAATTGGGCCATCACTGAAAACTCCGGTCGGTCAGCCACCTCGGGGCGGCAATTTTAGGCGCCACCAGCCTAAAAGCGATATGGGCGGCGATAGGTTGCGTATCTGCGTTAAGCTTCCGAATTTTGTGATAAGCGGGCCTTGTGGCGGTTTGATGGCACACCGCCCTTGTCGTGGCCGGATGGGGGGGGTAATCGGAGCCGCCCCACCCCCATGGTTTTTGCCCAATTCCCCCGAAAGGTTTGCCTTGCGAATGCTCTCCCGCCTGCTGGGCGTTATGTCCGCCGATATGGCGATCGACCTCGGCACCGCCAACACGCTGGTGTATGTCAAGGGCCGCGGTATTGTGCTGGCCGAGCCATCGGTGGTGGCGATTGCCGATGTGCGCGGCAAGAAGCAGGTGCTGGCGGTAGGTGAGGAGGCTAAGCAGATGCTCGGCCGCACGCCGGGCAATATTTCTGCCATTCGGCCGATGCGCGATGGGGTGATCGCCGATTTTGAAGTGGCGGAGGAAATGATCAAGCATTTCATCCGCAAGGTGCATAACCGGCGCGGCTTTGCCAGTCCGATTATTATCGTCTGCGTGCCGTCGGGCTCCACCGCCGTCGAACGCCGCGCCATTCAGGAAAGTGCGGAATCGGCAGGCGCGCGCAAAGTGTTTCTGATCGAAGAACCGATGGCGGCGGCGATCGGCGCTGGGCTGCCGGTGACCGAACCTTCAGGCTCGATGATTGTCGATATTGGCGGTGGCACCACCGAAGTTGCGGTGATTTCGCTGGGTGGCATTGTGTTCGCCCGATCGGTGCGCGTCGGCGGCGATAAAATGGATGATAGCATCATCAATTATATCCGCCGGCATCATAATTTGCTGATTGGGGAAGCCTCCGCCGAGCGGTTGAAGATTGAGCTGGGTGCGGCCCGCCCGGCCGAAAACGGCGATGAAGGGCCGTGGAAAGCGGTTAAAGGGCGCGATCTGATCAACGGCGTGCCGCGCGAGGTAATTGTGAGCCAGGCGCAGATTGCCGATAGTTTGGCCGAACCGGTCGCCGCCATTGTGGAAGCGGTAAAAATCGCGCTGGAAAACACGCCGCCCGAGCTTGCCGCCGACATTGTGGACAAAGGCATAGTCATGACCGGCGGCGGCGCGCTGTTGCACCGTTTAGATCAGGTGCTGCGCGATGCCACCGGCCTGCCGGTGGTGATTGCGGAAGATGCGCTATCCTGCGTGGTGCTGGGCACTGGCCGCGCGTTAGAAGAGATCAAGCGGCTGCGCAATGTACTGACATCAATGTATTAGGCGCGCGTAGACTTGCCGCGCCGATGGGCGGCCTTGCGGTCGCCGTTGAGTGTTCCTGACCCTAACGCGCCACGCAAAAACCCCAAAGGGGCAAAAACCCCAACGAGGACCCGCGACAAACGGTGATCCGCCCCTATATCATCGGGGTTCGGCTTTTCGGTCTGCCTCGTTGATAGGTTTGCCACGATGAAACGATATGCGTGTATTTATGTGGCAACCCTGCTGGCGTTTGGGCTGATCGATTCGGTGTGGCTGGGGCTGGTGGCAGCGCCACTTTACAAACAAGTGCTGGGGCCGGTGATGCTCGATCAGGCGCGGATCGGTGTTGCGATTGTCTTTTACCTCCTGCAGATCGCCGGCATGATGGTGTTTGTGGTGCCCCGCGCAGATCGCCCGCAAGGCTTGGCAAGGGTTGCCCTGTTTGGCGCTTTGTACGGGTTCTTTACCTACAGCACGTTTGATTTGACCTGTTATGCTGTGCTGCGGCCGTGGACGCTGTATCTGGCCTGGACCGACATTGCCTGGGGCTCGGTGCTCAGCGCGCTGGCGGCGGTGCTTGGGGTGGGCGGCGGCACGGCGATGGCGCGGGTTGGCCGGTAAGTTGGCCGCGCAGCCCGGGCTCCGTGCGGTCCTTTATAGGGCCGAGGCGGGACCCAAAAAGAACCGGGCGGAGCCCGGGCTACACGATCCAAATGTGCAAAAAATGTTGCTCGCAGGCCAAAAATTGGCCTAAACACGCGACCGAGGCAGGCTAATGGGCTGCGCCCCCTGGGATTATGTGTTGATGCGTGGTTTCCGTTTTGGTCTGATGATCGCCGTTTGCGGCGGGCTGGTAACGCCTGCCAGTGCCGTGCCGGTGAATATTGTCAGTAATGGCGGGTTTGAAACCACAACTAATGGCACCGGCGAGTTGGTGGTGGATTCATCAAACGTGCAGCAAACCAGCGGCACCTACACCACATCTGCCACCGGGTGGTATGCCAATTACAGCACAGCCAACGCGGGCAACCCGTTTTTGTTTATTGTCGCCCCCAACACGGCGGATTCGCCGGGGTTTGGTAACCATTGGGATAACAAGCTGAGCCAGGTTTGGGGCCCCAATAATGGCTCAGCCAACGGCTTTACCGCTGTCAGCCCCTCGGGCGGCAATTTTCTCATCGCCGATGGCGATTACCACGCCACCGCCATTAACCAGCACCTCAGTGGCCTGGTTAAGGGCAGCAATTACAGCCTCACCTTCAACTGGGCGGCCGCACAATGGTATAGCAATACCGGCGCCACCACCGAGCAGTACCAGGTAAGTTTGGGTGGGCAGACCAAATCCACCACCATCTTTAGCCTGCCCAGTAAAGGGTTTAGCGGCTGGATGAGCCAAGTGTTTACCTTCACCTATGATGGCAGTTCCAGCGTGTTGAGCTTTTTGGCGGTCGGCACGCCCCAGGGCGCGCCGCCGATGCTGATGCTGGATGGGGTGACGCTGTACGATATACCAGAACCTGCGGCATGGACCAGTTTACTGGCTGGCGTTGCCTGTGTGGCAGGGTTTGCGCGCCGGCGGCGTGGGCGTAGTGCCGCCATTGGCGCTGATGACAGCCGTGAGTATTTTCCGACGGGTTAAGGTGGCCCACGCGATCCCCATTTTAACTTGCATCACGCGTTTTGATTGCACGTTGAAAAAAGGATTCTGCCCATGTTACGTATGTCAAGCCATCGTCGTCTTGCCGCCCCTGGTGTTCGCACAGCGGCGTTTGCCACCCTGCTCGCTGCCGGCCTAACCGCACAGCCGGTACCGGCGCGCGCCGCCGACACCGATGCGGCGCCGATGGCAACACCACAGACCAACGCGCCAGCGATCACGCCGGCCAAGGGTGCCACCGAAGCCAACGCCGAAACCGTTGAACAACGCATTGATAGTTTGCACGCGGCACTGAAAATCACCGCCAGTGAAGAGCCCGCCTGGAAAGAAATTGCCACCGCCATGCGCGAAAACGCCAGCGCCATGGAAAAATTGGTCGCTGATCGCGCAGCAATTGACCCGAAAGAAATGACGGCGGTGGATAATTTGAAATCGTATCAGGCATTTACGCAGGCCCATGTTGATGGCCTGAAAAACCTGATCGCATCATTCGACACGCTATACAGCGCGATGCCTGATGCGCAAAAGAAGATTGCCGATCATGTGTTTGCAACCTTCGGCCACGGACACGGCCAAAAACACGGATAGGATTGGCGCAAACCAGGGCCGACAGCACGCGACGCTGCCGGCATGGATGGCTGACAAAGGAATTTAAGAATGACCAGACATTTGAATTCACGCATGCGCGTAAGCCTGCTTGCCGGTTGCGCGCTGTCGCTATTTGCCAGCATGGCAACGGTTACACAATGTGCCCAGGCGCAAGATCGGGATGGGGCAATTTCGGGCGATTATCCGATTACGCAGACCGTTCGCAATGGTCGGCACGAATACTATGAAAATCACGGCTACCGCAGTTGGCACCGTGGCTATTACCGGGCGCCGCCAATTATTTACAATTCACCGTATTATCAGCCGTATGGATCGCCCTACTACAGCCCGCCGCCGGTGATCTACGGGCCAGGAATCAGCATTGTTATTCCCGGCTGATTGGTAAAATTAGCCAGCCCCGGCCCCCGGGGCGCATAAACGGGGCGCATGAGTTGGGCCGCATGAGTTGGGGATCTTACTGATCCCCAACTTTTTTGCGTCTACCGGTGGTTTATGCGCCGGCGCTGGGGCGCCAGCTGGTGGCAAAATAGCACGCATTGCTTGGCGTGCGCCTTGCAGGCATTATATGAGGGATGCCGCTACCATGCCGGCCGTATCCATCATCTTGCTACCAAGGGCCGCCATGACGCATCACAACGCCGCGCACGAAACGCCTGCCATGCACGAAAGCGCGGAGCCGCCCGCAAATGCCGCCCCGCCGCGGCCCGAGGTTTACCGCAACCGGCTGCGCGCCCTGCTGGCGCCGCATCAAACGCCGGTGCTGCATCGCAGCCTGTTGCAACTGGCGACCACCTTTATTCCGTTTTTTGGCTTGCTGGCCGCCATGTACGCGCTGCGATCGGTATCGCCGTGGCTGACCCTGGCCCTAGCGCTCCCCACCGGCGGCTTGATTGTGCGGATTTTTATTATTCAGCATGATTGCGGCCATGGCGCGTTTTTTCGCAGCAAGGCGGCCAATGCGTGGCTCGGCCGGGCGTGCAGCCTGTTCACCATGACCCCCTTTGCCAACTGGCGGCGCCATCATTCGATCCACCATGCGGTGTGGAACAATTTGGATAAACGGGCGGTCGGCACCGATATTTATTCAACCTGCCTAACCGTTGCCGAATACCAGGCGCTATCGCCGCTGGGCCGTTGGTGGCGGCGCACCGCGCGCCAGCCGCTGGTGGCCCACGTGCTGCTGCCGCCGATCGTATTTATGCTGGTCTACCGGCTGCCTTATGAAACACCCAACGCATGGAAGCTTGAACGCGCCGGCGTTATGCTGACCAATCTGGGCCTGGCCACATTGTTCACCACGCTTATTCTGGTGTTCGGCCTGGGCACGGTCGCCCTGGTGCAACTGCCGTCCGTGGCGGTGGCCGCCATCATTGGGGTGTGGCTGTTTTCGGTGCAGCACCGCTTTGAAGAGGCTCTGTGGGCGCGCCAGCCCAGCTGGAATGCCGCCGATGCGGCGTTGCTGGGCAGTTCACATTTAAAATTGCCCAGCATTTTGCAGTGGTTTAGCGGCAATATTGGCTTTCACCACATTCACCATTTGCTGCCCGGCGTGCCTAATTACCGGCTGGCGGAATGCCACCGGGTGTACGCACAGCTTAGCCCTGGCACGGCGACGTTAACCTTGGGCCAGGCACTGCGGGCACCCTCCTACGCGCTGTGGGATGAGGCGCGGGCGCGGATGGTGCGGTTTTCGGATGTGCGCCGGTAGGGGCACGGCGCGGTTATGCCTAGGCAGTGCGTGGTAAAAATTTGATTTTGCCCGGCATACACCATGATTTTAGCGGCAAACCCCGCCTATAGCGCGGCGGTAGTGGGTCAGTTTGAATTTTCGGTAATAGCCGGACATGGCAGAATGCGAACAGCCCGCTTTAGGTGACCCAAACTGCGAAGGCGGACGTTTACATTGGATTTGTGCATTGACGAGGAGGCTGCCCTACCCAACCGGCAAGAAAAATACCGCGCTCGATCCACGAGGCGGCGCGCGACGTGGCACGCGGGTTGGCGCTCACCGATGCTGACGTCATATCAAGGCGCGAGCGAAAGAAGTTCGAGATGCTGTTCGTGCACCTCAAGTGAATCCTGCAACTTGCTCGCCTGCGCCTGCGAGGCCCGAACGGCGCAAAAGATGAATTCCTCCTCGCCGCCACCGCGCAGAACCTCCGCAAGCTAGCCAGACTGATCCACGCACCGCTTCAACCGCAGCCTGCTTGATCGGAACCGCTTTACCCGCTACTCGGGAGGGGCTGTTCATTAGTGCCAAATCCGACTTTTTTTAACACAATCGGCGCAATGCCGCCCGTCTGCTCTTCGCCGACGACCGAGCGTTCGACTCATGGGGTATGCTTCCGGTGGCCAACCCGGCCATTGGGAGAAAATCATTATGGGACCCTCAGAATATGACCCCGCGCGGCTCGACCGACCGGCCGGAAATGCTGGGCGCCTGCTCGGCGCAAGGCGCTAAAGCAGCAACAGGTGTGGGCCATCAGGTTTTAGCTCGACCGAGAGCGACGGCTCCGGGATCGGGCTCTGTTCGACCTTGCCATCGATAGCAAGATGCGGGGTTGCGACGTGGTCAAACCTCCGCATCGGCAACATCGTCGGCGGGCACCAGGGCAATCGTTGTACAGCGGACGACCGGTCGGCCGGTTCAGTTCGAACTGCTCGATCCGGCGCGGGCGAGCATTACGGCTTGGCTTGAATGCCGCGGAGGCACGCTCGATGATTACGCCTTGTCGAACAAAACGCAAACTGGTATTCGACTCACATGAACCTCGTCACGCTGACGCCACGGCAAGCCTTGAACAAGGCTTATTTGAAGGTGAAGCCCAACCGGATCGACATTAATTCCTTCAAAACGAACCTTGTGGAGCTTCTCGATAAGAGCAACCACTTTGAAACCGAAGAGCACCACAAGAACCTTGTGATCAGCTTGCTAGGGCGCAGCTACTACCATCCGAAACATTACATAAATACCAAAGGCTACACTGACCTTGTAATTCACTTAGGCAATGATGCCTCGACGCCGGTTGGAGTCATCATAGAGGCCAAGAAGTCTACAAATAAGTCGCAGATGATTACAAGGACCAACTTGGATACAAAGGCATTTCATGAGTTAATTCTCTATTATCTCAGAGAACGGCTTGGCCCATCTCGTAACCTTGGTTTGAAGAACTTGATTGTGACCAACTGCTATGAATGGTTTGTTTTCGACGCAAAGATATTCGAGCGTGAGTTTGTTGCGAACAAGCATCTAGTGAAAGGGTTTCACGATTTTGAGGCTGGCCGACTAAGCGGCACGACCACCGATTTCTTTTATAAGGAAATTGCCTCTCCGGCTGTACGTTCAATAAAAGGCGATGTCGCGTTTACCTACTTTGATTTACGGGATTACGATAAGGTTATTCGCAATCCTGATTCGATCAACGACCGTGATATTGTTGATCTCTACAAGGCCCTATCGCCCCAACATCTACTAAATCTTCCGTTCGCCAACGATAGCAACACGTTAAATCGTGAGTTCTACACTGAGCTACTTCATATAATCGGGCTTTCTGAGACTCGGGATGGCACTAAGCGTGTTATTGGACGAAAGAGTCCCGAAGAGAAAGACCTTGGCTCCTTAATCGAGAATGCAATTGTCCAGCTCGATAGTTTGGATAAGGTTTCTCGCATAAAGGACCCGGAGAGGTTTGGAAAACCTGCTGAGCAGATAGAAAATGTCGCACTTGAGCTTGCGATAACATGGATAAATCGCGTTCTTTTCCTGAAGCTTCTTGAGGCTCAACTACTAGGCTTCCATCGCGGTCATGAAGAAGACCTCGCATTCCTAAACATAGAAACCATCCCGAACTTTGACAGTCTAAATTGTTTATTTTTTCAAGTTCTAGCCCGAGAGCCCGCAAAAAGAGCAGCGGACTTGAAGAGGCGATTCCCTAAGGTTCCGTACTTGAATAGTTCTCTGTTCGAACCAACGGAATTAGAGCATGAAACCGTCTTCATCAGCAGTTTACAAGATGGAAAAACGATTAAAATCGCCTCGTCCACCGTACTTACGGACGACACAGGATCGAAGAGAACAGGAAGCCTGGGCGCACTTGCCTATCTATTTGACTTTCTCGATGCATACGACTTCTCCACCGACCGAGTTGGGGAGGTCCAGGAAGCGAACCGGTCGCTTATAAGCGCATCAGTCCTTGGACTAATTTTTGAAAAGATTAACGGCTATAAAGACGGTTCGTTCTTCACCCCGAGCTGCATTACCATGCATATGTGCCGTGATGTCATCCGGCGGACAATTGTAAAAAAGTTCAACGTTGCAAAGGGTTGGGCTTGTGCAGATGTCGGCGACCTCTACGACAAGATCTCTGATCGCAGTGAGGCGAATGCGATCATTAACAGCCTGCGGCTATGCGACCCGGCGGTTGGCTCCGGGCACTTCCTGGTATCAGCGTTGAACGAGGTTATCGCTTTGAAGGCTGAGTTGGAGGTTCTCCAGGATCGGGCAGGAAAGCGTCTGAAGAACTACCAGATTGAGGTCGTAAATGATGATCTAATAATCACCGACGAGGACGGCGACTTCTTTGTTTACAACCCGCAAAGCAAAGAGTCGCAACGAGTGCAGGAGTGCCTTTTCCACGAGAAGCTAGCACTGATTGAGGGTTGCTTGTTTGGGGTAGACGTAAACCAGAATTCCGTAAACATTTGCCGTCTTCGCCTCTGGATAGAGCTTTTGAAGCATACGTATTACAGGCAAGACGGTGAGCTTGAAACGCTTCCCAACATTGATATCAACATCAAGACTGGGGACTCGTTAATCTCACGGTTTCTCCTAGACGCTGACCTAACGCAGCTTCTTCAACGCAAGAAACTTCGAATTTCTGATTACAGAAAAGCGGTCCAGTCTTACCAAAGTGCCCGAACTAAAGAAGAAAAGCGGCTTATGCAACAATTTATCGAAGGTCTTAAAGGTGACTTTAAGACAGAGATCTTTGATAACGGGCCAAAGGTAATTCAGCTCCGCAAAGTTTCTTCCGAACTAAAGGCATTCCGAAACCAGTATCTGCTTTTCGAGCTTACAAAGAAAGATAAGAGCGACCGTGCTTCCCACGAAAAGAATCTGGTCAATTTGGTCGAGAAGCTTACCGAGGAAGTAAATTTGATTCGTAATAATGCCATGTTTGCGCGAGCATTCGAGTGGCGTTTTGAGTTTCCAGAGGTCCTGAACGATGACGGATCGTACTTGGGCTTCGACGCCGTTATTGGAAATCCGCCATATGGTGTTTCAGTCAAAGGAATAGACCGCCAGTATTTGGTGGAGAACATCGGCAAAGTTCCGGATTTTGAAATCTATTATTGGTTCTTAAATAGGGCATCCCAGCTACTTCGGGCAGGAGGAACGCTTGGCTATATTATCCCAAATACCATTCTGTTCAATGTTTTCGCAGCGGATTACCGGCAAAGCCTTTTCGACAACTGGAAACTGAATGAGATTCTCGATTGCACAGACATCTCGGTTTTCGTCGATGCGGGTGTCAGAAATTGCATCGTGACTTTCACAAAAGAGCGGCATACAGAGAGCCTCGGTTACCGCCAGACGTCCTCGGTGCAGTCCTTTGCCGAGCTGGTAGCACGACCGCGACTTGAGTTCTCCAAAGCCGACACCGTTGAGATGAATCAGAATTGGGGCCTTCTATTCAAGCAATCGCTTGCAACTCGGAATTTTATTCGAAAGCTTCGTAAATTTCCAACATTGCACCAGCATTTTCAAGCGTCCCAAGGCTATATTCCGTATCGTAAGAGTGATCTGGTGGCGCTGCATGGGCCAATTGAGGGAGCGGCTATCGTAGAGAAGAGAAAATGGCACAGCACCCGCAAGCTGAGCGCCCAATATATTGAAGAACTCTGGGGCGGATCGCTGACCAAGTACGGGATTAGCCATACCGGTTCTTTCGTAAAATACGGCAAGCATGTCGCATCCTACGTTGACCTAAAGTTCTTTCGTAATCGTCGTCTTTTGATACGCGAGATTTCCAATCCAATTATCGCAGCTATTGTTGATGAAGAATTTGTAAACGACCCGCAAATTATAAGCGTGATTCCTATTGGACAAAGCTCTTTGGAAGTTCTATGGGCTATATTCAATTCGCGTTTCGCACGATATTACCATTTCAATTCATCTCCCAAAGCCACAAAGGGACTGTTTCCGAAGCTTTTAGTCTTGGACGTAAACAAATTTCCTTTTCCAGCCAACGCTTCGGCAAAGGCCATCAAATCCTTATCTCAACTGGTTTTGAAGGCGTTCGCAGCTAAGCCGGGTAGCGCCGAACTAGCCAAATTCGAGATGGAAATAGAGATGGCAGTATTTGGCTTGTACGATCTAACTCCGGCCGAAATTCAGCTTATCGACGACGACACCCGGTTAGGTGGCGAGGCAAAGGCCGCAACCTCCAAGCAGGTGACCGAGGAAGTTGCGTTGTAGTCAGATGCGACGCGGTGTTATGATCCTAAAGGTCCAATTCGGATCATCACTGCAACCCGGCCTGCGCCCTGTGACGTTGTATCAAGCGGCAGGCATCGAACGCCCGGGTAAGCTGCGGCCGGTCGGCGTTCTTACCAGACTCAACCTCTGTGAACTCCTCGGCTAACTCGTCCGCTCGGCCGGCCAGAAACACCCGCACGGCCTCACGCTGCGTATAGCGCACGCCGCCATGGCGACCTTACCACGCCCAGCCGCCGCCACCGGCCTCCATCATCATCGCGTGCACTTATTGAAAACATCCGCCCATCATCTCAAAAGAGATCATAACTAACTCATTAAAATATCGCGGCCAAAAAATAAGTTGCCCCGGTAGCTATTTTCACGGTATGGTTATTATTGTTAACTGGACAAAGCCGCAAAACCCTGATCGCCACCCAGCCCATCCAACCGCCAGACGCCGAACACCGCACGCAGCGCCACATGCGCATGTGCGCGGAGCTGGCTGACCTCGCCATGGGCCTAGCCCGCGCCGCCGCCGCCCGCACGCTGGCCGACTGGGCCGAACCGGAACAACCGCCCCTATCAGCGGCGGAGCCGCAACTCAACGAATCTGCGGCGCCGCTCACCCAACCAGCAGAGCCGCAAGCGGCTCACCAACCGGCGCCGCACACCAATCCCGCGCCAAGCCGCCACGGCAACCGCTCCGCCACAACCGCATCCACCAAACCAACCGACCCGGCCTTGCTCTTCACCCGCCTCGCCGCCATCGTGCGCGATTGCATCGCCCTGGAAGCCCGCCTCGCCGCCAGCGCCGCCGGCACGTCTTGCGCCCCCATACGCCCGCCGCCAGACCCCCGCCGCGCCAAACTGCAAGAAGGGTTCCGCCTAGTCACCACCAACCTCCCCGACCGCGCCGCGCTCTTACGCGAAACCACCGCCCGCGCCGACGAATATTTGGCCGCCGACCCCGATCAAACCATCGAAATCCCCGAGCTCCTCATCGCCATCTGCGACGAACTCGGCATCGAAATAAATTTCAAAATCCTGCCAGACGAATTTCTCTTCACTACCTACGATCCAGTAGATTTCGACGACGCCGCCCCCTACCCCCGCGCCACCTCCCCGCCCCAATAACCCGAGTAGCCCGGGTGAAACCCGGGGCCCAACCATCCACAACTCCCGCGGCCGCATAAGCGAAGCGTCATGCGCAATCGGTAGCCGCCAACGAAACCGCCGAATTGCCGGCAAAACCACCACGGGCGCATGGCGGCAACGGCTGCCCTGTCGCGTCCGTCGGTGAAAACGAGACACGCAAACGTCCCGACATAGCGTGGCTGTGCGCTTGACTCTTGGCGCACCCTGCTTCCCGATAGTGCCCAACGCCGAACGGGCGATGGGTTTTAGGCGAAGGGAAGCAACACCATGAACGACCAAAATTTTGTATGCCCAGTGGATGCCGGGTGCGAGAGCGATGTGGCCGCGCTGCCGGCGGTGTTCGCCCGGCTAAAAGCCAACACGCTGGCGATTTCGCGCAGTACTGCCGAACAGCGCATCGCCAAACTGCGCAAGCTGTGGCAGGCGGTTTACGATAACCGCCACGAAATTGCCGTGGCCGGCCAGGAAGAACTTGGCATGAACGGCATGTTCGCGTTGCTACCGTTAAAAGATGAGGTCAATTGGGCGTGCGAGCATCTGGCGCAATGGATGGAACGCGCGCAAGCGGCCCCGGTGCCATCGCTAATGGGGCGCCAAGCCTATGTCCAGTACGAACCCAAAGGCGTTGTGTTGCACATAGCCACATGGAATTCACCGGTGCTGATTAGCCTATCCCCCGCGGTGTCGGCGATTGCCGCCGGCAATGCGGTGATCATCAAACCATCGGAAATTGCCCCATGGTCGGCCGATATTGTGCGGCGGATTGTGGCAAAAGTGTTTGCCGATAACGAAGTGGTGGTGACCACCGGCGGCGTTACCGTGGCAACAGCCCTGCTGGCACTGCCGTTTGATCATATTTGTTATGTCGGCAATAACCGCGTCGGCCGATTAGTGATGCGCGCGGCGGCGGAGAATTTTGCCAACGTGACATTGGAAATGGGCGGCAAAAACCCAGCTATTGTCGATGCCAGCGCCGACATGGCCGATGCCGCCGCCAAACTTGCCTATGCGCGCAGCATTATTGCGGGCCAAGTGTGCCTATCACCAGATTACGTGATGGTGCCGGCGGGCGAGGAAGATAAATTTGCAGCGTTAATGGCAGCGCGGTTTGATGTGATGTTTAACCCCAACGGCGCCGGCATTCAGGCAGCCCCCGATTACCCGCGCATTGTGAATGCCCACCACGTGCGGCGTATTCGCGGGCTGATTGAGGACGCCACGGCCAAAGGTGCCAAAATCACTTTTGGCGGGCAAATCGATGAAGCCGACCGGTTTGTCAGCCCAACGATTTTAACCGGTGTGACTGACGACATGGAGATTTTTCACGAGGAAGTGTTCGGCCCGGTGATTTCTGTGCATGGCTTTACCAACCGCGACCAGGCACTGGCCGAGATCGCCAAGCGGCCCAAACCGCTGGGGCTGTATGTGTTTGCGCAAGACCGCGAAGCCGCCGATTTTTGGTTGCACAACACGCGCGCTGGATCGGGGGCGCTAAACAACGCCGTGGTACAGGCCAATGTAAACACGCTGCCTTTTGGCGGGTGTAACCATAGCGGTATTGGAAGGCTTGGCGGGCAGGCCGGGTTTATCGAATTTTCAAACCCGCGCGGCATTGTTGAAGATGCCCTGGATCCCGCCAACGGCGCGCCAATGTTTTATCCGCCATTTCCCGAAGGTGCCGCGATGTTTGTGGAACAAATGCTGGGAAGCTAAGCACAGCGCCATGCAACCCTACATGCCGCGCGCGATTGCCGAATTTTGCGCGCGCGGCGAGCGTGAGACGTTTGGCCCATTGGGCCAGGCGCCGTATTTTTTGGTTGATCTGAATGCCGATTCCGGCAGCGATTGCGCCGCACTAACCGGCTGGCTGCGCACCCTGCCCTGCCCGGTGATCGGCATTGGCGCAGCAGATTCTGTGTTGGCCCCCGCCTGCGATACGGTTTTCACCGCAACACAGCCGATCGGCACGCTGCAAGCGCGCATAGCAGCGCACCCAATTGCCGCGATGACCTTGGTGCAAGTGCTGCGCCTCGGCGAACACCTCCCGCCACCGGCGGCGTTGACGCTGGAATCGCTGGCCTACGCAACGCTGCAAGCAGGGCCAGAATTTTTTGCGTGGCATTCACAACACGTAACCACCCCACGCACACCGCCAAGCGACCCCGGCCCGCCGGTACTGATCGATGCGGCCGATGGCGTATTACACTTAACCCTAAACCGGCCATCAAACTTTAACGCGATCACGGTCGAAATGCGCGATGCGCTATGTGAAGCGTTTGCCCTAGCAGCACTAGATGACGCAGTACACCGTATAACATTGCGCGGCGCGGGCCGGTGTTTTTCGGTCGGCGGCAGCCTGGCCGAATTTGGCACAACCCCAGATGCCGCCACCGCCCATGCCGTGCGCAGCCTGCGCCTGCCCGCCGCAAGCCTGCTCGCCGCTAAAAAACCGCTACACGTACACGTGCACGGCGCCTGCATCGGCGGCGGCGCCGAATTGGCAGCCTTTGCCGATGTGCTAACCGCCGACACAGATGCATTTTTTCACCTGCCCGAACTAGCCATGGGCCTTATCCCCGGCGCCGGCGGCACCGTGAGCTTTGTCCGCCGGCTGGGCCGCCAAAATGCCGCCAAGCTAATGCTAACCGGCCGACGGATTTCATATCGAAACGCATTAAATATGGGGTTAGTTGATGCTGCAGAAATGGAAGTATGGCAGTGAAAGACTCTTCTTTTTCTGAAGAAAAAGAAGCAAAAAGACTTTTATGATGCTGGTTCGGAGAACGTGGTGGCGGCGTTGCCCCAGGCCCTGCATAATAAAAGTCTTTTGCTTCTTTTCTTCAGAAAAGAAGTTCCTTAACCTTACCTTACGCCGCCTGAGATTTATCAGAAGGCATATCCCTTACCGTATAGGTGCCGTTGACTTTGGCTTGGATGGTTTTGGCCTGATCGCGTGGGTTATAAAACTGGCTGTACCAACTGCGGATTTTGCCATAGGGGCCATCCGTTGGCAGTTGCAGCACTTGCAGGCAGGGTTTTTTGTGCGTCCAGATTTCGAAATCCTGGGCGAACGCTAATCGGCTATAGTGCTGGGCAGTGCGGGCATTGGCGACATCTTGTTCGGTGGGTGGGGTGTTGGGGGCTTGCACCAGCAGCGCGTGCCAGGCTTGCAGTTTGCCATCGTCCACCGGCGTGTGCGTGATGAACATGATTGATCCCAGGCCGATGAAGCGCGACAGCAGCACACCGGGGCCGGTGTAGTAGGTATCTGTTTCAAGCAGCCCGCCACCGGCGATGGTGGCGTGTTTACCGCCTTGCAACTGGCGCAGCACGACATCAGTTATTTCATTACGAAAGTATTCGCACGGCGCGCCGTGGGTCGGGCCAAGATGGGCGACATCAGCCATGTTATCGATCACTTCCTGGCTGTGGCAGGGCAGTGTGCCGAGGTCATCGATGGCCCAATGTACCCAAGATGGGTCGTTCCATTCGTCGATCGCGGGCAGATCGTAATCTGGCGCGCCATTTTCCGGGTCGTGCCAGGTGAACACGGCACCAAAACGTTCCACCACGGTCCATGAGCGGACGCGGGCGGCCGGTGGGATGGGGCCTTTGAAATAGGGAATTTGGTCGCATTTACCATCGGGGCCGAAGCGCCAGGCGTGGTAGGGGCAGCGGATGCTATCCCCCTCGATTGGGGACCCTTCGTGCAGGGTGAAGCTGGTGGTGTTGCAGCCCATGTGGGTGCCCATGTGCGGGCAATAGGCATCGAGCATCACCACGCGGCCGCTGTCGCCGCGGTAGATGACCAGATCCTGGCCGAAATAGCGCACATTCAGCGGCACGCGGCTGAGTTTGGCGGCGTCGGCCACCATAAACCAGCCACGCGGGTAGGTGAGCGGCCCGAGGCCATAATCGAGAGTACCTGCCATGATGACGCGCCTCCACACGCGAATTTTGGGGCCTTGCTGCCCGATTTTATCAGACCTTACCAGACCTTAACCAGACCTTAAAACGCAGCATAGCACGGGTTGGGCCAAGGTGAAGCCACAGAGGGTAGGCTTTTTATGGCCTGAATGCGTAGCCGTATGGGCTAGTTTCTACGCAAGGCGGGTTTGGGGGCTTTGACATAGAACAATCTGGGCGGCACTCTGGCGCAATCGTTTTTGCTGACGGATCCGCGTGCCACCATGACCCAGATTGCTGTGACCGACACCCCCCAGGCATTAGCTGCATTTCGCGCCGAGGCGGCGGCGTTTTTGGCCGCCGAACTGGGTGGCGCGTTCGCCGATTTGCGCGGTTTGAACAACCATGTGGACGCGATTGAGCGGCGCCGCGCGTGGGAGGCACGGCTGCACGCGGCGGGCTGGGGGGCGATTGGCTGGCCGGTGGCGCATGGCGGGCGCGGGGCGAGTATTCTGCAGCAGGTGGCGTTCTCCGAAGAATATGCCCGCGCGCAGGCGCCGTCGCGGATTGGTCATATTGGCGTGGAACTGCTGGCGCCTACCTTGTTTGCGTATGGCACCGCGGCGCAGCAGGCAGCATTTTTGCCCGGCATCGCGAGCGGCCGGGCGATTTGGTGCCAGGGGTATTCGGAGCCGAATGCCGGATCTGATCTGGCGGCGGTGCGCACCAAGGCGCGATTGGTGGACGGCGCTTGGGTGATTGACGGACAGAAAATCTGGACCTCGATGGGGGCGATTGCCGATTGGGTTTTTGTGCTGGTGCGCACCGCGCCGGGCAGCGTTGGGCGGCAGGGGCTTTCGTTTTTGCTGGTGCCGATGGCGCAGGCGGGGGTTGAGGCGCGGCCGATTAGGCAGGCGACTGGTGATAGCGAGTTTTGCGAGGTGTTTTTCGATGGCGCCCAAACCGATGCCGCCAATATTATAGGTGCCCCCGGCGAGGGCTGGGCGATTGCCATGGCATTGCTGGGGTTTGAACGTGGGGTATCGACGCTGGCCCAGCAGATGCAGTTTGCCAATGAGCTGGACCAGGTAATGGCGGCGGCACGGGCCAATGGCCGTGGCGGCGACATGTTGATACGGCAACGCATTGCCAAGGCGCATGCTGGGCTTCGGGTGATGCGGACGAGCGCCATGCGCATGCTGAGCAACGATGCTGATGGTGCGCTGAGTGCGGCGGCATACACCTATAAACTGTTCTGGTCGCACTGGCATCGCGATTTGGGCGAGCTTGCCATGGATGTATTAGGCGCTGATGGGTTGCAGGGTGATGAGGCTGGGCATTTGCAGCCGTTGGTGCGGATGCATTTAATGTCGCGGGCGGATACGATTTATGCCGGCACCAGCCAGATACAGCGTAATATTATCGCCGAACGGGCGTTAGGGCTGCCGCGCGAAGCACGCGGCTGATACAGTATAAAAAACGGGGGAAATACAATGGGCGAAGACGTGGCGGACTTGGTGCGCAGGCTTGAGGTGCTGGAAGCGCGCGAGGCGATACGCGATTTGAAATACCGGTATTTCCGCGGCTGCGATCACCAACGGCCCGATGAGGTGGCTGCGTGTTTTGCGCCCGGTGCAGTGGTGATTGATTATCAGGAATTTCCGCGGTTTGAGACGCGCGAAGCTTTCGCTGAAATTTTTGGTGCCATGGGGTGCGTGCCGGAAATTGTTGATATGCATCACGGGCAGAACCCGGTGATTACCCTAACCGGCCCTGATGGCGCCGAAGGGGTTTGGGATATGTTCTATTTTAACATGAATTTGGCGGCGCGCACCGCCATACAATTGGCGGGCGAATATCGGGATGTTTATGTGCGCCGTCATGGTGCGTGGTTAATGACCAGCACGGTGTTTCGGCGCAGCTCAGTGATGACCTGGGCAATTGGTGAAGATGGGGCGGTGGTGTGCAGTGGTTTGGGGCGCGGTGCCACACGCCGCCCGCAGGAGGCTTGGGCGGCATGAGCAGTTTGCAAACATTCGACCATGCGGTTGACGTGCTGGTGGTAGGGTCGGGCGCTGGCGGATTGTTGTCGGCGCTGGTTGCAGCCAAGCGCGGCGCCAGCGCGCTGGTAATTGAAAAAAGCCATATCTGGGGCGGCAC
Organism: Acetobacteraceae bacterium; assembly: GCA_040400005.1. GTDB lineage: Bacteria > Pseudomonadota > Alphaproteobacteria > Acetobacterales > Acetobacteraceae > JBBARC01. The sequence continues at coordinate 61,508 of JBBARC010000008.1, read as the reverse complement.
GTCGGCGACATCTGGTGGCGGCATTTGGATCCCAAATAGCCATTTGGCGCAGGCCAATGGGATTTCCGATAGCGAGGATTTGGCGTTTACCTATGTGCGCGCGCAAAGTGCGGATAACGTGCCGGACGAAAACATACGCTCGTTCATTTCACAAGCGCCTAAAATGCTGAAATGGATGGAAGAGAATACCCCGGTTCGGTATTTGAGCATTCCGTACACTGATTATCATGCGGAATTGCCGGGCGGAAAACCGGAAGGATTTCGGTCGCATCTGCCCATGCCGATGGATGGGCGGTTACTGGGCAATGATGTGCTGACACTGCGGCCGGCATCGCCTGCTGCCAGTTTGTTTGGCTATATAAACTGGAACTTTACCGAAACCACATCACTGTTGCTGCGCGTTAAAGGTTGGCAGTGGATGCTGACCAAGATGCTGGCGCGGTATTATCTGGATTTGCCGTTGCGGCTGATGAGCAAGAAGGACCGCAACCTGACGCTGGGCAATGCGTTGGTCGGCGGGCTTGGCTTTGCGTTGAAGGAGGCTGGCGTGCCGATTTGGCGCAGCACGCAGCTGGTCGATTTGGTGCGCGACGATAGCGGGCGTGTGCTGGGCGCGGTGGTAGAACGTGAAGGCCAGCGCATGACCATTGAAGCGCGGCGTGGCGTGGTGCTGGCGGCCGGTGGGTTTGAGCGCAACAAAGAAATGCGCGCGGAAAACTTGGCGGTGAAAGATCCGCGCATGAGCGGCGGGCAGGTGAACAACACTGGGGACGCGATAAACATCGCGTCGAAAAACGGCGCCGGGCTGATGAATATGGATAGCGTGTGGTGGGCGCCGGTGTTTTCGGTGCCGGGGGAGGAACGCGGCCGGCTTTCCACCATTGAACGCGCGCTGCCGGGCTGCATGATTGTGAACCAGATTGGCAAACGGTATTTGAACGAGGCAGCATCTTACCACATGGTGGGCAGCCAGATCGCGGCGAATAACACGGCCGAGGCGCCAACGCAGCCGAGCTGGATTATTTTTGACGCGAACTTTCGCTACAAATATCCGCTGGGGCCGGTGTTGCCGTTAATGCCTGATTTTATGCTGCCGAAAGCTGTGCGGTCTATTCTGCATCGTAGTGCAACGCTTGCTGGTTTGGCACGGCGCATTGGCGTGCCGGCAGAGACATTAGAAGCGCAGGTGGCGCGGTTTAATGGGTTTGCCGCAACCGGCGTGGATGAGGATTTTCAGCGTGGATCGGCGGCATACGATAGATTTTACGGTGATCCGCGGGTGGGGCCTAACCCGTGCCTGGGGCCGATTGAAACCGGGCCATTTTATGCATTCCCAATTTATGCAGGCGATATTGGCACCAATGGTGGCATTGTGACCGACGATAAAGCGCGGGTGCTAGACGAAGATGGCGCGCCGATATCGGGGCTTTATGCGGTTGGCAATAATGCGGCATCGGCGATGGGACGGTCGTACCCTGGCGCTGGTGTAACGTTGGGCCCGTCGATGACGTTTGGCTATATTGCGGCACGCCATGCGACGGGGGCGAACGACTAAAAATGCAGGGGGCCTGGGGGAGCGGCTCGCTCCACCAGCCTTTCTTACTTTTGTGGTTAAACCCCGGGTGCGCCGGGATAACCCAGATAATAGTGCCCAGCCTGCCAGCCGCCATCGACGATCAGCTCGGCACCGTTGATGTAGCTGGCATCGTCGCTTGCCAGAAATAGGCTGGCGCGGGCGACTTCTTCAGGGTGGCCGACGCGTTGCATCGGCACCTGGGTGTAAAGTTTATTGACTTCTTCGATCGGCACGCCGCCCGGATTGCCCATGGGGGTGTTGATACCGCCGGGATGCACGGAATTGACACGAATACCTTTGTGGCCAAATTCCAAGGCGGCGACTTTGCTGATGCCACGCACACCCCATTTACTGGAGGCATAGGCGGCTAAGGAATTGGCGCCTTTCATGCCATCGATCGATGAGATGTTGACGATAGCCCCTTTGCCGGCGGCGATCATGTGCGGTGCGATGGTGCGCATGCCGAGAAAGCAGCCGACCAGATTAACGCGCAGGACGCGTTCGTATTCTTCCAGTGTTGTATCCAGGATTGATTTGAAAATCAGGATGCCGGCATTGTTGACCAGAATGTCGACTTTGCCGAAGCGAGACATGGCGGCGTCGCCCACGGCTTGCCAGTTATCTTCGTTGGAGACATCGAGTTTTTGAAACATCGCCGTGCTGCCAATACTGGCGGCGAGGGCGGCACCTTCATCTGCCAGCACGTCGGCGATGACAACTTCGGCGCCTTCATCAGCGAAGAGCTGCGATGTGGCGCCGCCCATGGCGCGGGCGCCACCAGTGATGATGGCGGTTTTTCCGGCGAGCCGGCCTGCTGGTTTGCTCATAGGTGTTTCCCCCAAAAATGTTTGATTACGGATAGCGGATTGGTTTTATTTGGCGCAAAATACTACGCGTTGACTGGGTGAGTATCCACACATTGGGAGTTTTTCGCAATATGGCGCTTGATTTTCTGCGCAGTTGGCAGTGGCCAGTATGACCCGTGCTGAATTGGATAGCCGGCTGACGCTGCCGCATGTGGCGGCCTGGGCGGCGTTGCAGTTTGGCGCGGCAGATGCGCTGATCGATGCCGGGCAGCACTGGAGTTTTGCCGAATTATGGCAGGAGGCGCGCCGCGTGGCGGCAGCATTTCTGGCGCTGGGTATTGGCCCTGGCGACGTGGTGGGGATATGGGCGCCGAATTCCGCACAGTGGATTTTCGGAACCTTAGGCGCGCAGATATGTGGGGCGGCGATTGTGCCGCTGAACACGCGGTTTCGCGGCCAGGAAGCCGGCGATTTGCTGCGCCGTACACGGGCGCGCGCGTTGGTGGTGAAGCCGCGATTTTTGGATACCGATTACCTGGCTTTGCTGGCGGATGAAGATTTGCCCGATTTGCGCCAGGTGATTTCGGTGGGGGCGGCCGAAGGGATAGCGCTCGGGTGGCAGGATTTTTGCGCATTAGGTGCGGCGATTGATGACACAGCCGTGGATGCGGCGTTGGCGCGGCTGACCGATACCGACATTAGCGACATCATGTTTACCTCGGGCACCACTGGGCGGCCCAAAGGGGTGATGAGCGCGCACGGGCAGAACGTGCGTGCGTTTTTGGCGTGGAGTGATGCCGCGGGCTTGCGCGCAGGCGACAGGTATTTGATTGTTAACCCGTTTTTTCATGTTTTTGGTTTTAAGGCCGGCTGGCTTTCGTGCCTGCTGCGTGGTGCAGCCATAATGCCGATGGCGGTGTTTGATGTGGCCGAAACCGCGCGGCGGATTGAGGCCGAAAAAATTACGTTTTTTCCGGGCCCGCCGACAATTTTTCAAACGTTGTTGAGTGGCGATTGGCATAAAAAGCATGATTTTTCGTCGCTGCGCGTGGGGGTAACTGGTGCGGCGGTTATTCCACCGTCACTGATTGAACGCATGGGGCGCGATTTGGGTTTTGAAACCGTGCTGAGTGGTTATGGGTTAACCGAAAGCACCGGCGTTGTGAGCATGTGTGCCAAGGGGGACAGTGCTGAGCGCGTGGCGAGCACCTGCGGGCGGGCGATACCTGGCATTGAACTTGCCATTATTGATGATTCTGGCGCGCAACTTCCAGCGGGTGAAGCGGGCGAGATTGTGGTGCGTGGTTTTAATGTGATGCGCGGTTACCTGGATGACCCGGTGGCAACGGCCGAGGCGATCGATGCTGAAGGCTGGTTGCACACCGGTGATGTTGGTGTGTGCGATGCCGAAGGGTATTTGCGCATCACCGACCGCAAGAAGGAGATGTTTATTTGCGGCGGGTTTAATTGCTACCCGGCGGAAATTGAACGGATGCTGTCAGCGCATGAAAACATTGCGATGGTTGCGGTTATTGGCGTGCCCGATGAGCGTATGGGCGAAGTGGGCCGGGCGTTTGTGGTGCTACGGCCTGGTGCGGTGATGACCGATGCTGACATTATCACCTGGGCGCGCGACATTATGGCGAATTATAAAGCGCCGCGGCAGGTGCGGATTGTGCCAAGCTTGCCAATTAATGCATCGGGCAAGGTGGTGCGCGCGGATTTGCGTAAATTGGGTGTTTAGTGCTGCCGTTAGGGATCGAAATCCTTGGTAATTTTGGCCATGCGAGCATCGTATTTTAGCGAGCGTACCGCGATGGATGTTTCGACATGACGCACGCCTTCCATTGCCAGGATGCGGTTGTTGGCAATATCGACGACATCTTCGAGATCGGTGAACAAGCCCATGGCCATAATGTTGTAGCGACCAAGCATGAGAATAACGCAGCCAATTTCTGGCATGGCTGAAATACTGGCGGCAAGGGCACGCACCGATGCGGGTTCGGCGTGAATGCCGATCATCACCAGGCGGGGGGATCCGGCTAGGCGAAAATCGGTAACCACGGTGAAGCGGATGAGGTTTTCCTGTTGCAGGCGTTTGATGCGCGCCCGTACCGTACCTTCGGTAACGCCGAGATCGGCCGCGATTTGGCGATTGGAAATGCGGGCATCGCGGGCCAAAATATCAACAATGGCACGATCGAGGGTATCGAGGGTTTCGCGGCTCATAGCGGGGCCACGTTGAACTGGAATTTAACCACATCCACCGCAATGCCAGGCTCGAGATGGCGAATACCATCGACGTTGGCGACATGATCATTCAGAAAAACATCAATTTCGGCGAAATCATGCAACGCCACCAGAATTTCCAGATCGTAAATGCCGGTCATTAAATTGATGCTAAACACTTCCGGGAAGGCGGCGAGGTCGCGGGCGACATCTTCGGCGCGGCGTTTATAGACCTGCACGCCAACCGCGATGAGCACATTGTACCCGTGGGCGGCGAAATCGGTGACCGCCACCACCCGCATAGCGTTGGCCTCTTCAAAGCGGCGAACCCGGGCGGAAACAGTGGCCGGCGAGATTTGCAGGCGATCGGCAATTTCCTGGTTGGTGGCGCGGCCGTTTTCGCGCAGCACAGCGATGATCCCCATATCGACCGTATCTAGTTCAGAAAGCGAGATTTGCTGCGATGCGGCATCGGCGCTGGCGGGCGTCGGGCTGCGCATATTGCCCGACGGGGGAGGGATCGCGCGGCGCCGCTCCGCCCCTGGCGGCGCGCCAGGAATGGGGTTGGGCTGCTCTGGCGGCGCGCCGGTTGGGCTGCCATTGTTGATTTGCGCAGCCATTCGGCCCTTTGACCCTCTCAAACACTCACTCCAATCGACAAACTGTGTTACAATGCGTAGTATGAACCCTGGGTATTACGCAATATCGCCAAAAAACCACTGGGTTTACGGGAGGTCCTAAATGGACGTAGCCGAGGTTCCTTTCACGACTGAGATACCGATGGCCAGCGGGTTGCCGATAGTAGGCAATGCGTTTGAAATGGCGCGGGACCCCGCGCGTTTTTTTGTGAACATGTATCGCAAATACGGCCCGGTTTTTCGCGTGAAATTGATGAGCACCACCTACACGGTGATTGCCGGCGTTGAAGCTGCCAATTTCATGAACACGCGAGAAGGCAAGGACAGCCTGCGATCGAAAGAATTCTGGCAAGGGCTAGTTGACGAATACGGCGCCAGCAAAACCCTGACCGGCACCGATGGCGAAGTGCATAACGAACTGCGCATGATCATGCGGCGCGGCTATTCGCGCGAGGCGATCGCTGGGCGCTATAATGATTTGGTGACCATCACCGACCGCGCCATTGCGCGCGATTGGAAAGTGGGCACATCGGTGCCAGTGGTGACTGCCATGCAATATATGGTGGTGGAGCAGCTGGGTGAAATTCTCACCGGCAACGCACCGCTTGAATATGTCAAAGATATTCGCACCACTATTCTGTATATTTTGAATGCGCTAGTGACCCGGCAGCGGCCCAAAATTGTGCTGATGGATCCGCGCTATCAGAAAGCCAAACGCCGGGTAAACGAACTTGGCGAGAAGATGATCGCCGATTTCCATGAACGTGCCGCACGCGGCGAGCTGCCACAGAACCTGATTGGCGATATTATGCGCGCCCATCAGGAACGGCCGGATTTGATCCCGGCACGTGATCTTATTCTGAATTTGACCGGGCCGTATGTGGCCGGGCTGGATACGGTTGCCAACACGCTAAGCTCTTTTATCTATCGGGCGCTGAAGCATAAGGATGTGCTGGCGCGTATTCGCACCGAAGCCGATGAGCTTTACAAAAAAGATAGCCTTGAAGAACAGGATATCATCAAGCTGCCTGTGGTGAACGGTGCGGTGCAGGAAACCATGCGGTTGCACCCGATAGCGGTTGCCCAAATGCGCACGGCGACTAAAGATTTTATGTTTCAGGGGCATAAAATTCACGAAGGTGAGTTGCTGTTTGTCGGCACATCGGTGCCGCACTTCATGAACGAGCACTTTCCCAACGCGGAAACTTTCGACATTGACCGTTATGAACGGCCCCGCGCCGAACATGTGCGGCCGGGGGTGTATTCACCTTACGGGCGCGGGCCGCATACCTGCCTGGGTAAACCTTTGGCGGAAGTGCAAATGGCGCTTTCGATGTCACGGCTATTTCATCGGTTGGATCTGGAACTTGATCCGCCGGATTACGTGCTGAAAACTAAAACCGCGCCTACGCCGGGGCCATCGACCAAGTTTGCCGTCAAAGTGCGTGGCATACGGATGCCGGCGAAGGCTTAGCAAACGAGCGCCCCGAAAAACTTTGGGCCATGAGAAGGCTGGGGGGCGAACATCCCCCAGCCTTTTTTGTGACTATTTGGTTTTGAGCGCCGGCACTTTGTAGGTGTTGCGCAGCATGGCTTCGAACATGCCTTCTGACAGGAATTTATGCATTGGTTTGAGCATCGCTGCATCTTTGCCGATGGTGTAGCTTGATTTCCAGCGCTTGATATCGAGCAATTTCAGCGCTGCATCGACTGCCTGTTCGGGTGTGCTGCCGCTTTTTTCCAGCAAAGTTGGTAGCACTTGGGTGGTTGGGGTCCACAAAAATGGTTCGTAGATTTTGCGAATTTCTGGGCGCACCCGATCCCACATATCTTTGGTGGTTTGAAAGGAATTCTTCGACATGTTGGTAAGCACGCCGCCAGGCATGACGGTGGTGAGCTGAATGCCGAACGGGGCCAATTCACCGCGCAAAGTAAGGGTCATGCCGTGCACTGCATGTTTGCTCATTGAATAAACACCGGCACAGGGTGGGGTGACCAGCACCGCGCCCGAGGCGTAGTTCATGATGCGTGCACCTGGACTTGCGCGGCGCAGCGCCGGCAAAAAGGCCTGGATCAGGCGCAACTGGCCAAAGGTGTTGATTTCAAACACCCGGCGCAGATCGGCAGTGGAGGCATTTTCCAGCGGGCCCGATCCGATATCGGCGACCCCCGCGACATTCAACAGCAGATCGATGCCATCACCTTTGAGGGCGGCTTCGACAATTTCGGCACTTTTGATCACCGAGTCGGGGTCGGAAACGTCTTGCGGGACCACGGTAACCGACGGCAAATCGGCAAAGCCATCGGTTTTCGCATTGGGTAATACGCCAGCAAACACGCGCCAGCCACGTTGCGCGAGTTTACGGGCCAGCAAATATCCCTGCCCTTCGGCGCCGCCACTGATGAAAGCTGTGCTCATAGTACACTCCTGATGTCTGCTTGAAGGTTTGCAAGTGGGATCACCCGGCAGGTGGGCACCGGGTGGGTGCTGGCGCCAAGCCAGCGCAATAGTGCAGTGCCGGTTTGGTGGCCGGCGCGATCAATGAAATTACCAACCCCGGTATCGCTGGCGGCGACCACAAAAGTGACGCTGCCATCTGGGTTACGGCGCGCCGTGTGTTTGTTGACCGAGACTTGCAGGTGGCGGTAATCGAGCGATTCCATCCACCAATTTTCGATTTGAAAATTCCAATAGGGGCAATCCGGTGGCATGACATCAATCACCCAGGCATGGTCCATGGGGAAATCGAAATAGCCGTGCAGGTAAAAAATATTAGGATCGCCGCCAGCGCGGCAATATTTGGCCTGGTCGCGCGCTGGCAATTGATTGGGAGATTGTTTAAATTCCTGCGCCCAGGCGTGAAAGGTCGCCGCCGTGCCGAACACAAAATTGGCGCTGCGGGCTAGGGCTACTTGCATAAAGGCAGGATCGAGCGGTTTGGGTAGCATCGGCGCGCCGATGCGCTCGATTTTGAAGTTACCCGGCTTTTCCAGGCCGCGATCGAGATAGGATTGGCGGATGATGACAAAACTGGTGTCTGGCTGCATCGGCAGCCAATTGCCAGGCTGGCGGGTTTGGCTGACGACAATTTCCAGCTCGCCATCGGCACCCCAGGTAATGGTGCTATCATCTAGTTCACCGGTAGAGGCCATGGTGCCATCGATATGGTAGCGGTTGGCTTTGGTGCCGATGCCGAAATACGCCATAGTGCCGCGGGTGCCGGTGATGCGGTAACTGTTGGCCGCAGTTACCGTTGCATTCCAATAAATATTATCGGGATTATCGGCGCCTATCTTAGCAGTTTCGTGCGATGCCATATAGAAATAGGGAAAATCAGGGTCGGCGGCTTCCAGGTTCATTTCCAGGGCTATGCGCAACAGGCGGGTGAGGTAGCGATACCCTTCGGCCCGATCAAGCGGCGTTGCTGGTGCGTCTGGCGATAAAATAATCGACCCTGCTTCGGCCAGCCGCGCACAAAAATCGCGCCAGGCGGTGCCATCGACGATGGCGGAGCTTTGCGGATCACTGTGCGCGGTTGTCATGCGGCGGGCCTTTAGGTTTTGCGGCCGAGATAGTGGGCGGTTAGGTTCGGTGCTTTTTCCAAAACCTCCACTTCCTCAAACAGCCTGGTGTAGGTTGAGCGTTCTATCAGCCAAACACCTGCTATTTTGCGGTAGGTGTCGACATAGAACGAACAGCCGGTGGTTTTGCGTAGATCGGGTAGGTTTATGTTGTAATCGATCAGCGTCCAATGGCCGCTGGCGGTATCATCATCGTGCACATCGATAATGGGGTGGTGCAGCGTGTGGCTGGACAAAAATTGCGGGTGGAACGCCATTTTTATCGCGGCCAGTACATCGGCTTTGCCCTGCGCCTGAAAGCGGTAACTGCCGCCCTGGTAATCCACTGACATATTGTCGGTAAACAGGGTTTCTAGCAGCGGGATATCGCAGGTATCGATGCCGCGGCAGTATTTGTATTTGGTTTGCTTGATCAGCTCGATATCTTCAAGGCGAAGCGACATCGGTGTGCTCCTATCTATCTGTTGCGCAATCAGGGTGAAACGTATTCGCCGCCGTTAACTTCCAAAGCAGCGCCGGTCACTTCGCTGGCGTAGTCGGACAGCAGAAAGTAGATCGGTTTGGCGCAATCCTGGTCTGGCAGCATACGTTTCAGGGCGATGCGACTGGTGATTTCACCCATTAGCTGATCGCGATCAACGCCCGACGCCACCATGTTGTTGATGTAGCCTTCCAGCGGTGCGCCCCACAGCCAGCCCATGACCGATTGATTGACACGAATGTTATACGGCCCAAGTTCTACTGCCAATTGGCGGGTAACCTGCCCCAACCCTGCTTTGGCAATGGCATAACCGCCTTCGCCCTGCATGGGTTTGCGGGTAGCAAGGGTAGTGACATTCACCACCGAACCGCCGCCTTGCGCTTTCATTTGCGGCAACACGCAGCGGATCATGCGCATGGCGCCCATGCAGGCGACATCGTAGGCGCGGGCCCATTGGTCGAGATCGCAGCTTTCGAAATTGTGCCAATCGGGGTGGTAGTAGGCCGAATTGACTAGCCCATCGATGCGGCCGAACGCTTTGATGGTGGCATCCGCTATGTTCTGGCAATCTTCCATTTTGGAGACGTCGGTGACGACATCGATGGCCTTGCCACCAAATTCCTCGATTTCGGCGCGCACTTCTTTAAGAAATGGCGCCGACCGCGCAGCCATCGCAACATTCGCCCCTTCGCGCGCAGCCCCCACCGCCATCTTGCGGCCCATGCCAGGGCCGATACCAGTAATGATGACGGTTTTGCCTTTAAGTATCATGGTCGTTTTCTCCAAAAATTCGTTTTTTATAAGAGATAAGTTGCGTTATAGCGCGCAAACGCAGCCTGTACGGTTTGCGGTTCCAGGCCGAAATTATCCGCGACATAATGGTGGGGTGGGCGGGCTTCGCGGCCATTGACGGCATACCATGCCTGCATCGCCGCGATATCGGCGGGTGTTGCAGGCACGCCCAAAGCTGCCATCACGCGGGTTGCTTCACCAATGGGGTCGGCGGTGACCGCATCGTAGCGCACATCGATAAAACGATCAGCAGGCTCGGTTGCGCGCACTGCGGCTAGGCGGTCCATCGCATCAGAAAAGCGACGCAACCAGTATGGGCCCAAGGCTGCATGGTCCAAGGTGGTGGAATCGGGGGCGGTGATCGATGCGCACATACTGCAATAGGATGGCAGCACATCCTCGATCGCCCGGTGGGTCATGATCGCCTTAGCCTGCGGAAAGACTTTTAGAAAGCCGCTCAGGCCGCCGATCAGGTGGTGCGGTGATTTCAAAATCCATTTACGGCCACGGCGCCAGGGCGATTGTTCCTGCAATATTTGCAGCCATATTTTTAGTTCTTCGTAGGCGCGGGTGTGATCCTGGCCTGGCATCCAAAACCCGTAACTGGGGATGTTTAGCATCGAATCATAAGTTGAGCTGAGAAAGCTTTTATCGAGCAGAATGACATCTTCATCCTGCGCCATGGCATCCATCGGGTGGATGCTGCGAAATTCTGGCCAGGCGGTATAATAATATTCAACCGCCGCTTTGGCTGCTTCCTGACGGGGCGTCGGGTTTCCCGGTTGTTCGCCGGGGAAAGGCAGCGGAAAGGTGACTTCCCACCAAAACCCGGATGTGAGTTGCGGGGCGGCACCTAACAGGCGCTGCATCATGGTGCTGCCGGTGCGCGGCAAGCCCAAAATGGCGCCGGCGACATCAATCTTCTCGTCGAGGATCTCCGGACGGCGTTTGAGCAGATCGACCATTTGCAGGCGTTCGCTCAAGGCTTGCACGATGCGCTGCACCGGCATGGCATCGGCACTGGTAAGACCAGCTTCGCGGTTGATGCACTCCACCAATTTGGTGAGCGGGACGATAAACCATTCATCGCCGAAATCGGTTAGATTGGCTGCGGCCCGGCCACGATCAAGCAAGCCGCCGACGGTAAGCAGCACGTGCTGGCTAGACTGGTCCATGTTCGCGCCACCCATACGAAAAATCGGCCCAGCCGCCGAAGCGGTATTCACCGGTCATCATCAGTTTAATTGTGGAGAAATCGATAAAGCGGGCACAGCTTTCGTCCATGCGGGCGACGTGAGCGGCCAATTTTATTTCATCGCCGACGGCGTCGAAATACACCGCCCGATCGGTGAGGGCGGCGATCGGGAAAGTTTCTTCAACGATGGCGTCGTAGGCTGGCGCGTTATCGGTCAATGGGCGGGTGACGATATTCTGCGCATAGAAAACCGTACTTTGGGTTTCCACCGCCACATTGCTGTGGCTGTGCAGCCAAATATCCAACATGGCCGCCCGCGAAAGGTGTTTGTGGGTGGCAAATAGGGCGATTTGGGTGGCCCCTAGCGCGCGCACGCCATCGGCTTGTGGTATGCAATGCGGCAAAATAGTTGATTCTGCCACGGCGTAAGCCGCCAGCCTGCCCGCAAAAGGGGCCAGCGGCACGGTAAGTTTGCGGTGGAAGGCGGCACTGTTGCACCAGGCCGACACCAGCGCTGCCGGGGCATCCTGCTTCATTTGCGTGTACGGATCATTGGCCGGCGGCGGGATATCGCACACACTGATTTTAAGCCGCTCGGCGCCCGCCGCTTGCAGGGCGGCGCGCGCCGGGCCGAGCAGGGTTTCGCCAAAGCTATCTGGCGATACGCCGGGCGGTGCCCATAGCGCGTAGATGATCTTCTCCAACCGAACGCCTCCCCGGCGATAGCCTTGCGGCGGTGCCTTTGCGGCAGCCTGCCCCGTTTTGTGCCCATATTTATGGTGCGCAGTATGGTGGCCGGTTTGCTGCGCAAGGTAAAGCGCCTACGGAAAAAATCTCCGATTTCGTATAAATTTGGATGATTTTCTACGCAGATGCCGAAAGTTCACCCATACGCTTATGGACAGAACCGGGTGGGCGGCGTGTTATGCTGGGCAAAAGGGGGGCGAGGCAGGCATGGCAACGGCCGATTTATCTGGACGCACGGTCTTGATCACCGGCGGGCGGCGCGGCATTGGGGCGGCCCTTGCCGAACGGCTGGCCCATCACGGCGCCAACATTGTTCTGGCGGCCGCAGGGGACGCGCAGGGCGGGCTTACGGCAACCCTTGCGCGCCTGCGCGGCGTGGGGGTGCGGGCGGAGTGCGTGCTTGCCGATTTATCGCAGGCCTGTGCGCGCGCGGATTTGGTAGCGCGGGCGGAAGTGGCATTAGGGCCGATCGATATTTTGGTGAACAATGCCGCCGCCAACACCTACGCAGCCCCCAGCGCCATGCGCCTTGCGGATCGGCATATGGTGTTTGAGGTGTGCCTGCATGCGCCGGTGGATCTTATGCAGCAGGCACTGCCGGGCATGGCTGCGCGTAGGTTTGGCCGCATTCTTAACATTGGCAGTGCCAGCATGGCACAGCCCAGCATACCTTACCCTGGGCCCGCGCATTTTGTGCATGGGGTGGGGTTGTATGGCGCTGCCAAAGCGGCGCTGGCGCGCTTTACCGAAGGGCTGGCGGCCGAGCTCGATTGTAGTGGTGTGACGGTAAACCAGGTGCACCCCACAGCGGTGTGCGTTACCGGCGCCAATTCGGCGGCGGCGATTGCGGCCTTGCAACGCCAGCCTGAAATGGCGGAAGGCGTCGAGATGATGGCGGAAGCGGCTTATGTTTTGATCGCTGGCAGCCAAACCGGGTATGTGGGTAGCAGCCGCGATGTGCTGCGCCGCCACCAGCAGCCGCTGCATGCGTTAGATGGGGTGACGATTATCGGCACATCGCGCAGCGTGCCAGATTTGGCGGCATTGCTGGCGATATCTGCATGAGTAGCAACACAACCAGGCCGGCGGAAAAACCATTGGCCGGGCGGGTGGCGCTGGTGACCGGGGCCACTCAAGGGATAGGCCGCGCGATTGCGCGGCGCCTGGCCGCCGAAGGTGCTAGCATTATTGCGTGCGGGTCTGGCCGCTCCGCCGAGGGTGTTGGGGCGACGTGTGATGTTATCCGCGGGGCTGGTGGCCGTGCAGCACCGCTATTGGCGGATCTGGCTAATGTCGGCGCGCGCGAAAATTTAATTGCACGCGCGGCCGATGTTTTTGGGTCTATCGATATCCTTATCAATAATGCGGCAAGCGTTGGCGGTTATGCGCCACCCAGCCGGATATCTTACGATGACCGGCATTTGGCGTTTGAGGTGAACCTGCATGCAGCGTTTGATCTGATACAGCAGGCGGTGCCGGCCATGGTGGCAACGGGCTGGGGGCGGATTGTGAATATCAGCAGCGAGACCGCGCGAACGCCGGCCATACCGTATCCAGGGTCGGCCAAATTCATTCACATGCTGACTGCCTATGGTGCATCTAAAATTGCGCTGGAGCGCGCAACCGCCGCCCTTGCCGCCGAATTGCATGGCACGGGGGTGACCGCGAATGTGATTTTGCCCTACCGAATTGCCCTGTCGGAAAATGCCGAAATGGCGGCGCGGATGAGCATGGACGCCCACCCTGAGTGGATTGAAGGGGTGGAGATGATGGCGGAGGCCGCGGCCATTTTGGTGGCCGGCCGCTTTAGCGGGGTGATTGCGTGCAGCCGCGAGGTGTTGCGCATGACCCAATCGCCGCTGCATGGCGTAGATGGCGTAACCATACTGGGCGATGCACGCACGCTCGCCCGGCCGGAGTAATTTGGGCATGAGTGATATTGATTTTTTGCTGGTGGCGCAGGATGAATTTACCCATACGCCAACGCCGGAGAGTAATTTTAACGAAAGCGTTTATAGCAACGGGTTTGACGCCAAAACCGGCACGGGCGGCTGGATGCGCATCGGTAACCGGGTGAACGAAGGCTATGCCGAACTTTCGGTGTGTCTATACCTGCCCGATGGCCGCATTGCCTGCCAATTTCAGCGCCCGGCGATTACATCGAATGATTGCTTTGATGCAGGCGGGCTGAGCGTTGCCGTGCACGAGCCGCTGCGCGCGATCGAGATGACCTACGCCGGTGAGTTTTTGCTGCTGGATGATCCTAATTTGCTGCGCAACCCGGCCCATATGTTTGCCGTGGCGGCGCGTGCGCCGGGGCGCGTTAGTTGGCGCCAAACCGGCATGGCGCCGGCCCATGGCGGGGTGCCGGCGCGCGATGATGTGCTGACGATGTATGGGCGTAATTTTTCACTCGGGCATTTTAACCAGCATACAAGGGTGCAGGGTGAGATTGCGATCGGCGGGCAGGTTTTTCCGATTGATGGGTATGGCTGGCGCGATCATTCATGGGGGCCACGGTTTTGGACCACCATCGTTTGGTACCGGTTGTATTTGGCAAGCTTTGCCGATGGGCGCGGCATTATGCTGTTAAAACGCGCCGGGCCCGATGGCCGCGCGTTTCGATCCGGTGCGCTGCTGGTTGATGGCGCCTATGAGGAGATTTTGGACCTCGATACTTTTACTGACTGGACCGACGCCAAAGACCCCCGCGCCATGCGCATCACCGCGCGCACGGCAAACCGCACCGCCATTATTACCGCGCGGGTGCTGCAGGTGGCACCTTTGCGCAACCGCCGCAAAATTGGTGATATTGTGCTGCAGTCACGCATTGCTGAAGCGATCACTGAATTCACCTGGGATGGCGCACGCGCCTTTGGCATGAGCGAGTATATTGAACGCATTGAAAACGGCGAGCCGATAGGATGGCCGTTATAGACCCGGCTTGGCACGATGCCATGCTGGCGGCGGTGCGGCGCAGGCTGGGGCCGGATGTTGGCATCGAGATTGTAAACGTGCCGACGCTGGGCGGGTCTAACCGCACGGTGATTTTTGATGCGGTCGGCGGTGGTGAAATACGGCGCCTGGTTTCGCGGCAAACCACGTTTGTGGAACCCGGCAGCCCGTTTATTAGCGCACAGCACCAGTTTTCTATCATGGCGCTGGCCGCATCGCGCGGCATTGCGGTGCCGCTGCCGGTGTTTTGTTTTGATCCGCAGGATGCTTTAGGCGAAGGGTTTGTGTGTGAATTCGCCGCCGGCGAAACCTTGCCGCGGCGGATATTACAAAGTGCTGATTTTGCCGCGGCGCGCGGTGTGCTGGCGGCGCAATTAGCCGCGAGCCTGGCGCAGCTGCACGCGATCCCGGCAGCCCTTGCGCCGGAACTGGCACAGTACCCAACCAGTGATGATGCGCTGGCCGGTTTGCGCGCGGCTTTGGATTTTTATGGCGAACCGCACCCGGCGATTGAATTTGGCCTACGTTGGCTTGAACGCCACCGGCCGGCCACGCCAGCGCCGCATGTGGTGCTGCATGGTGATTTTCGGCTGGGCAATGTGATGGTGGGGCCGGGCGGGTTGCGCGCGTTGCTGGATTGGGAATGTGCACATTTGGGTGACCCGGCGGAGGATTTGGGCTGGGCGTGCACGCGGGCCTGGCGCTTTGGCGCGGTGCAAAACCACTTTGCCGGCTTGGCGACCCGTAGCCAGTTGATCGCGGATTACCGCACCGCTGGCGGTGTGGCGGTGGATGAAGATACGGTGCGCTACTGGGAGATTTTTGGCTTGGCGCGTTGGGCGGTGTTAAACGTAATGCAGGCCTTTGGCCACGTGCACCAGGGCAGGCGTGGCGTTGTGTATGCTGCCTGCGGGCGCAATGCCTGCCTGATAGAACATGATTTGCTGATGACCATTGCGGGGCAATATGACTGATACGGCGGCAATTGGGCCGGGTATTGCCGGTCAGGATATGCCCGACGCCCATGATCTTTTGGGCAGCGTTGCCGATTTTCTGCGCGCGCTGGTGCCGGAATTGACCGGTGAGCGACGCTATCATGCGCAGGTTTCTGTGTATTTGCTGGATATTGTGCGGCGTGAATGGGCGGGGGTTGCAGCGCCACCCGGGGCTGGCGCCTT
Organism: Acetobacteraceae bacterium; assembly: GCA_040400005.1. Classification (GTDB taxonomy): domain Bacteria; phylum Pseudomonadota; class Alphaproteobacteria; order Acetobacterales; family Acetobacteraceae; genus JBBARC01. The sequence continues at coordinate 45,329 of JBBARC010000008.1, read as the reverse complement.
GGCGGCGCTGATGGGCGGGCAGACGCAAGAAAACCTCAACACCGCGGCTTTGGCCGACGCGATCCGCAGCGGCGCGCTAGATGATACTTCTGATCAGGTTTTGGCCGGGTTGCTGGATATAGCGCGTGCCCGTGCTTCTGTGGTGCGGCCGGAGTATATAACGGCTGGTGACGCCCAATCGGTTTAGCTTGAATAGATCAAGCGGCCGCTGGCAAAACACGCCACCACCCGCACATCACCGAGATTTTGCCGGGCGCTAACCCAGCTGCGATCTAAAATACACAGATCGGCTTTGCCGCCGACTGCGATCCGCCGCGGGGCGCCGCCCGGCGCCGATGCCGGGGTTGTATAAAGTGCCAAGGCTTGTTCGGGGGAAAGTGCTTCTGCCGCACCCAAAACTATGCCATGCAGGCTACGCCGATTGATCGACGCCTGCATCGATGCCCACGGGTTGATGGCGCCGTAAGGGGAATCGCTGCCACCACCTAAAGCGATCCCATGCTGCAAAAAACTGGCGCCCCGGTATAGCATTTCTCGTTCGGGGCCGGGGAAGGCCAGGTGATAGGCATCACCACGTTCGGCAATGAAATGGGGTTGGGTGACAATAGTGATGCCGAGATCGGCAATGCGTGGCAAAAGATGATCCGGCACCAGTGACGCGTGTTCAATGCGGTCGGCGGGGTGGCTGCCGGCTGCTTCTAAAATCGCCAGGGTAAACACCAGATCGGCCTCGGTGACCACATGCACGGCCAAGCCCAGATTTTGCGCGTGGGCCGCCTGGGTAAGGGCGATGATGTCATCGGGGTCGGGCAAGGCATTGTCGTGCAGATGCAGTTTTGCCGCCAGCGCGGCCACGAAAGTTTGGGTGGTAATACCGCCGGCGCCGATGCGGCCCATGAGGTAAATATCTTGCAGCAAATCGCCGGCTTGCTGGGCATCGTAAAATTGCTTGGCGGTGGCGGCATCGTTGCCGGGCGAGGCATCGGTAAGCGCGGTGACGCCGTGGGCCGCTAACGCGCGGCTGACATCGGCAAGGTTGGGCGGACTTGCCGCCAAACGCGCGGCAAGCCAGGCATCGCCATCATATAACCGCCCGGTAAACCGCCCGCCAAGCTGTTCGAACCGGGCCGCATCACCGCCGGCGAGACGAAGGGCATCGAGGGCGGCGCTGTTAAAAATCCACAAACGGCCGGTGCGGTGTTGGATGCGCACCGGGCGGTTGGGTTGGGCGTGATCGATCCAATGCCGATCGATATCGCCGGCGACCGTGTGGTGATAACCAACCCCGCGCACCCAGCTATTGCCGGGGGCTACACGCAAGGCGGCGCGCAACGTGGTTGCATCGTGCGGCGGGCCGCAGGCGACGGAAGATTTTGCAGCGGCCGTAGCATAAAGATGGATGTGGTGATCGTGCAGCCCAGGCAGCACCGCATGGCGCGCGGCATTCAGTATTGGCTCGCCGGGGTTGGGCTGTAAGTTGGGTGCGATATCAGCAATATGATCACCGGCCAACCGCACATTGGTGATCAGGCCACCATCAAGTTCGGCGTTGGTGATCAGCACGCGATTTTTAAGTTTTGCAGGATGCGGGTGGTATCGCCGCCGTTTGGCCGGGCCATGGCCGCCTGCGGCAGATCATAAAGTTTGCTGGTGACATCGGCGATCATGCGCCATTTTTTTGCCGTTTGGCGCAACGCTGCGGGGGCGCGATAGGCCGCGTCGCCAATGGCGTGGGCGGTGACATCGGCCAGTGCCAGGGTTATCAGCGTACCACCGCCCTGCTGCCAACTGGCCCAGGCCGCGGCCGCGGCGTGCATGCCGGTTAAGGGATCACCGATGGCATCACCGCCGAAAAAGCGGCGGGCATGGGTTAATCGCAATAAGCGGGTAAGCCCGGCCGCCACTGCCGCATCATCACCAAAGGCCGGTGCATTTTCTAACCCTTCAGCCCGGCCGTAACCTGAAATAGCAACCCAGGTGAGCCCGGGGCGCTGCGCCACCATATCTTCCGCCACAATACCCATCTGGCGCAACGCGCGAGGCCGAGCACTTTCAATGACAATGTCGGCGGAGTGGATCAGCGCACGCAACTTCTGGCGGCCGGTGTGGCTGGAAAGATCTAGGGTAACGCTAGATTTACTGCCATTCAGCCGATCGAAAAATGCCGCATTGCCGGCCCGCGCGCCATCGGGGCGCTGGGTGCTTTCAACTTTTATCACGTCGGCGCCTAATTGGCTAAGCAACTGGCCGGCAAGTGGCCCGGCCCACAGCGATGAAAGGTCAACAACGCGGGGTGCCGCGGTGGTGGGGGCGCTGATCGGGCCACAGAGTTTTCGGGTGAACCACGGCGCGTGTGCTGGCGGCGATGCAGGATCGGGGGCGATCGCAAGGCCGAGCAAGCGCGCGCGTTCGATCAGATCATCGCGATCACGACTGCGCATAATACTGGCTGCAGCAGCAAGATCGGTGGCGGTATCGTCCTCAAGCAAGGCGGGCAAAGCCGCGATATCCTCTTGCCGCGGCAGGTTGGCGGCGAGCCAGCCATTTGCTGTGGGCAGAAGATGGCAGGCGCCACCAGCAGAAATACGACCCTGACGGGAGAGTTTCAGCAAGCGTGCACGTTCGCCAAGTAACACCGCACCAGAATGCGGAATGCCGATTTGGGCAGATACGGCGAGTGCGTTTAACGCGAAAATTGCGCCATCAGCGTGGCTGGCGATAGGGGCCGGGCAGATGAGGGCGGGAGAATCGGCAAACCCGCACACCTGGGGTAACCCTGCACGCGCCCAGGCGATGGCGGGATGGTCGGATTGTGCAGGCAAATGCGCGATCAAATGCGCGGCATTGAGATCGTGTAAAAGCCCGGCCGCGTAAACTACCGCATGCGATGTTTGCGGCAATGATGTGCGCATCAGGTGATAGTTGGGCGGGCCGAAAACTGATCGCGGATAACACGCCGCAAAAGTTTGCCGGTTTCGTTGTAGGGAAACACATCAAACATCCGCAAATCGCCGGGCACACGCGACGACCGCAAGCGGACACGCACCAAATCTTGCAGATCTGCGCGTGTGGCGGTTGCGTTGGGATGAAACACGATGGCAGCACCCACAGCTTCGCCCCAATCGGTATCGGGGATGGCCACTGCCGCAGCATCAGCAACCGCAGGGTGGGACAGCAAAACATCCTCGATCTCGCCGGGTGAGATGTTTTCACCGCCGCGTACAATCACATCGTCGGCGCGGCCATCGAGGAACAGAAATCCTTCGTGGTCGAGAAACCCCCGATCGCGGGTGGCGAACCAGCCACCCCCATCGCGCAAGCTGCCTTGGTCGCGGTATTCGCCGGCCACCTGTTCGCCGCGCACAAAGACTAGGCCAGCATCCTCTGGCCCGAGCACTAGGCCGGCCTCATCACGGATTTCAATTTCAACCGTTGGTAGCGCGCGGCCAACCGAGAATAATCGGCGCTGAATGATCGGATCGGTGCTGGCAGCAGCATCACGATGATCATCGGGGCCGAGCAGGGCGATGGTGGAGCTGGTTTCGGTCAAACCATAGGCATTGGTAAAATCGACTGACGGGAAAAGGTCGATGGCGCGAGCAATGATTTGGGCCGGCATTTTACCGCCACCGTAGGCAATGGCGCGCAGATGCGGCAAATGCGGCGGCGCACCGGTTTGCTCGATATGTTCAATAATGCGGGCAAGCATGGTTGGCACCACGAAAACGTTTGAAACAGCCTGACCGTGCACCACGGCAAGCCAGGTGGCTGCATCGAAATTGGGCAGTTGCACCATCCGCCGGCCGGCATAGATCGAGCTGAGCACGGCGGAAATGCCGGCGATGTGGTACGGCGGCACCGAGATCAGGGTTGCATCATCATCGTCGGCGGCGGCAAATTCGACCGTGCCCAAAATGTAGGCCGACAAATTACCGTGGCGCAGCAGGGCCGCTTTGGGTTGGCCGGTGGTGCCGCTGGTAAATAATTGCACTGCGATCGCTTGATCGTCGTCGTTGGCGGCAGTTTCCACGCGGGCAGCGTTATCGGCGGTGCACGCATCGAAAAACGCACTGGTGCCAATCGCCGTTATGCCGGCGGGCAACACCAACGGTGCACGATAGGTATCACCGACAATGAGCAAGGCCGGTGAGATGCGTTCCAGCAACGCCTGCAATTCGGTTGGCGTCAGGCGGTAATTTAACGGCACGTAGGGCTTGTCGGCCAACGCTGCGCCAAAAAGTGCGACCGGTGCGGCTGGCGTGTTGATATCCAGATAGGCCACATGCGCCACATCGCGGGCCGTGAACATAGCGGCCGCGGCGCGCGATGCCGCGAGCACGCCGGCAAAATCCAGCGCGGTTTCGCCATTGGTGATGGCGATACGGTCGGGCAGCGTGTCGGCTGCCATTTCCAGCAAGGTTGCGATGTTCATGAGTTTAGTCCGATGATGGCAGAGCTTTGGCTTGTTTGACGCCCAAAGCGACACCGTCGATGGCAAGCCCGCCAGCGCCGCCTTTCGTGCATAAAAATTCTAACGATTCGGCCTCGTCGACATAGCGCTTGCCGGTGAGCGTGCCTTCGGCATGGGCCGCATCAACGGTGATACCGGCCGCCGGCGTTTCTGCCATGGGCAACACCGGATGGCCGCCGCAGGTGATGGTAACAGGCGTTGGCGGGATGCGCAAAATCATAATTTGCGTGTCGCAAACAGCACTTTTTAACCTGGTGCCGGCTTTGTAGGTGGTCGCGGTCATGGGGGCCCAAACTCCTTAGGCGGTCGTTGCGTGGCGCGTGACGATCGTATCAACCCAATCGCCGATGTGGGCAAAAAAGTCATGGCGCTTGGCCGCTACAAACGGGTGGTGGCCGGCGCCCTGCACCACGTATAGCGCAATATCGCGGCAGGCGGGGAATGATGCCGGGATACGGTGCGGGCGGCCGGTGATATCGCGTTCGCCAACGCCAAGATAAATCGGCACGTCGATTAAGGCTGCTTCCGCCGATACATTGTTGGGCAACATCGATTGCATGGCCGAGGTTTGCAGCATTTTATCCTGCACCGGCGCCAGGGCCGCGGCGGCCGGCGACGTGCCTTCGGGGCGCGGTGCCTGGGCGCTGGGGTCGCCAACAAAGCGGGTGCGCGCCAAATGTTCGGCTTGGCTACGGCCATGATCGGGTGCGGTTGCGGCCAATTTCTCGGCATCGGTGAGTACTTCTGGCAAGCCACGCGTGGAAAAACACAGCAACGCCAGAGCTGCATGCGTGGGGTTGGCCGCATGCTGAACCACGGTCAGCATCGCCCCCATGGAATGGCCAACGCCGATCGAAAGAGGCGGATTAAGCGGTGGTAGCAACGGATCGAGCGTGCCATCGCACAAACCCTGGCGAATAGCGGCGCAGGCCCGCGTGTTGGCGCGCATCAAATTATCGGCGGTTAGGCAAAACCTATCGTCCGGTTCATCGCTATCGCCAACCCCTAGGTGATCTAGGGTTACCACCACCGCATCATGCGCCAACATGGCCTGGGCAAAGCTATTGCCGGGGCCACCCATGTTAAAATACTGCCGGTTTACGCCGCCGCCGGGCAGGCAAAACAACAGCACACGCGGCGGCGCGTTGGGTACAAAGATATCGGCGGCAACAGCTAGGCTGCCCTGCCCTGGCAGCACGGGGCCGACATCAACGCGCACCGATACCGGGCGAACCGTGTTTAGCATGGGCCGATAATGGCACCTGCAACGCCCGAGCCTAAAAAGACACGCTCGACTTTTTTAACCTGATTAACCGCCGTGCCGCGCGCCTGGCGCACACCTTCGGTGATCAGGTTCATGCCGTGAATATACCCTTCACCAATATGCCCGCCGTTGGGGCTAAGCGGCGATTTGCCATCGATGCCCAAATTGCCTTCTTTGATATAGTCGTTGGCCTCGCCCGGTTTGCAAAAACCGTAGCCTTCCAACTGCATAAAGATCTGCGGCGTAAAATTATCGTAGATCATAGCAACCTGAGTATCGCTCGGTGCTAAGCCGCAGGTTTGTAACAGGCGGGCGCGCACGCGGGTGGCCATTTCTAGTTCGGTCAGGTCTTTGGCAAAATAATAGTCGGAAATTATCTCGTGATTAAACGGCAGGGTCATCACCGCACCATGCAATTTAACCGGTTTTTGGCGGCAATCGCGGGCGCGATCCATGCGCGATAAAATGATCGCCACACCACCATCGCTTTCCTGGCAGCAATCTAACAAGCGCAGTGCTGGTGCCACGATCCAGCGCGATGCCTGGTGATCGGCCAAGGTTATCGGTTTGCCGTAGAACCAAGCCGCCGGATTGGTTGCCGCATAATGGCGTAACACCACCGATACCCGGCCGAAATCTTCGTTGGTAACGCCAAACCGGTGCATATAGGCCTGGGCCGTAAGAGTTTCCCAACTGGCCGGGCTTTGGGCGCCAAAGGGCAGGCACCATTCCATAAAGGTGGTGCCACCGCCAGTGGGAATAGCCGAGCGTGCGGCAGGCTGGCCAAAGCGGTATTGCGAGCGTTCGTTCATCGCGCGCCACACCACAACCGTATCGCACACGCCCGATCGGATGGCCGACATCGCGTGATAGATCACTTCAACCGACGCGCCACCACCGTGCGGGATGCGCGAGGTGTATTTCAGTTCGGGCACGCCAAGCGCGCGGCACAAACCAACCTCATCGGACCCATCCAGCGTAAAGGTCACCATGCCATCGATATCGGCCGGTGTTAGGCCGGCATCATCAAGCGCTGCCTTCACACTTTCTGCCGCCAGCTGCAATTCACTGCGGCCGGAGTTTTTAGAAAATTCGGTTTGGCCAATGCCAACAATGGCGACGTCATCATGCACGCTCATGCGGGTTCTCCTGTCACAATTGGGCGAAACACCGGCACGGCGCTGTTGTTTTGGGTGGGTTCGAATTCCACCATCACAGCGATTCCTTGGGTCATGTCACGCGGGTCCACCCCCACCACGTTGGAGACAATGCGCGGCCCTTCATCCAGGTCGATCAACGCCACAATCGGCGGGGTGACAAAGCCGTGCGGAAACGGATGAATGGGCATCGCCCAGCTGTAAACGGTGGCGCGGCCGCTCATGCGGGCCGGGGCCAATTTAATGCTATGGCAATTGGGGCACATCGGCCGCGGCGGGTGCCAGAGTTTTTCGCACCCCGTGCAGCGCTGGATCAACAATTCGCCGCGCTTGGCGCCTTCCCAGAAAAACGCGCTATCGGGGGTGCAGACAGGTTCTGGCCGCATCGATGATGCTGGCGCCGGGGTGGTGGGATCTGATGAATACGCCATGGCTTGGGTTATCCTGCCTGTTCTGCGGTGGTCTTTTTTTCAGTGGGGGTGGTCTTTTTTTCAGTCGGGATCGCCGACTTGCCGGCATCCCATGGGCTTTTTACCTCGGCGTTGGCAGTGCGCGGCGGAAATACGCCGATCACCCGCTCGGCCAGCAGAGTTTCGATGCTGGCCGGGCTGTGGCCGAGGTCTGCCAAAATTTGATCGGTGCAATCCCCCACAATCAGCGGCGCACTTTGAATAACCCCTGGGGTTTCTGACAGGCTATACAGCAGGCCAATTTGTTCGAGCTTGCCGACAAATTTGTGGTCGAATTCGGCGGTCCATTGGCGCGCTTTGAGATCGGCATTATCGAATAGCTTGCGCGAAAACGCGGGATCGGACATTTCCGCTGGCACACCTGCCTTGGCACATTTGGCCAACGCATCCTGCGTGGTGGCGGCCTTAAAGAACGAGGCCAGCGTTACGCCCGCATCGCTATCAGCGGCATACTGCGCCGAGGGCGCTGGGAACAGTGCCCGTAAATGCTCGCCGCCCGCCAGGTTAAGCAACGCATGCCATTCGGTGGCCGCCGGCGTGACCACACAAATCCACCCGTCGCTGGTTTGGTATAGCCGGTTACCCGCACCTAAACCCAGTTGCTGGGCATCCAGCCGCGGCCGCGCAAAACTACCGCCATGGGGGGTTGCCACGGCAAAGGACGTGTTCAGTAAACACGCATTAACAATGGCGGTATCAACATATTGCCCGTGGCCGGTGCGCTTGCGATGGTACAGCGCCTGTAAAATACCGGCCGCCGACAAAAACCCATTTCCGGTATCGCCAAAGCTGGTCAGGCTCCACATCGGTTTGCCACCAGCAGCCATAGCGCCATCTTCGTACTGCACGCCGGCCAGGCACGCGCCGGTTTGATCGTTGCCCGGCAAGCCTTCGCGCGGCCCATGTTCGTGCCCGCGGGTGTGGCAATAGATAAGATCTGGCTTTATTTTCTTCAGGCTTTCGTAATCAACACCCAACCGTTCCGCCGCATCGTAACGCATATTGTGCTGCACCACGTCGGCGGTTTTCACCAACTCCAGCAGCAAATCGCGGGCGCGAGGGTCTTTGAGGTTAAGCGAAATACTGCGTTTGCCACGATTGGCCATGTAGGCGATGTGGGTGCGGTGCCAGTACATATCCCACAGCGCATTTACTTTTATCACGTCAGCGCCGAGATCGGATAATTGCTGGGTGCCAAAGGGGCCGGCGATGGCAAGGCCGAGATCGAGCACCCGGATACCGGCCAGCGGCGCGCCAGGTGCCGGCATTGGCGATGCCACCACAGGCTTTGCGTGGGCAGCCATTTCCGCCGCCTCCGCTTTAACCGCTGCGGTATCGGCGCCGGCGCGCACGGCGGCCCGAGTGATCGGGCTTGGGCATTCGCTAAGTGTGTAAGTAACCCCAACCTGGCGAATACGGCCTAAATCGGGATCGGCTAATTCCACAACACAGCCATCGGCCAGCATAATCGGGTCGGCCAGCGCGGTTTCCACTGACCGTGCTTCCTGCATGGTCATTTCGGCAATCGCTGCGGCGTTGACCCATTCATCGCAGGGGAATTTTTTGACTGCTTCCGCCAAAATCGGCTGGTAATGCGCCATCACCAGCAATTCTTCCGGCCCGACGCCAAAACGGTCGGGGTCGTTTTGCACGGTCAGATCGGGGGTTGCGTTCAGTGTATCGCCAGAGGTTGCTTGCAGAATAAAGCGCGGATTGGGCACCCAATTATGCACCCAGCGGCCATCGGCACATTCGAAATGGCCTTTGGGCGAAATGCTGGCCAAAATCCACGTATCAAACCCTTCGGCATCGGGGTTAGCCATGCGCTGCCACACGCCTGATGCGCCGGCCATGGCGCCTTGCATCAGCGAGGTTTCTACGCGCTGGCCACGCCCGGTATTTTCGCGCGCATAGAGGGCGGCTGAAATGCCGGTGAGGGCTAAAAAGAATGCGCCCAGGCTGGGGAAGGTTGACGCCGAAAACATCGGCCCTTCGCGGGCCGGTCCCTGCACCCAATCATACGGGATATCGATATCAGCGAACGGGCTTTCGCGGCCCACCATGTGGTTAATCGCCCCTTCGGGCCAGCCGCGCTGTTCCCATTGCAGGCCAACGCGGGCCGCGACCAGCGCATCATAGGCCACACGGTCGGCATCCGCCGTGCCGCGGCCGTAGCCGGTGATGGAACAATGGATCAGCCGCGGGTTGGTTGCGCGCAACGAGGCATCAGTAAACCCCAGGCGATCGGCATCTTTGGGGGAAAAATTTTCCACCAGAATATCGGCGTTAGCAATCAGGGTAAGGATGGCAGCACGATCACTGACCAGATCGAGTGCCGCCCGGCGCTTGCCGCGCTGCCACACCCGGTAGCCCAAGGATGCGGCGAAGGGATCATCGGCCTGGTCGATGCGGATCACATCGGCGCCGTGATCGGCCAGCAGCATGCCCACCATGGGGCCGGCAATACCGGTGGATAGGTCAGCGACCCTCAGACCCTGCAAAACGGCTGGCATACAACGCGGTTCCCTCTATGTCGGACCCCTTGGCCAGGCAGGATAGGTGCTGCCTGGGGATCGCGATGATTTTCCCTAGTGTCGCCGCGAAACCACGATCTCGCAACCGCCGGGTGCGGCTTTGCGCAAATTTTTGTGCGATTTGCTGCGCAATGCCACTATGCGCAAGGGCTGCTGGTGCACGGCGGGCGGCACTCGGCTGCGCGCTTTGGCGCCCCTCCCGTGGCCAACTTAAACCCCAACCACCTCACGAATGCGTTGCGTTTTGGCGATTTTGCAACGCATTCACTAGTTTTTTGCAGCTTTTCCAGCCCAACTGCGTTTTTTAGCTTTACGTAACGCGCGCCGTGTGGACACCTACTGATAACAATATGGTGAGTACGGTCGCTGTCTGGCCGATCACCATGGGTAAACGGGGGAGCGGTTTAGGCATGATGAGTTTTGAGACCCAAATTGGCGCCATGGGCGCGCGATTGAGCGTACGGCGGCTGTTGCTGCTATCGGCAAGTGTGGCCGCCCTCTCGGGCAGTGCCTACGCACAAACGCCAGCCCCCGCAGAGCCTGCGCAAACCGCACGCATCACCACATCGGGTGGATCGGGGCTGGAACAGGTGGTGGTCACCGCCCGGCGCCGCAGCGAACGCCTGCAAACTGTGCCCGTAGCGATAACCGCGCTGAGCACCAAAGAACTGGAACGCAAAGGCATTACCAGCACCAACGACCTGGCACGCGCCGTGCCATCGTTGACCGTGGGCGGGCAAACCCGCAACAATTCGCAATTTTATCTACGTGGCCAGACACCCGGCGTTATCAACCAAGGTGTGCATAACCCGGCCAGCGTGGTTGCGTATTATTTAGAAGTGCCAACGCTGACATCCGGGCCTGGCGTGTTTTTTGACATGGCGAGCGTCGATATTTTGAAAGGCCCGCAGGGCACGCTGTTTGGCCGCAATACCACTGGCGGCGCCATTCTGTTTACCCCGCAAAAGCCGAAGAATGATTACAGTGGCTATATCACCGGCCGCGTTGGCAACTTTGCCGCTAAAGAACTGGAAGGTGCGATCAATTTAGGGCTGATCCCAGAAAAATTGACCGTGCGGGTATCGGGCGCTACCGCCCGGCGCGATGGGTTCACCACCAACGTCACCACCGGCCAAAAACTGGATGACCGCCACTACGATTCGTACCGCGTATCGATCGACGCGCACCCGACGGAGGAGATTGACAACCTTTTCGTGGTTGATGGGCGCCAGATCAATCAGCAAGGTACTTCATCGATCCCGTATGAGTTTAACTCTAACGCAGCCCTCGGCACCCTGCCCTTGCCGCCCCCGCTCAACGTGCCGTTCACCTTTGGCGGCACCAAACCCTCGATCTTCTGCTTGCAGGGCGGCAAAGCTGGGTATTCGTTTGGTAGCCTTTGCCCAGCAGGCGGCCTTGGCGGTGCGCTGGTTGCAGGGATCAAGGCCGGCGGATTTTCGTTCTACTCAGATGCCGATCTGAACAAAATTCTAGCCAATCAACGTAAACTCGGCCCCCGTCAATTCGCCAGCGACGGGATATTTATGGACCAGGAACGTACAACCAACGTTACCAACATCACCACCTGGAATATCACGCCTGATATTTTGGTGAAGAACATCGCTGGCTACCGGTTTAACCGGGTTAATCAGGCATCTGATTTTGCCGGCACGAACATACCGATTATCCGCAATATCAATGGCGCGGCAGACTACGGCGAAGACGCGCTTGAGCAACTCAGCGAAGAATTTCAGGTGCAGGGAACGACGCTGAATTCCAAGTTGAAATACATTGTTGGTGCTTACTATGAACATGCCACACCGGGCGGAGATACCTATTCCAACGCTTTTCAGTTTGGCCCGCCGATCGAGTTTAAGGCCGCCAACCCGGCGGGCTACGCTTACTTGCTGAATGCAAACAACTCCATTCAGCGCCATGCGTTTAACGATTCATCGACATCGGTGTTTGTGCATGGCGAGTATGATCTCGCCAGCGTGCTGCCAGGGCTGAAATTTGCCGGCGGTGCGCGCTATAATTGGGATTCTAACTATGCCCGGGTAACTAAATTTTTGTCCGATGGGGTTACCTGCGCCCCCAACCCGGTGACTGGTGTCACCGCCGTGCCCTGTTCCCTACACCAAGCCGGCAGTTTCGAGGCGCCAACCTGGAGTGCGGTGCTGAGCGATCAGATCAATTCAAACTGGCTTGCCTATGCCAGCGCCAGCCGTGGCTACAAAAGCGGTGGCAACAACTTGCCATCGCCACAGGATGCCGCCGGCAACTATATCTACGCCACCTTTAAACCTGAGTACATCACCGCCTATGAGGTTGGCAGCAAAAACGACTATCATCTATGGGATACCCAGGCGCGCAGCAATATATCGCTGTTTTACGATAACTACCGCGATATTCAGGTCTCCTACGCAACCATCGCCAGCGGCCAGCTGGCCTCGATCGTGCGCAATGCGCCGACGGCGACCATCGAAGGCGCGGAGCTTGAACAGGTTCTACTGCCTATCCATAATCTAACAATTGGCGGCTATGTGTCGTGGCTGCACGCGGTGTTTGGTGCGGGATCGGTACTGGATGGCATCAGTGTAAAAGATCGCCAACTGCCCTATTCGCCAATCTTTAAATACGGTGCAACCGCCACCTACACCATTCCGTTGGGTGAAAACTACGGGGCGCTGGCGTTAACCGCCAACTGGGCCCGGCAGAACCATTACATGACCGCCGATCCGCTCGACCCGGTAGATTTTTTCAAAGGCTATGACGTGGTGAACCTGCGGGCGGACTGGACCAACATCTATAACAAACCGCTGGATTTCTCGCTGGTGGTGAACAACCTGATGGACAAAACCTACGCCAGCGGCGGGTATCCGATCTATGGTCTGGCGGGCTTCAATTCGCGTATCTACGGCGAACCGCGCATGATTTTAGGGCAGCTAACTTTCCGCTGGGGCCCCAACGCCAAGTGGTGATAGGCTAGACAATGGCGGCTATATGGCCTTAGCGGGCCATATAGCCGCCATCAACTGCCAGGGCGTGGCCAGCAATAAAACTGGCGCGCGACGACGACAAAAACACCACCGCATCGGCCACTTCATCGGCCCGCCCGGCCCGGCCGATGGGGCACATCGCTAATACCCTGGGGCGGATATCATCATTTTCCAGCAAGGGTTGCGTCATGGCGGTTTCAATCACGCCGGGGCAAACCGCGTTAACCCGAATACCCAGCGGCGCATAGCGCACGCCGGCCGCACGGCTAAGCCCAACCACCGCATGTTTGCTGGCAACATATTCCGCCGTGCCGGCACCGCTTAAACCGGCGATCGATGCGGTGTTAACAATGGTGCCGCCGGTGCCGCCCGCTTCGCGCTGCGCCAAAAACTGCGCAATTTGGTGTTTTAGGCCGAACATCACGCCATTAAGGTTGATGCCCAGCATATGGGTCCAGGCCTCGGTATCCCAGGTTTCGATATAGGTGGTGACACCGGCATTATTAAAGGCGTGATCCAGCTTGCCAAAATGCTGCACCGCCTGCGCCACCAAAGATACGATATCGGCCTCAACCGCCACGTTAGCGACCTGCGCAATGGCATCGGCACCAGCTGCCCGCACCAAAATTTCGGTTTCCTGCAGCCCGGTACCATTCGCGTCCCCCAGTACCAGCCGCGCGCCAAGGCGTGCAAACGCCAAGGCCGTCGCCCGCCCAATGCCACCCGCAGCCCCGGTGATCAGCACTGTTTTACCGGCAAATTCTGCATGATCCATCTGCGATCTCCCTCGTGGTTTTGTCGCGGGCACCGATTGCGCACGGGCGCCGGTTACCGCACTGTAGCGCAAACTTTGAGGAGCCCAAGCCACCATGAGCGTTGTCCTTGCCGAAACACGCGGCACCACGATGGTGATCACCATTAACCGCCCCGATCAGCGCAATGCGTTTAACGCAGCCGTTGTCGCCGGCATTGCCGATGCGGTGCGCACCGCCATGCATAGCGGCAGCCACCGCGCCATTGTGCTGACCGCGGCTGGCGAAAAAGCTTTTTGTGCCGGCGGCGATCTGGGCGCCAGCGCTGACGGCGCGCCGTTTAGCGTGGATGCCGCCAACCCCCGCAATTTTCTGATCGAGCTGTTCAAGCTGATGGAAACCTGCGAGTTGCCGATTATTGCCCGGGTTAATGGCCATGCGCTGGCCGGCGGTTTGGGGATTCTGGCAGCGTGCGATCTGGCGGTAGCCGCCGATCACGCGCTGTTTGGCGTGCCGGAAGCCAAAGTTGGCATTTTTCCGATGATGATTATGCCCATGCTATTGCGCACTGTGCCGCTCAAAAAACTGATGGAAATGTGCATGACCGCCGAGCCGATCAGTGCGCTCGAGGCGAAAAACCTGGGCCTGGTCAATCATGTGGTGACGGCGGCCGAGCTTGATGCGCGCACCGATGCGCTGGTGGCCAAAGTGTCGGCGGTATCGCCCACGGCCATACGTCTGGGCAAGCACGGGTTCCACGCGATGCGTGATATGTCGCTGCGGCAAGCCTGGGAATTCGCCGAATTGATGCTGCCAACGATGGCCGCAACCCAAGATGCGCGCGAGGGGTTTGGCGCGTTTCGCGAAAAACGTGCAGCGGTGTGGACCGGGCGTTAGGCACGGATAAAACAAGGATGCGGGGCACTTATCTGGTGCCCCGCAACTTTGCGCGCCGGTTAAATCTTAATCTTGATTTCTTTTAAAAACCGGGTTTCTTCGAGAATTGTCGTTGGCCGGGCATCGATTTTTACCCGCACCAAGTCGATCGTGCCCTGAAACCGGTTTATCCCTTGATAGGCGGTTGACACCTGGTTGCCTTCATCGGCGCCGATCGAAAACCCATCATACGAGGTCGCGAAATTGCAGCGATCAAAAATATGTTCGGCAAGTTTGCGATCGCCTAGGTAAATCGCACCACTACCATCGAACGGCCGCGATGTCATGGTTTGCACGTAACGCAGGGTCATTTTGCCGAACGGCAATTCTTCCTGCGCCATGATGCGTTCGCTCCATGGGGTTAGGCTGGTTTCGTAAATCAACCGGCCTTTATCGATATAGATCACAAAGCCGGCGTAGCGCGATCCCGATGCCACCAGCACGCCATCGCCGCCGCCTTCCGGGCGGGTGAGTTCAATTTCGATGGAATGGTCGAACCCGCCCACCGCGGGGGCGGTATCGTGCGAGATGCGTTCCACCGGTGGGCGAAATTCCCATAGCGGGCGCACACCGCGAGACTGGCGATACTGCGCCATTTTGATCAGCAAATTGCGATCGTCCAGCGGCAAAACGTTGTAGCGTTTCGCCGCATCAAACCAGCGCTGTTTAAGATCGGTGACAATATCGGGGTGCTGGGCTGATAGATCGGTCAGCTCGTTAGATTCGAGCGACATATCGTATAATTCCCAGTGATCATCCTCATACGCCTCACCACGGCTATGATCGGCAACCAGCCGCCACTTACCCTTGATATAGGCACGCGTGCCGCCGAGTTCAAAATACTGTTCGTCTCGCGTAGCCGCCGTTGCGGTATTAAAGGTTGGGAAAATACTGGCGCCTTCGAACGCTTTTTGGCGGCGGCCATCATGAAATTCGGGCCGTTTAATACCGGCCGCATCCAGCAAAGTGGGATGCAAATCCACCACATGCACAAACTGATCGCGCACCATGCCCTTTTCGGTAATTTTGGCCGGCCAGTTGACCACAAATGGATCGGCAATACCGCCCAAATGCACGTACTGCTTATACAACCGGAATGGCGTGTTAGATGCGCACGCCCAGCCCATCGGGTAGTGCGGGAAAGTCTCAATGCCACCCAGCACGTCGTAAAACTTCATGGCCTCTGGCACCGGCACTTCGCGGCCAAAGGCCGAGGCAAAGATGTTGGGGGTGCCGGTAGATGTGCCTTCGCCGGACCCGCCATTATCCGAAAACAGAATAACCAGCGTGTTATCGCGCACGCCGAGTTTTTCAAGGGCTGCCATCAGCCGGCCGATGTTACGATCGCACCGTGTAATGGCACCGGCATACACTTCCATGTAACGCGGATACCAATGTTTTTCATCATCGCTGAGTTCATCCCAAGGTTTGGCGCCGAACGAAATTGGCGGCAGCTTGGTGTTTTTCGGCACAATGCCCATATCTAACTGCCGTTGCAGGCGGGCAGCCCTGATCACATCCCAGCCGGCATTGTATTTGCCTTTGTAAGCATCGCGGTCTTCGGCGATCGCTTGAATTGGCGAGTGCGCCGTGGGGTAGGCGATATTAAGGTAAAACGGTTTGTTAGGTGCTGCCGCTTTTTGGGTGTTGATGTAAGAAATGGCACGATCGGTGAGATCATCGGGGGCAAAATACCCCGGCCGATCGGGTGCTTCTACTGGTGCGATGCCATCATATAATTCGCCAGGGCGAAAATTATCGGTGGAATGGCCCTGAAACCAATAGGCGCGCTCAAAACCACGGCTGGTTGGCCAGTTCACGTACGGCCCGGTGGGGCCGGTGGTATCCACATTGTTCACATGCCACTTGCCAATGTGCAACGTAGACCAGCCACTATCGCGCAACACTTCCGCGATTGTTGCGGCTTCGTGGGTCAGGTCGCCGCGATAACCGGGGTAGCCACTATCCAAATCGGCAAGCCAGCCCATACCAGCGGAATGGTGGTTCAGCCCGGTCAGAAACGACGCACGCGTCGGCGAGCACATCGCGGTTGTGCGGAAATTACTGTAGCGCAGCCCGCCACCGGCCAGGGCATCGATGTTAGGTGTGTTGATTTCGCTACCGTAGCAGCCAAGATCGGCAAAGCCGACATCATCGAGGATAATGGAAATAATGTTCGGGGCCCCGGCCGGCGGCGCCTTGGCGGGTTCGTAAACGGGATGCGAATCCGCAAACGACACGCCAATTTCAGGGGCGGAACCCGGTGGCAAAGCGGCAGGGGTTGCCAGCTTACGCTGCATGTCGTGCACTTTGTTAGCACCGGTGGCAACGGCGGCAGCCCCTGCCGCCCCCACGGCGGCACCGGTGAGCAAGGCGCGGCGATCGAGCCTGGTGCCTGATTTTTTATCGTTGTCACTCATGTCACGCTGTCTCCCGCAGTGATGTATTGCGCCCGATGTTTAGGCGATTTGGCTGGCCGCCACCTGGCGCAGATCATCTTCTATCGCCCATAGCCTGTCCTGGCCCCAAAAACCTGGCAAGCCGGCAACCCGAAACGACGGCACGCCCCACAGGCCAAGTTCAAGCAGTTCCAGCCGGTTGGCTTCGGCCTGGGCGCGCCAGCCATCATCGGCCAGGGACGCCGCCACGCTATCAGCGCCAATACCGGCGCGATCGGCGATCAGCTGCAGCCCCGTATCGGTGCCGGCATCAATGCCTTCGGCCCAAGCGGCGCTCAAAAAACTTTCCAGAAACGCCGCACCTTTGCCAGCCGCGATGGCGGGAAACAACACCGCCAATCCACGTTCGGTGGGCGCGCCCACGGGGTCGGCTACTAGGCCAAAGGGCATACCCAAACGTTCGGCTTCGCGTTTTGTATCACGCACGATGTACATGCGTTTAGCGCGTGGTACCGGCAGGCCGCGCATCACCATGGGCAGCACCGGTTTTATGCGCAAGCTGGCGCCGTGGCGTTCGGCCAGGGCGCGCACCCGTGCTGCTGCCAAATAGGTGTAAGGGCTGCGCAGGGATGGGTAAAAATCGATCGTGGCGCCGCTGTGCAGGGCGGGGAAACGTGGTTCGGCCAGTTGGGAAACAATTGGGGCGGCACCGCGGCGGAATGCCGCCAGGCGCGCTTCCAGGTAGGGCAAGCGATCAATGCCCCAATACCATTCGCCTTCAAAATAAAAAGTGGCACCTGAATAATGGCCAAGCTCGCGGCGGCGCGCATCGCCGGCAGCAAGATACGGGCCGGGGTCCATCGTGGCGCGGCCCCCTTGGTCACCGCGCGCCCAAAAAGCCTGGCTGATATGGGCGGCATCCTGCACCAAACGGCCAGCGGCAAGGCTTGCCGCCAGCGCACACTGGGCGGCGGTTACACGGGCGGCATCGGGCGCCACGGCAAGGGGCGGAAAATCAAGCCCGTGGGCGTTCGCCAGGCGGCTGGCATCAAAGCGGCCATAGGCTGCCAGGCGGGGCGCATCGGGGTTGGCATCGGCGCCCGGCGGTGGCACCAAAAACGGTTCAATCGCCACATCGTAGCCGGCTGCCAGGCCGGGCAAAATTTGCGCCGTCAGCGCGCTATACGGATCATCGGCCTGATGAAAATACAGGATAGTTGGCCTGCCGCCGGTGATGCGCCGGCCCAGGGCCGCGACTTCACGCTGCATGCGGCGCAACCCGCTGCTGACAATCATCGACGTAACAAGCGGTACTAACCGAGAGCCCAATGTGTGCCATGTCCTTCCCTATGCCCACTGAGGGCGCTGCCTTTTGCCGGGCGCACTTGACGGCGGCGGGCATGTTTCGGCAGTTTGTGTGCCATAATATTGGGGCGAGCGTCAATGAACCGGGCAAAGGCCACAGGCCGAGGCAGATAATGCCAGACACGGCGCACGCCGCCAAACCAAACCCGCGCGCCTCCCAGCTACTTCAGCCGGCCACTGGTATCCGGCCACTGGTATCCGACTGCCAAACCGCATAAATCTTGGCCGGGCAACTCAACATTTTTCAACGAGGAGAACAAACATCATGGTACAAGTTTTACGCGGCGTACTCGGCCTTATTGGCGCACTAGCGCTATTGGTCGCAGCAAAATTCTGGATCGATCCATTAGCGATTGGCCACCAATTGGGGGTAACCCACGTGGTGGAGATGGGTGCCCTGGGCAGCGCCAGTATGCGCGCTGATTTCGCCGGCTTCTTTGCGGCTGGCGGCATTTTCAGCCTGTATGCGGTGATCAAGGGGCGCGCCCAGTGGCTGATGGTGCCTAGCATATTGCTTGGGCTGGCACTGACCGGGCGCCTGCTAAGTTTTGCGATTGACGGCGGCGGCCAGGCTGAAATTGGGCCGATGCTGGTGGAAGCGGTGGGTGTTGCCCTCAGCATCACCGGCCTGCGCACATTGCCGCGCGGCTAAGCTAACAAACCAAACTTGCGATAGGAAAACCATCATGACCGACACCAGCGTGCGCGTTGAAAATGAAGTTCTGCCAACCCGGCCTGAACAATTAGCGTTGATACGTGACGTGGGGCCTGATGGCCCTATCGTTATGGTCAATCTGCTGAAATTTCGTGATCGCGCGGTGTACGAAGATGGCCGCGCATGCGATCTTACCGGCCGCGAAGCGTACGACATTTATGGCAATGCGGTTGGCCGGTTGGTTTACAAGCATGGTGGAAAGGTGATTTTCGCCGGCAACGTTACTGCCTTATCACTGGGATTTGTCGATCCGCTATGGGAAGAAATCGCTCTGGCGCAGTACCCCAATCGGGCAGCATTGGTGGCGATGTCGATGTCGGCCGAATGGCGCGAAATTGCGGTGCATCGCAGTGCCGGCCTGCTGGGGCAGCTCAACATCGAAACCGTGTACACTCCTGCATTCGCTGCCATGATGAAGGCGATGGGCTAAACTAAGCCGGCTAAATATTTGGGAGAGTGCCATGATCGATCTATATACATCACCCACGCCAAATGGCTGGAAAGCCTCGGTGGCGCTGGAAGAACTGGAATTGCCTTACACCACGCACGCCATCAACCTAACCACAGGCGACCAGAAAACCCCAGAATTTTTGGCGATCAACCCCAATGGCCGCATCCCGGCGATTGTCGACCGTGCGGAAGATGATTTCGCCGTGTTCGAATCTGGCGCGATTCTGATATACCTTGCAGAAAAAACTGGGAAGCTGATGCCCACCGATACCCGCGGCCGCTCGCGCGTGCTGCAATGGCTAATGTTTCAAATGGGCGGCATCGGCCCCATGATGGGCCAGTCAAATGTGTTTTTCCGCTACTGGCCAGAGAAAATTCAACCGGTGATCGACCGCTATCAGGGTGAAAGCACGCGGCTATTTGGCGTGCTCGATCGGCATTTGGTAGATCATGAGTATTTGGCCGGCGACTACTCCATTGCCGATATCGCCAACTGGTGCTGGGTGCGCACCTATAAATGGTCGGGTGTGGATATCGAACCCTTTCCCAATCTACAACGCTGGGTAAAAACCATCCGCGCCCGCCCGGGTGCTGATCGTGGCATAAAAGTGCCGATGGATATGGACGTGCGCACGGAAAGCGACGAGAAAAAATTCGCCGAAAACGCCCGCACAATCGTGGAAACTGGGCGCAAGGACTAATAGTAAACACATAACGCCGGTGGGGCACCGCATTAGGCGGCCTCACCGGCCTATTTTCCATAACCACCGGGCGCTGGCACCGCGATTACACGTTGAGCACAGCTTCATACGGCGCAATGCGGGCCAGCAATATCGCCCGGCCGGCCTTGGTGGCATCAGCAAGCAAGCTTACGTACAATGCATAAAACGCCCGCGCCCGTGCAATATCCACCGGCAGGGCACCCAGCGCCCATAATTTAAACGTCTCCATCAGCGCATGCAAAATATTATGCGCTAATGCCAGGGGTTGTAGACGCCCCCGCAAAAAACCGGCCTCCACCGCTTCACTAATCGCCAGCTCATGCATCGCACCAGCACGGCGAAATAACGGCCCTAACGCATTTTCTTCCCGGTTGATGCCAACATCATCCAGGCTGCGAAAGACCGAACAATAGATATGCTGGTGGGCTGAGAACAACGCAAAGCTTACCGTGATCACCGCCTCGGCCCGCTCAATCCCACGCGCCGGTGAAAGCCGCGCCAGTTCTACATCCATACGGTCCAGCGCATCGCCCACCAAGGCTGCCACCACGGCATCCTTGCTGCCAATGAGATTGTAGATGGTGGGCACGGTTACCCCGGCATGGCCAGCCAGGGCGCGCAGAGTAAGGGCGCCATACCCGCCTTCGGCCAGCAAGTTTGCAGCCTCATCCAGTATGCGCCGCCGGCGGGCCTGCATATTGGCAACACGGGCGGCAGGTATTTCCAGCATAACGAAACCTTGCGCCATGCTAAAATTTTGTCAACGTTAAAATTTTATTGACAGTAAAGTTTTCTCAGTGTGTAAATTTGGCCAACACCCATGCCGCGCCCGGCAACGGGCCAGGCAAAGCGGGGGTAAGATGGCGTTATCGGTCAGTGAAGCAGTAAACCAACGGCGATCGGTGCGCGCCTTTCTGCCCGATGCCGTGCCCGATACCCTGCTGCGCGATGTGCTTACCCGTGCAACGCGGGCGGCGTCAGGCGGCAATTTGCAACCTTGGCGCATTTACGTGCTGAACGGCGACAGCATGGCGCGGTTTCGCGGCGTTATGGAAGCGCGCATGGCCGAAACCCCCATGGGCGAACCGACCGAATACCCGATTTATCCAGCCCCGTTAAAAGATCCCTACCGCGCCCGCCGGTATGACATTGGGGAAGCGCTATATGGCGCGCTGGGTATCCCGCGTGACGATAAATTTGCCCGCCTCGCCTGGGTGCAAAACAATGATCGGTTTTTTGGTGCTCCCGCTGCGGCGTTTTGCTTTACCGATCGCACTATGGGCCAGGCGCAATGGTCTGATTTAGGTATGTATTTGCAAACCGCGATGTATTTGTTTGAAGAAGCCGGCTACGCCACCTGCCCGCAAGAAGCTTGGAGCCGCTGGCCCAAAACCGTTGGTGATTTTGTCGGCAGCCCGGCCGAACACATGCTGTTTTGCGGCCTGGCGATTGGGCGCGCCGATACAGCAGCGCCGATCAATAATTTTCGCAGCCCGCGCGCGCCGGTTGACGAAATCATCAGCTTCGTTTGAGTTTGACAGACACCACAGGGATACGCACGATGCCAACTCAACCCCACGATATTTTGGCCCAACCCCTGGCCCTGCCGTGTGGGGCCACCTTGCCAAACCGCTTGTGCAAAGCGGCAATGACCGAAGGCTTGGCCGATCCGCATAACTGGTCAACCGCCAAACTTGATCGGTTGTATCGGTTATGGAGCGAGGGCGGCGCTGGCCTGCTGCTAACCGGCAATGTGCAAATCGATCGCAAACATATGGAAGCCGGCGGCAATGTGGCGATCGCCGGCAAACAACCCCCCGAGGCGCTGGCGGCGCTCAAAAGTTTTGCTGCCGCCGGCACGGTTGCTGGCAATCATCTGTGGATGCAAATTTCTCACGCCGGCCGGCAAACACCCAAAGCGATTAACCCCACCCCAAAAGCGCCATCGGCCCATATGGTTAATCTGCCGGGTGGCCGCTTTGGCCAGCCGGTGGCGATGACTGCCGCCGACATTGCCGATGTGATAGCGGGCTTTGTCAACACCGCGGTGGTTGCCCGCGAAACCGGGTTTACGGGTGTGCAAATTCATGCCGCCCACGGGTATCTGGTATCTTCGTTCCTGTCGCCCAAAGCCAACACCCGCACCGATGAATGGGGCGGCGATCTTGGCGGCCGGGCGCGGCTTTTGCTGGATATCGTGCGCCAAACCCGGGCTGCCGTTGGCGCCGATTTTCCGATTTCGGTGAAAATCAACTCAGCCGATTTTCAGCGCGGCGGGTTTTCGTTTGACGATAGCCAAACTGTGGTGCGTTGGCTTGATGCCGAAGGGGTTGATCTGATCGAGATTTCTGGCGGCAGCTACGAACAGCCCAGCATGATGAACATGGATGGTGCCGAGCGTGCCTACGATCCCACGGTTACGGCATCAACGCGCGCGCGCGAATCGTATTTTCAGAAATTCGCCCCCGAAATTCGTAAAAACCTGACCCGCGCGAAATTGATGGTCACTGGCGGCTTTCGCACAACCGCCGGTATGGCCAGCGCGATCACCCATGATGGCGTGGATATGGTGGGGCTGGCGCGGCCATTATGCGCCGATGTGAATGCCGCCCAAAAACTGCTGGCGGGCACAATAACCGAGCTTGATCGGTGGGAAAGCAATTTGCGCATTGGGCCAGGCTGGCTTGGCCCGGCCTCGCCGATTATGCTGATCAAAGCTGCCAATGGCTTTGGTATTCAAAGCTGGTTTTGCGAACAGCTCCGCGCGCAGGCGGCAACCGGTGCGCCTAATCTTAAGCTCGGCGTGTTTGGCGCGCTGATGGCATCAGAAAAACACGAGAAAATCGCTATTGGGAACCTCGTCGCATAACCATGCCTTACGGCTAGCGGCAGCGATACGGGTGGTTGGCACACCAGCCTGGGTGGTTAGGGCCAACCACAACGCAACCGGCAAGCGGAATAGCAAAGGTGAGCAGCAACACGGCGGCAAAAGCGCGCAGCATGACAAAGTCCTTAATCATAGCGCGCAGCCCAGTGTGGGTCAGCGCTAGGATAAAACGCCGTTGGGTGAAGGTGGTTCCATCACAGCGCCGCTAAAACCGGACCGTGCGCCGCAAATTTAGGTGCGGGGGGATGGGCCGGTTACTGCCGCTGCCTTGCGGCGGCGCATGCCGGCAAGGGCCAGCAGGCCCGTGCCGAACACAGCTAGCGTCGATGGTTCAGGGATTTGCGTCCAGGTGTCGGCGACAAAACCCTGGTATGTGTACACGCCAGTGCTGGGGTTTATCGGGTTGATCCAATACAGAGAACTTACCGAGTCGGTGTTGCCGCCTAGCAGCGACTGGTAAGTGTTGTAATAGCTGGTGGCCGCCGCACTGTTATCGGCTGTATCCCATTGTACCGGCTTTGCCGATCCGGTTGGGTTTTCCAATGTCCATATCAGGCCCTGCATGCCTTGATACTGCGCCTGCGTGGTCAGTGTCGGCGCAATGTGCAGCATTAGCCAGGCGACCTGGCCGGCTGCCGTTACCGTGCTGCCGTTGATGGTGGCATTGGTATTGTAAGTGGACGTGTAGGTGCTACCCAAGGTGGCGTTGGTGTAAATATCGACGCAGTAGAAATACGCAAAATATACGTTATTGCCGGCGATATTGCCGGAAGATCCGCCGACGCTACCGCCGCCTTCCTGCACTACGCTGTAGGGGCCTGTACCGACCG
Source organism: Acetobacteraceae bacterium (assembly GCA_040400005.1). Classification (GTDB taxonomy): domain Bacteria; phylum Pseudomonadota; class Alphaproteobacteria; order Acetobacterales; family Acetobacteraceae; genus JBBARC01. Next base: position 21,378 of record JBBARC010000008.1, on the reverse strand, counting down.
CTTCTAGCATATTGAAATTACCGGAATAGGCGGTGCCGAGGGTTACCGTATCGGCGCGCACGGGGGACGCTGCCAGCAGCAGCACGCACACACCAAGCCCCCCTAAACTCGCCAACCGCCCGCCCATGACCATGACCAAATTCCTAAAATACTTCACCGCAAAATAAGGCAAGCCCAGGTCGATAGCAAGTCTAAAATTTTATACTAATAAGCCCAAAATAGCAACCACACCTGTATGCGCCCCGCCCGCAACCGCGCCTGTAGACACGGCCCCGACTATTGGCATACAAAGTGCCAATACAAAGACGCCGCAAGGAAACGCCACCATGAAGTTTTTAAAAATCGCCGGTGGCACCGCCGCCGTATTGGTCCTACTAGCCGGCGTCGCCCGCCTCAACCGCGATTATATCATTTTGCATGCTGGCCATTTCTTGCTGCCCCATATCGGCCCCAACCACCCAGTAAACTGGGATCAAGGCCCCAGCACCGCCGCCCTGCCGCCCAACCAACGCCCACCCAACGTGATTGTGATCCTGGCCGACGATATGGGGTTTAACGACATCACCCTGCACGGCGGCGGCATCGCCAACGGCGCCGTGCCCACCCCCAATATCGACAGCATCGCCCATGAAGGGGTGGAACTGCGCAACGGCTACGCCGGCAACGCCACCTGTGCGCCCTCCCGCGCCGCCATCATGACCGGCCGCTACGCCACCCGTTTTGGCTTTGAATTCACCCCCGCCCCAGTGGCCTTCGCCCGCATCATCGCCGATTTCATCCGCCCCACCGCCCTGCACAAACCGATCTTCCGTGAAGACCAGATCGAAAACATGCCCAGCATGGACCATGAAGCGATCCCTTTGCGCGAAATCACCATCGCCGCCCTGCTGCAAAAAACCGGCTATCACACACTGCATTTTGGCAAATGGCATTTGGGGGCGGCCGCCGGCAACCGGCCGGAACAAAAAGGCTTTGATGAATCGTTAGGCTTCACCGCCGGCGCATCGATGTTTATGCGCGAAGATGATCCAACAGTTGAAAATTCCAAACAGGATTTTGACCCCATCGATCAGTTTTTATGGGCGAATTTACCCTGGGGCGTGCAGTATAATGGCTCGCCCTGGTTTGAACCGGCCGGTTACATGACCGACTATCTCACCCGCGAAGCCATCACCGCGGTGCACGCCAACCGCAACCGGCCGTTCTTCATGTATTTCGCCCCCAACGCCGTGCATACGCCCTTGCAGGCAACCCGCGAAGATTATGCCGCCCTGCCCAACATCGCAGATCATCGCCTGCGGGTTTACGGCGCCATGATGCGCAACCTTGACCGCAACGTCGGGCGCCTGCTGCAAACCCTGAAAGAAGAAGGGTTAGATCAAAACACCCTTATCATCTTCACCAGCGATAACGGCGGCGCCAATTATATCGGCCTGCCCGATATCAACCGCCCGTATCGCGGCTGGAAGGCCACTTTCTTTGAAGGCGGCCTGCACGTGCCATACTTCATGCGCTGGCCTGGCCATATCCCAACCGGCGTCACCTACGATGCACCAGTCGGCCACGTCGATATTTTCGCAACCGCCGCGGCCGCCGCCGCAGCACCACTACCCGCCGATCGCAAAATGGATGGCGTTGACCTGGTACCTTACGTCACCGGCCAAAAAACCGGGCAGCCGCACCAATCGTTATTTTGGCGCTCGGGCGAAGGCAAAGTTGTGCTGGCCGGCGGTTGGAAGCTGCAGCGCGACGGGCGCCAAGGCAAGCAATGGCTATTCAATCTCGCCGCCGACCCCACCGAGCGGCAAAACCTAGTGGCCAGCGAACCGGCGAAATTATTGGAATTGTCGGCGCTACTCGATTCCCAAAATGCCGAACAGGCAAAGCCGCTATGGCCAACGATCCTGTCGGGGGCTATCGCAATCGATCACCCAGGCGGGGTCGAGACAAAACTCGATGATGAGTATATCTATTGGGATAATTAGGCATGAGACTGCAAGGCAAAGGAAGAAACTTCTTTTCTGAAGAAAAGAAGCAAAAGACTTTTTATGCCGTCGGGCCCGCGGCAACGCTGCCACCGAGTTCTCCGAACCCACATCATAAAAGTCTTTTTGCTTCTTTTTCTTCAGAAAAAGAAGGTTCTTACTCACTTGTCCTTTTGCTCCTAGCCTGCATCGTCGCGCCCTCCGCCAATGCCGCGCAGGCGCTGTGCGCGCAGCCGCCGGGCTTGCCTGATCCTGCCGCACCGCTTGCCGGTATGGTGGCTTTGCCGGCTGGTCGTTTTTCGATGGGTGCGGCACCGGTGCGTGAAGAAGAAGGCCCGGCGCATGTGGTGCATGTTGCCACCTTCGCGATTGACCGCACCGATGTGACCAATGCGCAGTATGCTCGCTTTGTGCAGGCCACGGGATATCGCACCTTGGCCGAGCGTGGGTTGGATGCGGCGCGTTTTCCTGGGCTGTCGGCGGCCGATCGGCGCCCGGCATCACTGGTTTTTATAGGTGCTGCCGCGGGGGCTGATTTGCACAATCCGGCCGCCTGGTGGCGCATTGTGCCGGGGGCTGATTGGCGCCACCCGGAAGGGCCGGGCAGTTCGATCGCTGGGCGCGATGCGTTACCGGTGGTGCATGTGGCGTATGAAGATGCGCAAAGCTACGCCACCTGGTTAGGCCACGCGCTGCCTACCGAGGCGGAATGGGAATATGCCGCCCGCGGCGGGCTAGTGGCGGCGCGCTATATTTGGGGTGATGTGCAAAAACCGGGGGCCCGGCCCATGGCCAACACCTGGCAGGGTAGTTTTCCTGATGCTGATCACGGCGATGATGGGTATCGCGCGCGGCCATCACCGGTTGGCTGTTTTCCTGCTAATGGCTTTGGTTTGTACGATATGGCCGGCAATGTGTGGCAATGGACCAGCGATATTTATACACAGCCAGAAGGGGCGGCAGCGGCCAGTTTGCCGCAGCACGTGATTAAGGGCGGATCATTTTTATGTTCGGATAGCTACTGCTTCCGCTATCGGCCGGCCGCGCGCAGTGATGGCCCCAACGATAGCGGGGCATCGCACATTGGTTTTCGCACCGTGTTACGGGCGCGCTGAGCAAATTCAGGTTTGCGGCCCGCGCACGAAAACCCGTGCTAATTGCCCCATGGAACACCAATAAAAATCGCGGCCAAACCCCGGGCTTGGAAACACCACGCCCTGCATCGAGCCGCCCGAGCGTACCCGGCCTTTTTCAACACCTGTTGTGATATCAAGCACCACCAGTTCCTCACCACCGCGGCGGTAATCGTTGGTAACCAGTTCGCCGGTTTTGGGATATAAAATCATGTGGCTAGAACAGCCAAATGGCGATTTGTGCCAAATTTTGTGTAAATTACGGGTGGCGCTATCAAAACGCCAGGCTTGCAGATGGGCATTGGCACTATCGTAGCCAATCACAATCTGGCGGCTGATATCCATTAACGGCGGGTTGGTGATGCTGCCGCCATTAATGCCGCAAATCGGCACGGTATCATGGTCGGTTGCATCGGCCAGTGCCACGCGTATCAGCCGATTTGGCGTGGGGTTTACCCCAGCACCAATCATCTTGTTAAAGTAGCGATGCTTGCCATTATCCATAAACCAGGCATGGGTACCGTCCAGCACCACGTCCCAGCCATAGGTTTGGCTGGCAGTGCTAATATAATCGAAACGCCAATCGGTATCGAACACCAGCGTGCCGGTATCCTGCTGCCAATGATAGCGAAAAATCGATCGCACCCCAACCACATACACAGTGTTGCCCACAGCGCTGAGCCGCGCGATCGAGGCTTCCGGGCACACGATATCGGCGCAAGAAAACCCCATGCTATCGGCATCGATCACACTTAGCCGTGCCGCCACCGTATCGGACAGGTTTTTAGTAACAATCAGCCCATTATCTAAAATAACAAACGAATTATAGGCAAGGTTTACTGGTAATTTTAGCGATGCCCGCAATGAACAATCTCGGTTCAACCGGTGCGCATAGCGCCCATACACCACATATAAATCGCCATTGCGGTGGATTGCCATGCCACCCGGCCACATCGGGCCGCCAGGCAAACGCGGCGATCTGGCCTGGATTTTTAGTGTTTCGGGGTTGATCAGTTCCACGCACGATGTGGTGGGCAGGCCAAGGCGGGCACGCAATGCACTATGGGTCAGCAGGTAAACTTCGCCCGGTGCGCCTAGCACAGTCATGGTGGACATCCAGGTGCGGCGCGTGATGCAGCCTAGTTTTTCCCCCGCACGCAACGCCAAGGGGCTACCCGCTTGCGGCGTTTGTAACCGCGCCGGGCCGCCATCTTCGCTGGGCCACGGGCTTGCGCAATAACCTGAATTTTGCATCTACGACGCCCCCCCACCCCCCGGAAAAAAACCCGAAAAAAACCGGAAAAAAACCCGCCATTGTTTTGGCACGATACATGCCATATTGTGTCCCAGCAAGGGCGGCGCCACATACCGCATCTGGGGGGAATTCGGCCGATGACTAGTTTTTGGGTATGGGCAATAGCGGCCGGTTTATATGCCGGGTTTCGGCTATTTTACGACAACTGGCGTGGCAAATTAAGCCCGGCAGAAATCGAAACCTACCTGCAACGCGCGCGGGACACCGGCACGGAAGGCAAAAACGATTTAGCGATTTTCAAGCACTTCTTGCAAGAAGACGATGGCCGCGAATTTGTTATGCTCAACCTGGTGCGCATCCAGCCGGGCACGGTCACCCACCCGGTCACCGGGCAAACCGTGCCGGCGCGCGACATGCTGATGCATTACAGCAAACATTTTATCCGCCGCCTGATGCTGCGCGGCGGCCACCCGGCGATTGTTGCACGCAAGGCGGGCGGTTATTTCGATGCCTGGCAGGTGCCGCCCGACCCCGGCTGGACCATTATTGGGTTTATGCGTTACCGCAGCCGCCGCGACCTAGCCGAACTTGCAACAGACACCCGTTTCAAAGATATTCATGCGTTCAAATCACTTGGTACGGCTGAAACTTTTTCGTTTCCAACCACCAGCATGCTGCGCTTGTTCGTCGGCCCCCGCCTATGGGTGGGCCTGGTGCTGGCGCTGGCGGCGGCTCTCGCCCAGATTATTTTACTTTCGGTAAAATGATTGGCACAAACTACTTGGCAAACCGGGCCCTGATCGCCGCCGACAAGGCCGCCAACAAGGCCGCCTCTGGCCCCGCCCCGGCACCGCCCAAGCGCCATAGGGTAAGCTGGGTTGCGATATGAACACCCGCGCCCAGCGCACACAGCGCCCCCCATTGCACCAGCATTGTGGCAAACTGCGTGCTTCGCGGCCAAACCGTTTCAATACTTGCCAACGCCGCAAGCATCACCAGGCTTGCGGCAAAACTACGCCACACCGGCCGCACCAGATCGGCGGTAGTTACACCAATCAATGTGCGCAAACCGGCGAACCAAACCACCGCATTGACCACAGCGGTCAACGCCAGCACGGCAACAGCCGCCACCACGCCGCCATAAATGGCGGTCGGCACCACCAACGCCAGACGTAACGCCAAACACGCCGCCATAATCGCCACATAGCGCCGCTGCGCGTTGCACACCATATAAATGCCACCGGTGAAGTGCCCAATGGCATCAAACATTGTATACACTGCGGCCAACGCCAAAACTGGGGTTGCATCGCCCCATTGTGGGCCCAGGGCGACATGCACCACGTAGGGTGCGGTTGCCGCAATCCCCGCCGCCATTGGCACCATCACCGCCACCAACACACCAAGGCCGCTCAGCACTTGCTGGCGAAAAGCAGCCAGATCATCCGCCACCCGGGCATATCCCGCGTGCATTGGCCGCCGCACTGGGGCGGCAATCTCGCTGGCTGGTAACGCTGCTAAATCGTACGATACCTGATATAAGCCTAAAGCCCGCAGATCGGCGACGCGCACCAAGATCATTGCCATCATGGAATTATCAACCATGGTCAGCAGATTGGTCACCAATAGCCATTTCGAGAAATGCATCATCGCCCGGGCACCCGCCAGTGAAAATCGCGGCCGATGCGGCGATAACACATACGATAACGGGATAGATACCAACCGCGCGGCAGCACCGCCCAGCACCAGCGCCCAGTAGCTGCGATACATTAGCGCCAGTGGCAGGGCGGTGAGAAACCCAACCGCCTTGTTGGTCAGTTGATAGAAGAAAATCCGGCCGAATTGCAGATCGCGCTGCAGGCGGATCATGCCGACGCTTTCCAGCCCCTGCACTATCGGCACAATCGCCATCACGCGCACAATTCCCAGCACGCGCGCATCATGCAGGTATTGTGCCATCAACGGGCCGCTTAACCACAACAAAACCCCCACCAGCAGGCCGCGCAGGGCAACCAGGGTCCAGGCGGTATCGTAATGCTGGCGGTCTGGCGCGTGCATCTGCACCAGTAATAGGGTCATCGATGTTTCGGTCAGCCCATCCAATATAGCATAGGCAACACCTGCCCCTGCCACGAGGCCAAAATCGCTGGGGGTTAGCAACCGCACCATGATCAACTGGCTGATGACGCTGATCACCCGCATGGCGATGCGCAGCGCCACCATCCAGGTGGCGCTGCGCACAACTTTGCGCTGAATATCGGCGTGGCTGGTATCAGCCGCGGTCATCATCTGAATGGTATCCGGTTCTGATCAGATCGGCGGCGGCGCAGGGCAGGCGCACACGCTCAGAAAGCGTGCAGCCCGCTCGGCCCAGCCCGATCGCGCTGCTGCCGCCAGCCCCTGGGTGCGCAGGCGCGCGCGCAAATCGCTATCGGCAAATAAGCGGGTAACGCCCGCGACGATAGAATGCGGGTTGGCACCGTCCACCAATAACCCATTCACCCCATCGGTCACCGCATCAACGCTGCCGCCGGCACTGCCGGCGATCACCGGAATACCGCACGCATTGGCTTCCAGAAAAACAATGCCAAACCCTTCGGTATCGCCATCGGGCATGGTGCGGTTGGCCATGATAAACACATCGGCCAAGGCGTAATGATCGGCCAGCTCGCCACCCGATACCGCACCGGCAAATACCACAGCGTGGCGCACGCCTAAGGCCTCGGCGCGCGCCTGCAGATCGGCGCGTATGCTGCCATCACCCACCAGCAGATAAATCAAATCTGGCATATCACGCAGCAACGCCGGCAGGCTGTCGATCACCCGGTCCATGCCTTTGCGCGCCGATAACCGCCCCACGGTTAGCAGCACGCGATGCCCGGCAAGCTGGTAACGCGCCATCAAATCCTCGCGCCGCGGCCGGGGGGCAAACCGGGTCAGGTCCACCCCATTGGGGATCAGCGTTATTTTCGCCGGCAGCACCCCCATCATGCCCACCAGCATATCCTGGGTGAAGCGGCTCACGGTCACCACCGCATCGGCATTATGCAGGCAGGCGCGGCGCCGATGGCGATCGGGGTCGTAACCATCAACCGTGCTAATTTCTTCGCCGTGCACGTAAATGACTGTGCGCAGGCCAAGCAACCGGCAGGCGCTGGCAAGCCACCCGCCGGCAACCAATTCGCCGATACACACCGTGGTGATCGCTTCACCGCGCTGGTAGCGGGCAATGTGCAGCATCACCCGGGTGCGTATCGCCAATTCGCGCAGCGCCAGCACCAGACGTGGCCCGAGCGATTGCGGCGGCATCATGCGGGTGCGCAACAAGGCCAGGCGATGCACAGTAAAATCGGCGGTGTCGTCATAGGCGCGCCAGCCCGGCAGTTCTTGCCCGCTGATATAATCGCAGAACGGCGCCAGCACCGACACTTGCCCGTGGCCAAAATGTGCCAAATTTTCATACACCGATGCCGACCCGCCATGCATCGGGGCAAACACGTTAGTCACAATTAGGCACCGCCCCATAGCAGCACCAGGGGGCGGGCCAAGGGGCGGGCCAGGGGGCGGGCCAGGGGGCTGGCCAAGGGGCGCAGCGGGGGGGGCGCTGCGAGTGCCGGTGGTAGCCATGATCAAGTCAGTACCCCCGGAAAATGCGTGGTGATGATAGATCGGTAGTTGGCGGCCAAGGCGTCTGGCGTGCGCTGGGCGCGCAGCGCACGCAAGGCCTCAACCTGGCGTGCATAGCGGGCTACATCGGGGCTGGCGATAAGCTGCTCAACGGTTTCGGTCAACGCGCTGGCGGTTTCGCACAAATAGCCGATATCGCCGCCGGCCGCGAACATGTCGGCAACAAAACCCACACGCGTGGCGATCACCGGTTTTAACCAGGTCAGCGCATCAATCAGCGCACCACTGGTCGCCAGATCATAATACCCTGGGCGCAGCGGCAGCATCACGTAGTGCTGCGCCTGCAACCGGGCGATGAACGCCGCCCGGGTTAAATGCGCGGTGGTTGGCGGGTTCGCCAAAAACCCAAACTGGGTCATGTCGGTTCCTGGCAGGGCGCGGCCGATCAGATCAAAAGCAACCCGCCCGCCCAAACGGTGTTGCAGGTCGCGCGCCAGGGCAAGAAAAATATCCACCCCCTTGGCAATGGTCGCCTGGCCAACAAAGCCGATACGCAACGGCACCGGGGGCCAAATTTCGCGGCCTTGTTCTACCGGCATGGCGCCATCGTTCGCGGTGCTGCCCATCTCCACACTGTTAATTGGCAGCGGCAGCACATCGGTATGTGCAATCGTTGCGGAAAAGCGGTGGGCTAATTCTGTTTTGATACTGGTTTCCAGCACCAAAAACCGCAATTTTCCATCGTGGTTCGCCGCCAGTGCCGCGGTCAGGTCTAACGCGCGCTTAACCGGGTTACGTGATCGCCAGCCACTGATTTCGTTCAGATTACCATGCAGCCCAATCTGCACCCGCACCCGCCGGCTCAGCCGGGCAAAAACAGATGCCGCCACCACCGCGGTGGATGTCGCTGACAGCAGCATCATCAGGCAGCCATTGGCCGGGCGCACGTGGCGCCAGCCGCGCCACAGCGTGGCCGCTTCGTGCGCCAACCGGCGTAGGGACACCACCGCCGTGCGGGTTTGGTAATGGCGGCTGACCGTGATCTCGTGAAAACGCACACGCGGGTTGCCGGCAAGGGCTGGGTTCGCGCGCAATTCGGCCAAATGCAAGCGGTCGGCGAACACATGAATAGGGTGGTTGGGAAAAGCGCGCGCTATGGTTTGCAATGTTGCCCCATTGCCGGGCGCATGCACGGTGCCGGTCCAGGTCATTTCAAACACCAGTATCGGTGCGAAAGGGGGGGCAACGGGGGGGGCACGGTTAGGCATTAAGGTGGAAAATTTCCCAAGGTTGGGGTGCGATTGTGGCCCGGCGCCAGATAGCATTTGGCCGGGTTGCATTTGGCCAGAGTAGTACACTGGTAGCGTTACGTATAGCGGCACATCCGCATCTCACCATCAGGCTAACGGCGCGTTCTCCGCAAGCCAACTGGCCATGCCACAGGCGGCCAGCATGCCGGTGCTGAAACAGGCTTGCAGCAAATACCCGCCGGTAGGGGCTTCCCAATCCAGCATTTCGCCGGCGGCGAACACGCCCGGCAAGCGTTCGATCATCAGGTGCGCATCAAGCTCGCCGCGCATAATGCCGCCAGCACTGGAAATCGCCCGATCGATCGGCGCCAGCGCCGACACGGTTAGCGGCATCGCCTTGATCAACTGGCTCAATCGCATGCTGGCCTTGCCGGCATGCAGGGCTTCCTGCACCAGCCCCACAGCTGCCGGCGAAAGTTTGATCTGGCGGCGCAAAAAATTGGGCAAAGACTGGCCCTGGCGCGCGCCATCTACCCGGGCCGCCATGTCGGCCATGGCGATATCGGGCCGCAAATCCACGGTCAGTTCAGCGCCGCCATCAGCATCCAGGGCAGCCCGTAGCAGCCCGGATAGGGCGTACACCGCGCCACCTTCCAAGCCTGTTTGCGTGATCACCGCTTCGCCGCGCATCGTTTGGCCGGCCGCCGTTACCGCGATGCGTTTCAGCGGTTGCCCAGCAAAGCGGGCCACCAGCACATCCGACCAGGCAATGCGCACGGCACAATTGCTGGGCCGCAAATCGGCAATTTTTACCCCGCGCGCACGTAAAATACTGGTCCACGCGCCGGTCGCCCCCATACGCGGCCAAGATGCCCCGCCGAGTGCCAATAATGTGGCATCAGCGGTAACCGCGACATCGCCATCTGGCGTGCCAAAGTGCCACGCGGGGCCAGCCCACCCCAGCCACTGATGGCGCGGCGCAAACACAACGCCCATGCCATCTAGCCTGCGCAACCAGGCGCGCAGCAAAGGGGCCGTTTTAAAAACGCGCGGAAAAACTCGGCCGGAACTGCCAACATAGACCGGCTGGCCCAAATTTTCACACCACGCGATCAGGTCTTGCGCGGTAAAACCCGCCAGCGCCGGCGCCAGAAAATCGGCAGCAAGCCCATAACGCGCCAAAAATGCCGGCGGTGGCTCCGTATGGGTCAGGTTAAGCCCGCCGCGGCCGGCAAGCAAAAATTTCCGCGCGGGCGATGGCATCTGATCGTACACAGTTACCCGATGGCCAATCCCGGCCAGATGTTCAGCAGCGATCAGCCCGGCTGGGCCTGCGCCAATAATTGCCACCTTCGCCATGGCGGCAAGGGTTCACCACAGCCGGGGCCGCGTGTCACGCGTTTGCAGCGCCTGCCCGGCGGTTTGGGCCACCTTGCCGGTGAGACGCAGTTTAAGGTTTGAATTTATACAGCGTGCCGAACGATTGGTAATCGGGCACCGCAGTGTCGGCGGCGAACCCGCCGTGGCTGGCTACCCCGAAAAAGCCTTCCGCTGGCCCGCCCAGAAGGTTGGTGCGCGGTTCGCTACCGTCGGTGCCACCCGCAAAGCTTTGCAAAACGGTTGCAACATATGGCTGCCCAGCCGCTTGCGGCGTGAGCTGATAGACCGTGCCGCACCCAGCCGGGCATTCGATCGAATGGGCGGCACTGCCCCCAAACACCGATGTGCCAAACACCACGCCGGTTGCATCCACCCGCACCGGCGCCTGCGGCGAACAGGCATCGGTGGCGGTTTGGCCAAATTTGTAAATTTTTTGGTAGGCGGGGGTGGTGCCGGGGGTAATCATAAACGCTGTGCCGCAGCCCAGGCCAGTACCGCCCCGCGTGGTGCCATAAAGTTTACCGCCGGCGGCGGCAACGCCCGCCACTGGCTGCTCGCCATCATCATAATCGCAGCCGGTGGCGGTGGCGCCAAACTCATGCACCAGGGTTTCGGTCCAAACACCGGTTTTAAGGGCCGGTGGGGCCAGCCGATACACTGTGCCCTGGTTGCATTTGCCGCCGGTAAAACTGGTACCGTAGATCGAATGATCCGGCGCCAGGGTCAGCGGGCCAAAAGGGGTATCGCCATCTAAGCTTGACGCATCAAAATGATGGATCACCGTTTCGGGCCACGGCCCGGTGCCGCTGGCAGGTCGGGCCAAGGCAAACACCACGCCACCCACAGCACCTGCGGTGCTGCCCGGGCGCGGCACATCGTTGGCGGCATGAATGGCAGTGGTGAACAGCGTGGTGCCGCCCTTAATCAAAGGCGTGCCGCTCGGTTGAAAACCGTTGGCATCTGGCCCCATCACCAGCAACTGGGTTTCGGTCCAACTGCCGCCTGGGGTTGCCGGCGGGGTGAGCTGAAATACCGTGCCGCAGCCATTGGCACACGCCATATTACCGCCGCCGCTGGTGGTGCCAAACACCAGCCCGCCCGCGGCGATCAGCCCGCCCGATGGGTAGGCGCCATCGCCGGCAAACGCCGGAAAGCGATGAATAACTGTGTTGGTCCAGGCAGCGCCCGCGGTTGCCGGCTTGGTGAACTGGTTTGCCGTGCTGCTGCTTTGGCCGGCCCCCAGAATGCTGCCCGGCAGGCCGATGATGTTGCCAACCACATCTTGGCCATCAACGCCGTGAAGTTGCACAAGGGTTGTAAGGGTTGCCGCCGGTGCGGCGGTCGGCGCCGCAAAGCTTGCTAATACCATGCCAGCAGCAACAACGACGCGCATCGAAACGCTCCCCAATTTTTAATGGTTACTTCCTGGGCGCGGATAGTTTCCCAAAGCCTGCAGCCCGTCAACGCATTTCGTGTGAAAATGTGCCCGCCATAACAGCGCATCAACCCGCGCGTAAGGCCCGGCCTAAACCTGTGCCTAAACCTTACGCAAATAGCCCGCTTTGAGCATAAAACTGCCACCATCCATTTTGCAGTCGACCTCGTGGTCGCCATCCACCAGCCGTATGCTTTTCACCTTGCTGCCCACTTTTAGCGTGGTCGATGATCCTTTGACCTTTAAATCTTTGATCAAAACAACCGTATCGCCATCCGCAAGCGGCGTGCCGTTGGCATCGCGCACCACCTTGGCTTGCGTGTCATCGGGCGCCAGCACCTGGTTCATCGGCCATTCATGGCCGCAATCTGCGCAAACGTAGCTTTGTCCATCGGGGTAGGTATTAGCCAGGGTGCAAATCGGGCAGGGTTGCGTGTCGGGCATGTTAACCTTGATGTTGGGGAGAAACCGCTGTTGGGTGAGGCGGCGCACCCCTGCGGCCCAACCGCGCGCACGCCTACCACACCCTTGCCCGGCCTGACCATTTTGCTATCTCGCGCCTAGCAAACACCGTAGCACGCAACACCGGGCACCGCGTTGCCCGATGGGAGACAAAAATGACCGCCATCACCGCAAGCCCCGAAGCCTTTGCCCCCGCCAACGGCATGACCCTGTGTTACGACAGCTTTGGCGACCCCGCCGCTACCCCCTTGCTGCTGATCATGGGTTTGGGCGCACAAATGGTGGTTTGGGACGATGATTTTTGCGCCGACCTCGCCGGCCGCGGCTTGTATGTGATCCGCTTTGATAACCGCGACATCGGCCGCTCAACCTGGCTGGACAAGTCCGCCGCGGTGAACCTCATGGACCTGGTGATGAAACAGATGCGTGGCGAGGCTATCGCGCCCCCCTATCTGCTGCGCGATATGGCAGCCGATGCGGTAGGCCTGCTCGATCATCTCGGCATCAAAGCCGCCCACATCGCCGGCGCCTCCATGGGCGGCATGATCGCCCAAGAAATGGCGGTGCATTTTGCCAGCCGCGTGCTCAGCCTGACATCGATTATGTCGAGCACCGGCAACCCCGCCCTGCCCGGGCCAACGCCGGAAGCAACGACCGTGCTGATGCGCGCGCCCGCGCTGGATCGCCAAGGCTATATCGATAGTTTTTGTGCCAGCTGGAAAGTGCTGCGCGCCGGCGATTTCCCCGATGAGGAAGCGCTAGATCCCGCCCGCGCCGCCCGCATGTTTGCCCGCGGGCTGAACCCAGCCGGCGTTGCCCGCCAGATGCTGGCGATTTTTGCCTCTGGCAACCGCGAAGCAGGCCTCGCCACGGTGCGCGCGCCAACGCTGGTGATCCACGGCGTGCCAGACCCGCTGGTGCGCATAGAAGCCGGCCGCGCCACCGCCGCCGCGATTCCCGGTGCCCAAATGATGGAGGTGGCGGGCATGGGCCATGCCATGCCGCGCGAAATCTGGCCCCAGGTGATCGGCGGCATTGCTGGCATGTGCGGGGTGTAGCCACAGGGCAATCGTGGAAGGTAAGACTCTTCTTTTGACTTCCGAAAAAGAAGCAAAAAGACTTTTGTCATGCGGGGACAGGGGCACCTCTGCCACCGCGTTTGCCGAACCAGCGTCAAAAAAGTCTTTTTTGTTTCTTTTTTCGGAAGTCAAAAAGAAAATTTTTACTTTTTTGGCATTCACCCGATTGCCCTGGGTGTAGCCAGCCGCCCGGTCTATGCGATACTCCCCCAAAAACCACGGATAAGCCTATGCGACACGCGATGTGCATCATAACCCTTGCAGGCTTTGTGCTGGCAGGGTGCGGGGCGAAAAAAGACCCTGTTCCGGCGGCTGACATTTTGGCCGCCCGCCACCCGGCAAACCTGCGCCTGTCGCTGCTGTACGGGCAAAGCTGTGCTGCCTGCCATGCCCACGCGGAAGCCGGCGCGCCGCTGGTGGGCGTGGGTAGCGATTGGCAGGCGCGCACTGCCCAGGGCGATGCGGTGCTGCTGCGCCATGCGCTGGAAGGGTATAATGGCATGCCGGCGGGCGGGCAGTGTTTTGCCTGCACGCCGGATGATATCGCGGCCCTGATCCGGTTCATGTCCACGCCGCTGCCGCCAACCGCAACCTAAAACTAAGGCCAATCGTCATGGTGTCACGTCGCGCATTGGTTTTGTTGATGGGTGGCACCGCTGCCGCCGGCGCCGGGGCGGCGGCAATTTGGCCACGCGAAGCGCCCGAACCACCGGCACCACCGGCAATGGACGCGCAGGGCCATACTGTGTGGCGCAACTGGTCGGGCATTCAAATGGCGTACCCGCAAGCCCGCGCCGCCCCGGCCAATGAAGATGAGCTGGCCGATTTGCTGCGCAAATCACCCGGCCCCTTACGCTGCGTCGGCGCCGGCCATTCGTTCATGCCGCTGGTGCCAACGCCGGGCACGTTGATCACCCTCGATCGTTTCGATGGCATCACCGCGCATGACCCGGTCGCCTTAACCGCCACCGTGCGCGCCGGCACCAGGCTGAGCACGCTGGGCCGCGCGCTTGCCGCCATCGGCCAGGACATGCCCAACCTGCCCGATATCAACAAGCAATCACTAGCCGGCGCGATATCCACCGCAACCCATGGCACGGGCGAAGCATTGCACGCGATCCACGGTAATATCACCGGGTTTCGCCTAGTTACCGCCGATGGCAAAATCACCGATTGCGATGCGGTGCGCACGCCAGAGTTGTTCGCGGCTGCCAAAGTCGGCCTGGGAGCGTTTGGTGTGATCACCAGCGTTACCCTGCGCAACGCCCCCATGCGCCGGGTGGAACGCCTGGTGCGGCTGATGCCGGTGGAAGACACCATGCACAATTGGCCGGCCTTAAAAGCGCAAAACCGCAACGTTGAATTTTACTACCTGCCGTTTACCGGCACAACGGCGGTGATCACCCATAACGAAACCGATCAGCCTGCCACACCACGGGCACCATCGGTTGATAATGATACCTTGCTGGATTTGAAACATTTACGCGATTGGCTCGGCTGGTCGCCCAATTTGCGCCGCACAGTGGCGCGCCGCATTTTACAAACCGTGCCGCCCGAGCGTGTGGTCGGCGAAGCCTGGCAGTTGCTGTCTAACGAACGATCCATCCGCTTTAACGAGATGGAATTTCACCTGCCGGCCGAAGTGCAAATGGCCGCCTTGCGGGAGATTATCACTGCCATCGAAATCAATCGGCCCGATGTTTTCTTCCCTATCGAAGCCCGCGCCATTGCCGAAGATGATGCTTGGCTATCGCCGTTTTATCAGCGCGCGTCGGGGTCGATTGCCGTGCATGCCTATTACAAGGAAGACTATAAATCGCTATTCGCCATGATCGAGCCGATTTTGCGGCGCTATGGCGGGCGGCCGCATTGGGGCAAGCTTAACCATTTGAGCAAAATCGATTTCGCCAGCTTATATCCGCGCTTTGCCGAAGCGGCGGCTGTGCGCAAATCGGTCGATCCTGAGGGGCGCTTTCTCAACGATTATCTGCAGCGCGTTTTTGTATCCTGATGACACAAAACCCGGATGTCTATTTTGCTAACCTCAGCCGAGCCTTAAATGATGCAGGCGTTGCAGAACCCGCACTGGTGATCGACACCAACCGGCTGGCCGAAAATTGTGCGGCGGTGGCCACCATCATTGCTGACCGCAAACATGTGCGGGTGGTGGCAAAATCTCTACCCTGCGCCAAATTGCTCGATACCATCACAGCCAACTTAAAAACCCATCGCTACATGGTGTTTAACCGCGCCATGCTGAGTGACGTAATTGCCCTTGATCCCGCCGCCGATATTTTGCTGGGTAAACCCTTGCCGGTGGCGGCCGCGGCCGCTTACTACGCCATCGCCGATAGCAATGCCGCCAGCCCACAATGGCTGATCGATACCGCTGACCGCATGGCGCAATATAGCGCATTGGCGCAAGAGCGCGGCCTGCGCTTGCGCGTAAATTTCGAAATTGATGTTGGTTTACACCGCGGTGGATTTACCAACCCCGATGATCTGGCAAGTGTTCTGCATAATTTGCCGGGTTATATTCAGCCCTGTGGCCTGATGGGCTACGATCCCCACATCGCCAAATTTCCAGCCGCCCTGCGCGGCACGTTGATGGCGACAGCGACAAACATTTATGCCGCTATGAAGCAAGTGCTCGACCGGGCGGTGGCAAACCGTGTGGCCACCGAACCGCTGACCTACAATGCCGCCGGCAGCCCGACATTTGCCATGCACACCGGCAACGCGCTGATCACGGAAGTCGCCATTGGCTCGGCGTTTGTCAAACCCACCGATTTTGACCTCGATAGTTTAACCACCCTGGTGCCGGCATCGTTCATCGCAACCCCGGTGTTAAAAGTGCGGCACAACCCGCCCATGCTGGCCGCCGACTTAATGCCTGCCGCATTGGGGCGCATGATGCACAGCGGCGGCACCGCGCTATTTTGCCACGGCGGCCATTGGCTCGCCGATGCGGTGCATCCGCCGGGCTTAGGGTTAAGTAAAATCTATGGCCAATCGAGCAATCAGGAACGCTGGAGCAGTAAGGCAACCCTCAACCTGCGCCCCGATGATTGGTTTTTTCTACGCCCACGCCAAAGTGAGGCGGTGTTTTTGCAGTTCGGCCCGTTGCTGGCGTTTGATGGCGAGCGCATCACCAATAGCTGGCCCAGTTTTGCGGTCTCCGCCTGATGCGGCCAATTTCGCATCTGCGCGCCCTGGCGTTTGGCAGCGGCTCGATCGCCGTTGCCGCTGCAGTGGTGACGCCGCAATTACTACTGCTGTATTTTCTCACCGAAATTTTGGGCGTGCCGCCAGCCTGGGCCGGGCTTGCCGTGCTGCTGCCAAAATTATGGGAATTCATATTCGACCCGCTGATCGGCCATTTGTCTGACCAGCTCGCCAGCCGTTGGGGCCGCCGGGTGCCGTTTCTGGCGACTGGCACTTTGCTGTTTGCGCCCAGCTTCGCGCTGCTGTTCGCACCACCCCATGTCGCCGATTGGCGGGGAAGTTTGGCCATCGTCACCCTAAGCTATGTGGTGTGCACCAGCGCTTACTCCATTTTCGCCGTGCCCTTCATCACCTTGCCAGGCGAGGTATCCGACGATCCCGCCATCCGCACGCGGGTGGTGGCCTGGCGCATAGGTTTTGTCGGCATTGGCATTTTGGCCGCCGGCGGGCTTGCCCCGGTGTTGGTGCAATTCGGTGGTGGCGGGCGTGGTGGTTATGCGTTCATGGGGGTGATGCTCAGCGCGCTGTGTGGCGTGGTGATGGCGATTTCCACCGCTGCCGCCAGTGGCTTTGCCGCCGTAGCGCCGCCGCCGCCGTCCGGTTTGGCGCAAAACCCGATCAACCGTTTACTGGCCTCGCGCGCCTATCGCTGGCTGTGGATCAGCTATGTTGTGCAAATGATCGCAGCGGCCGGCACGGCGGCAAGCCTGCCCTATGCTGCCAAACACATCCTGCATTTGCCGGCCAGCGGGGTTGCCACACTGTTCATCGCGATCACCGCGGGAAATCTGGTCTCCATGCCAGTTTGGGTGTCCTTACGCGCGCGCTTGGGCGGGCTGGGCGCCTACCGCCTAGCCAGTGTCGCCTGCGTGCTGGGCTCGGCCAGCCTTTTCGTAATACAAGCGGGCGGCATGATGTTGCCAATAACCGCCTGCGTGCTGGCGGGTATTGGCCAAGCCGGGCAGCAATTGCTGCCCTTGGCCTTATTGCCAGCCGCCGCCCGCGCCGGCGCCGAGGAGGCCGGCGCGTATCATGCTGGCCTGTTCACCGGCATCTGGGTTGCCGGCGAAAAGCTAGGCTTTGCTTTGGGTGGCGCGATGACCGGTTTTTTACTGGGGGCGGCCGGGTATGTGGCCGGCGGTGGCGCCCAAACGTCAGGGGCGATTGCCGCCATTCCGTGGACCTTTGCGCTGGTGCCGGCGGTCATTTATGCCGCCAGTTTGCTGCCTTTGCAGCGGTTGCATGGCGTGGCACCGGGCCTGGGGGATTAGCATGGACGCGGCCCGGATAAGCAAAACGATCACATGACGCCAGATGAAGCGCGCCTGCGCGAAACCCTGCGCAAGATCGAGTCCCTGTTCGCCGGCGCCGGCACCACCGGGGAACGCGATGCGGCCGCCGCCGCGTTAAACCGCGTGCGATCTCGCCTTGACGAGATCGGCCGCAATGATCCGGCGGTCGAGTTGCAATTTTCCATGGCCGATCACTGGTCGCGGATGCTGTTCCTGGCACTTGCGCGTCGCTACGGGCTAAAACCGTACCGTTATCGGCGCCAGCGCCTGACCACGGTGGTGATCATGGTGCCGCAAGGCTTTGTCGATCAGGTTCTGATGCCCGAGTTCACGGCGTTGAATCAGGCGCTGGTGCAATATCTGCACGACGTGACCTTGCGGGTAATCCGTGAGGAGGTTCACGGTGACGCTAGCGAAGCAACCGAGATTGCCTCGGCGTTGCCGATCGGCGGGTCAGGGTGATGTTTGCCGGCAATCGCTGGACACAGATAGGCGGCCCCAGGAAAATCATCTGAAGGCCGCCGCTAACGATTTGTTTATATTAAGGAATATGGTTGCGGGGACACGCAACCACCTTGATTTACTGCTGTCGGGGTAAATGCCAAGACAACGATTTTTCAGCCCACGCCTCCGCGAAGTGTCGTGTTGTGGCTAAGCGCGGCGTGCGTGGCGGGCACGCCCGCCATCTGCATTCTAAGGTTGATCTACCTTGGCTACCCCGCCGTCAGCCGCCGCACTGGGTGGCGACCCAACCTAAATTGTCGTGCCAAACAGCGCGCCAACCCCGGCGGTCACCGCCATCGCCAAGGCGCCCCAAAACACTACCCGTGCCGCCCCCACCCACATCGGCGCGCCACCAGCACGAGCAGCCAAAGCCCCTAACAGTGCCAAAAACACGAGAGATGCCGCGCACACGGCCATAATCAACTCCGGCCCTGGCACCAGCCAGGTCACCGCAAGCGGCAAGGCTGCACCGCCGGCAAAGCTGCTGGCAGAGGCCAACGCTGCCTGTATGGGGCGGGCTTTTAAGGTATCGGTAATACCCATTTCATCGCGCGCATGGGCGCCAAGTGCGTCATGCGCCATCAATTGTTCAGCCACCTGTGTGGCCAGGGCAGGATCAAGGCCGCGGCCCACATAGATGGCCGCCAGCTCGCGATGTTCGCCGTCGGTATCGGCACTTAGCTCATCACGTTCCAGCGCAAGATCGGCGGCTTCGGTATCAGCCTGCGAATGCACGGATACGTATTCGCCGGCGGCCATGGACATGGCGCCTGCCACCAGCCCGGCCACCGCCGCCACCAAAATATTGGCGGTGCTGGCATGGGCCGCTGCAACCCCCACCACTAGGCTTGCGGTTGATACAATACCGTCATCGGCACCCAAAACGGCTGCGCGCAACCAGCCGATATGTTCACTGCGGTGACGTTCGTGATGGCGGCTGGCCACGGTTGGGTCCCTTTTGAAATTTGCATCGGCGGTTGATGACCGCATAACCACGATTGCACGACATTGTGGCAACCCGCGGATGGCTGACCCGCGAAGAAACGGCCCTCGTGCTTTGGTGAAATATGCCGCGCATGCGAAAGATCAAGTATTAAGCTGCCAGAAATCGTGTGGGTAATTTCCGGCGCTAGCGCCGCGCGATGATCGGATCATCTGTGTTGGATGCACGCAATGGTTTTGACCGCCTTAGAGCGCCCGCTTGAATGGTGTGAGCTACCGGACCGCACGCCCGGCCCCGATGACATTCGCGTGCTCGCATTGGCCTGCGGGGTGTGCGGGACCTCCCCGCAAAAAGTGGAGAGCCATCGTCTAAAACTTGGTAGGAGATTGTCCCATGATGGAAGCAAGAAAGCGATTGCCCGGGCGCCATGCCGGGCTGACAGACGAGTTCAAGGCGGAGGCGGTCGGGCTGGCCTTAAGCAGTGGCCGGCCGCTGCGGGTCATTGCCGGTGATCTGGGCATTGGCCATTCCACGTTGGGCAAATGGGTATCGGCGCATCGCGACGCGGCATTGCGATCGGGGCCGCAGGCTGATGTGGACAAGGAGTTGTCGCGATTGCGCCGCGAGAACGAGATCTTGCGGCAGGAGCGCGATTTCCTAAAAAAAGCTGCCGCTGTCGATGAGCGGTAAAGGCAACGGCTATGATAACGCGATGGTCGAAACCGTGTTCAAACCCCTGAAATCGGACTTAATCTGGCACGTCATCTTCAAAACCCGTGCGGAGGCCGAATTTGCCATAGAACACTTTCTCACTTTGATTGTCGCGCGTTCTCACCCTGATTGCCGCGCCGCATGCAGACTTGCAAGCCGGCTATCACGCCACGAGGCGGCCGCAACCGGGGGGACACCTCCATGCGGCACAACGCGGCATATTGAGGACGTTTGGCGGCAGTCGCTTTCCGGACACTAGCCGGACACGATAAAGGCCCGCCGATGGCGCAAACCTATCAACGGGCCATAAGTAACTGTTTATATTAAGGAATTTGGTTGCGGGGATAGGATTTGAACCTATGACCTTCAGGTTATGAGCCTGACGAGCTACCGGGCTGCTCCACCCCGCGGTGGTAAAGTGTGTGTGTGGTAAACTGTAGAAAGCCCACCGGAACAGTGTGGTTCAGGTAGGCTGGAAGACCTGGCGGCGACCGACTTTCCCATGCCTTAAGACATAGTATCATAGGCGCTGGGGGTTTTCACGGCCGAGTTCGGTATGGGATCGGGTGCAGGCCCCCCGCAATAGCCACCAGGTCATCCAGCCTACCCAAAGCATAAACGCTCAGGGAAGGGCTGCAGGTTCTGGCTCGGTCAGGATCACATCCTAACCGCGATAAAAAGCAAAACAACAAGCAAGACGCTACAAGAGTTAAGCACCATCATGGCTTACTTCCATGCATGGTGGTGTGTCAGCGCAAAACCAATTGCTTGGTCGGTGACTGACACTGATTTGGAGCCTATCGGGCGATTAGGACCAGTTAGCTACATGCGTTACCGCACTTCCACACCTGGCCTATCAACGTGGTGGTCTTCCACGGCCCTCAGGGAGATCTCGTTTTGAGGTGGGTTTCCCGCTTAGATGCTTTCAGCGGTTATCCCGTCCACACTTAGCTACCCGGCTGTGCCACTGGCGTGACAACCGGTGCACCAGAGGTATGTTCATCCCGGTCCTCTCGTACTAGGGACAAATCCTCTCAAATCTCCAACACCCACGGCAGATAGGGACCGAACTGTCTCACGACGTTCTAAACCCAGCTCAC
>JBBARC010000007.1:17527-81984 GCA_040400005.1 Acetobacteraceae bacterium | reverse complement strand
CCGAGCCGCAAGAGATTTTAAGGTCCTGCTGGCCCAGGGGGCTTGGGAGTTACAAGAAAAGAAGCAAAAGACTTTTTGAATGTTGGGGCTGTGTTGGGCGATAGGGCGGTGCCTTACGCCGGATCACAGCTAACTCTCCAGCTCGCTATCCCAGTATAAATAGTCGCGCCACGATGCATGCAGGTAATTCGGCGGAAACGCGCGGCCGTTTTCCTGCAATACCCAGGTCGAGGGCTGTGCCGGCGTGAGCCTGGGGAACATCCGGCATTCGCGCGGCAACTTGTTGGCTTTGCGCAAATTGCATGCGCCGCAGGCGGTGACCACGTTTTCCCAGGTGGTGCGGCCGCCGCGGCTGCGTGGGATGACATGATCGAAGGTTAAATCGTGCGTGGGGAACCGGTCGCCACAATATTGGCAGGAAAACGCATCGCGCAAAAACACGTTGAACCGGGTAAAGGCCGGCTTTCTGGCCGAGGGGATGTAGTCTTTTAGCGCAATGACGCTGGGCAGGCGGATTTCGCGGCTCGGGCTGTGCACCGCCACGTCGTATTCCGACAGCACCGAGACGCGATCAAGGAACACCGCTTTCACGGTATCCTGCCACGACCAGACAGATAACGGAAAATAGGACAGCGGACGGAAATCCGCATTCAAAACGAGAGCTGGGTAGTGAAAACCACCGTCAGGCAAAACGCGCTCCTAAACTTGCGCGCCCCAAAAACCACTGCTTGCCAGGCAGAATGTGCGATCAGACATTTAGACGAATCGCAGGATTTAAAGCGCCGCCAAGACCGCCCCGCTTATGCCAAAGGTATCCCCGCGCCGCAACCCAAAGCCTGCCCACGCTTTGGTGATGTAACGTGGATGTCATATCGGCGCATGTGCAGCTATGGGTGGTGCATGATCACCACCCGCTTTGCACCCAGCCCCACCGGTGCCCTGCACCTGGGGCATGTGTATGCCGCCTGGCAGGCCTGGCGCGCCGCCGGGACCGCCGGCGGGCGCTACCTAGTGCGGCTGGAAGATATCGATGGCGCGCGCTGCACCGCGCCCTTGGCCCTTGCCCTGCTGCAGGACCTCGCCTGGGTGGGCTTGGCCAGCGACCAGCCGGTGCGGGTGCAATCGGCGCATATGCCCGACTATGCCGCCGTCCTCGCTGGCTTGCGCGCGCGTCGCCTGATTTACCCGTGTTTTTGCTCGCGCGCCGATATTATGCGCGAGATTGCCGCCTCCGGTGGCGCCCCGCATGCGCCAGATGGTGGCGCAGTCTATCCCGGCACCTGCCGCAGCATCGATCCCAGCCAGGCAGCAGACCGCATCGCCGCCGGCGCCCCGCACGCCTGGCGATTGCACATGCAAGCCGCCTGTGCCGAGGGCGGCAAGCTGACTTACACCGAGCTTGGCCGCGATCACCGGCCCTTAGAAATCCCCTGCAACCCGGCAGCTTTCGGTGATGTCGTGCTTGCGCGCCGCGATGCGCCGTGCAGCTACCATCTTTGCGTGACCCATGATGATGCGGCCCAAGGGATTACCCTGGTGACCCGCGGCGAAGATCTGCGGGCGGCAACCGGTTTGCACCGTCTGTTGCAACAGCTAATGGGCTGGGTCGCCCCTGATTACGCCCATCACCGCCTGCTGCTGGGGGCGGATGGCGCGCGCCTGTCCAAACGCGACGGTGCCGCAGGTGTTGCGGTTTTGCGGGAAGCGGGCGCAACCGCGGCGGAGGTTTGGCGTATGGCGAGCTGCGCGGTTTAGCCCATTTTAACGGCTAACTAACTTAACCGCGCTATCGTTAAACGATGGCCAAAGACGCTGCCAAAAAAGGCAAAACCGCCCCCCCAGCCGCCGCCGTTGATGATCCCGGCAGCGATGCCGGTGGTGCCGATGGTGCCGATGGTGCCGATGCGGCCGCCCCACCCGCCGCCCAAAGCCGAAAAAAAATTATCCTCATCGCCGCCCCGGTGTTGCTGCTGGCAATCGGTGCGGGGCTGTGGTTCAGCGGCATCCTGCCGCGCCTGATCTTCGGCAAACCACCAGACGTGATCGCCACCGGGCCGCACGCGCCGGTGTTTGTCGATCTGCCCGAAATGGTCACTAACCTCAACGCCCCAGGCAAACGCCAGGTGTACATTAAACTCCACGCCAAACTCGAAGTGCCCGGCAAAACCGATGCCGATGCGGTGAGCGCCGCCATGCCGCGCATTCAGGATCTGTTTCAAACCTATCTGCGCGATTTACGGCCCGACGAACTGAAAGGCTCCATCGGCAGCTACCGCCTGCGCGAAGAACTCATCAATCGCGCCAATGTCGCGATTGCTCCGGCCCAAGTGCGCGACGTGCTGTTCATCGAACTCGTTATCGAATAAGGGGTTTGTGCTACGGCCGATGAAGATGATGATCTTGCGGCGGCCTGGGGCGCTGAGGTGGATGAAACCGCCGCCGGCCCGCATGACGCGCAAACACATGTGGCGCAAACGGCGAGCGGCCCCCCTCCAAGCGGCCAGCCCGCGCGGGTGCTGAACCAGGCCGAAATCGATAGTCTTTTAGGTTTTGATGATGACCCATCATCGGCCGATGCGGTCAGTGGTATTCAGCGTATTATAAGCTCTGGTCTGGTATCTTACGAACGCCTGCCGATGCTGGAAATTGTTTTTGACCGGCTGGTGCGCATTATGTCGACCAGCTTGCGCAATTTCACCAGCGACAACGTCGAAGTCTCGATCGACAACATCCTTAGCCTGCGTTTTGGCGATTACCTTAATTCCATTCCCCTGCCGGCAATGCTGGCGGTGTTCAAGGCGGAGGAATGGGATAACTACGGGCTTATGGTGATCGACAGCGCCATGATCTATTCCATCGTCGATGTGCTGCTGGGTGGCCGCCGTGGCACGGCGGCCATGCGCATTGAAGGGCGCCCCTATACCACGATCGAGCGCAATCTGGTTGAACGGCTGATCCACGTGGTGCTGGCCGATCTTTCGGCCGCCTTCGACCCGCTTTGCCCGGTGACGTTTCGCTTTGAGCGTCTGGAGGTGAACCCGCGCTTTGCCACGATCTCGCGCCTGTCCAATGCCGCTGTGCTGGGCCGCTTGCGTGTTGATATGGAAGATCGTGGGGGGCGGCTGGAACTTTTACTGCCGTACTCAACACTGGAACCAGTACGCGAATTGCTACTGCAGCAATTTATGGGTGAAAAATTCGGCCGTGATTCGATCTGGGAAACCCATCTGGCAGAAGAATTATGGAACACCGAAATCTCGCTTGATGCGGTGCTGGATGAACAAACCATGCGGCTATCCGATGTGGTGGCACTGAAAATCGGCGATCGCATTGTGCTCAACACGTCACTTGGCGCGCCGGTAGAGGTGCGCTGCGGCCCGGTACGGTTATTCGAAGCCGCGATCGGCCGGCGAAAAAATCATGTGGCGCTACGCCTGGGCAACCCCATTGCGCGAACCCAGGCGGGGTAACGCCCCGGCCGAACGCTTTTTCCCGCACCACCTTCAACCTTTTCCTAACCTGCTGCGCGCAAAACAATGCCTGATCCAGGAGCGCCCATGCCCAATTTCGCAACCATCCTCGATGCCGTGCTGATTTTGCTGCTCGCCGCCACGCTGTTTCACGCCCGCCGGCTAGAACGCGCATTGGGTGTGCTCAAACGCGATCGCGCGGTGCTGGAAACTTTGGTCGAAGGATTTAACGACAGCACCCGCCAAGCGGAAGCCGGTATCGAACGGCTGCACACGGCCACCGACGGCACCGGCCGCCAGATTGCGCGGCAGATCGAAACTGCGCAGCGCCTGCGGGATGATTTGAGTTTTCTCAGCGATCGCGGCGATCGCTTGGCCGAACGGCTGGAACGCACCGTGCGTGGCGCGCGTATGCTGGCTGATCAGCCCGCGGCGCCGCAACGCTACCCGGAGTTTATGCCGGATGGTATCGCTGAAGCGGCACCGGAACCCGCGCGGGTACGACTTGTGCCACCGGTAAGCTTGGGCGACGATAGCGGGGGGCGAAACGATTGGCGCGACCAGCCGCGCGACACCCCGGCCGCCACCGCGCGCCATTACGGGCCAGCGCCGGTATATTATCCACCGGCGCCAATGATGCCTCCACACATCATCGCCAGCAAACCACCGCCCGTGCTGCCAGCAGCAGCAGCAACGGCACCGCGCGCGCGAAGCCAAAGCGAACGCGATTTGCTGCGCGTTTTGCGGGGCGGCCGCTAACATGGCGCAACTGGCGCAAGATTTTCTCAAACGTCCGCGCCTGTTGCCAGTCACCATGGCGGTGATGGGATTTATGCTGGTGTGGCGATCCAGCACATTGGTATTGGCCGCCAGCAGTGAGGCAAGCCCGGCGCCAATCGCGGCCCCCAGCTTGCCCGCACCCAGCCTGCCTGCGCCCGGCCTGCTCGCGCCCAACCAGGTAACGCCATCAACGGTTTCCCAACCCGCACTGCCCCCACCAGTGCTGCCCGCAGCATCGCTGCCGCCCGATGGATCTGCTGGCGCCGATGCCGCCGCCCCAAGCGCTGGCGAACGCCAGTTACTGCAAGACCTGCGCGCGCGGCGCGACGCGATCGATGTCCGTGCCCGCGCGCTTGATACGCGCGCCGCCATCATGGCGGCCGCACAAAGTAAACTCGATGAACGGGTGCACGATCTCGCCGCCCTGCAAACCCGGCTGGAAACCCTTGATACCGCGCGGCGCGCCCATGATGCGGAAAATTGGGCCGGCCTGGTGAAAATCTACGAACAGATGAAACCGCGCGATGCCGCGGTTATTTTCGATGCGCTGGATATGCCGGTGCTGCTGGGGGTGTTGGATCGCATGCAGCCGCGCAAAATTGCCAGCGTGCTGGCCGCGATGAACCCTGATCGTGCCCGCCTTGCGACCCAAAACCTAGCGGCGATGCGCAACCGCGCGGTGACGCTTGCTGATACGCCCGCCGCCGCGCCGCCGGCCAACCTCACCGCTCAACCCTAATTTTACGCCCGCATCACACAAGGATTGCCCATGGCCATTGATAAATCGATGAATGTGCTGATCGTCGATGATTACAAAACGATGCTGCGCATTATCCGCAACCTGCTCAAGCAAATCGATTTTAACAACGTGGAAGAAGCCAGCGACGGGGCCGAGGCGCTGGCCAAACTGCGCGCCAGCCCGTTTGGCCTGGTGATTAGCGATTGGAACATGCAGCCGATGACCGGCCTCGAATTGCTACAGGAGGTACGCCAGGATGCCCGGCTAAAAACCATGCCGTTCATTATGATTACTGCTGAAAGCAAAACCGAGAACGTTATCGCCGCCAAGCAGGCGGGGGTTTCCAACTACATTGTCAAACCGTTTAACGCCGAAACCTTGCGCGAAAAAATCGAAAAGGTGCTTGGCCATGCATAACCCCAAACCGCTGCCTAGCGCTTTGCCCGATACGCAGATCCTGGCCCGCAGGCTGGCGCATCTGCGCACCACCTACCCCGCCGCGCAGCCCGATATGGTAGCCGATATCGTGCGTGCCATTCTGCTGACCATGCACGGCGATCTCTCGGTTAACGAAACCGCGCTGCTAGCAGAAGTAGAAGATCTTGCGAAAACAGTTGCCAATGCGCGGGCTGAAATCGCGGCGTTGCAGGCGGATGATATCACCGCCAGCCACATTCCATCCGCCACCGACGAACTTGATGCCATCGTCGTCCACACCGCGTGCGCCACTGATACCATCCTGGAAGCCTGCGAATCCCTCGATGCGCTGGCACCAAGTTTAGACGAGGCCACCAGCCGCGCCCTGCAGGATGTGACCACGCGCATTTACGAGGCTTGCAGCTTTCAGGATATTACCGGCCAGCGTATCACCAAAGTGGTGGCAACCCTCAAAGCGATCGAAACCAAGGTCAATCATATCATCAACGTCTTCCACCGCGATGATCTGGGCGCCGCACCGCCACGGCCGGCGGAGGATGCGACCAGCCTGCTCAATGGCCCGCAACTGCCGACCAGCGCCATGGACCAATCCGGCATCGATGCCTTGCTGGCGAGCTTCGACTAATGCCCGGGCGCCACTGGCGTCGTTCTTGCGAATGGAAACGCCACTGGCGCCGTTCTTGCGAATGGAAACGCCACTGGCGCCGTTTTTGCGAATGGAAACGCCACTGGCGCCGTTTTTGCGTATGGAGGCGCCACTTACGCCCTTTTTGCATACCGATTGGCACGGTGCTTGCCGCCGTTTGCGCCTTGTTGGCGGCTGCACCCGTTGTGGCGGCGCCGGCCGGCGCCGTGGCCGGGCCGGCGGTCGATGTCAGCGCACCCGCCGCCAGCGGCGATGGGCAAAGCCCCCAAAGTGCTGGACAATTGCTGTTTGTGCGACACGATTCCGGCGGATTCACCACAGCGCGGCACGGAGATGCCCTGAGCCTAACCCTGCCCGGGGCAGGCCAGGTTGGGCGCTTAAAAGCCGCCCTGCCCAGCGGTATTACCAACCTTACCAGCTTCATTGGCAGCGCCATCATTACCCTGGCCCCCGGCGCGCAGGCAGATGTCAGCCAAACAAACCGCACCATCATCGTGCGGATCACCACGCCGGCCGCCATGCCGGTGTTAACCGCGCAGGTTTCACCGGCAGCGCCACCGCCGCCAACCGTTGCGGCTATCATGGTGCCGCCAACGCCCGCGCGCCCAGAACCATCAGGTTCAGAACCCTCACGTTCAGATCCCTCACGTCCCGAGCCGGCGCGTGCCGATACCACACCGCCACCGCCATCCCCGCAACAACCGCAACAACCGCAACAACCGCAAGCGCTAGGTGCGGTGCGTTTGGCCGATGCAACCCTCGGCGGGCCGGCGTTTTTATTGCCTTACGGCATCGAGGTGGGCGCTGCCGCCTATCTGCGCGGCGGCGTTGCCTATTTGATTTTCGATCAGCCCGACCCAATCGATTTATCCCCCTTACGCGACGATAGGTTTTTTGGCAGCGCCACGAAAATTTCGCTCAGAAGCGCAACCCTCATCGACATTCCTGTGCCGCCCGGCCACATGCTGCGCCTGGTGCGCAGGCCCGACGGCTGGGTTTGCGTGCTGAGCGAACAAACCAGCCTGTCCGAACCGATAACCGCCACCACTCGGGACGGCGCCATGCATTTGCTCACCTCCGATGCTAACGCCATCGTCGTGGTGCCCGATCGGCTTACTGGCGCGCAGCTGCTGATCGGTACCCAGCGCGGCGATGCGCAAAACATCGCAGCCCCCCGCCACATGGCCGACTTCACCCTGCTGCGCACAGCCCTTGGGGTTGCGGTGCAACCGTTTGCTGATCGCGTCGCACTCACCACCGGGCGCGGCGGGTTTACCATCGCGTCCACCGGTGCTGTCCCCCTGGCACTGGTGGATGGCGATAGCGGCAGCACACTGCTGCCTGGCAGCGCGATGACCCGGAGGTTTGACCTACCCGATCTGCCGGTGGCGGCCTTGCGTGCGCGGGCCGCCATTACCCTAGCCGAGGTGGCCGGCACCCCCGCCCTGGCGCGCGCCGGCGCCCGCACCCGCCAGGCCTTGGGCCTGCTGGCACTCGGCCTGGGCCACGATGCGTTGGCGGTGCTGGATATTGCGACTAGCGAAGACCCCACGCTTGCCGCCGATCCGCAAACACCGGCGCTGCAGGCGATTGCTGCCTGGCTGGCCGGCCGGCCGCAAACCGCAACCCCGTTTGCCGCCGCAAGCTTAGGCCACACCGACGATATCGATTTTTGGCGCGCCATCACCACGCCAGATCGCGATACGACAGCGGCCGATTCCGCCATCGCTGATGCCACCCACGCCAGCCAGGCAGCCCTCACCGGCACGCTGGCGCAGCTTTGGCCGCTGGCGCTGACCTACCCGCAGGCTTTGCGCGCCCGCTTACTGCCCGCCATTGTTGACCGCTTAGCACCTGGCCCGCTGGCAGCCCTGGTTGCCGCTGCCGACCAATTCGCGCACGCAAACAACCAGCCGCCACCGTCGAACCTTGCTTATGCGCGCGCCCGGGTGGCGATGCTCGCCGCCGATCACGCGCCCACCGGTGCCCCCGCCCCAGGCAACGCCGCCAATAACGCCGCCAATAACGCAGCAAGCAACGCCACCGCCGACGTGCGCCTGGGTGCTGCCATTTACGGCCCCGACCGGCGCGATGCGGCGCGCGCCCGCCTGGCCAAAGTGCTGCGCGATCACGCACAAGGCCGCCTGAACACCGCCGCCGCCGCCGCCGCCCTTGATGCGACCCTGTTCGCCTGGCGCGGTGATGAGACTGAGCTTGCCGCCCGCCTGGCGCTGGCCGGCCTCGCCGCCGAAAACGGTGCCTGGCGCCAAGCGCTCACCGCGCTGCGCCAAGCCGAAATTTTGTATCCGCAATCGCTACCAAAGCTGCGTCGCGCCGAACATGATGTGCTGGTTAAGCTTGCCGCCGCTGGCACGGCCGCCACCATTTCGCCGTTCGACCTGGTTGCGCTGCTGGATGATAACGCCGACCTGCTGGCGATCGACGACACCGCCCAGGCGCTCGCCCCCCTGCTGTTGGACCGGCTGATGGCGCTTGATCTGCCCGCGCGCGCGCGCCCGATTATGGCCCGTATGCTGGCCGCCGCGACCGGCCCAGCCGTGCGCGCCGATCTTGGCAACCGGCTGGCGCAGCTGGCACTGGACCAAAGCAACGGGCCCGGCGCACTGGCGATGCTGGCGGCGACCGAACCGGCTAACCCCGCCGGCATGTCCACCCCCCAGGCAAACGCCCGCAGTTTGGTCCGTGCCCGCGCCAACAGCAGCACCGGCGATTTTCCTGCGGCCCGTCAGGCGTTGGCCAACACCACCGATACCGCAGCTTTGGATATGCGCGCCGAGATGGAATCTGATCAGCAGGATTTTGCGGCAGCTCGTCAAAGCTTAACCCAGCTACTGGCGGCTATCGTTCCACCCGCGGGCATGATCCCCAAACCCGCCGAAGATATTGTGCTGCGCCTAGCCGCCGCGACCGCCCAAAGCCGCAACAAAGCAGCACTTGCCGCCCTGCATCGCGAATGGGCGGGGCGATTCTCGCCCGGGCCGCACGCCGATCTGTTTGCCGTGATCACCGAAACCACGGTGGCAACCCCCACCGATTTGCCCCGCGCCGCCACCGAGCTTGCCGCGTCGCGCGCTGCCAGTGCCAATCTTGGTGCAGATCTGGTGCGCGCGCACTAAGCGCAAAACGGCACTTTCCCGCCATTTTTGAGGCTCCGGGCAAATTGTCACACAAATTGGCAAAAATTCCTCTTGCTAAGGGGGGGGGGTGCCTTAAGCCCCCCCTCCTTGGCCCAAGGGGGCGAAAGCCCAACAGGCCATCTACTGGATTAGGAGTACGTGATGAACGCACTTGCTGAACTGGGGATGGTCTCGGATTTCCCGAGCGAGAACCAGAGCAACAACGTTTCTTTCCCGCAGCATTCGGGTGAGGAGCGAACGGATTATTTTGTTGAGCGTGACGGCATGAAGTTTGCCGGCACACATCTGCTCGTGGATCTGTGGGGCGCCAGTAATCTGGATCAGCCCGCACTGATCGATGCGGCGTTACGCCATGGGGCGGTGGTAGCAGGTGCTACCATCTTGCACAGTCATTTCCATCACTTCACCCCCAATGGTGGCGTGTCGGGCGTGGTTGTGCTGGCGGAAAGCCATATCTCGATCCATACGTGGCCAGAACGCAATTTTGCGGCGATTGATATTTTCATGTGTGGTGATTGCGATCCGCACAAGGCGATACCGGTGCTGCAAGCGGCGTTCCATCCCGATCGTATCGAACTCGACGAACAACGGCGCGGCCGCGTGTTCTAACCAAATGCCGGCGGCTTAATCGCCGCCGGCGGTTTGTTTAGTTAACATCAACGCCAATGGGCCGGGTTGCGCATCTGCGCGCCCGTGCCCTGCCCGCGCTCTTTACATACACCATCCAAGCAAGCGGCCCGGGCACGCACCCTGGCGCTTGCGGAGTTTTCACGTCATGGCGACCGATATCTGGCTGAACGAAACTTTGTACCCCGATTGGGGCCAGCGTTTTATGGTGACCCGCGAGTTGGCCCGCGTGCAGAGCCATTTTCAGGATATCGTGATTTTTGAGAGCAGCTCGCATGGCCGGGTGATGGTGCTGGATGGCTGCATTCAAATCACCGAACGGGACGAGTTCGTTTATCAGGAAATGATCGCCCACGTGCCGCTGCTGGCGCATGGGGCGGCCAAAAACGTGCTGATTATTGGCGCCGGCGATGGCGGCGTGCTGAAACGCGTGCTGCAGCATCGCAGCGTTGAAAAAGCGGTGATGGTGGAAATCGATGGCGATGTGATCCGCCTGTCGAAAGAATACCTGCCCAATATCGGCGGCAGCGCCTGGACCGACCCGCGCGCCGATGTGATTGTTGGCGACGGCATCGATTATGTGAAAAAGGCGCCGGCCGAAAGTTTTGACGTGATTATCGTTGATAGTACCGATCCCATTGGGGTTGGTGAAGTGCTGTTCACCGATGAATTTTATGCCAATTGCGCGCGCATCCTGTCCGCCAACGGCCTGGTGGTGAACCAGTGCGGCGTGCCGTTTATGCAGGATGTCGAGCTGCGCGACACCAGTGCGCGGCGCCGGGCGTTTTTTCCCAGCGTTACTGCCTATGTGCTAGCCGTGCCGACCTATGTGGGCGGCTACATGACCCTGGGCGTCGCCGGCAAAGGGGCGGCGCCGATCGGCGGCGAAACCGTTGCCACCATTCGCGAACGCGCGGCAAGCCAGGGCATTTTGGGCACCACCCAATACTGGACGCCCGAGATCCATGCCGGCAGTTTTAATCTGCCGCCGTATATCGCAAAACTGCTGCCGTAATACTGATCCGCTTAAGTGTTGACCCGCGACGAACGGGCCAATACGGGCCGTGGGGCGTCTTTTTGGGCGCACCGCCGCCGGGCAACTCGGACGCCGCTTTACGCATTGTCCCCTAATCCTGTCCGCGCGGCAGCAAAACAAACAACGCCCCGCCGCCATGCATGCGCCCAGCACGCGCTTCCGCCTGCGCCCCCGCCCCCATAAACAGATCCACCCGCGCGGCCCCGTTGATATCGCTGCCCAAATCCTGGGCGATCACCACATGGCGCCAGGCATCGCCGGTTAACGGGTCCACCGTATCGACAAACAGTGGCGCCCCCAGCGGCATAAACCGCCGATCCACGGCGGCCGAGCGCTGCGGGGTGAGCGCCGCCCCCAGAGCACCAGGCGGCCCCAGGGCGGGATCGGCATCGGGCACCAAGCGGAAAAACACGTAGGACTGATTTTGCGCCATCACCGCTGGCGCTTCTTTCGGGTGTGCCAGCAGCCAGGCGCGCAAGGTTTGCAAGCTCACCTGGTCTGCGGTGATTGCCCCGCGGGCCACCAGCACCCGGCCGATCGGGGTGTAGGGGCGACCGTTTTTGGCCTCAAAACCTACCCGTACCAGCCCGCCATGGGGCAAGCGGATGCGCCCCGATCCCTGCACCTGCAGAAAAAACAAATCGACCGCACTGGCGACATAGGCAATCGGGGTTGCGGCGCTGCCCATGGCCCCCGCTTCGATCTCGGCGCGCGTCCAGTAAGGCACCAAATGCCCCGCCGAAAGCCGCCCCATGGCGCGCGAGGTGGTGCTATCGGTTGGCGCTTGGCCAACCAATAAATCGGCCGGCCGGCCATACACCGGCACGGTAAAATTGGCGGTGCGGACCAAACTGCCGGCAATTTCGGGGTCGTAATAGCCGGTGTAGCGCGCCGGCCCTGCCACCCTGTACGGGGTAAACCAGGTTTCAAAAAACTGCCGCGCTTCCTGGTCATCGGCGCTGGCGAGCACGTCAGCGGCGCTGCAAGGGCTGGCCCAGCTTGCCGCCGTGCCGCCCAAGGCGCGGGCAATGCCAAGCCCACCCAGGGCTGTATCGACGGGCAGGGTTTTTAGCCGGGCGCAGCCGGTGCGCAGCGCCTGCAGGCCGTCGGCGATGGTATCAGTTTTCCAGCCCGGCATATCGAGAAAATCAACCGCCACCAGCGCGCCATCGGGCAGTTTGGGGGCGGTGACACAGCCAGCCAGCGCCAGGGTCGCTGCCAGGGACGCTGCCAGGGACGCTGCCAGAGTCGCCGCCCGCGTCACGCCCATTTAGCCGCTCGCCACCTCAGCCGCCCCAACCTTAACCGCTCCAACCTTAACCGCTCAACGCCGCTGACAGCCGCCAGGCTAGATCCGCAGCCCCGAGATCGCGGGTGAAGGTCCAGACATCGACAATTTCGGTCATCGCATCGGTGCCCGCCACCGGGTTGCCATCGGCGCCCACGGTGAGGTTAATCTGGCGGCTGACAAAGCGCACGGTGATGCTGGCAAAATTGCCGGCCAATTTGGCATCATCGATTTTGATGTTCAGCATTTCTTTAATTTCAGTGCGGTGCACTTCACCGGCGGATTCGCGTGCGGCAATGGCGCCATCAAACGCCCTAAACGTCTCATCGGTGAGTAAGGGCCGCAATTTATCGCGTGCGCCGGCGGTAAAGGCTGCCACGATCATCTTGAACGCGGCCTCGGCGCCGGCGAGAAAATGGCCAGCGTCAAACCGCGCATCGATGACGTGCATGGCAGTTAGCGTGCGGCCCACCGGGGTGCCCGGATCGGGGGCTGGGTGCGCAGCACCGGCAGGGGCTGGCGCCACATCGATCACTGGCCCGGCGGCGCGCCCGATCACTGGCGGGTTGGGCGGCGTGCCTTCAAACCCTGCCCGCGTGCCCAGAATACTGCGCAGGCGGAGGCCCAGAAAAACCGCGATCCCCGCGACCAACACCAGGCTAATCGGTATACCGTCAGCGCCGCCCATACAAACAAAACTCCCGCAATCTGCTGTGATCATCCTACCCTTACAAAGCCCGAGCCGCCACCGCAATTGCACCGGCGCCGATAGCGCGCTACCTGCCTGCTCATGATCTTGCTGCGACACGGCCAAAGCCAATTTAACCTGCATTTCACCGCAACCCGGCGCGATCCCGGCATCCCCGACCCGCATTTAACCGACGAGGGTGCCGCCCAAGCACAGGCCGCGGCGGCGGCACTGGCGGGTAGGGACATTCGCCGCATTATTGCATCGCCCTACACCCGGGCCCTGCAAACCGCGGCACCGATTGCGGCGGCGCTAAAATTGCCGGTGTCGATCACCCCGTTGGTGCGCGAGCGCTACCATTTTTCTTGCGACATTGGCACACCGGTTAGCGTGTTGGCGCAAGCGTGGCCGCATCATGATTTTGGCCATATCGACGATTGCTGGTGGCCGAACGAGACCGAAACCACCGAAAGCACCATGGCGCGAGCCGCGCAGTTTCGTGCCGACATGCAACAAGATGAGCTGTGGCGCCACACGCTGGTGGTGAGCCACTGGGCTTTTCTGCTGACCCTGT
Organism: Acetobacteraceae bacterium; assembly: GCA_040400005.1. Lineage (GTDB taxonomy): Bacteria > Pseudomonadota > Alphaproteobacteria > Acetobacterales > Acetobacteraceae > JBBARC01. The sequence goes on along the minus strand of JBBARC010000007.1, from coordinate 68,540 downwards.
CGGGGGAGAACCTGGAAAATGGCACCTGGACGACCTATGATCCCGCCCACGTGCCGTAACGCCCTTACGCCAAATTCGTATTCACCCGCATTTTAACAATCCGCCGCGCGTTATGATGCGTGTAGTCATAAGCAACATCCCCCGCCAACGTGGCGTTAGGAAACCGCCGCGAAAGCTCCTCGATCATCACTTTGCCCTGCACGTTGACCAATGAACTGCCAATGCAAAAATGCGGCCCAACGCCAAACACCAGCCCGTGTTCCGCCGATCGGGTAATATCAAACCGCCGCGGATCGGGCCACCGCGCCGGATCGTTCCACGCCGCCGTTATCGCCATCATAATGGCCTCACCCTTGCGGATGTGCTGGCCGCCAATCACACAATCCTGCAAGGCAAACCGGTACAGCCCCATTTTGCCGGCCGACGAACAGCGCAAAATTTCGTGGATGGCATCGTTAATCCGTGCTGGTTCGCGCTGCAACAACTGCCATTGTTCAGGATTTTGCAGCAACTCCTGAATAGCAAAGGTGTGCAAATCGGTGGCAGTATCGGCGCCGGCGGAAATCACCGCACCGACCAGAGCGATAATTTCCATATCCGACAAGCGATCGCCGTTCTGCACCGTGCCAACCAAGGTGCCCAAAAAATCATCGCCGGGATCGGCCAGTGCGCGCCGCTCGGCGATCAGCCCGCGCAGCAGCTCGATGCCGGGAATGGTTGCGTTCATCGCGGCAATGCGCTGATCCATTGGGTAGAGCGGGTTACCGATGAGCACCAGATTATGGACAAACCCGTGTTCGAATAATTCCTCCGCATCTTTTGGCACACCCACCATGTGAGTGATGGTGCGCACAGGAATTTGGGCGGCGACATCCTCATACGCATCAAAACTGTCGGCATCGCCAATCGCATCAAAAACGCCGACAATCACATCGCGAATTTTCGCCTCGATCTGATCCATCACGGTTTTTGCAAACGCCGGAAAAGTTAGCTTGCGCAGGCGTATGTGATCGGCCACCGCCACGTTAAACAACAAATGATCGTTCATATGATCAAACGCGTTTTTATCGGCCTCGGCTTTTTCGGGGGTTGCCAGCGCCCATGCCCGCGGGCTTGCGGTTAGGCGCGGGTCTTTGAGCAGTTCAAAATTTAACGCATGCGTTGCAACCACCCACAAACCAAACAGCTTGTGATACGATACTGGGTAGGTTTCGTTCAAACGCTGCCAGGTTGGGAAGGGGTCGTGCACAAAATCGACACTATACGGATTAAATATTGTCTCATCGATTTCAATCCGACCCGTATCACTCGTCCCGATATCGCTATCCATGGCCCTGTTCCCTTACCGCTTTTTGCTTACCCCCACCCTAGGCGCAGCCCGCCTAACCTGTCGATCAGCATCTCTGGCGGCCACTGGGTTTGCCGGCATCCCCCGCCGCGCGCTACAACCACGCGATGCGCTGGGCCGAAGCTGTTTTATTGTGTGTGCCGGCGGTGATGCTGGCGATCTGGTGGTTCGGCCCGCGCCATTTTAGCCGCCGCGCGATTGCCGCCGCCTTTGTGGCGCTGGCCGCCTACGCCGCCCTGCTGCTGTACCTGGCCGAAGGCCGCGCCATTACCGGCGCCTACCAGCCCGCCCGCCTGCAAAATGGCCAAATTATCCCCGGACCTCAAGCGCCGGGGCCGCACGAAAGCCCGCCCAATTGACCTCCCGTATAACGATCCCGCAAACCCCAGGCCTTGCCGATGTGCTGGCCGCCCTGCCCAACGCCCGGCTGGTCGGCGGCGCCGTGCGCGATTGCCTGGCTGGTATTGCCCCAGGCGATATCGACCTCGCCACCCCCGATCCCCCCGATGCGGTCACCGCCCGCCTGCAGGCCGCCGGCCTGCGCGCCATCCCCACCGGCCTCGCGCACGGCACCATCACCGCCATCGCCCAGGGCCATGGTTTTGAAATCACCACCCTGCGCCGCGATATCCTGACCGATGGCCGCCACGCCGTGGTGGCGTGGACAGATGACTGGCGCGAAGATGCCGCCCGCCGCGATTTCACCATCAACGCCATGTCGGCAACGCCGGACGGCACCGTGCACGATTATTTTGGCGGCATCGCCGATTTGCAGGCCGGTATCCTGCGTTTTGTTGGCGACCCCAGCTTGCGCATTGCCGAAGATGCTCTGCGTATCCTTCGTTTTTTCCGCTTTTACGCGCGGTTTGGCGCAACGCCGCCCACCGCCGACACAACAGCCGCCATCACCAGCGCCGCCGCCACACTGAATACCCTGTCGGTGGAACGAGTCTGGTCGGAACTGCGCGCCCTGCTGGCGAGCCAATCCCCGCTGGCTGCCATCACGCTGATGCAACGCCTGGGCGTGCTCGATACCCTGCTGCCGCAAGCCTACAGCCGGCAAACCCTTGCCGATCTGCTCGCCAAACCCGCCCCGGCTGATCCGATCCTGCGCCTGGCAGCCCTGTTTACCGGCAACGATACAAACCTTGCCGAACGCCTAAAATTCTCCCGTGCTGAGGCCGACCGGCTGCACGCCCTGCGCACAACCCCCACGCCAACACCCGGCATGTCAGATGCCGACCTGCGCCGCCTTCTGGCAGGCTTTACCAAAGATATCGTTATCGGCAGCGCTTGGCTCGCCGCTGCCGATGCTACCACAAGCGTGGCCCTGGCCACCCGCATCGCCGCCACCAAAACCCCGATTTTTCCGCTCGCCGGCCGCGATGCCCTCGCCCTTGGCGCCGCGCCTGGTCCCGCCATTGGGGCAGTACTGGCGCAAGTGCGTGCCTGGTGGCTGGCGGCAGGCTGTACCGCCGATGCGCACGGCTGCCGAGCGTATTTGGCTCATATTTTGCAGCGCACGGGGTAAGTAAGAATTTTCTTTTCTGAAGAAAAAGAAACAAAAAGACTTCTGATATGATGGCAGCGAAGAGGCACTACCGTCTGCCAGCGCGCCGGGTGGGGCGGGGGAAAAGCGCTCGTGCACAAGAGTACTTCACATTTTAGCGATCCCGCTATCCCCGTCAGGCTGTGGTCAGCATCGCCGCATAACGACGGGGATGTCGTCGTCACACGCGGGAAAGCACCACCTCACCATGTTTAAAAAAACCCTTTTGGCCACCTGCATCGCCATAACCGCCATCGCCCCCGCCTTCGCCCAAACTGCGCCCGTTGTTGGCCCCAACATCAACCTATCCCAAGCGCCTGGTAACCAATACGAACCCGCGGTCGCCATAAACCCTGCCGACCCCACAGAAATGTTTATTGCCGCCCGCAACGAAACCGGCGGCCTGGCGATCGCCCACAGCAGAGATGCCGGCATCAGTTGGGCACACAAAATCATCGCGATTTCGCCTATTCCCGCCGCCGGCGACCTGCCGCGCGCTTATGGTAACGTGAGCCTTGCCTGGGACAGTTTTGGCAATTTGTTCATCACCTATTTGGTGCAAGGGTCCACCCGTTCTGCCAGCTACGTCGGCCTCGCGCTGAGCACTGATGGCGGCCAAAATTTCAAATCGCCGGTCAGCACAGCCCCTGTGTTGTTGCTGCCAGCAACCAACCTGCCGCTGGCGGGCGACCAGCCGACAGTGGCCGTTGGCCCGGGCAGCAACGGCGCGCCAGGTAGTGTGTGGCTGACCTATTTTACCCAGGGCGGCATCGCGGTGTCCTCGGCTGCCGTGACCGGCACCGGCAAGGTCGGTGCGTTTACTTCGCAATTGCTGCCGAGCCAGCCGGTGGGGGTAAACTTTGGCGATATCGCAGTGGGCCCTGCGGGCGAAGCGATTGTCACCTACGGCCCCAATTCGGGCGGCAGCGGCGGCACCATTTATACCCAAACCGACCCCGACGGGTTAGGCGCCGCGCCTTTCAACCCGCCGGTGCAAGTGGCCGCCACCAACCTGGGCGGCTTCACTAATATCCCCGCCCAACCCAACTGGGGCATCGACCCCGAAGCAGGCCTGGCGATAGACCGCACAACCGGCCCCCACCGCGGCCGTGTCTACTTGGTTTATACCGATGCCACCGCCCCCGGCGGGCCAGATACCAATATCTTTGTCACCACATCCGATGATCTTGGTGTCACCTGGCACAACCCTGTGCGGGTGAACGATGATGCCACCGCCAACAGCCAGTTTCTGCCGCGTATTGCGCTGGACCAATCCACCGGTGCCGTGGCCGTTACCTGGTACGATGCACGCAATGCGCCGCTGAACAATACAGCCCAATACGCCGGCAGTTTCAGCACCGATGGTGGTGCTAGTTTTTCTGCCAATTTTTTGATCAGCGCTGGCACGTCTAACCAGGCCAATAGCATCGCCGCGTTTAAAAAAGCCGATTACGGTGATTACACCGGCAACGCCTTTGCCAACGGCCGCCTGGTGCCGGCGTGGGCCGATAATTCCAACAGCACCGGCGACAACCCCAACGGCGCCACCAATTTCGATGTTTTTACCGCCATTGTGAACCTGCCAGCGGCGGTGCCGCCTGCCGCGACGCTTAGCCTGCCCGCAGCACCCGCAAGTGGCTGGTTTGCCGCAAGCCCGGTTACCGGCAGCTTTGCCGCCAGCACGTCCACCAGCACCATCGCGAGCCTGCAATGCACTGGTGCGACGCTTGCCGCACCAACCGGCATCGCCACCACAGCGGCCAACGCCGCCGTGTTAGTTACCACCCCCGGGGCCAACGCCGTTTCTTGCACAGCAACCGATGCCGCCGGCGCCACCAGTGCGGCGTCCCTCGCCACCATCAACATAGACAGCGCCATACCAGCGCTCACCCCAACCATCACCCCGGCCCAACCCTTGCTCGGCGCAGTTGTGACCGCCGCGGCCAACCCCGCCGCCAGCCTGTCCGGCATTGCCAGCGCCAGTTGCGCGCCGCCCGATGCCACCATGCTAGGTGCCAAAAGCTTGATCTGTACCGCCACCAACACCGCTGGCACCACCGGCACCGCCAGCCTGACTTATGTGGTCGGCCTGGCGCTGACCAACCTTGCCCCGCCCCCGGCCAAACCCGTGCGTGCCGGCAATACTGTGACGGTTAGCCTGCAACTGGCCGATGCCAGCGCAACGCCGATCACCGAAACCCTGGCGCGATCCTTGGGCAGCTGCGCGGTGACCGCCACCATCGGTGGCGCCGCCCCGCAATGCCTGACTTACCGCCGCGCCACCAATGAATTTTCCGGGCGCGTGACGGTGCCCGCGAGCCTTGCCACGGGCACTTATCCTATTGTGCTTAGTGCTGTGCTGAAAATCACAACATTGGGCACGACCACTGAGCTGGTCAGGGTTTTGACGCACAGGTAGGGGAAGGTCAGAATTTTCTATTTCTGAAGAAAAAGAAACAAAAGAACTTTTGGTTTTATGGTAAAGAACGTTTCTAAAACTTCTGCTTTAACGTCAATAGTGATGGCGGCATTGCGCGATCAACAGGCTGTCATTCTGCGGCCGATACACCAAGCGGTGCTCCGGCGTGATCCGCCGTGACCACCAACCGGAAAGCTCATTCCTCAACGGCTCAGGCTTGCCTGTGCCGGCAAACGGCGTGCGGCACGCCTCCCTAATCAACCCATTGATCCGCAGCAGCACGTTGCGGTCAGCCGCTTGCCAGTAAAGGTAATCCTCCCAGGCCTGTGCATGGAAAACCAGTTTCAATCCGCTAACGCGCGAACGCTCCCACCACGCTCATCAATCGCGTGCGGCGCATCCAAAGCCCGCACCGCCTCTAGCAACCGCGCCGCATTTTTTGGGCTGCGCAGCAAATGCCTGGTCTCCTCGTAGGAAGCAAAATCTTCCAGCGATATCAATACCGCGGCCGGCTTTCCTCGGTCACGCGTAATCACCACCGGCGCGTGATCATTAATCACACTATCCAATGTCGCCGCCAAGTGCCGCCGAAGCTCGCTGTATGATGTTATGCGCATGAGTTTACGTACTCGATTACGTACAATTTTGTAAGGCCAAATGCGCTACCGCCGGCGCCCTCGCCAACTCAGGCCCGTCGCAACGCTTACCCGACAAACGCTTCTCTATGCCGGCGGATATAGGCCGGATGCGGCCAAAAGCTTGGATCCTTCGGCAAGAAAATCCGATCCAATTGCTGCGCAAACAATCCACGCAACTCACCTGGCACGCGGTTATGCGCCACCAGCAGCGCGCAATCATCGGTCAAGGAAATAAGGTGCCGATCAAACAGCCAATGGATCGTGCCAGATAACGCCAATCCATTCTGCACCACATCGGGCCCACCATCAGACACCGGCCAAATATGCGCCGCCTGCGCCTCCGCCCGTCCACCGCCATTCACCATTCGAATACCAGTCACCGCGCAGCGATTATCATATGCATCCAATACCCCACGCCGAAACGCAGCATCCCGTATCTTACGATTAACCAACATCGCCTCAATACGCCGCGCCTGATCCTCTATTGGGGCGTGTGCCAAACCACCGATATCCGCGCCGCTTTCAGCCGCGTCCAACCCCAACCGTATGGCGTTCGCCGGTGCCAAGGTTTGAATTAGGCCAGCGCGCACAATGGCACCAAACTCAACATCCGAAATCGCCCGTATCGACTTACCTTGTAAAGCGGCCCCCAACCGTGAGGAGTCGGCCACCAAATCGAGTCGATCTTCAGAAAACCCCTCGCTGTGCCGCAACGGCACGACGCAATCAAAAGCGAGATAATCCGACACCATGCCGTAAGCGAGTTTTGGGTCGGACGGATCAGGTATGATACTTTCCAGTCGCGCAACAGCCACATAGCCTTCTCGCCCGCCGCCGCGCCGCGGTTCGCGATACACAATCCAATCCCCCAACGCGCGTTTCGCCTCAGGTAGATACCGAATGGGAAAATGGTAGCGCCGGGTCACGTCATCGTCATAACCAGAACCGGTCCGGGTATCAAAAATCGCTTTCATAATACAAAACCAACCGAAATAGATAGCAGCACAAGTGAGAACGAAGAGACGCCGCAAGCCCATCCGTGTCCTGGAGAAAACGAAGCAAAAAGACTTTCTTAAGCAGGCATCCCAGCACCCGCCGGCGAGCTGTCCCCCCGTCCCCACATGATAAAAGTCTTTTGCTTCTTTTCTTCAGAAAAGAAGACCCTTTTATTAAGCCGCCACAGCCTTAGCTGGCCGCAAAATCTTAGTCAGGCTCTCAACCAAATTATCCATCATGGAATCGGTATGAAACGGCCCCGGCGTCAGGCGCAGGCGTTCGGTGCCGCGGGGAACCGTTGGGTAATTAATCGGGGTTGCGTAATGGCCGAAATCGTCCAGCAGGCGGCGGCTGACATCGCTGCACAGCGCTGCATCGCCAATGTGCACGGGCACGATGTGGCTAACCGATGGCAGGCGTGGCAGGCCGGCACGATCGAGTTTTGCCTTTAGGGTTTCAGCGCGGGCAAACAGGGCGGCGCGGCGGGTGTGGTCGCGGCGCACGTGGCGCACACTGGCCAGCGCCGGCGCCACCACGGTTGGCGGCAAGGATGTGGTAAAGATAAAGCCTGATGCGGTGGAGCGCACAAAATCAACCAGCTCGGCCGATCCGGTGATGTAACCACCCAGGCAGCCGAAAGCTTTGGCCAGCGTGCCTTCAATGATGTCGATGCGGTGGGCCAGGCCTTCGCGTTCAGCGACGCCGGCACCCGATGGGCCGTACATGCCAACGGCGTGGACTTCATCCAAATAGGTCAGCGCCCCGAATTCTTCCGCCAGTGCCACAATCTCCTCGATCGGCGCGATATCGGCGTCCATCGAATAGACGCTTTCGAAGGCAATCATTTTGGGCGCGTCTTTGGGGGCGGCGGCCAAGCGCGCGCGCAGATCGTCCATGTCGTTATGGGCGAATACATGGCAGGTGGCGTGGCGGGCCGATTTAATGCCGGCGATCATACTGGCGTGGTTTTTGGCATCCGAAAACACCTGCCAGTTGGGGAAGCTTTGCAGGATGGTTTGCAGGCTGGCCTGGTTGGAAACGTAGCCGGACACGAACAACAGCGCCGCTTCCTTGCCGTGCAGGCTGGCCAATTCCGCTTCCAGCGCGCGGTGCAGCGGGGATGATCCGGCTATGTTGCGGGTGCCGCCGGCGCCGGTGCCGTATTTTTGCGCGGCTTCTACGGCTGCTTCAATCAGCACGGGATCGGTGCCCATTCCGAGGTAGTCGTTAGATGACCAGACGATCACTTCGCGCGAAAGACCGTCCTGGTCCATGCGGTAGCGCGGGTAGCGGCCGGCCTGCTTGGCCAGCGGCGAGAAACGCCGATAGCGCCCTTGGGTGTGGATGTCAGCCAGTGTTGCGCGGCAGTGATCGTAGAAAGGATGCACGGGTACTGTCCTCATGACATTCGGCCATCGCATGCGGGTGGCCCTAAAGGCAAGTAGTGTGAAGATTTTACCGCTCAAGGTGCGGGTCGGCGTGAGGCTACGGTATTTTACTTTACGCTATACCTAAGTGGGGTTGGCGTTGACTCAGATCAGTGAGAGCGAATGGGGGGGCTTGGGGCCTAGCGCAGGCGCACGCGGACTTCGGTTGCGGTAAGGGCCGGGTCGATCGCCACGGATTGTTCGATTTGGCCGCGCGCCGCACCACTGGCGCGCACCACGCGGGCGACATCCTGCCCGGCGGCGATGGCGGCCGGGGTTTGGCCGGCGTTGGCGGTGGCGGCTTCAATTAAGAAAGTGACATTAGGTTTCACCGCCAGGGCACGGGCCACCGCGCGGGCCAGCGGGATGCCATAGGCCGGGGTGGGCGTGTCAAACCGGATAGTCACCAGGGCCGGGGCGGGCGGGGCCGGTAACGGCGCCGCTGGCGGCTGGGGTTTTTTTCCGGCGCCAGGGGTGAAATCGCGCTGATCGATCAGATGGCAGGCGCCCAAAACTACCGCCAGCAGCGCCAAAACGGCTGGGGCTAATAAACGTGCGGTACGGCGGGCATGGGTTTGCATTACGATACAGGGTTGCAGAGCCAGCGTTCAGCGGCAAGATGGGGGAATGAAACCCTGCCCTGCCCTGTTTTTGTGAATACCATGACGGGTATATTGGGCGGCTTTGTGCCGCCGCCTGGGCGCATTCACCTGGCCGGGCCAGCAGCGGCGGCCATGGCGGCCCATTTGCCGGGTGGTGACCACACCATGGGGGCGCCGGCTGGGTTAGTTATTGTGGCGGCCGTGGTGCCTGATCTGGTGGCGCCAGGCGCGCTTGCGGTGGCCCCCATTGCCGCCGGCCGGGTGGGATTTCGGCTACTGGTAAAAGGCCGCGCGGCCGCCCACGCAACCACCCCGCACGCAGCCCGGCAAGACCCGGTGTTAACGGTTGCGCGGCTGATTGACGCGGCCGACCGTATGGCGCGGGCACGGGGCGTGGGTTGCCTGAGCGGCGTTTCCGAGGTGAATTTTGGCGCCGCCCAAGCCGGGACGATTCCTGATGAAGCCAGTGTCACCCTATGGTTTGATCACCTATCGGCCACCGAATTGGCGCGGCTGGCGGCGCAATTTCCGCGCGAGGCAGGTTTTGTCGCGCGCGACGCGGCCACACAGTTAACCGTGGCCAGCACCTGGACGCTGGCACCGCTGGCAGCCGACCCCGGCATTATCGCCGCTCTACGCGCTGCCGGCGGGGGGCCGATTGCCGATATCGTGCTGCCGCGGGCGCTGGATGATAGCGGCTTGGATAATGCCATACCCCGGCTGTTTATCGGCTTGGGCGATGCACCCTTAAGCATTACCATCGCGTGACCCAGCCCATTGTCACGCCACTGGGCACACCACCTGCATCGATAGATAACGAAATTGCCGCCATGGCGGCAGCCCTCACTGACGATAAAATTTTACGGCCGGCGGCGGCGGCGCTGGCCTATTTGCTTACACGGCAATGGCGGCTAGACCCCGCCGACCCGCACTGGCTCGACCGCGACCGGTTATTTTTGGCCGGCAGCACGGCCGCATTGGGCGACGCGCTTACGCACCTGGCCGGCGCCATACAGCCCTTGCACGAACAGGTCACCGCAAACCCTGCGCACATGCTGGGCATTGCCGTGGGGGCGGCCTTGGCCGAACGCCTGCTGGCGGCGCGGTTTGGCCGGTCGCTGGTGGATCATGCGTGTTGGCTAGTGGGGGATGCTGCAAGCCTTGCCCATGGGACGGCGCGGGAAGCGGCATCGCTCGCCGGCAGTTTAAAACTGGATCGCTTGTGCGTTCTGGTGGCAGCGGACGGCGCCGAGGAAACAGCGACCCTTTTCGCAGCCCTCGGCTGGCTGGTTAAACGGCCCGATGCCGGCATGGTGGCGCTGGCATCGGCGGTGTCGGCCGCCCAGCGCGGGCGGCGGCCGAGTTTAATTTTATGCGCAGATTTATCGGTGGCCGATGCGCCATTGGGCGATCAGCCGCCCGCTTGGGGCCGCGCTGGCAGCCGGGCTGCGGTGCGGCGCGGGTGGCTAAAACGGCTGGCGCGTCATGCGCAGCGGGCGGAGTTTTTGGCGAGCATGGACGGGCGTTACGCGGTGCCGGCGGCGGCCGGCGGGGCCACGGCTGGCCCCTGTGCGCCCAGCACCGAAGCGGTTTTGCAGCTAACCGCGTTGGCAGCAGGTTTGCCTGACGTTGCCGGCATGACCGCCGATATACCGCTGGGCCAAGCGGTCATGTCGGGGCAAAGCCCGGGCCGGGCGATACCGTGGCAGGGCCAAATTCAGGCGATGGGGGCGGGGTTGGGTGGCATGGCCCAGCATGGCGGGGTGGTGGCCTTAAGCGTGCTGAGCCTGGAAGATGCAGAAGCGTTGCGCCCGGCCATGCGCATGGCCGCGGTCAACGGCTGGCGGATGGTGCTGGGATTAATTGAACCGGGGATGGATTGCCCCAGTGGCGGGCAGCGCACGGCGTGGCGCAGTTTGCAGGGGCTAACCGTGTTTCGCCCCGCCGATGCGCATGAAACCGCGGAATGCCTGGCGCTGGCGCTGCGCCACGTGGCCGGGCCGTCGGTGCTGCTGCTATCCGCTGAGGCGGCGATTTTACCACCCATGGACCGGCGCGGCGCCTGCGCCGGCGGGGCCTACGTGAGGCGCGAGCCTGCCGCCGGCGGTAACCAGCGGACGTTGACGCTCATTGCCAGCGGCCCCGAATTGGCGCTGGCCCTGGCCTTGGGCGATGAGCTGGATGCGCTGGGTTTGCCCACGTGCGTGGTATCCATGCCGTGCTGGGAGCTGTTTGCCGGGCGTGACGCGGCGTCCCAGGCGGCTATTTTGGGCCATGCCCCGCGTTTTGCCATTGAACGCGGCAGCGGTTTTGGCGCCGAGCGGTGGCTGGGTGCGGCTGGGCATTTTCTGGCGGTGCCGGCAGGGCAGAATTTGGCCGATACGCAAACCTTGCGCGAGGCGGTTTTGCGCGGTTTGGCGCCCAAGGATGATGGCGAGGCAACCCAGCCCTGACTCGTTACCGGGTTTTTCGCAAGCATGGCCCCCTGGCAAGTGCGGCAATATTTCAGTAGGGAGACGCGATTGGGGCTCCGCGCCCGCCGTTTGACCTGCTTGTATTGAGGATTTTCTTTCCCATGGCCGTGACGATCGCTATAAATGGTTTTGGCCGCATTGGCCGTTTGGTGCTGCGCGCGCTGGTGCAAAGCGGGCGTAGCGACGTGGTGCCGGTGGCGATCAATGATTTGGGCAGCGTTGAGGATAACGCGCATTTGCTACGTTACGACAGCGTGCACGGCCGCTTCCCCGGCGAGGTGCTGGTAAATGGCGACAGCATTACGCTGAAAATTGGCGACCGCAGCTGGGGCCCGATAAAAGTGACCGCCGAGCGCGACCCCAAAAAACTGCCCTGGGCCGGGGTGGATGTGGCGATGGAATGCACCGGGCTGTTCACCACCAAAGCCTCCGCCTCTAGCCTGTTAGAAGCGGGCGCCAAGCGGGTGATTATTTCTGCCCCCGCCGATGAGGTGGATGCAACCATCGTGTATGGCGTCAACCACCAGGTGCTGACCGCCGATATGACCGTCATTTCCAACGCATCGTGCACCACCAACTGCCTAGCCCCCATGGCGCAGGTGCTGAACGATGCGTTTGGCATTGAACGCGGCTATATGGTGACCATCCACAGCTACACTGGCGATCAGCGCACGGTGGATACGCTGCATAAAGATTTGCACCGCGCGCGCGCCGCTGCCCTTTCCATGATTCCCACCAGCACCGGGGCTGCCAAAGCCGTGGGGCTGGTGTTGCCGACGCTAAAAGGCAAGCTGGATGGCACATCCATTCGCGTGCCCACCGCCAACGTATCGGTGGTGTCGCTGGATGTGAACTTGGCCAAGCACCCGAGTGTGGCCGAAGTGAACGCGGTATTTGCCGCCGCCAGTGCCGGCGCGCTGGCCGGCATTATGGATTACAACACGGCGAAACTGGTGAGCAGCGATTTTAACGGCGTGCCGGCCAGTTGCACGTTTGACGCCACCCAAACTGCCAGCGTTGATGGCGGCGCCATGGTGCGGGTGGTTGGCTGGTACGACAATGAATGGGGCTTTTCCAACCGTATGTCTGATACGGCCGCACTGTTCGGCAGCCTGTAACCTTTCTTAAATAGCGTAGGGGGTCTGGGGGAGCGGCTCGCTCCACCAGCCTTTTCTTCCCTTCCTTTGCCGACCCCACCCGGAGCCTAACCATGGCCAATTTTCGCACGCTCGATGATGTTGACGTTAAAAATTTGCGCGTTCTGTTGCGCGCAGATCTTAACGTGCCGGTGCGTGATGGGGCGATTAGCGATGTGACGCGGTTGGAGCGCTTATCGCCGACCATTCGGGAATTGGCCGAGCGTGGCGCCCGGGTGATTGTGGTAAGCCATTTCGACCGGCCGTGTGGCCGGGTGGTGCCGGCTTTATCGCTGCGCCCGGTTTCGGCGGCGCTGCGCGATGTGTTGCAGCGCGACGTGTTTTTCGCCGATGATTGCGTGGGTGCCATTGCCGAGGCGGCGGTGGCGGCGTTAGAGCCGGGCCAAATTCTGGTGCTGGAAAACACCAGGTTTCATCAGGGCGAAGAAGCGAACGACCCCGAGATGGCAGCGGCCTTGGCCAAGCTTGCTGATATTTATGTTAATGATGCGTTTTCCACTGCGCACCGGGCGCATGCCAGCACCGAAGGGGTTGCCCGATTGCTGCCGTCGCTGGCGGGGCGGTTGATGCAGGCGGAGTTGGAGGCCCTGACGGCGGCGTTGGATAACCCGGATCGCCCAGTGGGCGCCATTGTGGGCGGTGCGAAAGTGTCCACCAAGCTGGAATTGCTGGGTAATTTGGTCGGCCGCGTGGATGTGCTGGTGATTGGTGGTGCGATGGCCAATACGTTTTTGGCGGCCCAGGGTGTGGCGGTTGGTAAATCGTTACAAGAAGCCGACATGCACGATATCGCGCGCGATATTTTGGCGCGCGCCAAAGCCTGTGGCTGCCAGATTATGCTGCCGATTGATGCGGTAACCGCCACTGAGTTTCGTGAACATGCGGCAACCCACGTGGTGGATATTGATGCCGTGCCTAATAACGCAATGATTTTGGACGTTGGGCCGGCCAGTGTGGCGGCGGTGATTGCGGCGTTGCCGGGCTTGCGCACGCTGGTGTGGAACGGACCGCTGGGGGCGTTTGAAACCAAGCCGTTTGATGCAGCGACCGTGCAGCTTGCCCATGCGGTGGCCAGGCTGACAAAGGCCGGGCATTTGCGCAGTGTGGCGGGTGGCGGCGATACGGTGGCGGCCCTGAAGGCGGCCGGCGTGATGGACGACATGAGTTACGTTTCAACCGCGGGCGGTGCGTTTTTGGAGTGGCTGGAGGGCAAAGTGCTGCCGGGGATTCAGGCGCTTGACGCGCTGAGCGGCACGATTTTTCCCGGCTAATCGGGGGGCACCACAGGACGCGCAGTTAAATTTGGTGACACATTTTTGCATAATTGGGCAGCGTTTTGCCGATTTGGCTTGCTACGGCCCGGCGGCAGTGCCCAATATGCTGGCATGGTTGCTAGATATTTAGCTTTGGCGGCGGTTTTGGCGGCGGCAACGATGCCGGCCTGTGCCGCGGGGCCTAGCAATGGGGCGTCCGCTGCGCCGCATGCCGGGGCGCAAATCGTATCCCAAGCCCCGCTTTTCGCACCCGCACCGGTGCCCGACCCCGATATGCTGGGGCCGGCGGCGCCTATACCGGGGGAACGCTCGGCGCGGCTTGACCCGCATTTTTTCCACGAAAAGCGGCTGGCCGAAACCGATGGCTATGCGTTGGGGTCCAGCCACAACGAAACGGTGGATTATCTGCGTGAACCGGTGGCCGGCTTTAACCTGAGTGTTACGGTAAAATAACGGCCGCTAGAGCGGGCTATCCGCAATGCCTGCAGCGTAACGCGCAGCAGTGAGCGTATTGCGCAGCAGGCAGGCGATGGTCATGGGGCCAACCCCGCCTGGCACCGGGGTAATGGCGCCGGCAACGCCTAGCGCCTGGGCATAATTCACATCCCCCACCAAGCGCGATTTACCATCGGGCATGGCAACGCGGTTGATGCCAACATCAATGACCGTTGCACCCGGTTTTATCCAATCGCCCTGCACCATGTTCGGCCGTCCGACAGCCGCAACCAGAATATCGGCGCTGCGGCAGATCGTAGGCAAATCGCGGCTGCGTGAATGGGCGATGGTCACGGTGCAATCTTGCGCCAGCAGCAACTGTGCCACCGGTTTGCCAACCAGATGCGAGCGGCCAATCACCACCGCATGAAGGCCGCTGAGTGTGCCCAGGGTTTCGCGTAAAACGATGATGCAGCCCAGAGGCGTGCAGGGCACCATGCCGGGTAGGCCCAAGGCCAGACGGCCAGCATTGACCACGTGAAGACCATCGACATCTTTATCGGGATTGATTGCTGCCACTATTGCGGCGGTGTTGATGGTTGCGGGAAGCGGCAGTTGCACCAAAATTCCGTGCACGGCGGGGTCAGCGTTTAAAGTATCGATTAAGGCGAGCAAACTGTGCTGGGCGGTGCTTGCCGGCAGGCGATGTTCGAAAGAGTTCATGCCGGCGGCCAAAGTTGTGCGATGTTTGTTGCGTACATAAACTTGGCTTGCCGGATCATCGCCCACCAGCACCACGGCCAAACCTGGGGTGATGCCGGTGCTCGCGATAAGGCCAGCGGTGGCGCTGGCGATGCTACCAACCAATTTTTGCGCCGCCGCCTTGCCATCGATAATGGTTGCGGTGCTTTTGGGTTGCAGATCTGGTATCTGGGTCATAGCGAACACTCCGGCAGGGCGCGACGCGGCACCGTTTATTCACCGAATACCACAGTTTTGTGGCCGTTGATCAACACGCGATCGGCGAGATGATAGCGCACCGCGCGGGCCAGCACACGGCGTTCGATATCGCGGCCTTTGCGCACCAGATCATCGGGGGTGTCGTTATGGCTTATGCGCTCTACATCTTGTTCGATGATCGGGCCTTCATCGAGGTCTGATGTCACGTAATGGGCGGTGGCCCCCATGAGCTTAACCCCGCGTGAATGGGCCTGGTGATACGGTTTGGCGCCCTTAAAGCCAGGCAAAAAACTATGGTGAATGTTAATGCAGCGGCCGCTGAGCTTGGCGGAGAGACCATCTGACAGCACCTGCATATAGCGCGCCAGCACTACAAGATCGGCATTGCTGTCTTTAACAGCCTGCCAGATGGCGGCCTCTTGTTCCATTTTAGTGGATTTATCGACCGGCAAATACTGGAACGGAATGCCATAAAAATTTGCGTTGCCGTAGGCCTCGCGTGGGTGGTTGGAAACAATACCGACCGGCACCATCGGCAATTCGCCAATGCCCCAGCGGTACAGAAGATCAACCAAGCAATGATCAAATTTGGATACCAGCAGTAGCACGCGTTTGGGTTTGACCAGGTCGGACACTTTCCAACTCATGGTAAAATGGGCAGCGATAGTGGCGAATTTTTCCTGTAACCGTTCTGCGTTGGCGGTTGCGATATCGAGCACTGTGCGCATAAAAAAGCGGCCGGTTTCGGGATCGTCGAATTGCTGGGCTTCGCGGATATCGCCGCCCAATTCGCTGATCAAGGTGCTGACAGCTGCCACAATGCCGGGGCGATTAGGGCAGGATAGTGTGAGAATCAGCCGGGTTTTGGCTGGCTGTTCGGTGCCGGCGGGAATGGTGGCAGCGGTGAATTTTGACGCAAGCGATTTGGCGGATTCGGTCACGGCGCGGGTCCTTCAAGATTTGGGGTGAAGCTTACGCCAAATTCGGCTGCAGATGCGATAAGGCTTTCGGCAAAGCTTAACGCAAAACCACGAAACACTGCGATATCGAAACTTTGCCCGGCGCCGTTGCGCCAGATCATGATGTTGATGTGGCTGGCAATGGTTTGAGCAACCCGGCCAGCACCAAAGACACTGGGATGCAAATCGAGCGGTACCAGCTTGGCAAGGGTTGCCACGGCGGCAGGGCCATTGATGCGCAGCACGGCGCGGCCATCGGTTTGGTCGGTCAATGTGGCGTACGCGCCCAGCGCCTGGCGCAGCGTGAATTCCAGCAATGCCGGCGGCGCGGGCGGTGCGATCACAAACCAGCGGCCAGGGGCGACACCCAAAAAGCTAAGATCAGCACTGTGGCTAATGTGGCCAGGCGGCGGCAGGGTGGCGCCGGCGCTGGCTGCAATAGCTGCGGCAAGGTCTGCCTGGTGGCCCGCACGGGCGGCGAGGCTTACGATAGACGGGACAATTTCGCTGATAGCGACGCCGATGTTGCCATGTGGTGCGGGTGCCGTAAGCGCGGCCACGGCGGATACGGCGGCCAGGCTGGGTGCGGATTGCGGGTTAGCCATGCAGGCGGGTTCCTTGGACGTCGTAGAACACGGGCGGCACAATTTCGACCTGGGTATCGTTGCCACGCACCGGATCGTAGGCGCGTAAAACTTCGCCGTGGCGGGTGGCGCCATTGGTGAGCAGGCCGAGGCCGATCCATTGGCCAAGATGCGGGGAGAATGCCGCCGATGTAACGTGGCCCTGCGCATTGGCAGCGGTGGCATCGGCCGTGGGCGGCAGAAATTGCGCCCCGCCGCGCACCCGCGCGGTTGTATCGAGCGGGCGAAACCCGACCAGTCCAGGGCGGGCGGCGTCCGTTAGGGCGGGCCGCTCTGCCATAACACGGCCAACAAAATCCTTTTTACGCGACAGCAACTTGGCAAGACCCAGATCATGCGCGGTGGTGGTGCCGTTAAGCTCCGCACCGGCCGCATGGCCCTTTTCGATGCGCATAACGGCCAGCGCTTCTAGCCCGTATGGGGTAATGGAAAATTCATCGCCAGCGGCCATGAGGGCCTCCGCCAGGGCTTGGCCAAAGCGGGCGGGCACGGCGATTTCGTAGGCCAGCTCCCCCGAAAATGAAAGGCGGAACAGCCGCCCCATCACGCCGCCACACAAAGTTACCTCCCCTGCCGCCATATAGGGGAACGCCTCGTTGGAAATGTCGTATGCTGGGTCTATCAGTTTGCGCAGAACCTCGCGCGCGCGGGGGCCGGCTACGGCGATTTGGGCCCACGCCTCGGTTGCCGAAATAAGGTGCACATCGTAGCCAGACCACAGCACCTGACGGCAGAATTCGAGGTGCTGAAACACCCGTGCTGCATTCGCCGTGGTGGTGGTCATGATATAGCGATCATCAGACAGGCGCGCAGTGGTGCCATCATCAAGCACAAACCCATCTTCGCGCAGCATCAGCCCGTAGCGGGCGCGGCCAATGGCAAGATTTTTCCACGAATTGGTATAAACGTGTTCAAGAAATTCAGCGGCATCGGCACCTTGAATATCGATTTTGCCCAAGGTGGTAACATCGCAAATACCAACGCTTGCGCGCACTGAGCGCACTTCGCGGATGGTGGCATCTAGCCAATCGGTTTCAGCGGCAGCGGGGAAATACTGGGCCCGTTTCCATTGCCCGGCATCGGTGAATACGGCCCCCTGCCCTGTCGCCCACGCGTGAGTGGGGGTAAGGCGGGTTGCGCGAAAATGCGCGCCGCGATGGTGCCCAGCGAGTGCGCCGATGGCGACCGGTGCGTAGGGCGGGCGGAACCGCGTGGTGCCGGTTTGGGCAATGGTACGTTCAGTAATTTCAGCCATCAGAGCGAGGCCATTGACGTTGGCCGTTTTGCCCTGATCTGTTGCCATGCCCAAGGTTGTGTAGCGTTTTAAATGTTCAACCGACCGAAAACCCTCGACCGCCGCGAGTTTCACATCTGTGGCCGTGACATCGTTTTGAAAATCAATAAAAGCTTTGCCGCGGCCATCGACATGCCAAAGTGGCGCAAAGCCCAGCGCATCATCATCAGTGCACAGAACGGTTATGGCGGCGGGAAATTGTACGGGCACGAAACCGGCGGAGTGCGCGGCATCAGCCCCGGCGCGGGCACCTTGGGCGATACCAGCAGCAAGCCCGCCTTCACCAGTGGCAGCCCCTGCCACGAGCATGGTTGGCGGCAGCGTGCCAGGCACAAATGCCGCTACATCGCCCTGCCACACCGGCTTGCCGCCAAGATGCGTGGTAAGGTGAATGTTGGGCATAAAACCACCCGACATGGCCAGTAGGTCGCATGACAGTGTCTCGAGTTTGCCATTTTCCGTGCGCACATGAACAGCGCTAAGTTTTGAAAAACCGCTGGCGTGATCAACCACGCCAGTGATCAGCGGCACCCGGCTTGTGGCAAGCGATGCCCGCAGAAATTCTGATGCGGCTGGCCGCGGATCGATGAAGGCGACAACGGTTATGCCACTTTCAGCAAGATCGGCAACGGTTCGCGCCGCATCATCGTTATTGGCGAACACCACGGCGCGCGTGCCAGGGCGCACGGCGAAGCGATTGATGTAGGTGCGCACGCTGCCCGCCAGCATAACACCCGGCTTATCGTTGCCACCAAACACTAGCGGACGTTCAATTGCGCCTGCTGCAAGCACGGTGTGTTTGGCAACGATACGCCACAGCCGCTGGCGCGGCTGGTGCGGCAAGGGAGTAATGAGATGGTCGCTAACGCGTTGCAGGGCAGCGTAGGTGCCACCATCATAAACCGCAACAACAGCAGTTCGTACCATCAGAGTAACATTCGGCAAAGCGCACAAATCTGCAAGCGCGGTATCGGCCCATTGCGATGCGGCATAACCGTTGATCTGCCGGCGATCGGCATGCAGGCGGCCGCCAGCGACAAAATCTTCTTCGCACAGAATGACCCGCGCACCGGTGTGCGCCGCGGCAAGGGCAGCGGCAATACCGGCAGCACCCGCGCCGATCACAAGCACATCGCAGAATGCCGTTGCTTTTTCGTAAGTATCAGGATCTGGCGCTGGCGCGGCACGGCCCAAACCCGCCGCACGGCGGATCATCGGCTCGTAAAGTTTTTCCCAAAATGATGCTGGCCACATGAAGGTTTTGTAGTAGAAGCCAGCGGAAAACACTGGGCCCGCCAGGCTAATGACCGCGAGCAAATCAAAATTTAGCGACGGATAGCGATTTTGGCTATTGGCACATAAGCCATCGAAAATTTCGGCCGTGGTCATGCGCGTGTTGGGTTCGCGCCGGGCCCCGCCGCGCAATTCGCACAACGCGTTGGGTTCTTCGGCACCAGCCGACAAAATGCCGCGCGGGCGGTGATATTTAAACGAACGGCCGACCAGGCGTACACCGTTGGCGAGCAAGGCCGATGCCAGCGTATCGCCGGCGTACCCTTGATAGGATTTACCATCGAAGGCGAATTGCACCGCGGTTTCGCGGTCTATAAGGCCGCCGTTGGGGACACGAAAGAGCTGGGTCATGATGTGTGGACAACGGCTGCAATGGCGGCATCGCGGGCAAATTTTACCCCGAAGATCGCATGTGTGGTCATATCGCGTTCCACCACCAGCCACGATTGGCAGCCGCTACCATGATACCAGAATTCGCTGTGACGGCCACCGGGGTTTTCACGCAAATAGACGTAATCCACCCATACATCGGCGGCGGCATCGCCGGCCGGGCGCGTTTTCCGTGCATCACCCAGATAGGTGAATTCTTCCAAACTGCGTTCGCCGCAACAGGGGCAGTTTATACGCATGGTGGTGCCCTCAATGCAGGTTGGGCTGAGCGCCCATACCTTTTTCGTCGATTACCCGGCCGGAGGCAAAGCGATCAAGGCGAAAAGCGGTGGCGACTTTGTGCGGTTGGCCGGTCGCGATGAGGTGCGCGAAACAATCGCCCGAGGCCGGCGTTGCCTTAAACCCGCCGTAGCACCAGCCAGCGTTAAGAAACAAGCCATCCACCGGTGTGCGATCAATGATCGGGCTTCCATCCATCGACATATCCATAATGCCACCCCAACTGCGCAACAGACGCAGGCGGCCGATTTGCGGCATCAATGCCATGCCGCCTTCACAAACGTCTTCCACGGTTGGCAAATTACCCCGCTGCGCGTATGAGTTATAACCATCTATATCGCCGCCAAACACCAAGCCACCTTTGTCTGACTGGCTGATGTAAAAATGCCCCGCACCAAAAGTTACCACGGTATCAATGAACGGTTTAATACCTTCTGTCACAAACGCCTGCAGCGCGTGGCTTTCAATTGGCAACCGCAAATCTGCCATTTCCGCCACCCGCGATGAATGGCCGGCGCACGCCAGCCCGACACGATTGGCGCCAATAAACCCGCGTGCGGTTTCCAAACCCACAACACGGCCGGCTTCACGGCGAATGCCGGTGACTTCACAGTTTTGAATGATATCCACGCCTAGCCTGTCGGCGGCGCGCGCATAGCCCCAGGCTACCGCATCGTGGCGCACCGTGCCGGCGCGCGGCTGCATCAGCCCACCCACAATAGGAAACCGCGCGTTAGTGAAATCCAGCATCGGCAAATGCAGCTTTACCCCAGCCGCATCAAGCAAAACAGAATCTACCCCATGCAGCCGCATGGCATTACCGCGGCGCGCGTACGCATCGCGCTGCGCATCAGAATGGCACAAATTGATAATGCCACGCTGGCTCACCATCGCGTTATAATTGATATCCTGTTCCAACCCTTCCCACAGCTTCATGCTATGTTCGTAAAACGGCTCATTGCCCGGCAGCATGTAGTTAGAGCGGATAATGGTGGTATTGCGGCCGATGTTGCCCGAGCCAAGCCAGCCCTTTTCCACCACCGCCACATTGGTAATGCCGTGGCGGCGGGCCAGATAATAGGCGGTGGCCAGGCCATGGCCGCCGCCGCCAACAATGATCACGTCATAACGCGGCTTGGGTGTAGCCTCGCGCCAAGCCGGGCGCCAACCGGTGTGGCCGCGCAAAGCTTCGCGCAGTACGGTAAAAATGGAATAGCGGTCAGTGCCAGATTGCGGTGATTTCGCCATAAGCCTATTACTAGCTCGCTATGACCGGCAGTTGCACTATAAGATTTTGTTATGGAAACACCCACCCCCCTGCCCTTACCGTTTGATCTGCGTGGCCTTGAAGTGTTTCTGGCCGTCTGCGATAGCGGAACCATGTCGGCCGCCGCCCGCGCCCTGGGCCTTACCCAGCCTGCTGTTTCGCAAACAATCGCCGATATGGAAAGTAAAAGCGGGCTTACCCTGCTAGACCGCCGCACCCGCCCGCTAGGCCCCACAGCCGCCGGGCTGGTGCTGTTCGAACGCGCCCGTGCCCTGCTGGATGATGCCCGCCAAATCGCACCACTCATGCGCCAAACCCGCGATGGCCGGGTGGCAACCCTGCGCATTGGCCTGGTGGATAGCCTCTCGCGCGCGGTCACCGGCGCGCTGGCAGCCGAAATTGGCCAGCTCGCTGACCACGCCACCTTCCGCGCCGGCCTAACCGATGACCATGCCAGCGCCCTGCTCACCCGCCGCCTAGATGTGTTTTTAGGCGCCGATGAACAAGCCGATCTCGCCGCCGTGGTGCGCCTGCCGATTTGCCGCGAACCCTACGTATTCATCTGCCCAAAACACACCGGCCCAGTTACACTGGCCGAAATTTCCGCCCGCCTGCCCATGCTGCGCTATGCCAGCCGCAGCCGCACTGGCATAGAAATAGAACGCCACCTGCGCCGCCTGCGCCTAGAACCCGCCCGCACACTTGAATTCGAAACACCGCTGGGCCTGACAGACTCTGTCGCGCGCGGCTTAGGCTTTGCCATCACCACACCCCTGTGCCTATACGAATCCGGCGTGCCCCTCGCCGCCGTGGATATCCACCGCCTAACCACACCAACCCTCACCCGCACGCTAACCCTCATCGCTCGCGCCAGAGAACTCGGCCGCGCACCCGATAGGCTTGCCGCTATCGCACGCCTGGCGCTGCAAACACAGGTTGTCCCGGCGCTTGCCACCCACAGCACTTGGCTTGGTAGTGCTTTGAAGTTTTAGAAAAAGGTAAGGTGAAGAACCTTCTTTTCTGAAGAAAAGAAGCAAAAGACTTTTATTATGCTGGGCCTGGGGCTTCCCTGCCACCGCGAATTCCGAACCCAATTAGTAAAAGTTTTTTTGTTTCTTTTTCTTCAGAAAAAGAAAGTTCCTGCTTCTATTTATGCAAACTCCCCGAATCTCCCATAAGCCGCTGCGCCAGAAATACGGGAATAAGCGTCATAACAATAACGCAGAAAACCACCACATTCACTTCTGGCAGCCGTTGCCCGAGGCGAATGGCGCCGAGGATCCATAGGGGTAGTGTGGTTTGCACGCCGGCGGTAAAGGTGGTGACAATGACTTCATCAAACGAGAGTGCGAAGGCCAGCAGCCCGCCGGCGCCGATGGCACTGGCAAGCATGGGCAGCAATACGCGGCGAAAAGTCATGGCCGGGCTGGCCCCTAGATCGGCGGAGGCTTCGGCAAGGCTGCGGGGCAGGCGGCGCAACCGGGCAAGGACATTGTTGTAAACAATAACGATGCAGAAAGTGGCGTGGCCAATGACAATTGTGGTGAAATTTAGTGGCATGTTGATCGCCACAAAATAAGCGTTTAGCGCCATACCGGTGAGGATACCTGGCAACGCAATGGGCAGAATAAGCACGAAGGAAACCGCCTCACGGGCGGCGGATTGCATCCGGCTGACAGCGAAAGCGGCCAGTGTGCCAAGCACGAGCGAGATCACAGTGGAAAGGGCAGCGACCTGTACTGATAGAACGAATGCTGCACGGATCTCTTCATCGGCGAAAGTATCGGTGAACCAGTGCAGCGTGAAGGCGGGAATTGGCCAGCTTTGCACGGGAGAGGCGGAGAACGCGTACGCCAGGATGATGGCGATGGGTATAACCAGGAACAGCAACACAGCACCAGCCGCAATGGTAAGGGCAGCGGTCGCCATCGCTTTACCCGGCCGGGCGGTTGTGATGGCGCGGCTCATAGTGCCTCAAACGCGCCGGTGCGGCGTGCGATCATCAAGTAGAACGCCATAACTAGTAGCGGCAACACCGCGTAGGCGGCAGCAAACGGCACGTTATTGGCAACCCCGACACTGGTATAAACAACGTTCCCAATAAAATCTGAGCTAGGGCCGCCCACCAGCATGGGGGTGATGAAATCGCCCAACGTAAGCGAAAAAGTGAAGATGGAACCAGCAACAAGACCGGGCAGCACCATTGGCACAACAATACGGCGTATCGTCATAAAGCTGCCGGCGCCGAGGTCATCTGATGCTTCCAGCAAAGATTGCGGGATACGTTCCATGGCCGCATAGACCGGCAAGATCATAAAGGGCAGCCACAGATAGGAAAACACCACCCACATCGCCCAGTTAGTATAAGCAAAACTCTGTGATGGCAGCCCCACCAGATGCAGCGCCCAGTTGAGCGCGCCGTCATGCGACAATATCAGGCGCCAGGCGTAAACGCGGGCAAGATAGCTAGACCACAATGGCAGCATAACCGCCGCCATTAGCGCCGCACGGCCGCGTGGGCTGGCAGCACGTGCCATGTAGTAGGCAAAAGGCCAAGCGAGCAGCGCATCGGTGATGGTAACCGCCGCCGAAAGAAACAAGGTGCGCTGGGCAACGATGCGGTAGGT
The DNA here is from genome assembly GCA_040400005.1 of Acetobacteraceae bacterium. Lineage (GTDB taxonomy): Bacteria > Pseudomonadota > Alphaproteobacteria > Acetobacterales > Acetobacteraceae > JBBARC01. Next base: position 44,508 of record JBBARC010000007.1, on the reverse strand, counting down.
TGGTTCGGTGAGCAGCGTGCGAAAATTATCCAGCGACCAGCCGGGCAGTAACTCGCCCGAAAGCTGATCGACCGACCAGAATGACGACACAAACAGTGCCGCCAAGGCCGCCAGATAAAACCCCAGAAACCAGGCGGCAGGAAGAGCTGCCAACGCCGCAATGGCCAAGCGCGGCCGGCGCCACAATACCCTTTCTGCCGCTGATGCCATCTGCGCGATCAGCCTTTCACGCGCTGCCACACCTGCTGCCAGGCGCTGTAATCGAGACAATCATTATGGCCGTTGCCGCAAGCTTTCATCGGCGTTTTCCAGAAATGGATCTGTTCGAAATAGCTTGCCGGGGCATCGGCATGGTATTTGGCACAACTGCCGGGGGTGATCTTATCCATCTCGGCGCAGCCCTTGGTGTTGGCGGGCGATTCGCCAAAATACAGCGCCTGCTGGGCTTGCACTTTTGGTGTGGTGACAAAATTTATCCACTGATAGGCGCAATTGGGGTGGGCTGCCTTGGCGGATACCATCCAGGTATCGGCCCAACCCGTGGCACCTTCGCTGGGAATCGTGTCGGCCACCGGCACTTTGGCATCTTTCAGCGAATTGGTCATGTAGGGCCAAGCGGCACCCACCATAGCATCGCCGTTTTTAAACAAATCGATTTCGTCAGATGCCAGTGCCCAGTATTTTTTCAGCAGCGATTTTTGGTCTTTAAGCAGCGCCTCAACCCGATCCATTTGCGGCTGGGTCAGCTCATAAGGGTCTTTAATACCCAGAGCAGGTTCGTTTTTGGATAGGTAAAGGGCAGCATCGGCGATTTGAATGGCGTTGTCCGGGATAGTGATCTGGCCGGCATGTGCTTTATCGTAGATCACCGCCCAGCTGGTGGGCGCGGTTTTAAGTTTGGCGGTGTTCCACATCAGCACATTGGGCCCCCATTCATAGGAAACGCCATAATGCACGCCCTTGACCGTGTTAAAATCAGGCGATTGCAGCTGGGGGATAAAATCTTTGTAGGCAGGGATAAGCGACATATTAATCGCTTGCACATTTTTGCCAGCAATCAGCCGTAACGTTGCATCACCCGATGCAGATACCAGATCGTATTGGCTGCCACCGCCCTGGCGCATCAGGGCTACCATTTCATCGGAACTGCCAGCGTATTTGTGGTTAACCTTGCAGCCGGTTTGCACTTCAAACGGTTTTACCCAGTCATCTTGCGCGTAGCCTTCCCAGGCGACGATGTTGACCGCACCTTCGCCCTTGCCGATGGTTTTCATGGTGCCAGCAAGGGCCGGTACGGCGATGCAGCTAGCCAGTAACATATATGCAAATCCACGCATTGTGCACTCTCCCCAAAAAATTGCGGTCATGCCGTTTTGGCAAGCCGGTAGGCGTCATCGTCGCGCCAAATGATCGTCACTGGCGTATTAACCTGCGGCGCGTTGGCCGCATCCACCGCGTGGCCATGCGGCCAAGCGGCAATCAGTGTCGCCCCGTTTTCCAAACATATCGTCAGGCGAGTAAACGAACCAAAATAGGCAGCCGTCTTTACCATACCCGGCACCGCCACTTCGCCGGGGTAGGCGGCTGTGCCTGGCCCTGCCACGCGCAGCTTTTCCGGGCGCAGCATCAAAGTTTCGCCGTGCCAATCTAACAAGGTGGACGTGCCAACAAAGCCCGCAACAAACGCGTTCGCCGGGCGTTCGTAAATGTCAGCCGGCGATCCCTGTTGCACAATGCGGCCTTCATTGAACACCGCCACACGGTCACTCATGGTCAGGGCTTCTTCCTGATCGTGGGTGACATACACAAAAGTAATGCCGGTCTCGCTTTGCAGTTGCTTAAGCTCAATCTGCATCTGGTGGCGCAGCTTTAGATCAAGCGCGCCAAGCGGTTCATCAAGCAACAACACTTGCGGCCGATTAACAATGGCCCGCGCCAACGCCACACGCTGGCGCTGGCCGCCGGATAATTGCCCCGGCTTGCGCGCGGCAAAGTCGCCCAAACGCACCTGATCCAGCGTTGCCTGGGCACGCTTAAGGGCGCTGGCTTTGTCAATTTTACGGGCAATCAACCCATAGGCGACGTTATCCAGCACGCTCATGTGCGGAAACAGCGCGTAATCCTGAAACACCGTGTTCACATTGCGCGCGTTGGGCGGCAGGCTGGATACATCCTGGCCGTTAAGTTCAATCACCCCAGTATCAGGATATTCAAAGCCGGCGATCATCCGCAAAGTTGTGGTTTTCCCCGACCCAGACGGACCCAGCAAGGTAAAAAACGTTCCGCGCGCAATGGTAAGATCAAGCGATGCCACCGCCACCGCCGCGCCATAGGTTTTTCGAATGCCAGCAAGCCGAATAACCGCTGGCGGCAGATCCTGGGCCGCTTTGCTCACCCGAGTTTAACCATAACGTGGCGGGCCACCGTATAATCCTCCACCGACAACATAGAAAGATCCTTACCGTAGCCAGAGCTTTTCAGCCCACCATGCGGCATTTCACTCACCAGCATAAAATGGCAGTTCACCCAGGTGCAGCCGTAACGCAAACGCGATGCCGCCTCCATCGCGCGCCCAACACTGCCCGACCATACAGATGATGCAAGCCCATATTCCGATTGGTTCGCCCAGCCTATCGCCTGATCGACATCATCAAACCGGGTAACCGATACAACCGGGCCAAACACTTCCCGCTGCACAATCTCATCGGCCTGGCGGGCACCCGCAATCACAGTCGGCTCATAGAAAAACCCACCACCAACACCCGCCTTCCCGCCAGCAACAACCTCAATGTGTTTTTCTGCCGCCGCACGATCAACAAAACCGCTAACCCGATCGCGTTGCCGCGCTGAAATCAACGGCGGAATTTCGTTTTCACTATCTTCCGCGCGGTCAAACACAATGGAACTGGCAGCACCGGCAAGATCAGCCACCAGCCGGTCATAAATCTTGGCGCCAGCATAAACCCGGCAAGCCGCCGTGCAATCCTGCCCAGCATTATAAAAACTGAACGCCCGCAACCCTTCAACAACGCTGTCTATATCAGCATCGTCAAACACAATCACCGGCGCCTTGCCACCCAGTTCCAAATGCGTGCGCTTAATCGATTTTGCCGCAGCGGCAATCACTTTTCGTCCAGTACCAATATCGCCAGTCAGCGATATCATATCTATTCCAGCATGATCAATCATGCCCTGCCCCACCACCGCACCGCGACCAAGCACAATGTTCACAACCCCAGGCGGCAAAATTTCAGCAAGCAATGGCCCCAAAGCTAGCAAACTCAGCGGCGTATTTTCCGATGGCTTAATCACCACCGTATTGCCACCCGCCAACGCCGGGCCAATCTTCCACGCCGCCATCATCAACGGGTAATTCCATGGCGCGATCGATCCCACTACTCCCACCGGGTCGCGCCGCAACATGCTGGTGTAGCCGGCCATGTATTCTCCGGCCGCCAAGCCCGGCATAGTGCGCGTAGCACCGGCAAAAAAGCGGAACACATCAGCAATGGCGGGAATTTCATCACGCAACACCGCATGCAGTGGCTTACCCGTATTGGCGTGCTCCAGCGCCGCTAAACTCTCCGCATTTGCCTCCACCGCATCGGCCAGCTTCAGCAGATAACCGGCCCGCTCCACCGGCGGGGCACGGCCAAAAGTTTCAAACGCCGCCCGCGCCGCCACCACCGCCTGATCCAACTGCGCCGCCGATGCTTGCGGTAAATCAATCACCGCAGCCCCCGTGCGGGGGTCGACAATCCGCTCAACCTCCCCCTCACCCGCGACGAAACGATCGCCAATCAGCATCTCAACCTGCATGGCCGTGTTTACTCCCAGGAAAACACCGTGATGGTATGGGCAAAACGCCGGGCTAGGCAAGGTAACGGCAAGACCCTTCTTTTCTGAAGAAAAGGTAACTGCCCAGGTAGGGTCGAAGCTACACAACCCATTGAAAACATTTATGGCGACTTCGGGTTTAGGTCTGGTTTCGATACGCAAACTGCCGAAAAAGGGACAGTTTGCGTCGGTAACGTAATGGCCTGCGCGCCGAGAGTTGAGTTTTTTGAGGCAGTTAGCGTTCTCACCCCTACCTGGGCAGTTACAAGAAAAGAAGCAAAAGACTTTTTATATGTCGGGCCGGGATTCGCGGTGGCATCGCAGCCCCAGTCCCAGCGTAATAAAAGTCTTTTTGCTCCTTTTTCTTCAGAAAAAAAAGAGTCTTAGCCTTACCCTGGCCCCTACAGCCCCGGCAAATAGGGCTGCAAATAGGCCAGCAGCAGTTGGCGCCATTCGGCAACCAGCAGGGGTAACTGCGCATCGTCGTCGCAGCTGACGGCGTGGTGCTGCAGCACGGTGAAGGCGCGCACGGCGGTGGCGGCGATGGCGGCGATGTGGCGGGCGGGGGCATCGGGGCGCAGGCGGGTGATGATGCTGGTGGTGACGGCGATCATGCGGGTTTCCGATTCGACCTGCACGGCGTCGAGCAGTTCGTTGTTGCGGATGGCGCTGAACAAATGGCGGCGGCCGGGCACTTCTCGGTAGCCGTTGAGCACGGCGGCTATGGCCTGGTCGATAATGGCGGAAAGTTTTACGCCGGTGCCGGCCTGGCCGAGAATATGGTCCAGCGCTGCGTCGCCTTGGGCAAAAGTCTGCCGGGCGAGTTCGGCGACAATGGCGAATTTATTGGGAAAATAGGCATAAACCGAGGCCACCGGCACGCCGGCGCGGGCAGCGATGACCGAGGTTGAGATCGCTGCCAGCCCATCGGTTGCCAGGATGGCGAGGGTGGCATCGAGAATCGCCTGGCGCCGTTCGATAGCGCGGCGCTGGCGCGGCATGGCGCGGCTGGCGAGCGTGTGGCCCAAGGTGGGACCAGAGGCGGGGGCGGGGGCGGGGGTCGGGGTGGGAGCCATATTTCCGGGGGCGTTGTACGTTAGTGTTGGATGGTCGTCGAGCATAGCATGATCATAGACGGAGCTAGCCCAAACCGAAACCTGAAACTGATTCCATTCTGACTTGCAGCCCGGCACCGTAGCAGCTAGCATTTTTGCAAGGTGCTCGTTCGTGGTGCCAAAAGGGGAGGGGTATGGTGATGCGCGTGACCACGGGATGTCTCACGGGATTATTGGCAAGTGTCAGCTTGGCGGCGATGCTGGCCGGCTGCGACAAGCCCAAACAGCAGGCCGCGGCACCCGCCGACACCAGCGGGCAGACGGTGATTTTGCAAAAGCTGCTGGATGCCAAGCCGGGTGACGTGATTACTATCCCGGCCGGGGTGTACCATTTAGATAGCTCGATCAGCCTAAACGTTGATGGCGTGACGGTACGTGGCGAGGGCATGGATAAAACCGTGCTGGATTTTACCAATCAGATCAACGGGTCTGAAGGGTTTGCGGTGCACGCCAGCAATTTCACCATTGAAGATATTGCACTGCAAAACAGCAAGGGCGATGCGCTGAAGGTAAACGAGGGCCAAAACATTATCATCCGCCGGGTGCGCGCGGAATGGACCAATGGGCCGGCCACATCCAACGGTGCGTATGGGTTATACCCGGTGCAAACCAAAAACCTGCTGGTAGAAGATTGTTATGTGCGCGGCGCGTCTGACGCCGGCATTTACGTCGGGCAATCGCAAAACATTGTGGTGCGGCGCAACCATGCGATCGAAAATGTTGCCGGCATCGAGATCGAAAATTCAAGCTTCGCTGATATCTACGATAACGAAGCGACCAAAAACACCGGCGGCATTTTGGTGTTTAACATGCCCAACCTCCCGGTGCCGGGCCATTCCACCCGGGTGTTTCACAACCACGCGTACGCCAACAATACGCCCAATTTTGGCGCCAAGGGCACCGCAGTCAGCTCGGTGCCGGCCGGCACCGGGGTAATTGTGAATGCCAATAAAAAGGTTGAGATTTTTGATAACGATATTGCCGATAACGCCACCGGCAATGTGATCATTGCATCGTATTTTTCCACCGGTTTCATGACCAAAACTGGCGTGGCCGAGGCCTACGATCCTTACCCGGAAGCCATTTATATCTATGGCAACCACTTTAAGGGCGGTGGCGATGCGCCGGATACGCTAAAACTAAAGGCGGCGAAGCTGGCGCTGTTTGGCCTGACCGGGCATTTCCCCGATGTGATCTGGGATGGTTTTGCCAATCCGAAAAAACTTGTGGATGGCAAATTACCCGCCGATAGCGCCATTTGCGTCGATAATGCGCCATCTGACGTGTTGAACGCCGATGGCCCGAACGACTTTAAGGGTGCAAAAGTGGATACGGCGGCGTTTGCCTGCAATCTGGAAAAAATGGCGCCGATCACCTTGACCGGCCCATTGGCCGACACACCGGCAACCTCCGGTGCTGCCAAATCGTGAGGCGGTCGCTGCTCGCAACGATTGCGGCGATTTGCCTGGGTACACTAGGTGTACTGGGGGCGCGGGCGTTTACCCGTGCCCCGCTGGCACCGCATTATTTTGCCAATAGCAACCCGGCCAATTTAAGCGATTGGGGGGTAGTTGCCGCCCACGGCCAGCACTTGGCTCTGGGCGCCGGGGTCGTGCCTTACGATCTGGCAACCGCACTATTTTCCGATTACGCCGGCAAGCTACGCACCATCTGGCTGCCGGCCGGCACCAGTGCAACCTATGATGCAACGCAAACCTTCGATTTCCCGGTTGGCACCATTATCAGCAAAACGTTTTATTACCCGCGCGTGGCAGGCCAGCCGGCTGGGTCGGCCGCCGTGCGCCCTGCCCTGGGTGCGTTGCTGCAAAGCGGTGCCGATGGGCTAGAACTTTCAACCATTCGATTGGTGGAAACCCGCGTGCTAGTGCGGCGTGCCAGCGGCTGGGTGGCGTTGCCCTATGTGTGGAATGCCGATCAAACCGAGGCAACCCTCGCCCGCGTTGGCGCGCGCGCGGATTTGGAGCTCACCCGCGACGACGGCCGGGTGACCAAGTTTGTCTATGCGGTGCCTAACGCTAACCAATGCGCCAGTTGCCACACGCCCAATCACGCCAGCCGCGCGTTGTCGCCCATCGGGCCAAAGGCGCGGCATCTCAACCATGATTTTGCCTACACCACCGGCCGCGAAAACCAGCTGGCGTATTTAACCCGTATCGGCTGGCTGCGTGGCGCACCGGCACCCGATGCAGCACCCCGCAATGCACGATTTTACGATACCACCGCCAGCGTTGATGCGCGGGCACGGGCTTACTTGGATATCAATTGCAGCCATTGCCATTCGGCGATGGGCCTTGCGCGCACCACCGGGCTGCATCTGGATGCGAACGTCACCGAGCCGTTGCGCCTGGGCTTTTGCAAACCGCCGGTGGCGGCCGGGCCAGGCACCGGCGATCATAATTTCGATATTGTTCCGGGCCGGCCTGATGACAGTATTTTGGCCTACCGCCTGGCGGCAACGCGGCCAGGCGTGCGCATGCCAGAACTGGGGCGCAATTTGGTGCATGAAGAAGGGGTGGCGCTGATACGCGCCTGGATTGCCGGTTTGCCTGGCGCTTGCCAAGCGGAATAATACGGCCTTGTATTGGCCCCACCAATTTGGGGTTCGGGATAAGTTCTTGGGGATGTTAGTCACGCGCTATGGGGATAGCCTGTGCATGGGGGAGAAAATACTATGCCGAAACGGCGAATTTACCTGTTGGCGTGCGCAAGTGTGGTGGCGCTGGCAGCACCAGCTTTGGCCCAAACACCATCGGTTGCATCACCTGCTGCACCACCGGCGGCCGACACTACAACTACCGCCACCGTGCGCACACACAAATCTGGCGTTGAAGATATCGTGGTCACCGCGCAATCGCGGGCGCAAAAGCTACAGCGCGTGCCGATATCGATTAACGCGTTCAATGCCGATTTTATCCGCCAGGTCGGCGCGCAAACAGTCGCGGATTTGCAGCAATTCACCCCTGGTTTGAGCGTTGATCACAGCAGCACAACGCAGCCGAATTATAATATTCGCGGCGTCGCCACCAGCGATTTTGGCGTCGGCACCGATCCTTCGGTTGGCTTGTATGTCGATGGCGTGTACTCGGCCCGGTCGGGCGAGGCGCTGATCTTTTTCAACGATCTGGAACGGGTGGAAGTGCTGAAAGGCCCACAGGGCACGCTGTTCGGCCGCAACACCGCGGCCGGTGCCATTGCCATTATCACCAAAAAACCGACCGACAAATTCGAGGGCACGATCGATTACAAAATCGGCAATTACGATAAGCAGGAAGGCTCGTTAGTGCTTAACGTGCCGGTCACCGATAACTTTTCGGTGCGCATGGATGGGGTAATCAACCGTCGCAATGGCTGGCTGACCAATTACAATGGCGCATCGCTAAACAACGAGCATAATAATTCGACCCGGCTTGCGGCACGCTGGAAGCCAGGCACCGATAACGATATTCTTTTGTCCTGGGATCACGATAATACCAATGTGGCAGCCCCCACCGCACTGGGCGTCGGGCCATACACGCCCAATGGCGGCGATCCGTTTAACGGTGTGTATAGCCGGGTAATTGGCGGGCGTGAATCGCGCACGTTGGATGGGCTTACGCTCACCGCCAAACACCAGTTTGATGGGTTTTCGCTCACGTCGCTCAGCGCATTCAAAGCGTTTCACACCAGCAATCGCGAGAGCGAAACCGGATCAATAATAACGGACCGGTATTTTGATACCGAAAACCGTGAAACCAACCACAGTTATTATCAGGAATTTCGCGCCAACGGGGTGTGGCGTGATCTGACTTATACAGCGGGGGCGAGCTATTTTCAGGAACGCGCGAAACAAGCGAGTATTGCAACAACCCTGACCGACAGCGCCGATGTGGCCTTTGGCGCGCCGCTGTTTGAAATTGTGGGCGGCGAGACCGGGTATAATCTCTCCGGCCTGCCCTACCAGGAACAGATGCGGAATTTGGGGCAAAACAAGGCATGGTCGGTGTTTGGCGACGCAACCTATGCGCTAACACCCACAATCAACCTGACCACCGGTTTGCGCATCACCGGCGACGACAAAGATTTCCAGTGGAATTCACCACCCGGTGTGGTGCTGGGGGCACCGGCGATTGTTTCTACTACTGCACAGTATCTTTTGAATTTAGTTAATAATGGCAATGCAATTTTTAACACCTACCCGGTGCCCCAAGGCACCCCAATCAACCGCCAGTTATCGTCCACCAATGCAAGCCCGCGCTTTGTAGCCGATTACCATTTTGCCCGCGACGCCATGGTCTATGCCTCCGCATCCTACGGCTACATTGCCGGTGGCTTTAACAGCGTGCAGCCCAATTCCACGTTTCAACCCGAAACCGTAGACAGCTACGAAATTGGCGTGAAATCTGATTGGCTCGACCATCGTCTGCGGGCCAATATTACTGGTTTTTACTACACCTACGCCAATCAACAATCCCTAACCCTGGCGAAAGTGCCAGGTTCGCTTGTGCCGCAATATCTCGTGCAAGTGGGTGATTCCGAAGGTAAAGGTATCGATTTTGAATTGCACGGTACACCGGTGCCCGATCTTGTGCTGGGCATGGTGGCAGGTTTTATCGACACCACCTGGACCAAGCGTTTAATCAACGGCTACGACCTAGCTGGCCAACCCACGGGCGAGCCAGAGTTGCGTCTGGCAGTCAGTGCTGATTACAGCTGGGATATGGCTGATCGTGGATCGCTGCGGTTGCACGCAACCCACAGCTTTACCACCGCCCAACGGCGGAACACCAATAGCATCCAGCAGGATGTGCTGAATGCGCAACTGGTCAATTTAGGCAAACTGCCAGGCTACGAAGGCGAACGTAACCTGAGTGATATGCGGCTAACCTGGCTGAGTGCGTCTGGCCATTACGAAGCTGCCGCATACGTCGAAAATCTGTTTGATAACCGCTATGTCAGTGGCATTAACCGCATTACCGCAGACACGTTGCAAACACCGTATGTGCGGCCGGAAAATAACCCGGCGTTTTATGGCGTGGAGCTGGCATATCATTTCTGATGATTGGCAGGGGGGCTTGATTGCCCCCCTGCCCGCAGCACACCCGAGGTTAGATGCGTTCGCTGATGGCGATTGCCGTGCGACACCCGGCTTTTATCACGGCGCGCAGCAGGCGGTAGGCGGGGGCCTGTTCAGCGCCACGATCCAGCGCGATTTCGCGATGTTCCAGCTCCTCGGCGCGAAAACCGTCGATGGTGTCGCGTAAATCGGCTTCGGGCTCACCCAAGCTATCACTCTGGGCGCGGTAATGGTCGTCGATCGCCTCTTCCACCGCAACGGTGCAGGCCATGGCAGCCTTGGGCCCCATTGCCGCCGTTGCCGCCCCCAGCGCAAAACCAGCAACATGCCAAAACGGCAACAAAGCCGTGGGACGCACCCGGCGCTCGGCGATCAAATGCGTGAATTTTTGTAAATGCGCCTCTTCCTGCGCCTGCATATGGCGCAGCACATCGCCGTGCTCTCCACGGCCAAGCACCGCAAGCTGGCCCTGATAAATACGTTTGGCGCCGTATTCACCCGCATGATCAACCCGGATCATCGCAGCAATGCGGTCAGTTTCTAGTGTATCGCCTGGCAGAGTCATTCAAATCTCCGTCGCGCATCGCGCAGTTGCACGAATAACAACATGGTGGCGGCCGAGATTGCGTAAAGCAGGCCGAGCTGCACAAAGCTGATCGGCAAAAAGGGTAACGGATAATCAGGGTCTTCGCACGGGCGCTGCGGCACCGCCGGCATGGCGGCCAGGCGTTCAGCCAACGACAAGCCAGTCAGGTTTGGCGCATTGCACGCCGCCAGCGGGCTTTTCCACCAGTGAAATTCAACGCCGGCATGAACAGCCGCCAACCCCACCGATACCAGCAAACAAGCGGTAACCAACCACAGCACGGCACGCGCGGCTCGGCCCGGCAGGGCCAACGCCAGCGCAGCCAGTGCCGTGCCAAAATAGTAAGGCCAGCGTTCCACCAGGCACAGCGGGCACGGGATCAGGTGCTCAAAAATCTGCATGCCCCAGGCAAAGCTTAGAGGAAACGCACACAGCGCCAGTGCCAGCAGCGCTGTTTTGCGGGCACCCGCGCTAATGGCAGGCCTCCAGGTGCACATCATGAATGGGGTCTTCGTAAACGGTCATCGATGGTTCGTTTTGCAGCATCCAGCCCTCAAACGGGGTGGCATCGGCACGCTGTTCCTTAATCTGCAAATGGGCGGCGCTATCAATCGGCAGGTCGGGCGGGCGCACAAAACAGGCAACCAGGGTAATACTGGCACCTTCCACCACTTTGGTTTCGCCCAAGCCCAGGGTGATTTTGGTCACCCGCGCATCGATTTTGTTCAGCACCCGCACGGTGCCCGATTTTACCGCGACCCAGCTATCGGGCGGTGACATCGGCACCGGCGTGATTTGGGTTGCGGCTCGTGCTGCCGGCGCAAGTGCCGCCAGCATAACCACCAGAAAAATGCGCTTCATTGTTTCGGGCTAACCAAATCTGCCACCATGGCGCGCAAATGCTCGCGCATGTCGGCGTCCGTCACGCCAATCAGGATCGCATCATCAAACATATCCTGCATCACGCCGCGCAGTTCATCGGCGTTATCGTGCAGCACGCGCAGGCTATCGCGGCAGGCGATAGGGGCACCGTTGGCGGCGCGCCAAATCACCTCAGGTTGGGTCATTTCAGCCCAGCCCCCGCGGCATCTTTGGCCGCATCGGGTTTCGCCGGCGCCTTACCATCGCCCAGTCCGTTACCGGTCGAGCCAAAAATATATTTACCAATCAGGCTCTCCAGGTTCATCGACCCCTGGGTGATGGTGATATGTCCGCCTGGCCCAAGGTTTTTATCCTCGCCGCCGGTTTCGATCGCCAAATATTTGCCGCCCAGCAACCCGTCGGAGGCAACCGATGCCGAACTGTCGGTGGTCAACGCCACACCATCGGCGACAGTAAACTTCACCAGCGCCTGAAACGTATCGTGATCCAGCGTAATCGCCTCAACGCTGCCTATTTTAACCCCAGCGATGCGCACTTCTGATCCGCTCGCCAACCCATCAACATGATCAAAACTTGCGGTCAGTTCATAACCACCACGAATACGCGTGCCGGTATTGGCCAGCGCAAAGGCCAGAAACGATGCCGCCCCCAGCAACACCAGGGCGCCGGTGGCAATTTCCACCGCGTTGTGTTTGGCCATTCGGGTTAGCCTTGGGCGGGGGTGTCGGGGGTCCAGGCTTCGTAATCGCCGCCCGATGCCGCGCGGGTGCCGCCGGCGTAATCATGGCCGGGCGGGCGATAACTCTGCGCCGTGCCGGTTTGGTTGGCGATATGGGTTTTCTGCCAGGGTTTGCGGCCGGTGTCGGGCAACGGCGCATCGGTCGTATAATGCAGCCAGGCATGCCATTCGGCCGGCACCGCGGTGCTATCAATCTCGCCCGCATAAATCACCCAACGGCGCCGGCGCTCACCCGCAGGCGGCAGGCGGCGCGCTTGGTAATAGGCGTTGCCAGCGGCATCGCGGCCCACCGGGCTGCCATGCAGGAAGGTATGCAAAGTGGTGCCAATGCTCATGGTTTGGCATATAGGCAGAACGCGGGCGATGGTCCAGTGAAGCGTGGGCAATCTGCGGCGCTTTTAACCGGGCAATCGGCTGAAAGTTAGAAACTTTTTTTCTGAAGAAAAAGAAGCAAAAAGACTTTTATACGCCGGGCCTGGGGCAACCCTGCAACCGCGTCTTCCGAACAAAACATCAATAAAGTCTTTTTTGTTTCTTTTTTCTTCAGAAAAAAGAAAATTCTTACTTTTTTGCATTCACCCGCTTTCACCGCCCCCACGCAGGTTATCCACAACATTTAGTGGGCTAACCCCGGTTGACACGCAAAATACCTGTTTCCGAGTCGCGGGTTTGGTGCTTCACTGGTTCCCATGAAAAATCTCAGGCTGTGGCAAGGTGTGCGGATGCGGCAGGTGGCGGCCAGCGCCGATCCTGATTGCGCGCAGAGAATGGTCACCCTCCCGGCAAGCTGGGATGATACCGCGGCCAACGCGATAGCAGCCTTGGTGCCGGGCGATGGCCCGGTGAATTTACCCGTGGCAGCGCAAGCCTGGATCGGTCCCATCGCGGCGGGCGATGCGGCACTCGATGCCGCCCTGCACCAGTTACTGATCAGCCGGCGGGCCACCGCCAATCCGGTGATCTGGCAAAATGCCCCAGGGGTGCCAGGGTTCGTGCTTAACCTGCGGGCATTTTTCAGCCCCGACACTGGGTTCGATATCACCGGCTTTGCCGATGCTGCCCGGGTGGCCGCCCACGCCACAAAAAAATGGGATGGTGCCGGCCAAAACCGCGAAATCGGTTTTTCCGGGCTGGATGATGTGCTGGCGTCCCTGGGCCTCGCCTACGACCAGCCTTGCGCGCGGGCAACCGCCGCCTGCCTTGCCGCCTTGTTTCGTGCCGCCGTCGATCGTGGCCTGGACGGTGATCAGCTAGATCTGCTCGCAGCCGCGGCAAACTGGCCGTGGCCGCCGGGTGATTGCGCCATTAGCGGGCTGGCGCAGGCAGCAAGTGCAGCCCGATCAGCCTTGTTGCGCGCCCCAGATGCGGCTTTGGGTGCGGGCATTTTCGCGCCCACCGCCGCCGATGCGTTGCTGGGCGTAGAAACCGGCGGCATTGCGCCGGCCTACGCACTGGTACTGCCGGGCAGTGCCGATAAACCGCAGCTAACCGATGCCACCCGCGCCAGGCTCGCATCCCGCCACATCACCGCAGAAGCAGCATTCGCCCACGCGTTGCTGGGGGATAGGGTGGTCGAAATTGCCGATCTGGCCGCCCACGCCGCCATGCACGCGGCGGTGGCCCCATACTTAAGCGCCATGCCAGCGCCACCAGTGGCCTTGCCGGCCCCACCACCCGCAACCGCCGTTGCCGCCGCCAATGCCGCGCGAGGTCCCCTGCCAGTGCGTCACGCCAGTACTACCCGCAAAGTCTCGGTCGGCGGCCACCGGCTGTTTTTACGCGCCGGCGATTACGCCGATGGCAGCTTGGGCGAAGTCTCGCTCACCTTGCCCGGCGAAAACGCGCTGGTGCGCGGCTTGGCCGAAAGCTTTGCCCAAGCCATCACCACCGGCTTGCAGCACGGTGTGCCAGTGGCGGAATTTGTCGATGCCCTGGCGCTCACCAGGTTTGGCCCGGCCGGGCGGGTAGAGGGTGACGATGGGGTCACCCACGCCGCCTCGATCGTCGATTACGTCATGCGCAGCCTGGCCGCCCAGTATCTGGGCAAAACCCTGCCACCGCCGCCGGCGGATGTGGTGGATGACAGCGCCGCCAGCCCCGGCGATCGCGCGCCGTTGCTGCCGTTAGATCTGCCCAAAGATGACAGCAGCCCGCCCGCCAGGCGCCGGGCGTTTCGGGTGGTCGCATGAGCCTGATTGGGGATAGGCTGGCAGCGTTGGGCATTACCTTGCCGGTGCCGGCAGTGCCGGTTGCCAGTTATGTGGGGTATGTGCTTTCGGGTAATTTGCTGACCATATCTGGGCAGCTGCCGATGGTTGAGGGCCGGCTTGGCTGGCAGGGCCGGCTTGGCGGTACCATTAGCGAGGACGACGCCCGCGCCGCCGCGCGCCAGTGTTTTATTAATGTGATGGCGCAGATGGCGGCCGCCCTAGATGGTGATCTGGATCGGGTGGCGCGCATTGTGCGTTTGGGTGGGTTTATTGCGGCAACGGCGGATTTTACCAATCACGCGATGATCATGAATGGCGCATCCGATTTGGCGATGGCGGTGTTTGGCGATGCCGGCCGCCATGCAAGGGCGACGGTAGGCGTTGCGTCGTTGCCGCTAGGTGCCCCCATCGAAGTGGAAGCGCTAGTAGAGATTGATTGAGGGCAGATAAGCCCGAACACAATCCGCCCCAAACTTATAAAAGTCTTTTTGCTTCTTTTTCTTCGAGAAAAAGAAGGTTCTTCTCCCTGCCCTTTTCTTCTTGCCGTGCATGCCGATATAAGCGCTTCATGCCAAAACCAACTATTTCCCTAACCCTGCACGCAGCGATCGCCGAGATAAGCGCCGCCGAGTGGGATCAGTGTGCCGGCGGCAAAAACCCGTTTGTCAGCCACGGTTTTTTGCGGGCAGTGGAGGATAGCGGCTCGGCCGGCCCGGAAACCGGGTGGATACCAAGGCACGCGGCGTTTCGTGATGCGCAAGGCCAATTGGTCGCCTGTGCGCCGGCCTACGTAAAAACCCATTCTTACGGCGAGTATGTGTTCGATCACGGCTGGGCCCGCGCGTTGGAGCAGGCTGGCGGCCGCTATTACCCAAAACTGCAAGTGTGCTCACCGTTTAGCCCGGTGCCGGGGCCCAGGTTTTTGCGCGCGCCCGGTGCGCCGGATAGTGCGGAGTTGGCTGCCGCCTTGGTACAGGCAACCGGCGAGATGCGGCTAAGTTCGCTGCACATTACGTTTTGCGAACAGGATGAGTATGCGGCGTTGGGTGACGCCGGTTTTTTGCAACGCATGGGTGTGCAATACCATTGGCACAACCAGGGGTATGCCAGTTTTGAAGATTTTTTGGCGGCATTATCCTCGCGCAAACGTAAAACTTTGCGCCGCGAACGGCGTGATGCGCAATCGTGCGGGCTGACTTTTCGCAATGTCCGCGGGGGCGATATTACCGCTGCCGATTGGGTGGCGTTTTACCGGTTTTATCAATCCACGGTGGATCGCAAATGGGGCAGTGCCTATCTCACTGATCGGTTTTTTCCGCTGCTTTCCGATTACCTCGGCGATGCCGTGGTTTTAATGCTGGCCGATGATCGCGGCACGCCGGTAGCGGGTGCGCTTAATCTGGTCGGCGCCGACGCCTTATACGGCCGCAACTGGGGCTGCACCGGCGATTACCCGTTTTTGCATTTTGAATTGTGCTATTACCGGGCGCTAGATTTTGCCATTATACAAGGTTTGGCGCGGGTGGAAGCCGGCGCCCAGGGCGAGCATAAAATACAGCGCGGCTATTTACCGCAGCCAACCTACTCGGCGCATTGGATCGCGCATAACGGCCTACGTCGGGCGGTAGCCGATTTTCTGGGTCAGGAACGTGCCAGTGTGGCGGCCGAGATTGAAGGTTTACGGCAGCTTTCGCCGTATCGGCGGGATGAAGCAGGCACCAACGCGGATCAGGAAATATCCTGATCCGCGAATGTGTTTTTGGTCATTAAAGCACCCGGCGGCTGGGCGCATAGCCTAGCGGTGGCGGCGGCTTCGGGCCACGTTCAATTGGCAGTTCGGGATCGGCGCATAGGGAATGGGCTGGGCGCTGGCTGGGCTGGCGCTGGTTTGGCTGGCGCTGGTTTGGCTGGCGATGGCTGGGCCAAGCAAAGTGAGGATCAGCAGAGAGGCGGGAAGCAGGCGCATTGTGGTTATCCGGTGCGGGCGACGGAAATCGGCACCGTTGCTACAAGCATAACGCACAGCGACTCACCGCGTTGCAACAAGATGATGAAATTGCTGCAACGCGCTGAAATGGTTCGCGATATTAGCGGGCCGTGCCCTTACAGCGGCGGGTTATGGCAACAAGCAGCCCTTTGCCCGAAAACACCTGGTCGGCTGCCAGATCGTATTCGCGGCCACGGCGAATGCCAGTGACCGTGGTTTTAAGATCGACGCCGGCTTTGTTGCCGCCGCCAGTTAGTTTGGCATCCATACCGGTGATGGTGCCGCGGCCGGTATCGTTAATGCCAGATGGCACGGTACCGTAGCCTTGCGCCAGCAACTGGTAGGTAGCGCGGTAACCCTGCACCCGCAGCAACACCGCGCTGGGGGCGGGGGTTACGGTTTGGCCAGGCAAGGAATCGCATTTTAACGATCCGGTGTACAGCAACGCCTGGGCGTGCGCGGTTAGCGGCGTTACGACGAGGCCAGCAATCAGCGTGGCGAGCATCGTGGCCCTCAAAAAACCCTTAAACATCGGCATAGGTTTCCCCTTCTACTGCGGCCCCGCCGTGGGTGACACCGCCTAAATAGGCGGGCCCGACGAGTTGCGCGTATTTCCAAATAGCGCCACTGCGGTAAATTGTCTCGCGCGGGGTCCAGGCGGCCCGCCGCTCGGCAAGCTCGGCCGCGGTAAGATCAACATCGATGGTGCCGGCGGCGGCATCCAATATAATTTTATCGCCATTGCGCAGCAGGCCGATCGGGCCACCCAAGGCGGCCTCCGGCCCAACATGCCCCACGCAAAACCCGCGTGTGGCGCCCGAAAATCGGCCATCGGTGATCAGCGCCACTTTCTCGCCCATGCCCTGGCCGTAGATCGCAGCCGTGGTGGACAGCATCTCGCGCATGCCGGGGCCGCCTTTGGGCCCCTCATAGCGAATAACAATCACATCGCCTTCTTTGTAGGCGCGCGCTTGCACCGCGGCAAAAGCATCTTCTTCGCAATCAAAGCATAGCGCCGGGCCTTCAAAGCGCAGCGCGTGCAAGCCGGCGATTTTAACAATGGCGCCATCCGGGGCCAGGCTGCCTTTAAGGCCCACCACGCCGCCAGCGGTGGTGATAGGGTTGGCGACGGTGTAAATCACGTCCTGATCGGTTGGAAAAACCACGTCTTTTAAATTTTCCGCCATGGTGCGGCCGGTCACGGTCAAGCAATCGCCGTGCAGCAGGCCGCCATCCATCAATGCTTTCAAAATAACCGGGATACCACCCACACGGTGCACATCCAACGCCACATATTTACCGCCCGGTTTCAGGTCGGCGATGTACGGGGTGCGCCGCATAATAGCGGCGACGTCATCCATGGTGAATTTAATGCCAGCTTCGTGGGCAATCGCCGGCAAATGCAGTGCGGCATTGGTCGATCCCCCCGTAGCGCCCACCACAACGGCTGCATTTTCCAGCGCTTTTAATGTCACAATATCGCGCGGCCGGATATTCAGCTCCAGCAGCCGCATCACCGCACGGCCGGATTCCACCGCCCATCGGTCGCGCTCCTCATACGGTGCCGGCGCCCCGGCCGATCCCGGCAGCGCCAAACCCATGGCCTCGCTCACGGTTGCCATGGTGTTGGCCGTAAACTGTCCGCCGCAAGCACCGGCCGAAGGGCAAGCAACACATTCCAGCTCGTGCAAATCCTCATCCGACATATTACCAGCCGCATGCTGGCCGACGGCCTCGAACACATCCAGCACGGTGACATCACGGCCTTTGAATTTGCCGGGCAGGATCGATCCGCCATACATAAACACGCTGGGCACGTTCAGCCGCAGCATGGCCATCATCATGCCGGGCAGCGATTTATCGCAGCCAGCAACCCCCACCAGCGCATCATAGCAATGGCCGCGCATGGTCAGCTCCACCGAATCGGCGATAACATCACGCGAAACCAAGCTGGATTTCATTCCCTGATGGCCCATGGCGATGCCGTCGGTCACCGTTATGGTGGTGAATTCGCGCGGCGTGCCGTGGCCTTCAATCACCCCGCGCTTAACCGATTGGGCCTGGCGCGACAGCGATATATTGCACGGGGCGGCTTCGTTCCAGCAGGTGGCGACGCCCACAAACGGCTGGGCAATTTCCTCTTCGGTGATGCCCATGGCGTGATAATAACTGCGGTGCGGCGCACGGCCCGGGCCGATGGTCACATGGCGCGATGGCATGCGCGATTTGTCCCAGATCTTTGGGGCGGTGGTGTCGGCCATGGCTAAAAATTCTCCCGCGGGTGGTGGGTTTAGGGGCTTCCTTGCGGAAGGCTTAGCCGAGGGGCGAGTGCGGGAAAAGGTTTTGGGGCGCAGGGCTGGGGTTGCCTTGCGGGTTGGGGCACATTTTCACCGACACGATCACCCGCGGGTGTGTCAGGCTATTCGGGCGTGGTGATTAAGAAAACCACCGTGACACTTTTCAATCCGCCGGGCTCAATTTCCACCAGCCCCGCGGCCATAAATGATGCCGGCACGGTGGCCGGCACCTACACCACCGCAGACAACAGAAACCACGGCTTCACCTACACGGCTGGCGTCATCACCAGCTTCGACCCGCCAGGATCGACCTATACCAATATCAGCACAATTTCCGCGGGCGGCACCATCGGCGGCTGGTACACGGACGCCAGCCATGTCATGCGCGGCTTTGTGCACACGCTCAATAAAACAACCACGTTCAGCTATCCCGGCGCGGTCAGCACATCGGTCGTCGCCGTGTTGGCGAAAGGCGACGTGCTGGGCAACTGGGTTGCTGCCGGCAACATCACGCATGGCTTTTTCTTCAACGGCACCCATCACAGCCTGCAATATCCCGGCGCGTATTCAACAACCTTGGCTGCCGGCAATGTGGCTGCCGGTTTTACCGGCAATTACCTGAGCAGCGACTACGCAACCCACGCCTTTGTCGCGAGCTGCGCGCCTGCTCAGGCGCCGTGCACGCAATAACGGTTTAACGTCCGGGGCGGTTGCGCCCGAGCCGCCGGGCTGGGTTTGCGCGCCGGCGCACCGGCACAATGGCGCCGGCAGGGCATCAGCCCCGGCAGCAAATTCCGTTTATCGGCGTTCTGCTAATCCCGGCCTGGAGCACCAAGAGCCTGAACGCACATCGCTGCCGCGCCAACTTCAAGCGATCAGGCTCTAAGACCAACCCGCTTAAGTGTTGACCCATGAAGAATGGGCCAACGCGGGTCGGCATTAGTCTTTTTTTGGCGCGCCGCCGCCCGCCAACCCTGGCCGCGCATACCAACCCGCCTTGATGCCCACCTTGATGCCCGCCTTGATAATGGAAGAGTCATCATCAGGGCGAACTGGTAAACCTGTTTAGGCTGCGGCTTTTGGCGCGGTGGAATTTGGGGGATCAAATTAAGCGGGCTTCGCCCCATAAGCGCTAAAATAAGCCTGCGTCGGCCCGAATCGCGCTGATTCTAGGGGGGACTGCAACACACAGCATCTCTCCATTTTGATGAATTTCCGCCACACTTGGGCCGTCTTCCCCCTGGTATGGATCTTGACCGGCTGGCGATTACCCACAAGGCCGCCGCGCGACGGCACGCTGACGCAGGAGAGATGCCGGCGATACCGCAACGATCGTAATGGTTGCTACGGTTTGCTATTTCTGGCTCGCCAAAGATCCGCCAGCACAGCGCTTCGGCCAGCAAAATCTCCGAAAACGTTACACTTTCATGCAAAATTGGAACGTACAGCGATTGCTGCATGCAGTCCGGCGGCTCCACGTTACGCGTTCAGGCGTCCTGCCATAGCCTTTTAACGCTGGCTCCTGCTTGCGTGGTTAGCGTAACGATGATTATCTGCTTCAGCCCCCCCCATTGAAGCCGCAGGATAGTCATGCCCCAAGCCCGCACCCTTACCTTGGCAGGCGTCACGCTGACCGCACTGTTCACACCTGCCTTTGCTGCCCCAGTGGCGCTGGCAACAGTGGTGCTGCCCACCCTTGCGGTGTGCGAAAGCCGCGCCAACGCCACCGCCGATCTGCTGGCCGCTTGCGTGCAAACACCCTGGGTGCGGCGCCATCTGGTGAAATTTCAGGCGATTGCCACGGCCAACCCCGATGCGGCTGGCCATGGTAACCGCGATGCTGGCAGTGCGGGTTATGCGGCGTCGGTCGCCTATGTTGAAAAAATTCTGCGCCGCGCAGGGTATGCGGTGCACCGCCAACCCTACCAATTTAGCTACACGACCGCGGCAGCACAGCCAGTGTTGCGTGTCGGCGGGCATGCCATGCGGCTAGGCCAATCGTGGTTTGCGGCGATCGGCACCGGTGCCGGCACGGTGCAGGCGTTGGCGCAAGGGTTGGGCCGCGATGCCCAGGCAAGCGGGTGTGCGGCGCAGGATTTTGTAGGGTTTACCACCGGAAAAATCGCCCTGATGCCGCAGGGGGGCTGCCCGGTTGGCGCCAAAGTTGCCAACGCAACGGCTGCCGGCGCGCGCGGCGTTATTGTTTATCGGCGGGATCAGGCCGCAATGGCCGATGCGGCCAGCATCACCAGCACACAAGCGGCGGCACCGGCGCGGCTAGCGAGCGACGCAACTATACCGGTGGCGGCCTTCGTGAGTGCCCGCTTGGGGGCGGATTTGCGCGCAGCCTACCTTGCGGGCACGAACGCGCCGGTAACGCTTGCCATCACCACACAGAAAATCACTGTGCACGACATCAACCTGATCGCCGATGCGCCACCAGCTAATACCACTGGCGGCACGGCAAGCCGGGTGGTTGTGGTGGATGCCCATTTGGATTCGATTTTTGGCCCCGGCATCCTCGATAATGCCAGCGGCTGCGCAACCATCCTAGAAATTGCGCTTAAATTGGCCCACACGCCAACCCGCAACGCCTTACGATATGTGTTTTTTGGCGGCGAGGAATTGGGCCTGCACGGATCGGCCTATTACACCCGCCATCTGGACGCGGCCGAGGCCCAGGCGATTGCGTTTGATATTGATGTGGATGTCACCGCCACGCCCAATTTCGATGTGCTGATCGCCGACCCCGGGCATGCATCAAATGTTGCCAAATTTCCGCCCAACGTGGTGGCCCAATCGCAGCCCGGCAACCAGGCGTTTGCGACCGTTCTGGGGGCCGCTGGTATTGCGGCCCGCATCGCCGGTTTTGGTAATGATGGCACCGATAGTAACGCGTTCAGCCTGGTAGGGATTCCCAATAGTGGCATTCTCACCCAGCAGGATTGCTGTAAATCTTTGAACGAAGTGCGGGTATGGGGTGGGTTTACCGGCAATTACGAAGGCCGCGTGCCCGGGCGCGATGGCGGCTGTGTGGATAATCCCGGCCGCTGGTGCGATGATATATCCAACATCAATAGTTTTGTGCTGGGCTTTGCCAGCAAGGCCACTGCCCAGGTTGTGCTGCAAATGGCGAATACCGCGTTTAATGCAGCTAAGCCGGTTATCACCGCGCGCTGACCCGCCACACCATGTTGCCAACATCATCGGCCACCAGCAAAGCGCCTTGCGGATCGATCGCAAGGCCTACCGGGCGGCCTTGGGCGCGGCCGTAGGGGTCAAGAAAGCCGGTAAGGATATCAACCGGCGCGCCACTTGGGGCACCATTTCGGAACGGCACAAAAATAACCTTGTACCCGCTCAATGGGTTACGGTTCCAGGATCCGTGCTGACCAATAAACGCGCCTTCGGCAAAGGCGGCGGTAAGACCTGGGCCAGTATGAAACGCCAGGCCGAGTGAGGCAGTATGTGCGCCCAGTGCATAATCCGGCGGTATGGCCGCCGCCACCAGATCCGGCCGCGGCGGTTTGGCACGGTCATCGACATGCTGGCCGTAATACGAATAGGGCCAGCCGTAAAAACCGCCATCCACCACGGCCGTCATGTAATCGGGCACCAGATCGCTGCCGATCTCGTCGCGTTCGTTCACCGCCACCCATAGCTTGCCGGTGGACGACCACCCCATGCCGTTGGGATTGCGCAAGCCGGCGGCAAACACCCGGTGGGTACCGTCGGCGGGGTTTATCTGCCAGATATCGGCGCGGCCCGCTTCGGCTGCCACGCCATTTTCCAAAACATTGCTGTTGGACCCGATGGTAACGTAAAGGCGGCTGCCATCGGCGCTGGCGATGACGTTTTTGGTCCAGTGGTGATTGATCGGGCCTGCCGGCAGATCGAGCAGTTTTGTCGCTGGCGTGCGAATGGCGGTGGCGCCGGCGGCGTAGGTAAACCGCAGCAGTGCGTTACTATCGGCGACATAAAAATCGCGCCCAACCAGCGCCATGCCGATCGGGGAATGCAGGCCGCTTAAAAACACCATGCGCAGGTCCGCGATGCCATTGTGGCGGGTTGATCGTAATAAGGTGATGCGGTTAGCACTTTCGGTTACCGCGCCTGCCGCCCGCATGGCCAGGTGTTGCACCCAACCGCGGATGCCTTTGCTGTCTTCGGGTTTGGGCGGTGCGTTAGATTCCGCCACCAGCACGTCGCCATTAGGCAGCACGTAAAGCCAGCGCGGATGATCAAGGTTTTCGGCAAACCGGGTTACCTGCAAATCGCCAGCCGCCACCTGGGCGACTGTCGGGGTGCCACCTTCGCGCCAGCGCACCGCCGGTGCTATGTTAAGCGTGGGGATTAGGGTCGGGGGCGGCGCTGGCAGCTCGGGTGCGGCACCGTAGCCCGATGATTGCGTAAGTTTTGCCTGATCTCCGCAAGCGCCCAGGCTGATCAGGGCCAGGCTGATCAGGGCCAGGCTGATCAGGGCCAGGCTGATCGGGGCCACATTGGTCGGGGCAAGGCCGGCGGTTGTAGCCTTTATTTGCAAAGGTGCATCTCCATGGGGCATTCGCGTCTTTGTTGTGTCGGCCTCGCAGCGATTGGCAAACGACGTTGGGGTGAGGCAAGCTAACGATACTCGGCATGCCGCCCAAGCCACGGAAACTACTTATCGCGGCAAAAAACCAAACACGGTGTGTACTGGGCGCCAAGCGGCCGGGCGGCCGGGCACGCGCAAATTCAACCGGCCCATCGCTTGCGGTCGCGCACGCAAGTTTTTCTGAATGCTGCGTGTTGGGATTTGTTTTTGCTGTTGCCGCTGGCCATTGGCACGGCCGCCCCGCCAACCAGCGGATCGCCGGCATTGTGGTTACTGATCAGGCTGACGCTAACCATCGGCCCGCCGTTTCTGGCGGTTTCGGCGACCGCGCCGTTGCCGCCGATGGCTGGGATGTGCCGGCCCCTGGCCCGGTGCTGTGGACCGATGAGCGGGCAGATATTTTACGGGTGATCAAATGGTAAAACCGCAGGCTTATGCTCGATGTTTGCCGCTGGCATAATGGCGGCATGCGCCTGATCGGCTAGTCCATGGCGGCGATGTAGGCCCGCGTGTAGTCTTCCCAGGTTACTGCACCCGCCACCTTGTTAGTGTAAACAGTCGCATCGTTGGCCCAAGCTAGGCCAAAATGGGCCGCAACGGCCGGATGCACCGGCAGGCTGTGTTGGCGCCAGGTATCGCCGCCGGCGAACACCGGGCAGGTGCCAGGCAGGTTAAGCTTGGCCCAAATATGCTCCCCCAGCCATTGGTAAATAATCATGTGCGGGTGGCTTGGGTTATAAAATATTTGCCGTTCGGGGACCGCCGCCAAAATCCTAGCGCCAATCGTCATGCCGTAAATCTCATCGTATTCGAGCAACTGGTGCTGATCGAATGCGTGCAATTTTAGAAATGTCTGCATCATGGTTGGCTGTGTCTGGCGGTAGGCCGCGAGCAATTCGGTTTTATCGCTGATGGTTTTGCGCAAGCTTTCCAAAGCCGTGTCGCAGTATACAAATCGTGCTTGTGGCAGGAGCGTATCGCCTTGTGCCGGCGGCAGCATGCGCCAGTTCCACGGCCATAGGGCGCGCAGATTGAGCTGCGGAAAGCGGATAATTTCGCACTGATCTGGCACGCAGGCTTCGATCGCTTTGGCCTCGATGGAGCCGACATCTTGAATAACGATCCGGCGCGCCGCGCAAATTTCGGCTTTTTGGGCGTCGGTTAGGCGGCGATCTTCCACACTGCCTAGCCGGATGAAACGGTACTGGGCACGCAGGCGGTCATCGGTTTGAAACATTTGAACCAGGCTATCGGCACAGCAATTGCCGGCGATCATGATGGTTTCTTTGGCCGCTATCCCATCCACCGCAAGCGCCAGTGCCGGGGTGGCGAGCGCGGTTGCGGGGGCGGCCAAAGCCACGCCGAACAGCGATTCGAACGCCGCGGGCCGGGGCCGCGGGGCCGCGATTGGCGCGGGCGTCGCTGGTTTTTTGGGAAATAAATTGCGAAACCAACCTGCCATATGCCTGCCCTGCCCCTAACCGCCGCTGTGCTAGGCTTAGCGATATTACGGCCGGCCGCAAAGCACCTGCTGGGGTACGGCCGGCAGGACAAATCGGGCAGATTTTAGTGCGCGAACCCAATGCGCGCCGGCGGTTGTTTCGGCTGCAAGGTAAAATTGCCCCACCGGCAGCAATGCCAGTGGTGCCTTACAGCCAAGATTGACCCAGCAAACAGCGAACAAACCACAGGGTCAACAGTACGAATTTAAGTAATTGAGTAACGACGCGCTTAAATACTAGCGGCAACCCCGGGTTGGGCCGGCGATGGCGAGCGGGGCGGCCGGCGCGACGCATTGGCGCCAGCGAGTTCGCGTTCCAGCATTTGCACCCGGTAGGCGGCGTGGCGCATGGCGATGACGCTTTCTTCCACCGTTTTGACCACTTCCGCTTCCAGCGGATAGCAAGTGACGGCGTTAAGCACGCGGGCCTGTTGGTACAGCGAATTGTGAATTGTGCGCACCGCTTCGGCGTGGCCAGTATCGGCCACCTGCCGACGCACAAACCGGAACATGTGCGCAAAGGCACGGACGGGGAACAGGAACCGCATTTGACGACAACCTCAAGGGGTGGCCACACGGCGAACGCAGGGTGCGAAGGGGCGCAGCGACTATTGCCGGTTGTAGTCCCTTGCGCCGATTCTACCAACTGAAAAACGCTTATGCCATCAAAATAATGTGAGTCTGGCGCACGAAAGTATGTAGATGACGTGGGTAATCGTCGCAAATGCAAAAGTATTCGGCATTTGTTATTTTGGTTCTCATTTTTCGACACCATTCTAGAATTATTGCACTCCCCGGCGCCCCACGCCGCGCCCGCATACGGCTCACAGCAACACGGCAGGATAGCCAAGCCACTATGCCAACGTCACGCTGGGCGCCATGCCGGGCGCCCGCCGATAGGCGAACTGAGCGACGTGGCATAGAGAGTGCCGCGACGGGTACAGACGTGCGCTGGTCGGCAGCCGGAGGCGCACCAGGCGCGACCTTGCATGATATTACTTAGTCGTTACAATTATGCCGCCCGCAAATCGCGCACCAGCCCACCCACGGTATCTTGTAACGACACCGCCCTGGTTTCTAAACGGCCAACCGCGCCAGCAAGCCCGCCTGCGGTCGTGCGCGATCCGAGTGTCATGGCGGTGAGCGCCGCAATGCCTGCCGCCACGTCGGCCACGCCACCGGCAGCACCGCGCACGCCGCGCACAATTTCGCCCGTCGCCGCCTGTTGTTCTTCCACGGCGGCGGTAATAGCGCCGGAGCTTTCTGAAATGGCGGCGATTTGGGCGGCGATCTGTTCGGTGGCGGTGGCGGTTTGGGTCGCCAGGGTTTTTACGTCGCCGCCAACCACCGCAAAGCCGCGCCCGGCATCACCGGCCCGCGCCGCCTCGATCGTTGCATTCAGCGCCAGAAAATTGGTACGCCCGGCGATATCGGCAATCAGGCTGGCCACGTCGCCAATGCGGGCAACCGCGCCGGGTAATGTGCGCATCACATCGCCGATGGTGCGGGCGCCGCTATCGGCTTTGCGGGCGGTGGCGGCGGCATTGGCCACCTGGCGGGTGATTTCGCGCACAGACACCGCTAAAAATAGCCCCCCAAACGCCAGCTAGACGCGATCTAAAATCCCCCGGTTGATTGCGGCGATCGATGTGCAGCCGGTTAGCGCCATGGCCACGCGTATCTCGGCCTGCAGTATGGCCAGCATGTCGGCAACCCCCGCTTGCCCGCCGGCGGCCAGCGCAAACGCCCAGGCCCGCCCGAGCAAAACCCCGCGCGCCCCCAACGCCAGTAACCGCACCACATCCAACCCCGAGCGCACCCCGCTATCGGCCAGCACCACCAGCCGATCGCTCACCGCATCGGCAATCCCAGCCAACACACGGGCGGTGGACAGCACGCCATCCAATTGCCGGCCACCATGGTTGGATACCACAATGCCATCGGCGCCGGCATCACAGGCCGCCCGAGCATCATCGGCGGTCAGCACACCTTTGATCACCAGGGCGCCCTGCCATTGCGCGCGGACCCACGCGACGTCGGCCCAGGTGACCGACGCATCCATGTTGGCGTTAAGCCACGCCATAAAATCGCCCAACACCGCGCTATCGCCCAACACCGCGCTATCGCCCAACACCGCGCTATCGCCCAACACCGCGCTA
>JBBARC010000007.1:0-17427 GCA_040400005.1 Acetobacteraceae bacterium | reverse complement strand
TCGCGCAGCATCGGCGCCACATTGCCCAAATTATGCGGCCGTCCGTGCAACCCAACATCCCATGCCCACGCCGGGTGGGTGAGCACCTGCGCCATCATACGCGCGCGATTACGCACCCCCGATCCGCCGCTTAACCCCGAATGCACATCGCGGTAGCGCGCGCCGGCCACCGGCAAATCCACCGTAAACACCAGCGTTGTGCACCCGGCGGCGCGGGCTTTTTCCAGCATCAACGCGACAAACCCGCGATCGCGCAGCATATAAAGTTGAAACCAAATGCCGGGCGCGCCGCCTGTTGCGGGCGGTTTGGTCTGCACTTCAGCAATCGGGCAAACCGACACGGTGGATAGGCAAAACCCAACGCCGGCCGCCTGTGCCGCAGCGGCCGCCTGCACTTCGCCGCGCCGGGCATAGAGGCCTGCCAAGCCAACCGGCCCCAGCACCACGGGCATGGCGAGGTTTTGGCCAAACAAGGTGGCGGAAAGATCGATATGGCGGACATCGCACAGCACGCGCGGGCGTAGTGAGATGGCCTGCAGATCGGCGGTATTGCGGGCAAGCGTTGTTTGCGCATATGACCCGCCATCGATGTATTCGAACAAAAACGCCGGCAACCGCCGCCGTGCAAGCGCGCGAAAATCATCCACCGATGCGGCGATCATGCCCAAAGCCCCCATAGTTCCGCTGCCGGCGTGCACTGCGCCGCCAAACGAACAAAAGTCTTTTGCTTCTTTTCTTCAGAAAACAAGAGTCTGTTGCCTCTATTCCCCCGCCCCCCTGGCATGGCTTGCACACCCCCCCAATTATCCGCCACCTTGGCGCTGCCCAACCGGAGCTGCCGCCATGAAGTTAAACGCTGACATTCTCACCTACCAGGACGAGCTGACCGCGATCCGCCGCGATTTGCATGCCCACCCCGAGATTGGCTTTGAGGAATTTCGTACCAGCGGCATCGTGGCTGAAAAGCTGCAGGAATGGGGCATCGAGGTGACCCGCGACATTGGCGGCACCGGCTTGGTCGGCACGGTGCGGGGAAAAGGTGCCAGCAACCGTGCGATTGGGCTGCGCGCCGATATGGATGCGCTGCCCATGCAGGAAGGCAACAGTTTTGCGCATGCCTCAAAAACCCCCGGCAAAATGCATGGCTGCGGCCATGATGGGCATACCACCATGCTGCTGGGGGCGGCGAAATACCTAGCCGCCACACGCAATTTTGCCGGCACCGTGCAGTTGATTTTTCAACCGGCGGAAGAAGGCATGGGTGGCGCCGAACGCATGATTGCGGAAGGCTTGTTTGACCGCTTCCCGGTAGATGCGGTGTATGGCGTGCATAACTGGCCGGGCATGCCGGTGGGCAGTTTT
This sequence comes from Acetobacteraceae bacterium, assembly GCA_040400005.1. Classification (GTDB taxonomy): domain Bacteria; phylum Pseudomonadota; class Alphaproteobacteria; order Acetobacterales; family Acetobacteraceae; genus JBBARC01. The sequence continues at coordinate 16,065 of JBBARC010000007.1, read as the reverse complement.
GGTCTGCGCGCCGGCGCCATGCTGGCATCGGTGGATGATTTTACCATTGTGATTACCGGTAAGGGCGGGCACGCGGCGATGCCGCATTTAACCATCGACCCGATTATAGTCTCGGCACATGTGCTGGTGGCGCTGCAAACCCTGGTTAGCCGCAACGTGAACCCAAATGATGCAGGGGTGGTAACGGTGGGTGCCATTCACGGCGGATCGGCGTTTAATGTTATTCCACAGGATGTGACGTTGCGCGGCACGGTGCGCACACTATCTGCGGCGACCCGCGATATGCTGGAAGCGGGGCTAACCCGAGTGGTGCAGAATACTGTGGCAGCGCACGGCGCCACTGCCGATATTCACTACCACCGGGCGTTTCCGGTGCTGGTAAATTCGCCGGCGGAAACCGATTTTGCCGCCGATACCGCGGCGGAAATATTTGGCGATGATGCGGTGATACGTGATGCGGGCCCCGTAATGGGATCGGAAGATTTCGCATCGATGCTGGAACATCGGCCGGGCGCCTATGCATTTATTGGCCAGGGTGATGGCGCTGGATGCAGCAATTCCGTGCACAACCCGATGTATGATTTTAATGATGCGTTGCTGCCGATTGGGGCTACGTATTTTGCCCGCCTGGTGGAACGGTCGCTGCCGCTGGCAGGTTAGCTTTGACCGGGCGTTAACCAGATGCACAGACCTGACCAAACACATTTATTCGGGAACACCCACCAAAATGGCTTTTAAAAACCGCATCACCGATTTGCTCGGCGTTGAATACCCGATTATTCAGGCGCCGATGGGTTGGATTGCGCGCGCCCAGCTGGCATCGGCGGTGTCGAACGCCGGGGGATTGGGTGTAATCGAGACATCATCTGGCGAGCTTGACGAAATTCGCGACGAAATAAAAAAAATGCGCACCCTGACCACCAAACCTTTTGGCGTAAACATCGCCCAAGCCTTTGTGCGCGATCCCGGCATTGTGCAGTTTGTGGTGGATCAAGGGGTGAAATTCGTCACCACATCGGCCGGCGACCCGGCAAAATATTTTGCAGCCCTTAAAGCTGCCGGTCTGACCGTGTTTCATGTGGTGCCGACACTCAAAGCAGCGTTGCGCGCAATTGAAGTTGGGGTTGATGGGCTGGTGGTGGAAGGTGGCGAAGGCGGCGGGTTTAAGGCGCCTGATGCGGTGATGACCATGGTGCTGCTACCGCAAGTGGCGGAAGCGGTGAACGTGCCGATTATTGCCGCCGGCGGCATCACCTGCGGGCGCACCATGGCGGCGGCCTTTGCCATGGGGGCGGAAGCAGTGCAGCTGGGCACGCGCATGGTATCGGCGGCCGAAAGCCCCATTCATGATAATTGGAAACAGGCAATTGTGAATGCCGATTCAACCGACACGATTTTTCTTAACCGCTTTGGCAAACCGGCGCTGCGCGCGTTACGCACGGAACGCACCATGCGGCTGGAACGTGAACTCACGCCCGACTACGAAGGCCCATCGGTGCTGATGCAAATGGCCAATGCCAAAGATCTGTATTTTGGCGGCGACATGGAGGCATCGCTGGCGCTAACCGGCCAGGTAGCCGGCCGCATCAATTCGGTGCGCCCGGTTGCCGATATTTTGGCCGATATGGTGCGCGAATTTCAGGACACGATTAAAAGCCTGAACGCACGATATTGCAGCGGCCCATAAGCAGGGCAATCGGGGGAACAGAAAAAAGTAGGAATTTTCTTTTTTCTGAAGAGAAAAAGAAACAAAAAAGACTTTTTTAATGTTTGGTTTTGGGTAAGGTTCAGCCAAAAGCCCCAGCCCCCGGATTGAAAAAATCTTTTTTGCTTCTTTTTCGGAAGTCAAAAGAAGTGTCTTACTTTCACCCGAATGCCCTGGGCCCATAACCTGCATGGCGAGTGGCACCGGGCGGCCACCACCAAGGGCGTGCCGCCGGATACCGCTTACCAGGGCCCTAAATCGTGCGTTTATATGCGCCGTTCGCGCCCCGCCCAGTAAGGTTCACGCAGTTTGCGCTTAAAGATTTTGCCGGTGTCTTCGCGCGGCAAATCTTGCTGAAACACAAACAGTTTTGGCACTTTATACGCTGAGATGCGCGCCCGCAAAAACGCCCTTAAGCCGGCTTCATCAGTAACCCCATCTTTGGGCAACACCACCGCACACAGCGCCTCCCCCATCGCCTCATCAGGGATACCAAACACCGCACAATCGGCCACATCCGGGCTTGCCAGCAAAGCGGCTTCTATCTCGGCGGGGTAGATATTCACCCCACCCGATATCACCATGTCATTGCGCCGATCGCACAAAAACAAAAACCCGTCGGCATCCAAATACCCAATATCCCCGGCCGAGACCAAATGCCCGCGCCCAGTACGCGCCCGTTTTTCGGGGTCGCCATGATAGGTAAAATCAGCACCGGTCAGGTTACGCACATACACATCGCCCGGCACAAACGGCGCGCAATCCTCGCCCTGATCATCGAACACGCGCAGCTCGCATCCCGGCATCACCCGGCCCACCGTGCCAGGTTTGGCCAGCGCTTCCGCCGATGTGCAAAACACCACAACGCCGGTTTCGGTGGCGCCATAATATTCGTTAATCACCGGCCCCCACCACTCAATCATCGCCGCTTTCACATCGGCCGGGCACGGAGCTGCCGCGTGCACGACAAATTCAAGTGACGACACATCGTATTTTGCCCGCACGTCATCTGGTAATTTTAACAAACGCACAAAATGCGTCGGTACCATTTGCACCGTGGTAATGCGGTGCTTTTCCACCAGGGCCAAAAATTCTTCTGGGTCAAACCGCGGCATCAGGACCAGTTCTTCCGTGGCAAAGCGCAGCGATAACATGCCAAACGCATTGGGGGCTGAATGGTACAACGGGGCCGGAATCAACGCCCGCATGCCATCGCGCAAACCAAACCCTGCAATGGCTGGCCGGTAACTGGCATCCATTTCCGCCGTGGTGGTCGGCACACGTCGCACACCCTTAGGGTTGCCGGTGGTGCCCGACGTATAAATCATCGATCCTGGGGCTGGGGTTTCGCGTTCGCCCAACGGCGCGGTGGCGGCCACCGCCGCCTCCCAGTCGGTATAACCCGCCGGCACAGCGGAATCCGCCGCACCCACCCCGTAGGCCGCACATAATTCGGGCGGAGTCGCCGCCACCAGCACCGGTAATTCCGCCGGCAAAACCGCCGCTGCGCGCGCCACCAAATCGGCATGCCCAATCAGCACCCGCGCCCCGCTGTCACGCAGCACATAGGCCAGTTCCGCCGCACTCGCGTGCCAATTCACCGGCACCGCATAAGCACCTAGGCGGGCGACAGATGCGGTTGCCTGCAAAAACAAAATATCGTTGCGCATTAACAGGGCAACCCGGTCGCCAGGGGCGATGCCATAGGTTTCTTCCAACAACCGCGCCCCACGCGCCGCCGCGTCCGATATCGCGTCCAACCCCACGCGCCGCGCGCCGCTAATCACCACACCTGCCATGCAAAATCCCTCCCCCGGGGCCTATTTGCCGCTACACCGCCACTTCTGTAGGATCGGCGCAAGGCCCAAAGGCGGCACACACCCGCGGCCAGGGGTTGTTTGGGCCAGGGCATCGATTAGGAAGGAACGCGCACAGTGAAGACCAGAATTACCGAGCTTTTCGGCATCAAACACCCCATTATCCAGGGCGGCATGCATTACGTCGGCTATGCCGAGCTGGCCGCAGCCGTATCGAATGCCGGCGGTTTGGGGCTGATCACCGGCCTCACCCAGCCCACACCAGAAGATCTGCGCCGTGAAATCGCCCGCTGCCATACCATGACCGACAAGCCGTTTGGCGTGAATCTCACCTTTCTGCCCGCCTTCGCCGAGCCGCCCTACCCCGAATATATCGCCGCCATCATCGAAGGCGGCATCAAAGCGGTGGAAACCGCCGGCCGTAACCCGGAAAAATGGCTGCCGGTGATGAAAGCCGCCGGCATTAACGTCATCCACAAATGCACCTCGGTGCGCCATTCCCTGAAAGCCGAAGCCATTGGCTGCGATGCCGTCAGCGTTGATGGGTTTGAATGCGGCGGCCACCCCGGCGAAGATGACGTGCCAAACTTCATTCTGCTGCCACGCGCCGCCGATGAATTGAAAATCCCCTTTGTTGCCTCAGGCGGTATGGCCGATGGCCGCAGCCTAGTGGCCGCCATGGCGCTGGGCGCCGAAGGCATGAACATGGGCACCCGCTTTATCGCGACCAAAGAAGCCCCGGTGCACGAAAATGTTAAACGTGCCCTGGTGGAAGCCGATGAACTGCAAACACGCCTAGTCATGCGCTCAATTAAAAACACCGAACGCGTGATGAAAAACAAGGCGGCTGACGAAATCATGCGCCTGGAACACGAAAAAGGCGCGGCGTTGGGCATTATGGATATCCGCCACCTAGTCGCCGGTGCAGAAAACCGCAAAGTGCTGCAAGAAGGCGAGATGGACGCCGCCGCCTGGAGCTGCGGTATGGTGGCCGGCCTCATTCACGATATCCCCAGCGTGCAGGAACTGATCGATCGGATTATGAGCGAAGCTACCAGCATTATTCGTACTCGGTTGGAAGGGTTTTTGAACGCTTAGGGGATAAGAAAGAACCTTCTTTTCTGAAGAAAAGAAGCAAAAGACTTTTATTCTATTGGTGTGGGGCGGTGTTTTTTGTCCCGCACCAATCTGGGAACTCTCCAATGGCGGCTGTTTGGAACATCACCGATATACCACCCCAGCACGGCCGCCACGTGCTGATTACCGGTGCCAATCGCGGGCTTGGCTTTGAAACGGCAATTGCCCTGGCCCAGGCTGCCGTCGATCTCACCCTTGCGGTGCGCAACCTCGATGCCGGCAACGTCGCGCGCACCCGCATCCTGGCCAACACGCCCAACGCACACATCGCCGTGCGCCAAGTCGATATGGAAAATCTGGCGTCAATCAAAACATTTGCCGATGACATCCGGCAAACCCGCCCGCCCATCGATATCCTCATTCATAACGCCGCCGCCATTTTGGCACCACAGGGGCGCACCGTAGATGGGTTTGAAACCCACATGGCGGTCAACCACATCGCCCCCTTCGCCCTCACCATGCACTTGCTGGCGCACATGCCAGCCACCCGCATTGTCAATATGTCTAGTGCCGCACACAAAATGTGCAAATCCTTTCGCCCGGATGATTTCGCCTTCAACCATGGCGCCTACACGCCGATGGAAGCCTATGGCCGCAGTAAACTCGCAGCCTTGCTATTTACGGCAGGCCTCAATTCCCGATTAACCGCGGCCGGCGGTAAGGCCTTCGCAGTGACCGCCCATCCCGGCTACAGCAACACCAACCACGATAAAGGCGGGTTTGTTATGCGCCTGGCCACCGCCCTATTCGCCCAACCACCCGCCATGGGCGCCCTGCCCGCGCTGTACGCAGCAACCATGCCCAATGTGCACCCCGGCGCCTTCATCGGCCCCGGCGGCTTGGCCGAAATGCGCGGCTACCCAGCCCCGGCCAAACCCTCCGCCCAAGCCACAGACAACGATCTTGCCGAACAACTGTGGGCCGCGTCGGCCCGCGCAACCGGCCTCGATTTTGCAATTTAGCCGCCGCCCATCCCACATCTTGCCACCACCCCGGCAACGCTCCAAAATGAACGCCATTCAATAAGCAACCGGGCAACCGGCATTTGGGGGGCACGACACCATGGCCAAAACCATCATCACCTGCGCCGTTACCGGCAGCATCCACACTCCCAGCATGTCGCCCTATCTGCCGCTCAACGCCGATCAAATCGCCGAACAAGCCATCGGTGCTGCCGAAGCCGGTGCCAGTATTTTGCATCTGCACGCACGCAACCCCGCCGATGGCAGCCCATCGGGCGACCCCGCCGAATTCATGAAATTTCTGCCGCGCATCAAGCAAGCCACCAATGCCGTGCTGAATATCACCACCGGTGGCGGCCATGGCATGACCGTGCAGCAACGCCTACAGGCAGCCATGGCGACCAAGCCGGAAATGGCATCCCTCAATATGGGATCAATGAACTTTGGCCTCTACGGGGCGCTCGATCGCTACAAGGATTTTCAGCACGCGTGGGAACCCGAATATCTCGAAATGACCCGCGACTTTATCTTTCGTAATACCTTTAAAGACATCGAATTTATCCTGCGCGAACTCGGCGAAGGCTGTGGCACGAAATTCGAATTCGAATGCTACGACATCGGGCATCTCTATACCCTCGCCCACTTCCTCGATCGCGGCCTGGTGCGCGGGCCGCTGTTTGTACAAACCATTTTCGGCATCCTCGGCGGTATGGGCCCCGATGCCGAAAACCTGATGCACGCTAAACGTATCGCCGATAAATTGTTCGGTGATGCCTACCACTGGTCCATCCTCGCCGCCGGCCGCCACCAAATGCCGCTGTGCACCATTGGGGCCGCCCTCGGCGGTAATGTCCGCGTCGGCCTTGAAGATTCCATCTACCTCGGCCGCGGCGTGCTGGCCAAAAACAGCGCCGAACAAGTCACCAAAATCCGCACCATCATCGAAGCGCTGTCGCTGGAAGTGGCCACCCCGGCCGAGGCCCGCGCCATGCTGGGCCTTAAAGGCGCCGACTCTGTTGGGTTCTGAGCGGTTTTTTTGGGGGGGCTTGAACAAAAGCGAGAGGCTTCGGGCGCACCGGGCCGTCCACACTTGGTATTAGTGCAGTCCAGGGGCGTCACGCGAAGCCGTTCTGCGCACGAAGCCCCTGGTCTTCCTTACCTTTTCCCGCTCACCCAGCCTCCACAACATCCCAATTCATGTGTGGGCCGATCTCGGCATCGGGCACTTTAACCAGGTCTTTTTGCAAAAAACCGACCAGCAGGGCGTCGGCTTCGTGCGACAGGGCGTGGCGCAGATCGTGCATCACATGGGCGGGGGCGACCAGGGCGAGGCGGTCGAAATGCTTGGCGGCGGCATCCTGGTTGATTTGATCAGCCAGAAACACGGCAAACTGGTGTTTGGCCTCACGGTGGGGGTCAGTGCGGGGTTCAACCGCGTGGCGGGTGGTGGTCGCACTTTCGTGCACCCGGCCGCGGCCATCGCTGACCATATCGTGGGTGCGTAGATGCGCATAAGCCGAATCGAGGCGGCGCTCAGTGCGATAACTGCCGGCGTCAGCCCCGTGCACCAGAATGCGGGCATGTTCGCCGTCGGCGACCAGCACCCAGAGTTTACCCAGCTGCGTGTGGTAGGCGGTCATGGCGGCCCCTTATTAGGTTGGTGGCGCGGTGTGCGGCACGGCTTTGCAGATGGGGCCGAGGGTGGCGGGATACGAGGCGCTGCGCATTGATCCACGTCACCGGGGCATACGGGTTACGCGCAAGCTGCTGGTTTTGGGTGGGGACAAGAACGCGCCACGTCGATGGCGCCAGTATCCCCGGCTTTAAGGCCGAGCGCCTCGACACTGGCGGCGGGAAGGCGAATAATCAGGCTGTTACCCCATTTTTCGACCCTGATATGCGGCTCCACAGATATACACCTTTGCAGGTATATATCTGTGGGTAACCAACGGGAACCTGATCGCCGTAAGCCGCCATTACACCAGTTGCAGCGCCGAATGCGCCAGCAAATCGCTAACTGCGAAAGTGCTGTTTTGAAACACCGCTTCCAGCGTGCCGCCGGCGGTGCCATTATGCCCTGCCCCGGTTGCATCAAACCACAGACTGGTATTGCCGCCCGCGTGCGTAACCGTGACGTAATTTTCGATGTTGGCGAGGTCGGTGGAAATGCCGGCGTGGGTGAGCTGGCTCATCACATCCACGCCATCACCCAGGCCCAGCGAAAACCCCTGAATTTGGGAGGCCGCCATGCTGCCATGCACATCCGCCAGAACAATGTTTTCGGCGCCTTCAGGCCGGCAGATAAAAGTCATGCCGGCCTTGGCCAACACGCTGGTCTGGGTGGGATCGAACACCACGGCGTGGTCGGCGACCAGATCCGCAACACTCACATGCACCCCATCCAACACCGCAAACGCCGTGCCGGTAAGCCCGTGCCCAGTGCTATCCACCGACAACACGGTATTGCCACCAGTGTAAGTGGCGGTGACGTAACTTGCCAAATTTGTGAGATCGGGGCGGGCCGCTGTTTTGTTCAGCGCAGATTTTAATTCCAGCACATCGCCCTTGGTGGGATCAAAGTTTTTGATCTCCTGCGGCGCCATGGCGGCCCCAATCGGGCGCAGCAAGATGGTTTCCAACCCATCCGGCCGCACCGTAAACGGCGTGTTAAATTGTGGCGCCATCACCACCTGGTCGGGCACGTATTTCATCCCGCCATTGGCAACCAAGGCGGCAACGTTGGTCGAAACATTTTGCAAAAAGGCAAAGGCAGTGCCGGTTTTGCCGGTGCCGGTGGGGTCGATATACAAGGTGGTGCCCAACGTGCCGGTTTGGCTAGTGATGTAGTTGGCAACATCCGATAAATTCGCATGCGCCTGGGTACGTTCCAATATGTCGTTCAGGCCCAGTATATCACCTTTGGAAGGATCGAAATTCGCCAGGCGCTGCATACCATTTTCGGCACGCTGCAAACAAACCGCCTCGTTGCCTGCCGCCCGGTAGGTAATCAACGCATTGGTGCAGCCCATGCGCATAATAAATGGTGCGGGTGTGGTGGTACCGGCGGCGGCAATGTGCAGTGATTTGCTGGCTGACATGGTGAACCCCTTGTGCGAAGCTGGCGGGGCACCCGCGTCTCACGAGCACCCCAGATGTCGCAATTTACGGGGCAGGTGTTGATCAAGTCTGAACGGGGTGGGGAAAATTTGGCCGACGGGGCACCCAGGCCCGCGCTCAACCCGCCGGCTTTTTCTTGACCTCACCCGGCTTTCTGCCGTACAGAGCGCCTTTGGAGTGACCATGTCCCAAACCATCACCAAAACCGCGCGCCTCGAAGCCCGTATAACCCCCGATTTACAAGCGTTGCTCAAGCGCGCAGCCGAACTTGACGGCCGATCGGTGACCGATTTCGTCGTCGCCGCCATACAATCCGCCGCCGAGCAGCGGATTGAGCAGGTGCAGATGATCCGGCTGTCGCTTGACGACCAACAGGCGTTTGCGGCGGCCATTCTCAACCCGCCCGAGCCGAGCCCGGCCCTGCAGCGCGCCTTTCGCCGCCATAGTGAGCTGATTAGGGCCTGATTGTGGCCCAGCGCTTTGCGATTGAACCGCTTGGCACGCATGACCGTACCAGTTTTTCCTGCGGCGCACTTAGCCTTGACCAGTATTTTCGCACGCAAGCCTCGCAGGATATGAAACGTTTGGTGGCGAGCTGCTTTGTTGCGGTGGACATCGCAACCCGGGCGGTTGGGGGGTACTACACCTTGGCCGCGACCAGTATTCCGGCAACCGAGCTGCCGCCGGACACCCGAAAATTGCTGCCGCGCTACCCTAGCCTGCCGGCAGCACTGATCGGGCGCCTCGCCATAGCGCAAACTTTCCATCGCCAGGGCTTGGGCAGTGCTTTGCTGGCCGATGCCGCCTTGCGCGTTTTAAAGGGGGATACGGCGGCTTTTGCGCTGGTGGTTGAGGCGAAAGACGAGTCCGCTGTGGCGTTTTACCAGGTCCATGGCTTTCGCCGTTTCATCAGCCGCCCAGTGGTGCTTTTTCTGCCGCTGGCAACTGCGAAGAAAGCAACGGTGAGCGCGCGGCCAGGGTAATCCCCCCCTACCGCGCCAACTCCTTCAACGCCGCCCGCACCCCAACATCCACCCCAACCGCATCACCCAAGCGGGCCAAAACCCGGGCCACGGCAGGCTCCGCTTCCGCCCGCCGGTAGCCCAAATTCAGCAGCGCCGAAACCAGATCGGCCGCCAACCCGGCCGGTGCCGCCGGCAGCACAGCAAACCCCGCCGGCGCAAACGCGACCCCAGTCGGCAACCCACCCACTTTACCCGCCAGTTCGGATACCAAGCGTTGCGCCAGTTTGGGCCCCACCCCAGGTGCGCGGCCCAAACTTACCCGATCGCCGGTGGCAATGGCGGCCGCCAACGCTGCCGGTGGCAAGGCCGATAGCAACGCCAATGCAACCTTGGCCCCTACCCCCTGCACGGTGGTAAGCAACCTGAACCACTCCCGTTCCGCCGCATCGGCAAAGCCGAACAGCAAAATGGCATCTTCGCGCACCACCGTTTCGATCAGCACGCGGGCAATGGCGGGCGCTTCGGGTAGCGCGCTTAGGGTACGGGCGGATGCCTGCACCAAATAGCCCACCCCGTGCACATCAATCACGCAGCGCCCATCTTCCAAGGCGGCGACCACGCCGGTTAATTGCGCGATCATGCGGCACCACGCAAAGCATGGGCCACACGGGCTGCACTGCCCCGCCTATGGGCATGGCAAATGGCCACCGCCAGCGCATCGGCGGCATCGGCACGGGTGGTTTTTGCCCCTGGCAATAAACGCCGCACCATTTCCGCCACCTGTATTTTTTCGGCGTTGCCATTGCCGACAACGGCCAGTTTCACCGATTTCGCCCCATATTCGGCAACCGGTATCCCCGCCAGTGCCGGCACCAGCAAGGCAACGCCGCGGGCATAGCCGAGTTTTAGGGTGGCCGCACCATTGCGGTTAACGTAAGTTTCTTCCACCGCCGCTTCATCGGGTTTATGCGCGTCGATCAGCGCAGTAAGTGCCACAAACAGCGCGCGTAACCGTTCCGGCACCGGCAGGCTTGCGTCCCCCGCCAGCACGCCATCGGCGATGTGGCTCAGCCGGTTGCCACACACGCCGATCAGCCCCCAGCCGGTAAAGCGCAAGCCGGGGTCAATGCCCAGCACCCGTACGGTTGCAGGCGGCGCCAAACTCATCCGCCGGACAGCTTTTGCATGACCTGCTCGGGGATATCGAAATTGGCGTAAACGTTTTGCACGTCGTCGTTATCTTCCAGCGTGTCGATCAGTTTTAGCACGGATATCGCCTGCGATTCGTTCAACACCACGCCATCGCGCGGGCGCCAATCGAGTTTGGCGTCGTCAGGGGCGCCAAATTTAGCTTCCAGTGCATCGCGCACGGCGAAAAAATCGTCGATCTGGCAAGTGATTTCGTGCGCGGCGGTATCGCTCACCACATCATCGGCGCCGGCCTCAATCGCCGCTTCCAGCATGGCATCGGCGGTGGCGACGGCGGGCAGAAACCGCACAATGCCGAGCCTGTCGAACATGAACGAAACCGAATTGGTTTCACCCAGCGCGCCACCGTGTTTGGAAAACGCCGACCGCACATCAGATGCCGTGCGGTTACGGTTATCGGTCAATGTTTCCACAATAAGTGCAACACCGGCCGGGCCGCGGCCTTCGTAGCGCACATCAAAATAATCTTCGGCGGCACCGGTGCCGGAGGCTTTTTTAATCGCCCGCTCCACCGTATCGCGCGGCATGTTGGCCTTGTTGGCAGCCAGAATGGCGGCGCGCAGCCGCGGGTTCATCGCCGGATCAGGCAGGCCAGCCTTGGCCGAGACGGTGATTTCGCGGATAAATTTGGCGAATTGCCGGGCCCGCCGCGCATCCTGTGCGCCCTTGCGGTGCATGATATTTTTGAACTGACTATGGCCGGCCATCAGCGCCCTTTTTTGTTTGGTGAACCACGCGTGGTGGGCGGTTCTACCAAGTGGCGCGGGTTTTGCCACTAGGGGCCAACACCAAGGGGGCCACATCACCCGACAGCAAGTTTGCCCCAGCACCACCGCCCTGGCATACCAGCGCCGCCAACCCACCCCTAAAAAACCCAACCGGAGGCGTCCCCCATGATTGGCTACACCCTGTTAGGCAGCAACGACCTGCCCCGCGCCAAAGCGTTTTATGATGAACTGCTCGCCCTGTTCGGCGCCAAGCGCGCCATGGGATTTGACCGCATGCAGCTGTGGGCATCGAGCGGCCCCATGCTGGGGGTTTGCACCCCGTATGATGGCGGCACCGCATCGCCCGGCAACGGCACCATGGTGAGCCTGGCGGCCAACACCCGCGCGCAAGTGGATGCCGTGCACGCCAAAGCCCTGGCCTTGGGCGGCACCGATGAAGGCGCCCCCGGTGTGCGCGGCGACGACCCGGATGGGTTTTATGGTGCCTATTTTCGCGATCTGGATGGCAACAAACTGTGCATCTTCCGGGTGGGCCCTGCTGGTTAGGCAGCGTACAGCTTAGGCAAACCAAGTGGGGTTGCCTGACGCAAAATCGTCATGCAACCCTTACTGCACTGAAATAAAAAGATAATGCTGTCGCGCACGGGGTTACTGCGGCGCAAGTCACTTCCCTGCCTGGGCAAACTGCCGTTATTGTGGGTCTGCGAATAAGCGCCGCCAAAACCGGGGGAAAATCAGCATGCCCATCTCTAAATCTAGCCCTGCCGTGTTGGCCCTGATGGTTGCAGCAAGTGCGGCAAACGCCGCCCCGCTGCCAACCCTTATTCATCGGTTTAGTGGCGCGGCAACCGGCAAAATCGATGGCGCAACCCCAAGCGGCGCGTTGATCAGCGACAGCGCCGGGACTGTCTATGGCACCACCGCCACTGGCGGCAGTGCCGGGTTTGGCACGGTGTTTCGCCTGCTACCGCCAGCCCCCGGCAGCACCGCCTACACCAGCCAAATTTTGTATAATTTCCAGGGTAATGGCGATGGCGCCTACCCGCTGGGGGCGTTGGCGGTTAGCCCCAATGGCACGCTGTATGGCACCACCAGCGCCGGCGGCGCGGCAGGGTTAGGCACGGTGTTTGCGCTCGCCCCGCAACCCGCCAACACCCTGCCCTGGCCGGAAACCATTTTGCAAAATTTTACCGGTAACGCCGATGGCGCGGCACCAAGCGGGCCGATCAGCCTCAGCGGCAACACCCTGTACGGCACCACCCAACTAGGCGGCGCTGCCAATTTAGGCACGGTGTTTAGGCTGGCAGCGCCTGTTGCCCCGGCAACCGTTTGGGTGGCCGCGACCCTGCACAGTTTTATTGGCACCGATGGCGCCAACCCCGGCGAAGGTGTCACCCGTGCCACCGATGGCACCTTATATGGCACGGCAACCTTCGGCGGCCCTACCACCTGCCCCGGCGGCTGCGGCACGATCTTTGCCCTTACCCCCAGCCCCACCGCACCACGCACTGGCCCATGGACACTAACTACCCTGCACGGTTTTGGCGCGCCGGGAGATGGCAGCCAACCGCAATCTACGCCGCTGATCACAGCCGACGGCATTTACGCAACCACCATGCGCGGCGGTGCCTATGCCAGCAGTGCGGGCACGGTAGTTTCGCTAAAAGCATCACCCGCCGGATGGGTGGAAACGGTTGAACACAGCTTTAGCAATGGTGGCGATGGCGCCTACCCGCGCGGCGCGCTGATTACCGATAATACGCGCAACGTGGCCCCGGCCGGCACGCTGTATGGCACCACCGCCAGCGGTGGCGGCGGGCCAAACGCCCGCGGCCTGGTATTCGCGCTACTGCCGGCAGCGCTCAGTCCCGGCGGCACTGCCATCGAAACCAAACTGGCTGCCTTCGCCAGCGGCAAGCTTGGCGCAACCCCACTGGCCGGCCTGCTGGCAACCGGCCACGGCACACTGCTGGGCACCGCATCCGCCAGCACCAAAGGCCTGGGCACGGTGTACGCGGTGCCGTGAAGGAAGGCCAAGGGCTTCGTGCGCAGCACGCCTTCGCGTGACGCGCCTTCGATTTGAACCCACCAAAAACCCGGAGCTTATCCCGTCCATACGACCAGCCGGGCGGTGCTGCCATTACGTTGGTTGGTGACCTGATCAGGCTTGGCGTCGCCCGCTCCGTAGCCAAGGTGGTGGCTAAGTTCGGCCCCCATCGCCGCCTCGACCAGCGCCTTTTTGAAGGCCAGGCCCAACTCGTTGATGGCCTCCCCGGTCATCGAACCCTTTACAAACAGCGAGATCCGTTCCTTCGGTATGGCCGGCAGGCCGGACAGATCACGCGCAGACGTCCTGGGTTTGCTGTCCTGGGTTTGCTTGGCATAATACGCTCCTCGACGTAAATTATGCCCCGAACACAGAATTACGGACAGGCTCAGCCAGCTTGCCGTTCTTTTTAATTGCCCATGCAAAAACGGAGTGAACGCGCACCCCGCCCGACCTAACACCGCTTCATTGCAACCCCGATGGAGCCACCACAATGTCTTTTCAAATTTCCGCCCTGCCCCACGAAACTTTCGCCCATCTGTTTGGCCTGCCAGACGAAGCCCTGGCCCAAAACAACACCCTACGCGTCACCGCAACCTCCCACCCCGGCTACCCGTGCCGCATAAGCCTGGTCGATGCAGCCATCGGCGAAACCCTGCTACTACTCAACCACCAGCACCAGCCGGCAAAAACCCCCTACCAATCCAACTACGCCATCTACGTGCGCGAAAACGCCATTTTCGCCACCCCCGCGATCAACGAAATCCCCGAAATCCTCACCAACCGCCCCCTCGCCCTACGCGCCTTCTGCGCAACCGGCCTGCTAAAAACCGCAACGCTGGCCACCGCCGCCACCCTCCCCGAAACGCTCGCCCAACTCTTCGAAAACCCCGACATAGCCTACATCCACATCCACAACGCCGCCCACGGCTGCTACGCCGCCCGCGCCGACCGCGCCCCCGATATTTAGTAACAATACCGAAACCGTAGGGCGGGTTCCTTCAACCCGCCGTGCCACTCCAAATCCCCACCCCACCATGAACCCATCGCCCCACCCACCAACGCCAACGCGCGGCGACACCCCCCAACATTGCCCCGCGCCCACCGACTCCCCAACAACCGCCCAATCCGATAAACGCGCACCCAAAAGCGCCCAACGATCGGATACCTCATGCAAACCCCCGCGCCCCCCAGCGCCGCACAAAGCCCCAAGGCGCACCCGTGCTCATAGGCCTGCTAGCCGGCATCATCACCGGCGCCCTCTGGGGTTTTGCCTTCATCGCCCCCCTACTCGCCGCCCCCTATTCACCGTTCGACCTCACCATCGGCCGCTACCTCGTCTTCGGATTAGCGTCGCTTGCCGTCCTCGCCCCCAGCAAGTTCCAAACATTGCGCGCCCTCAACCGGCGCGATTGGATCCTCATCACCCAGCTGGGCTTTGCCGGCAACGCCGGCTACTACCTGGTCATGTCGCTCGCCGTGCCGCGCGCCGGGCCGGCCGTGGTCGCCCTCATCATTGGCTGCCTGCCAGTGGTCATCGGCATCCTCGGCAACCGCGGCGAACACCGCATCCCTGCAAGAAAACTACTGCCCTCACTGATTTTGATTGCCACCGGCCTGTTGGCAGTCAACGGATCAGCACTCACCCAAGCCCGCGCGCACGGCACCTTGCCCACGTTCATCACTGGCGTCGCCCTCACCTTGTTAGCGTTGGGAATGTGGGCCTGGTACGCCATCATCAACGACCGCGCGTTGGCCGACCGCCAAACCATGTCACCGCTCACCTGGACCGCCCTAGCAGGCGTAGGCTCACTCCTACCGCTCGCCCCCATCGTTCTGGCAGGCGGGCTCGCCGGCTGGTCAATGCTGCCCACACTGGGTCTAAGTGCCCCGCCCGCGCTGCACCTGATCGTCGCAAGCCTGGGCGCCGGCCTGCTCTCCTCCTGGGCCGCCACCTGGTCATGGTCGGTCGCAACAAGGCGCCTACCCGTGTCGCTGGCCGGGCAACTCATCGTGTTCGAAACAATTTTCGCCCTAATCTACAGCGCCGCCTACCAAGCAACGCGACCAAACCCCACCCAATCCCTAGGTGCCGCCCTACTCATCGCCGGCGTCATCGTCGCCATGCACGTTTTTGCCAAAAACCCCGCCCCACAACCAGAAACCGTAGGGCGGGTTCCTTAAACCCGCCATGGTGCCGCAAACACCGATGCGCGTTTCAACCCAATGCTGCATCCCCCGCGGAAAGCACGGTATCCGCGCTCCCCCAGCCCCATTCATCATAAAAGTCTTTTGCCTCTTTTCTTCAGAAAAGAAGATTCTTAGCCTTAACCCTAACCTTAGCCACCCCTCACTTCTTCCCCCCCTCCATAACCCCC
>JBBARC010000006.1:25179-85325 GCA_040400005.1 Acetobacteraceae bacterium | reverse complement strand
TACCAGCCGATACGCTCGCCGAGACCCTTAACGCCTAGGGGCTTGGGAGTTACCTAATTTTTTGCCTAACTCTTAAAATAGACGTTATATTGTTTTAGATAGCGTGCGCGGGGGCGCACCGGCGGGGCGAAACTATGAAGTCTTTACTAACTAAATTAACCAACGCTGCCCAAAGCCGCATGCGCGCAACCGCCCATGGCGTCACCGGCATGGTTGGCGATCAGCGCGGCGTCACCGCGCTGGAATACGGCATTGTCGCAACGTTTCTGGTGGTTGGCCTGGTCGCTATGTTCGTGAATTTCGGCGCAACCCTCTCCACCTTGTTCTCCACCACCACCGCAAAGCTCTAACCGCGGGTTTGTCCCAATGACGGCCAGGCGCCGGCAAGCGCCTTTAGCAGGGCGGCCATTATCTCCTGCACCCTTATAAACCCGTCATGCGGCGTCCCAGTGGCCTCGGTCATATAGAGGGTCCGCCTAATCTCGATTTGAACCGCCTGCACCGCCGTGCCCGCACGGCCATAGTGGCGGGTAATATAACCACCGGCATAGGGCGCGTTGCGCCGCACCTGCCAACCGCACCCCTGTAAAAATTGCTCAATATAGCACACCACGGCGGCGCTGGCCGTGCTGCCAAAACCGTCACCCAGCACAATATCCGCATCCCGCGCTGCCCCGGTCAGCGCCGCTGCCGGCATTGAATGGCAATCCAGCAACAGACAGCCCGCCCCATCATGGCTGCCCCGTGCAACCTCGGCCGCAATCAACCCGGCAAGCGCCGCATGAAACGGCACCCAGATCGCGGCAATACGCTGCTCGGCCTCAGCCAGCGCCAACTTCGCCCGGTAAATCGGCATATCGCGCGCCACCACCCGCGCAATCGTGCCAAACCCCGCGGCAACCCCTGGGCTGCGCGGATTGGCCTGCACCGGCAGCGCATCCGCATACATCGTGGGATCCAGCTCCCAGGCCGCGCGGTTTAGATCGCAATAAGCACGCGGATAATTGGCGGTGATCAGCGGCACGCCCAAAGCTTGCGCATCGGCCAGCAGCCGATCGACATAAAAATCCTCGCTGCGCCGCAAATCCCACGCACTCAGCCGCGATGCCGCCAAAAAATCGGGTGGGTAGAAGCGGCCAGAATGCGGCGACGATACCACCAGCGCACCGGCACCGCCGTTAAGCGCTGGGAAAACCGTAAAAGCCGGGGGTGTGCTTGCCGCGAATTCGGCGCGGCCAAGGCTGCTTCCGGTCTGGCTCACAGCGTGTGCACCGCCACCCGAAATTCTCCTACCCGCAAGAAAAACCCATAAATTATCTGGGTTTTACGGAAATGGTGGGCGCTACAGGGATTGAACCTGTGACCCCTACCGTGTCAAGGTAGTGCTCTCCCGCTGAGCTAAGCGCCCGTTCCGTTCGGCGGCCTAGGTAGCGGTTGGGCCTGCAGGTTGCAAGCCGCGCACGGTCAGTACGTGATACCTAATTTCACCACCGCCGTATCGTGCCCGCGCGCATTGCCACCGGCAAGGGTTAGCGGCGTGCCACACCGGCCAGCCCGACAACCCGGCACCGGGTCAGCAATTGCTGCCGCCGCAGCCTCCCGCCCCGCGAGCCCCGGCAGCGGCGACCCCGGCAGCGGCGACCCTGGCAGCGGCGACCCTGGCACTAAGCTCATTGGCCCGGCAGCGCCCGCCAAGTTGGGAAAGCTGGCGGCTTGCGCGTCATCCATCGGCGGCGGGTCGGCGTTAAACATTGGCGGCGCCACCGCGCGGCACATCGCCGCCGCCCCGTGTTGGCCCTGCACCGAACGGAACCCTATTTTAAACGTTTTTTCGCCATCAACCGGCTGCCCTTTCACCAGCAGCGGCGGATGCTTTACACTGACCAAAAAGCGCAGCGCCGACTGCGCAAACGGGTCACACAGCCCCACACGGTCGCAGGCCAGGTGCATAATGCGGCAGACCCGGGCCGTTCCATCAACCGCCACACGGCAGGTCGCCACCACGTCGGCGTTCATGCCCATAAGGTTGCGCGGGAAAGTCGGCCCTACCAGCATAGCCGGGGGCGGCACCACCGCTACCGGAACGTTTGGCGCACACCCGGCAAGCATCACCAAGCCAACCGCAACCACCCGCACACCGCGCAACGAAAACCTTACGATCATGCACCCACCCTACCCAGCGCAATACCCGCCGGCTACCCCCTACCCCACAAACGCCTGCACCAGCTCGCCAATCTTTTCCGGGTCGCTCTGTTCCATCACGCGCCGCGCTAAACGCGCGCAATTATCGATATCCATCGCCCGCACCGCCTGCTTTACCCGCGGCACGGCGCTGGCGTTCATGCTGAAACTGCGCAGGCCAAAACCCAGCAGCAACGGGGTAAATTTTGGGTTGGCCGCCATTTCGCCGCACACCGATACCGGCATGCGCATGCGTAACGCCGCTTCTGTTGCAAACTGAATCAAACGTAACACCGCCGGGTGTAACGGATCATACAACGACGCAACCTCTGCTGCCCCCCGATCAACCGCCAGCGCATACATCGCCAGATCGTTGGTGCCGATGGCGAAAAAATCCGCCTCCAGCGCCAGCGCATCGGCCGAAAGGGCGGCCCCTGGGGTTTCAATCATAATGCCCAGATCAGGCAATTTATCGCCAATCCTCTCGCCTTTGCGGCGCAAGCGCTTGGCCACCCGTTCCAGCGTTTCACGCGCCGCCCGCACTTCGGCGCCATTTGTCACCATTGGCAACAACACCCGCACTGGCCCTGCGCGGCCCGCGCGCAAAATCGCCGCCAATTGCGTTTCAAACAAATCTGGCCGGCGCAGCAACAAACGCAAACCGCGCACACCCAGGGCCGGGTTATGGTCCAGCGTATCAGGCACCAGCCCTGCTGCCACCAGCGCCTCGATATCTTTTTCGCCGCCCCAATCCAGCACCCGAATGGTTACCGTTTCACCATTCATCGCTTCCACAACGGTGCGGTAGGTCTCCGCCTGTTCCATCTCGTCCGGCAGAGTTTCGCGATTCATAAACAAAAATTCGGTGCGAAACAGCCCAATGCCGGTAGCACCCGATTGCGCAATCAACGGCAATTCAGCCAGCAATTCCAAATTGCCGGCAAGCTCTACGGTTTCGCCGTCTAACGTCTGCGCAGGTAGCCGCCGTAACCGCCCCAGCCGCTGGCGTTCACGGGCATAGGCGGAAACGCCACGCCGTGCTTCCGCCAAGGTTGCCGCTTTCGGGGCAAACACAATGCGCCCAGTGGCACCATCCACAATCGCGGTTTGGCCGGCGCGCGCCTGGGCCATTAGCCCCGCCGCCCCCAGCACCGCCGGCACGCCAAGGGCGCGCAGAACAATGGCGGTGTGCCCATCGGCGCCGCCTTCTTCGGCGGCGATCCCGGCAATGCGTGATGGGTCGATCAGCGCCGCGTCGGCCGGGCGCAGATGTTCTGCCAGCAAAATAGTGCCCATCGGTAAATTGGCAAAACTGCGAAACGGCTTTTCGCTCAAATTCCGTAACAAACGCCGGCCAATTTCGCGAATCTCATCCGATCGGCGCTGCCGCGATGGCGCATCGTCACCAGGCAACGCCAGCATCGCATCAGCCAGCATATCCACCTGTACAGAAACTGCGGTGTCGGCCGATTCGCGCAAACTTTCGATCCGCTTACGCGCCTCACGCAGCAGGCGCGATCCGCCCAGCATCTGCATATAGGCGTCCATCAACGGCGCGATTTCCGCCTGGCTATCTTCCGGCAACACAGAAAGGCGAGCGCGCAGTTTGCCAATCTGATGGCGTGATTTGCGAATGGCCTCTTCCAGCCGGGCTAGCTCGCCAGCAACGGCGGCCGGCGCCACGTGCGCATGCACCACATCCAGCACCGGCTCGGCGGTGGTGTGCACCGGCCCAATGGCGATGCCAGAACTCACCGCAATACCAAAAATCGTGCGCTCGGCACGCAGCGGCGCCGCTTTTACCCCAAGCCTATCGGGGTTTTTCTCAGCATGCTTGCCCTCGTGCCTTGCGGAGGCAAGCTTATCCGGCTTTTCGGTCTTGTCGCCGCTGCTTTTATCACTCTCAGTCTTGCTCATGAAAACCGGCCTCGATCAGCGCCACCAGCGCCTCGAGCGCCTCGTGAGCGTCCCAACCGCTGGCAACCAGCTCAATGTCGGCGCCTTTCCCGGCACCCAGAAACATCAAGCCCATAATAGACCGCGCCGGCACAACCTGGCCATCACGCACCACATCGATATTGGCTGAAAATCGCTCGGCCGTGGTCACCAATTTGGCCGCCGCCCGTGCATGCAAGCCGCGCGTATTACAAATCACCACCCGGCGGCTGATGGTCGCCTCACCCGCCGGCGCGGAGCCGGCTAGGGCCTCACCCGCAGGTGCCTCGGCGGCCGGTGCCGGTGTGCTTGCGTCCGCGCCCTCGTTCACCAGCGGTGGCTATGCCGCAACCGGGGTCGCTGTGGCGCTCACCAAGGGAATCGCTGCCAACGGCGCCATCGGTTCAACCTGATCGATACCAGCCACCATACCAGCGCCGATACCTTGGCCCATACCAGCACCCATACCTTGGCAGGGATCGCCCGCCCGGCACATATTCGCCATGGTACCGGCCGCCAGCATGTGCGAAACCACGCCAATATACTTGCGCCCAGCCGCTTCCGCACAGTCCACGCATTCCGCCAGCGTGTGGTGCGAGCGGGTTTTGGCAAGCTTCACCAGCATCGGCAAATTCACCCCGGCAATCACCTCCACCCGGTCGGGCGCCATCAGCGAAATCGCCAGATTGCTCGGCGTGCCGCCAAACATGTCGGTTAAAATCACCGCGCCATCGCCGCAATCGACGTCTGCCAGCGCGCCGGCAATGTCCGCCCGCCGCGCCTCAACATCGTCGTCAGCGCCAATACAAACGGTAGCAATACCGCGCTGAGGCCCAACGACATGCTCCATCGCCGCGCGTAACTCCTCGGCTAAACGACCGTGGGAGACCAGAACCATGCCGATCATAGAATTTTACACAACCTCATATTGACCTTACGCATTGTAACCGCCCGATTGTAAGGGGTGGGCACGCACCGATTTGGGGCACGCAACAGCCCGGTCATCCACCTGCCTGCTCACGCATCACTTCCCGATGGGTAACCGTTACCCGCCACGCAACCGCGCCCTGGCGTTCCTGGGATAAGCGCCGCTCCAGATCTTCCACCACCGCCACCGACCGGTGGCGCCCCCCAGTGCATCCAATCGCAATGCCTACGTATTTCTTGCCCTCCTGCACGAAGCGCGGCAAGAGCAGAGTTAACAGACTGGTCATCTTTTCCAAAAAACCCAGGTAGTCAGGGTCGGCCGCAACATACGCCGCAACCGCCGCATCCGTCCCCGCCAGTGGTCGCAATATGGGGTCGTAATGCGGGTTACGCAGGAAGCGTGCATCGAACACCAGATCTGCGTCTGGTGGCAGGCCGGCTGGGTAGGCAAACGACATCAACGATACGGTCATTCCGGTAGCGCTATCCTCGCCACCAGGGCTAAACCGTTGTTCCACTTCGCGCCGCAGCATAGATAGTGGCATGAAGCTGGTATCCAAAACCATGTCGGCGGCATCGCGCAACGGCGCCAGCAAAGCCCATTCGGCGGCAATGCCATCCATCACCCGGCCCCGCGGCGCCAAAGGGTGCCGCCGGCGCGTTTCGGTAAACCGCCGCAACAACGCACCCTGCTCCGCCGTCACAAACACAAGCTCTGCACGCATAGCAGGATTGCTTTTTAGCAGGGCCAAACTGGCCAAAACTGCCGCAGCGCCAAACCCCCGGCTACGCGCATCGACTCCAATCGCGATCGGCTGCTCACCGCGGCCCACCAACTCGCCGATCAACGCCAGCGGCGCGTTGTCCACCGCCTCGTAACCTAAATCCTCCAACACCCGCAGCGTCGAGGCCTTGCCAGCGCCCGAAAGCCCGGTCACCAGCACCACACGCCGCGCCACAGGTGCCACCACCTGCCCCGCCAAACTTGTCGTACTCCGCCGATCCGTCACACGAATGCTCCCGCCACCTGGCTTCGATGGCCTTGCACACAATCCAGCGCCCACGCCACGAGAATTGGCGCGGAAACGGCGCGTGCATCCAAAAAGATCACAGGAATATCAAGATCTGGTAAACGCGCCGGCGCCGGCAGCCGCGTAATCGGCCCATCCAGCCGCACCGCCAACACCACACGCGCCGATACATCGTGCGCCACCCGCATCAATCCAAGCCCCCGCACTTCTAACACCCCCGCCAACCCCGCCGGCGCCGACGCAACCCCATCAACCATAACCACGCGGTCATCCGCCACCAAAACAAACCCGCGATCGATCAACCGCAACGCCAAATCCGACTTGCCAGACCCAGCCCCCCCCAACAGCAAAACCCCTGCCCCCCCCAGCGCCACGCACGTGCCATGCAACGTTGCCGCGGTCATGCGAGGCTTGGTGTGTGGGTGGGCGAAGGAAGGCCAGGGGCTTCGTGCGGAGCACGCCTTCGCGTGAAGCCCCTCGCCTTTCTTCCGCCCGCCCAAAGACCCAAGCCCCTCATGCCCGCGGCAGGCGCAGCACGAAGCGGGCGCCGATGATGGTGCCGGAATCGTCGCGGCGGTTTTCGGCGCTGATACGGCCGTGCAGGGCTTCGATGATTTGGCGTGAGATGGAGAGGCCGAGGCCGGAGTGTTTGCCAAAGCTTTCGCCGGCGGGGCGTTCGGAATAAAAGCGGTCGAACACGTGTTCCAGATTGGCGTTAGGAATGCCGGGGCCTTCGTCTTCCACGGCTATTTCGATGGTATTGCCGGTTTCTTTCGCGCGCAGGGTAATGGTGCCGCCGGGTGGCGAGAAGCTTTCGGCGTTGCCGATCAGGTTGCGCAAAACCTGCACTAGGCGGCCTTCAACGGCGGCGACAATCAGCGGCTGATCCGGCAGGTCTAGTTCCAGATTAGCGTCTTCGTCATCGCGCGTTGCCTGCGATATTTCGGCAAGGGTGGACAGCATTTGGGTCACGTCCACCGGTTCGGTCTGGGCACGGCTTAATTCGGCATCCACGCGGCTGGCATCGCTGATGTCGCTAATTAAGCGGTTCAGCCGCGCGACATCGTTTTGGATAATGGCGAATAATTTTACTTGGTGCTTGGGGTCCTCGATACGGCGCAGGGTTTCGATGGCGCTACGGATGGAGCTTAGCGGGTTTTTAATCTCGTGGGCGACGTCTGCTGCAAATTGTTCGATCGCGTCCATGCGTTGCCATAGGCCGGCGGCGGCGGCATCTAGCGCCTGGCCCAAGTCGCCGATTTCATCAACGCGGGTCAGTAGCTTTGCCGGCACGGTGCCGCTGCGGCCACTGCCGTGCTGCATTTGGCGCGCCGCTTCGGCTAGGCGCAAAATTGGCCCGGTGATGGTGAACGACAGGTATGATGATAGCAGAACGGTTAGAATGAGTGCCAGAAAGAACAAGCCAAGTATCGACATACGCACGGCAAATAAACTGTCATCCACCTCGCGCGCATCGCGGGTGAGCAGCACAATACCCACGGTATGGCGATCGCGTTCCACCGGTTCGGCAACCGTTACCAGCAGCCTATCGTCGGTGGTGCGGCGAATGAAGGGCGGCATTTCGTGGCTGTCGTTACTGCTCGACAGGCGCAATTCTTCGCGCACATCGGGCTGCCATTCGGCGCCGGCGGCATTGGCGCTGATCTGCACCGACCGCCCTGGGGTATGCGGCAGAAAGCCCAGCACCTGATCATAGATACGGCCGACCACGCCGATCAGCACGCCGCGATCTTCGGCCGGCGGCAGGGGTTCGGTATCCACCGCCCCGCCGGCCCCCATGCGCACCCGGCTATCGGCCAGCAGCGTGCCGTCGGGGGCATAGATTTTGGCGCCGGCATTTGGGGTGGGGTCGGTTAAGCGGCGCAGCAAGGGGCGGGCGAGATCGGCCACCAGCACCGGGTTATTGGGGTCGGTGACGCGCACCGCCGATTCGCCCAACGCGCCGGCATAGATGCGGGCGATTTCGCGCAAAGCGGAAACTTCCGCTTCCAGCAGGCCATTCTGGTATTGATCGAGGTACAGCAGGGTGGCCAGCAGCAGGGCCAGCGGCACAAAATTCACCACCAGCACGCGGCGCAACAAGGGCGAGACCAGCCGTTTGCGCCGCGGCACAACGGGATCGAGCGGGGGGAGGGTCGCGCCGGTGTCTGGCATGGGGGCAGTTTAGGGGGGTGGTGGCGCGATGGCGAGGGTTGGGGCAAGAAAGCGCGATCCGCTGTGCAGCTCGTGTAGGGTTGGGTTTTAACCCACCAACGCAACCCACCGCCCGCACCGCCCGCGCCTAGGTTGTCACCACCCCGCGCCATCCCGCAAACGGCCCCCTTGCGGTCTATGTCGCCCCCCAGGAATCGCCCCAATGCCCCCATCCGATATCTCCACCTTCACCACCCCCCTGCCCCACCCCGGCGAGCACCTGCGCGAAGATTTTCTGCCCGACTACGCTCTAACCCCCGGCGCGCTCGCCCGCGCCATGGGTTTAAAAAACCGCACCCGGATCGAACGCATTGTGCGTGAGCGCCAGCCCATGACGGCGGATACCGCGCGGCACCTGGGCCGCGTTTTTAGCACCACCGCGCAATTTTGGATCAACCTGCAAAGCAACCACGACCTATCAAAAGCCGCGATCCTGGCCCACGAGGACTTGGCCCGGCTAAAACCTTTAGCGGCAGCTTAAATCATGCCCCCCAATCCCAGCACCATCGACAAAAAAAGGCGCCCCACGCTGGGCGCCCGCCAGTTTCGCCGCCCCGCTAGTTTCGCAGCAATGATGGCCGATAGGCGCAGGTCAGATTTGACGCCGGCGTCAAGTCACACACGGGCATGCCCCCGTCGTATAGTGCCATTACACCCATAGACACCCCCAAGCTTCCCGCCATTGACAGCACCAAACTCCGCCTCGTTCCGATAAAGTAAGTATCATCGTTGCGTGGACATAAGCTGACCGGCACAAGCCACTCGGTCAGCGAGACGTGTGACTTTCTTGCGTTGGCGTGCTGGAGCACGCCCTCGTGTATTTGGTTGGGTGTCCGCTTTTTGTCACCACCCCATCACCCGGGAATGGCGTAGATGGGCGCAAAGCGGCCGAAATCAGCAAGCCGCCAACGGAACCGCTAGATTGGCGGCCGATCCGCCATGGGCGCAGTCCTGCAGAACCTACCGGATGGCGTGCGCGGTTATGCAAACCAACCCGCCACTATTGCCAGATGACCATTTCACCGATGCGTGGCACGGCGTAACCCCCAGCACGCGCGGCGCACGACGGCGGCACCGCAAACCTACCCCAAAATCCCGGTCGGCAGCCCATCCAAACTCATCGCATTTTTCTCCGCCCGGTACGCCGCAAGCCCGGCCTCGCCTTTTCCGCGCGCCCAATTGTCCAACCCATCCCGCCGCCCCAGGGGCGCAAAGCGCGGCACCGCATAGCCGCAAGATGTCTGCACCATGGCCACCTGCAAAACCACAATCTGGCGCGCACCCGCAGGCTCCCGGCCCGCAGCTTCGCTTAAACCGGGTTCCGTCTCGCCAAACCCCGCCACCAGCGCCGCATACCCCGCACTGCCGCGCCCATGCACCGCCGCCTGCCCATAAAGCCGCAATATCAACGGCGGCCCCTCAAAGGCGCAAAACATGAAGGTCACCGGCCCGCCGGCCAGCGTATGCGCGGCGGTCTCGTTACCGCTGCCGGTTAAATCCAGATACCCCACCTGGTTGGCCCCCAGCACGCGCAACAAATCGGTGCCTTTGGGCGATAGGTTCACTTTGCTGCCAGCGCAGGCCGATCCAATAAAGAAAATCTTCTGCCGCTCAATAAACCCAATATGCTCAGCATTCAGCGCGTCAAACTGCTTGGCCATCGTCTCCCCCTAACCCGCCCGCTCGACCAAACCCGCGCCGCACAAAAACGTGATCGCAAAATCATTCCTTATACCGGTAGCCAATCCCGTACAGCGTCTCAAAGCGATCAAATTCCTCATCCAGTGCGCGAAATTTCTTCCGCACCCGCTTGATATGGCTATCAATAGTGCGGTCATCCACGTAAATCGAATCGCCATAGGCCGCATCAATCAGCTGGTCGCGCGATTTCACCATGCCCGGCCGGTGCGCCAGCGCCTTAACCAGCAAAAACTCGGTCACGGTTAATTGAATATCCTGGCCGCGCCAGGTGCATTGGTGCTTGGTCTCGTCCAGCACCAAATCGCCGCGCACCAGCACCGCCCCTGGCGCCCCGCCGGCGGCCTCCGCCCGGCTTGCCTCGTTGCGCCGCAACAGCGACCGAATGCGTTCCAGCAGCAGGCGCTGACTAAAGGGTTTGCGAATATAATCATCCGCCCCCAGCCGCAGCCCCATTACCTCGTCCACCTCTTCATCTTTGCTGGTCAGAAAAATCACCGGCATCTGGGTGCGCTGGCGCAAGCGCTGCAACAACTCCATGCCGTCCATGCGCGGCATTTTTATGTCCAGCACGGCCAAATCCACCGGCTTGGCGGTGATCGCCTGCAGCGCACTTTCGCCGTCAGTATAGGTGCGCACCGCATAGCCTTCCTGTTCCAGCGTCATCGCAACCGAGGTTAAAATGTTGCGGTCGTCATCAACCAGGGCAATCGTGTGTTTCATGGCATCCGGCAATCAGGGGGGGTAGGGAAAAAACCAACCATCCCGCCTGCCGTCCAAAGCTGCAAGTGCCCGGCTTGCGCGTAGGCAAGCTCGGTGGCAACGCCCCCGCTATCTACCACCCAGGGTTTTAGACCCCTCAAACCTGCGGTTAACATTGCCCAAGCCAATCCAATGTGCGGCCAAATTTCGCAGTGCAGCGTGGCTTTTTTAAGCCCCGCACCCCCCGGCACCCATTGCCAAGCACACCCGCCAAAGGCTTAAAGCGACCAAGGCCTGCGGGGCAGCTCCGCCGGGCAGGATTATTTTTGGCAATCAGGGTGCCGCACCCGGCCGTCAACCGGCCAGGTCCCCCGGCACTCGCAGGAGCGGATTGAGATGCTTAAAGTCAACGACCACCTGGCGCACGGCCCATCCCCACTCGCCGGCAGCGGCGTCATCGCCCCGCTACTGCTGCATGCCAACCTCACCGCAACCCAGCTCGCCGCCCACGCTATCCGCCGCGGCGAAGCCCGCCTGTCCGCCGATGGCGCGTTGATGGTCACCACCGGCGTGCACACCGGCCGCTCGGTTGCCGATAAATTTGTCGTCGACGAACCCCAAACCACCGCCGATGTGTGGTGGGGCAAGGTCAACAACAAGCTGCCACAGGCGTCCTTCGCCCTGCTGCGCGGCCGCGTGCAAGCCTATCTGCAAGGCCGCGAGCTATTCACTCAAGATCTCTATGCCGGCGCTGATCCCGCCCGCCGCGTGCGTGTGCGCCTGGTTACCCCCAATGCCTGGCACGCGCTGTTTGCCCGCAACATGTTCATCCGCCCACCGGCGGCAGATCTTGCAACCTTCGAGCCCGACTACGTTATTCTCCACGCGCCAGAGTTCCAGGCCGATCCGGCGATCGACGGCGTGCGCAGCACCACTGCCATTGCGCTGTCGTTTGCTGAACGCCAGATCGTGATTGCTGGCACCGAATATGCGGGTGAGATCAAAAAATCGATCTTTACGGTGATGAACTGGAAGCTGCCGGCAGAAGACGTGCTGCCCATGCATTGCAGCGCCAATATCGGCAAAGATGGCGATACAGCCCTGTTCTTCGGCCTCTCCGGCACCGGCAAAACCACTTTGTCGTCCGACCCCGACCGCCAGTTGATCGGCGACGACGAACACGGCTGGGGCCCCGATGGCGTGTTCAACTTTGAAGGCGGCTGCTACGCCAAAGTTATCAACCTGAGCCAAAAAGCCGAGCCGCAAATCTGGAACGCCACCCACCGCTTCGGCACCGTGCTGGAAAATGTCGTGGCCGATGCCCACGGCGTGCTCGATTTGAACGACGCGACCCTCACCGAAAACACCCGCGCCTGCTACCCGATCGAGGCCATTCCCAATGCCGCACTATCGGGCCGCGGCGGCCAGCCTAAAAACGTCATTATGCTCACCTGTGATGCCTTTGGCGTGCTGCCGCCCATCGCCAAACTCTCATCGGCCCAGGCGATGTACCACTTCCTTTCGGGCTACACCGCGCGCGTCGCCGGCACCGAAAAAGGCATGGGCAATTCGCCGCAGGCCACTTTTTCCACCTGCTTTGGCGCCCCCTTCCTACCCCGCCGGCCAGAGGTTTACGGCAAGTTGCTGGAAGATTTGATCGACCGCCACGGTGCCACCTGCTGGCTGGTCAACACTGGCTGGTCCGGCGGCGCCTACGGCACCGGTAACCGTATGGCCATCGCCCATACCCGCGCCCTGCTACGCGCCGTGCTCGACGGCACCTTAAAAGATGCCAATTTCGCCCCCGATCCGATCTTTGGCCTGCACGTGCCGCGCGACATCGAGGGCATCCCCAACGACGTGCTCGACCCCCGCCGCGCCTGGGCCGATCCAACCGCGTACGATGCTACCGCCCGCGACCTGGCCCACCGCTTCGTCGCCAATTTCGAAACGTTTAAGGATGGCGTCGATGATGCCGTCCGCGCCGCCGCCATCCGCGTGGACGCCTAAATAAAATGGCGGCGCAGGATTGGAGCGCCGCCGACTACGCCAAAAACGCCGGCTTCGTGCCTATGCTCGGCGCACCGCTGCTCGACCTGCTCGGTGCCCGCCCCGGTGAACGCATCCTCGATCTTGGCTGCGGCGATGGCCTTCTCACCGAAGCCATCGCCGCCTCCGGTGCCACCGTGGTTGGCGTCGATAGCTCGATCAGCATGATCGATGCCGCCCGTGCCCGCGGGATAGATGCCCACGTGATGGACGGCCAAAATCTGGAATTCGATGCCCAGTTCGATGCCGTCTTCAGCAACGCCGCCCTGCACTGGATGGCCGATGCCGATGCCGTGCTGGCCGGCGTCAACCGCGCACTGGTGCCCGGCGGCCGCTTCGTTGGCGAATTCGGCGGCCACGGCAACGTCGCCGCCATCGTCACTGCCATCCACGCCGTGTTCGCCCGCCGCCGCGTGCCGATCAAATTCAAATGGTTCTTCCCCTCGGCACGCGACTACGCCGAAATGCTCACCAAAAACGGTTTTGAGGTCTCAACCATAACCCTCACCCCGCGCCCAACTGAACTGCCCACCGGCATCGCCGGCTGGCTGGTTACCTTCGCCGGCCCCTTCATGGATGGGCCCTATCTAAAAAACACCCCCCCCGAAGTGGTGCGCGAGGTGTTTGCCGAAATCGAACGCTTGCTGGTGCCGGCGCTGCGCACCCATTCCGGCCGCTGGATCGCCGATTACGTGCGGCTGCGCTTTAAAGCTACCAAGCCGCAAGGGTTAGGCAAGGACCCTCGTTTCTGACGAAAAGAAGCAAAAGACCTTGGCAAGTTGGGGGGTGGGGCGGCGCCGCACCGTACGCACTCTGGCCGGCGCGTGCTGACACGCCTAAACCTTGGCGCTATGCCGGCGCCCCCTCTCGACCCTAGCCAACGCCACCGCGAACGCGTCACCGCCCTGATCGTCGCCGCCGCCCTGTTTATGCAAAACCTTGATGGCACGGTTATCACCACCGCCCTACCCGCCATGGCTGCCGATTTTCATGCCGACCCGGTGCGCCTCAACATCGCCCTCACCGCCTACCTGTTCTCGGTCGCCCTCTTCGTGCCGGCCAGCGGCTGGCTCGCCGATCGTTTTGGCCCGCGTTATATCTTTACCATCGCCATCACCGTGTTTACCGCAGGCTCGGTGCTGTGCGGCCTGGCCACTAGCCTGCCCATGCTGATTGCCGCCCGCATTATCCAAGGTGCGGGCGGTGCACTGATGGTGCCAGTCGGCCGTCTGGTGCTGCTGCGCACCGTGCCGCCCCAGCGCATGGTCGCCGCCATGGCCTGGGTCACTGTGCCGGGGCTGGTCGGCCCGGTCATCGGCCCGCCTATCGGCGGCATGCTGGTTACCTACGCCTCCTGGCGCTGGATTTTCGATATCAATGTGCCCATGGGGCTAATCGGCGTGCTGCTCGCCTGGCGCTATATCCGCATCGGGCCGGAACCAGACCCCGGCCGGCTTGATATTGCCGGCCTCCTGCTCAGCGGCACCGCACTCGCCAGCATCATGGCAGCCCTCGAAATCGCCGGGCGTGGCACTGTGGACTGGCGCCTGCTATCCGCCGTTACCGCAACCGGCGTCACCGCCGCCATTCTTTATGTGCGCCGCGCCCGCAGCCAACCCCGCCCACTGCTCGATTTCGCCCTCATGCGCTACCCCGGCTTCGCCATCAGCGTCATCGCCGGCAGCCTGTTCCGCATTGGCGTCGGCGCCACACCCTTTCTGTTGCCACTGATGTTCCAACTCGGCTTCGGCCGCACGGCCGCCGAAAGTGGCGCCATCACCTTTATGGCAGCCCTGGGCGCCATCGTCTCCAAAACCGGCACCCAATGGGCACTGCGCCGCTTCGGCTTCCGCAACACGCTTGTGTTTAACGCCATCCTCTGCGCCGCCGGCCTAGCCAGCTACGCCGCTTTCCGCCCCAGTTGGCCAATCGCTGCCATCTACGCCTTGCTGTTCATCACCGGCTTTCTGCGCTCGCTGCAATTCACCGCTTACAACGCCATCGCCTACGCTGATGTGCCCAAACCCCGCCTCTCGGCCGCCACCACCCTCTATGCCGCCCTGCAACAAGTCTCCCTCACCATCGGTATCCCGATCAGCGCCGCCGTCCTCACCTGGGTGCACCCCGGCGCCGGACCGCCAACCCTTGCCAATTTCTCCGCCGCCTTCATGATCCTCGCCGCCATCTCCCTGCTCGCCGCCCCCGCCGCCCTATGGATGCCCCGCCAAACCGGCGACCACATCGCCGGCCGCAGGCCGGACGCGACGTGAGTCAAGAAAAGACAAGAAAAGGGTGGGGGGGGCGGCCCCAGTGCGCAGCACGCCTTCGCGTGACCCACCAGCCTTGTCTTGCCCCTGAACATGAATTCGCCGTGACCAGTGTGGCTTTGTGCCTGTTTAGGCTAGGAAACGCGGCACGATCCCCGCTACATGGCGATCACGTTCAATGGCTTTTCTGGGGGTTGTCCGGTTTTGTATCTACGCCGCCTCGCCGTGCTGCTCATATACCTTTGCACACTGCTGCCAGGCCCGGCAGCGGCGGCGGGCCTGACCATTTACGCGGCCGCCAGCCTGACCAACGCCTTGCATGATGCGGCCGCGCTGTGGGCGCACATGGGCAACCCGCCCCCCACCATTCGTTTCGCTGCCAGTGCGTCACTGGCGGCTGAAATTGCGGCCGGCGCCCATGTCGATGTGTTCGCCAGCACCGATCCGGCAGCTACCCAGGCCCTGATCAAACGCGGCCTGATCGCCACCGACAGTCTGCGCACTTTGTACGGCAACAGCCTGGTGCTGGTTGCCCC
Source organism: Acetobacteraceae bacterium (assembly GCA_040400005.1). Taxonomy (GTDB): domain Bacteria; phylum Pseudomonadota; class Alphaproteobacteria; order Acetobacterales; family Acetobacteraceae; genus JBBARC01. The sequence continues at coordinate 69,785 of JBBARC010000006.1, read as the reverse complement.
CAAAGCGCGCGCGGTGCCGGCCTCGATTGGCCCGGATTTCGATCTGCTCGCTCTGCTTGGCTCCACTGGCAAGCTCGCCATGGGCGACCCGCGCTTTGTGATCGGCGGCGTGTTCGCCCGCCAAGCGCTGGAAAAACTCGGGCTTTGGGCGCGCGTGCAGGGCCGCCTACATAATTTTGCCAATGTCCGCGAGGCTCTGGCATCGGTTGAGAAAGGCGCCGACCCCGCCGGCATCGTATTCGCGTCCGATGCCCAGGTCAGCCCTGGTTTAGGCGTTATTGGCGCTTTCCCGGCCTCATCGCACAATGCGATTCGCTACACTTTTGCAGTGCTCGCCGCCGGCAATCAGGCCGCCGCCGGCGCTTTTATAAGTTTCCTGGATACTCAGCCAGCACGGGATATCTTTACACAATACGGTTTTACGCCGCCCTGATCACGGTGGCCAACGGGAGACAGGTGATGCCAGCACGCCGAAGCCCATTTCCACGCAGCATGGTTATGCGCATCACGGCGGCGTTTTGCCTGTGTCTGAGCCTGCCAGCCGCCCAAGGGTATGCCGCCCAGACGCGCAGCGCTGGCGAACCGGCCATTTCGGTGTTTGCCGCCGCCAGCCTGACCGATCTCATGGCCACCCTGGGCACTGCCTGGGTCGCGGCCGGCCACAAACCACCCCGGCTGGTGTTTGGCCCATCGTCCCTGCTTGCCCACCAGATCGACGATGGCGCCCCCGCCGATGTGTTTATCTCCGCCGATGAAGCCTGGATGGACCGTTTGGCCGGCCACGCCATGCTGCTAGCCGATGCCCGCCACGATATCGCCGGCAACGCATTGGTGCTGATCGGCGCCCCCGGTGCGCCCGCAGTCACCCTGGCGCCAGGCGCCGATTTCTCCGCCCGCCTCGGCGCCACCGGTCGCCTAGCGATTGCCGATCCTAGCGCCGTGCCAGCCGGGCGCTACGCCCAGGCGGCGCTGAAAACCCTTGGCATCTGGGATAAATTCGCCGCCCATTTGGTTCCTGCCCAGGATGTACGGGCCGCCCTGGTGATGGTCGAAACTGGCGAAGCCCCTTTGGGCATTGTGTACGCAACCGATGCGCTCACCTCCAAAAAAATCGCCGTGCTCGCGCACTTCCCCACCAGCACCCACCCCGCCATCCGCTACCCGGCGGCCGGCATTGTCGGCGGCAACGCCCCCCTGGCGTTGAGCTTTCTGACCTTTCTGCAATCGCCCACCGCCACCGCTATCATCAGCCGCAACGGATTTACCCTGCCCTAAACGCCTCCCCGCGGGCGCCTGATCGCTTGAAATTGGCGCGGCAGCGATCGGCGATCAGACTCTAACTTGTTGTTTTGGCGAGCAAGTTTATCGTTCGCGGCGGATCCGCCACGAACAATCTTGCTTTAACCGCAGCTTAAGCCTCGGGCGCCACTAACCGAGAGATAAAGAAACCTGATTGCGGCGTTTTTGGAACACAAAACCAGCATCTTGCGTATCCCTTCATGCCCAGGGTTCCATCCCCCACGTCCATCGGCTACAGCTTTGTGATGACTGACATTTCGGCCATGTCCGCGGCGGCACCCAGCGGTGCTGAAGGGCAGATTATCCTGCTCACGCTCAGCGTCGCGGCCCGCGCGGTGCTGTTTGGGCTGCCTGTGGCGCTGATCCTGGCGGTGACGCTGAACCACCTGTTCGCCCCTGGCCGCCTGGTGCTGAACGTGCTGGTCAATTTGCCGCTTATGCTGCCCCCCGTGGTCACTGGCTGGCTGCTGTTGCTGCTGTTCGGCCGCCACGGCCCGGCCGGCATCTGGCTTGCCAGCCACCTGAATGTGCATCTGCCCTTCACCACCGCCGGTGCCGTGCTGGCCTGCATGGTGATGACCCTGCCGTTAATGGTGCGCGCCATCCGACAGGGTTTTGATCTGGTCGATCCCGGCCTACACGAAGCCGCCAAAACCTTGGGCGCCGGCCCGGTCGATCGGTTTAACTCCATCACCTTGCCGATCGCCTCCCCCGGCATTTTGGCCGCCGTGGCGATTGCCTTCACCGCCTGTATCGGCGAATTCGGCGCCGTCATCACCTTTGCCGCCTCCATCCCCGGTGAAACCCAAACCCTGCCGCTGGCGATTTTTGCAGCCCTCAGCCGCCCAGACGGCGAAGCCCTGGCCACGCGCCTATCGCTCTATGCCATTACCCTAGCAACGCTGGGCTTCATTGCCAGCGAACTCGCCATACGGAAACTGCGCAAATGATGCTGCGCGTCGCGATTAAACACAGTTTTCCAGGCTTTACCCTGGATGCCAGTTTTGAATCGGTGGTGCCCAGTGTCACTGGTATTTTCGGCGCCTCAGGCGCTGGTAAATCCACCCTGCTTGGCGCTATCGCCGGCACGCTGCGCGTCAAATCGGCGGTCATCGACCTCGGCGGCGTGCGATTGGACAAACTCGCCGCCGACCATCGCGGCATCGGCGTAGTGTTTCAGGATGGCCGCCTGTTCCCTCACCTCACCGTGCAGCAAAACCTCAGCTACGGCATGATGCGTGCGCCAAAGGGCCGCATCGCCGGCGCGGAAGTTGCAAGCCTGCTGGGCCTTGAAAACCTGTTATCGCGTATGCCCAAAACCCTATCCGGTGGCGAACGCCAACGCGTCGCTATTGGCCGCGCACTGTTATCGCAACCACGCTTGTTGCTGATGGACGAACCCCTATCGGCGCTGGATGCCCCGCGCCGCCAGGAAATTCTGCCCTATTTGGCCAAGTTGCGCCGCCGTTTTGATATCCCGATCATCTATGTCAGCCACGCGCTAGATGAAATTAGCCAGCTCGCTGATACGCTGGTGCTGCTGGATAAGGGGCAGGTCATCGCCCAAGGCGGTGTCAGCGAAGTCTGCGCCCGCGCTGATCTGCCGCTGGCCGCCCGCCACGATGCGGCCGGCGTATTGCTGGGCCAGGTCGCCGGCAACATCGCCGAACGCGGCCTGACCGAAATCGGCTGCGGCAAACACCTATTTTTGGTGCCCGAATTTAAAGCCGAACCGCGCACCCCGGTGCGCATCCGCATCCCCGCGCGCGACGTTATTCTGGCGCTGGACCCACCCAGAAACATCAGCGTCAGCAACGTGATCCCGGTGACAATCTGCGGTCTCGCTGAAGACCTTGACCGGTCCACGGTGTTTGTCGAACTCGACTTCGGCGGTGGGCAAATCCTCGCCCACGTCACGGCCGACAGCGCCAACCGGTTGAACTTACGCAATGGCGACCAGCTTTTCGCACTGGTTAAAGCTATGGCGGTGGAAGTTATTGAAGGGTAGCGCAAGCAACGGACTTTAACGTCCGCAAGAACGCCAAACGAAGATTATGCGTTGCGATCCGGGTTTAGTCTCGCGGGGCAATATTACCCGACGCCCGCAACCAGTACCGCCCGCGCCGCACGCAGCAAAGCCTTGCGTCTCATACCAACCCGCTTAAGGGTTGACCCATGAAGAATGGATCAACGCGGGTCGGCATTAGTCTTTTTTCGCGCGCCGCCGCCCGCCAACCCGGCGCGCAGACCAACCCGCTTAAGGGTTGACCCATGAAGAATGGATCAACGCGGGTCGGCATTAGTCTTTTTTCGCGCGCCGCCGCCCGCCAACCCGGCGCGCAGACCAACCCGCCTTAATGCCCGCCTTGATAATGGAAGTGTCATCATCAAGGCGGCTTGGTATCAAACCTCGCGCAGCACCCCGCCCCAGCCGCGCACTAACGCCGCCAGCTCCGCCCCCGCCGCCACGCTCACCACATCTGGCCGCAACGCGGTCAGATTGCCCACACGTGCCGCCGGCGCATACAAACACACCGCATCCACATCCACCCGCGCCGCCAAGCGCGCCAGCAGGGCCACCACCGCGTCACTACCCGCTGCCTCATCGGCAACCTCAACCCCCACCACCAGCCGTTCGCACCCTGCCGCCGCCACAATGCCAGGGGCCACATCGCTATCCACCGCGACAGCCACAAACGCCGTGCTCAGCCCCAGCTCGCGCCACCGCGCAGTGTGCTCGGCCGCCAATTCCGGCGCCATGATCTTGCGCTGCGCCCGCCCATGCGGCGTCAGCATCGCCAGCAAATCGCGGTTTTCGGCAACCGCGATGCCCGGCCGCGATGCCGCAACCCCCAGCGCCAGACCCGCTACCCGGCACGCCGCCGGCATTGCCGCACCGGCCGCCAAACTGGCCGCCAGGGCCGCCACCAACGTATCGCGGCTGCCTGGGTGTTCGGCCAAATGCGGCAAAGCCGGCGGCCATAATTGGCAGCCGGCCGCGTTGATCAACGCAATCCCCTCGGCACCACGATGCACCACTACTGCGCCAAACCCGTGCGCCGCGATCGCCGCACGCCCAGCCGCCTCCATCGCCGCCGAATCGGCCGCACTAACGCCCAAATCACGCGCCGTAACACACACCACATCGGCACCGGCGTAGCGGGCAAAATCTGCCCCGGCATCCACCAATACCCGCCGCGATGCCGCCTTGGCGGAAGCAATAATGCGCGCAGGAACCTCCCCCGCCAACACCCCCTTGCGATAATCCGACAGCACTGTCACCGATGTCGCCACCAGCGCATCGCCGGCAATGCGGCACAGCCGATCGGCCAATTTAGGGTGTATCGCTCCGGTCACTTCCTGATCGGTGCGCAGCAATTGCTGGCCGCTTGCCACAAACCGGGTTTTTATCGTGGTGCAACGCCCGCCCTGCACCAGCAACCACGGCTCTACATTGGGCTGCCCGCCAATCAGCCCAGTTAAATCGGACCCCGCCTGATCATCGCCAACCACCGAAATAAACGCGCAGGCAGCGCCCAGGGCGGTTAAATTGCGCAGCACATTGCCGGCCCCGCCCGGCAGCGCTACCTCGCGGTCCACGCTCAACACCGGCACCGGCGCTTCCGGCGATATGCGCGAAACCGCGCCATACACGTAGCGGTCCAGCATCAAATCGCCGACCACCAGCACACCAGCGCGTGCCAGCCGTGGAATCAGGTCAGCAAGATCAGCATCCGGGGCATCCCCGTTACGAGATTTCATCCCCATAGCCGTATCGGCCCCTGGGCCACGGCACAAGACCCCCCAAGGCAAGATAAGTTAAGGTCTTCTTTTTCTGTAACTGCCCAGGTAGGGGTGAGAACGCTAACTGCCTCAAAAAACTCAACTCTCGGCGCGCAGGCCATTACGTTACCGACGCAAACTGTCCCTTTTTCGGCAGTTTGCGTATCGAAACCAGACCTAAACCCGAAGTCGCCATAAATGTTTTCAATGGGTTGTGTAGCTTCGACCCTACCTGGGCAGTTACCTTTTTCTAAAGAAAAAGAAGCAAAAAGACTTGATTATGCTGGGCCTGGGGTATCCTTGCCACAGCGTTTTCCACACCAGCGTCATAAAAGTCTTTTGCGTCTTTATCTTCAGAAAAGAAGTTTCTTGCCTTACCCGCCCGCCGGGTTGCCGCGAATTCATGCGCTGCGCCAGTTGTGGCGCGCCCGCGCATGGGCGATAAGGCCGCGAATTTGTAACACTTAAGGAAACTCCCTCATGCGCCTTACCCGCCCGGCCGCGGCATTTGCCGCCTTTGCAACCATTGCTACCGGAACCGCTTTTGCCGCCGACACCAAGCCCGCCGCCGCCAAGCCGGCCACCGACGTGGTTGTTGCCAAGGTCGATCACGAGCTTATTCACATGTCCGATGTGCAGGCCGCCATTGCCCAGTTGCCGCCAGAAGTTGCCCAGCGCGTTGGCCCCGATGTGGTGTATGCCAAAATGCTGGATCAGGTGATTTCCAAGCGCGCCCTGTTGATCGAAGCGCGCAAAGCGAACCTGGAAAAAGACCCCGCCGTGCGTAAGCAGATCGCCGACCAGACCGACCAAATTCTCACCCAGGCGGTGCTCAAAACCCAGCTGAAAGACTCGATGTCGGAAGACAACATCAAAAAAGTCTATGACCGCGATTACGCCGGCAAGCCGGGCGAACAGGAAGTGCACGCCCGCCACATTCTGGTTGATACCGAAGCCAAGGCGAAGGATATCATCGCCCAGCTGAATGCCCCGAACGCGCCAAAATTTGAAGACATGGCAAAAAAATTCGGCGATCCGAAAGATAGCGCCACCCAGCAGGGCGGCGATCTTGGCTACTTCAAAAAAGGCGACATGCTGCCGGAATTCTCCGCCGTTGCCTTCACCCTTAAACCCGGCACGTTTACCCAAACCCCGGTGCACACCCGCTATGGCTGGCACGTGATCAACGTGGTTGATACCCGCATCAGCCAGCCCCCCACCTACGACTCGGTGCGCCAGGAAATTGGCCAGAAGCTGGTTCAGGAAGGCGTGCAGGCCGCCATTGTTAAAGCCAAGGCCCAGGTGAAAATCACCGAATACAATCAGGATGGCACGCCGATGAAGCCTGCCGCCAAGGCAGATGCCAAACCTGCCGCCAAACCCGCCGCGCCCGCGAAGTAATGGCCGGTAAACAATGGCCGGTAACGGCTTAGTCTCCCCGCTCGCCCCCGCCGCCTTTCCCGTATTACCGCCGATCGGCGGTGTGCGGCTGGCGGCGGTGGCGGCCGGTATTCGCTACCTTGGCCGCACCGATCTGGTGATGGCCGAGTTCACCCCCGGCACCCGCGTCGCCGGCGTATTTACCCAAAGCCGCTGCCCCGGCGCGCCGATCGATTGGTGCCGGGCGGCACTCCCCCAAGGTGCTGCTCGCGCCCTGGTGGTGAATGCTGGCAACGCCAATGTGTTCACCGGCCGCGCCGGTGTAGAAGCCACCCAAGCCACGGCCGACGCCACCGCCGCAATTTTAGGCTGCGACCCGCACAGCGTGTTTTTGGCCTCCACCGGCGTTATCGGCCAAATCCTGCCCCACCACCGCATAACCGCCGCCCTGCCGGCCCTGCATGCGGCCCTGGTGGCGGATAATTTCGCCGCCGCCGCGCATGGCATCATGACCACCGACACCTTTGCCAAAGGCGCCACCGCCACCGCGTTGATCGGTGCTACCAAAATCACCATCAACGGTATCGCCAAGGGCAGCGGCATGATCGCACCAGATATGGCCACCATGCTGGCGTTTATTTTCACCGATGCCGCCATCCCGCCCGCCACCCTGCAAACCCTGCTTACCGCCGGTGTTGCCCAAAGTTTTAATTGCACCACGGTGGATAGCGATACCTCGACCAGCGATACCGTGCTGCTGTTCGCCACCGCCGCCGCCGCTAACGACACCACCGCCGACCTCACTGCCTTTGCCGCCGCCCTGAATGCCGTATTGCTAGACCTCGCCCTGCAAGTGGTGCGCGACGGCGAAGGGGCGCAAAAACTCATCCGCATCGATGTCACCGGCGCCGTCACCGACGCCTCAGCCCGCGTCATCGCCAGCACTATTGCCAATTCGCCGCTGGTGAAAACCGCGATCGCCGGCGAAGATGCCAATTGGGGCCGTATCGTCATGGCCGTCGGCAAAGCCGGCGAACCGGCCGATCGCGACCAGCTTTCCATCGCCATTGGCGGCACCTGGATGGCCCGCCATGGCACCGTGGTGGATGGCTACGATGAAGCCCCGGTGGTCGCCCACATGCACGGCCCCGAAATTTCCATTGCCGTGGACATTGGTTTGGCCCAAGGCCGTGCCACGGTGTGGACCTGCGATCTCACCCACGGCTACATCGACATTAACGGCAGCTACCGCAGCTAGACCCTGCACAAACTGCCGCAACAGTTGCTACCCCAGGGGCACCACGCGTTGACCGACATCCTAACCGTGCGCGCCATCCCCACCCTGCCGACCGATCGCCTCACCCTACGCGCGCCGCAAACAACTGACGCCGATGCGATCTACCGCCTGATGAACGACTGGGAAGTGGTGCGCATGCTCTCGCGCCTGCCCTTCCCCTACCCGCGCGAAACCGCCGATACCTGGATCGCCGCCACCGCCGCCCAAGCCACCCGCGGCGATGGCTACCACTTCGTTATCACCGGCGATGAAGCCGGCACCGAAATGCTGATCGGCTGCGTCGGCTTGACGCTGGACACCAAAACCCGCACCGCCGAGCTCGGCTACTGGGTCGGCCGCCGTTTTTGGGGCCACGGTGTCGCCCGCGAAGCCGCCCGCCGCGTGCTCAGCTGGGCGTTTGCCAACCTGGCGATCGACCGCGTCGATGCGTTTGTCTCCATCGATAACCCGGCCTCCGCCGCCGTCCTGCGCCATATCGGCATGCACGAAACCGGCCGCAGCAAAATGCCGTTTTTGGCCCGCGGCGGCGTCGAAGACGTGCTCACCTTTGCCGCCAGCCGCGAAGATATTTTTGGCAATGTTACCGCCGACCCCACCCAAGATGGCGCCAAACCGTTGTTACTAGTCGCCGCCTGCGCGCTGATCGATATCGATAACCGCGTACTCCTCGCCCGCCGCCCCGAAGGCAAAAAAATGGCCGGCCTATGGGAATTTCCCGGTGGCAAACTCGCGCCCGGCGAAACCCCGGAAGCAGCGTTGATCCGCGAACTGCACGAAGAACTCGGCATCGACGTCAGCGCAACCTGCCTCGCCGCCTTCGCCTTCGCCAGCCACGCCTACCCCAATTTCCACCTGCTGATGCCCCTGTTCGTCTGCCGCCGCTGGCAAGGCTTCGTGCAACCCCTGGAAGGCCAAACCCTCGCCTGGGTCCGCCCGCAAAAACTCCACGAATACGAAATGCCTGCCGCCGATAAGCCACTAGTGCCGTTGCTGCGGGATTTGCTCTGAAGGAAGGCTGGTGGGGCGTCACGCGAAGGCGTGCTGCGCACGGGGCCGCCCCCCCAGACCCCCGGCGTAATGTTGACGGAGATCGCACGCACGCCGTCATCATAATGCAGGGGGTCTGGGGGAGCGGCTCGCTCCACCAGCCTTTTCTTCGCCTTCCTTCCTCGCCTCGCCTGCCCTATCCTTGCCCTAACTTTTTTGGGAACCCGCCCACATGCCAACCACATCATCGCTGCACTTGGCGGCGCGCGACATTCCTACGCCTGCTCATATCAGCGCGGACGCGCAGGCTTTCATTGCGGCGGCCATGCAGCGGCCGCGGGTAAAACCGCCGGCGGATGGTAATGCGGCGTTTTGGCATGCGGCCAGTGCTGATTGGGATCAGCGCATGGTGGCGATGGTTGAGCCATTTTTCATGCCGGATTTGCTGGATATACAAACCCGCGTGATTGGCCAGGCCACCGTGTGGGACATTTCCCCGCGCGGCGTCGCGGTATCGCCGGATCATGCGTATATCGACATTCACGGCGGCGCGCTGGTGTTTGGCGGCGGCCGGTTTGCGATGATTTTGGGCGCATTGCGGGCGCTATCGCTATCGTCGCGCGTGCTGGCGGTGGATTACCGCATGCCGCCCGATCACCCCTACCCCGCGGCCTTGGATGATTGCCTGGCCACGTATCGGTTTTTGCTGGAAACACTGGCGCCGCAAAACATCGCCATTGGCGGCATGTCGGCCGGCGGTAATCTGGCAGCGGCGACGGTGTTGCGCGCACGCGATGAAGGGTTGGCGGTGCCTGGCGCGCTGATTTTGCTGACGCCGGAAGCGGACCTGACCGAAAGCGGCGACAGTTTCGCAACCAACGCGGATATTGATGTGGCTTTGCCCAACGGCTTGCCGGAAGCCAACGCGCTTTATGCGGCGGGCAACGATCTGGCGCACCCATATCTTTCGCCGCTGTTTGGTGATTTTTCCGGTGCCTGGCCCAAAACCTTTTTGCAATCGGGCACGCGCGATTTGTTTTTATCCAACACGGTGCGCTTCCACCGCGCGCTGATCAACGCGGGACACACGGCTGAGCTTAACGTATGGGAAGCCATGCCGCACGCAGGTTTTGGCGGTACATCGCCGGAAGATCGTGAAATGATCATGGCTATACGGCAATTCCTAAAAACCCAAACCGAATGGCCGCTATCATGAGCATCACCACACAAAATCTTACCGCGGCAATTATCGTTATCGGCAACGAAGTTTTGTCGGGCCGAACGCAGGATGCCAACATAAAATTTCTCGCCACCCGCCTGGGTGAACTGGGCATCCCGTTGCGCGAAGTGCGGGTTATCCCCGATGTGGCCGAGGTTATTATCCGCACGGTCAACGAATTACGCGCGTCCTTCGATCATGTTTTCACCACCGGCGGCATTGGCCCCACCCACGATGACATCACCAGCGAATGTATCGCGGAAGCGTTTGGCGTGCCGTGGGAAGCGCAACCGGTGGTGTGGGCGCGCATGGAAGCGCACTACCCGCCGGGCGGCTTTAATGCCGCCCGCCAACGCATGGCGACCATGCCGCGCGGTGCAGTGATTATCGATAATGGGCATATCGCCCCTGGGTTTTCGATGAACAACGTGCACGTGATGGCCGGTGTGCCGGCCATTATGCGTTTAATGTTTGAAGCATTAGTGCCCAGCCTGCCGCGCGGTGCTCCGGTGCAATCGCTGAGTGTGCACGCAAACAACCTGCGCGAAGGCGATTTGGCGGCCGGCCTCACCGCCATTCAAAACACCTACCCAAGTTTAGATATCGGCAGCTACCCCTATTTTCGCGAAAGCGGCGCCGGCGTCGCCATCGTCGCCAAAGGCACAGACCCCGCCATGGTTGCTGCCGCAATCAACGAAGTCACCGATCTTTTCAAAACTCTAAACGCAACCGCAATCGCCGGCGAACCTCCATCCGCGTAGGGCGGGCTCTGCCCGCCACCATCCCGCAAAACCCCCATCACGCGCCCAACCACATCCCCCCAATCCCCCGCCACACTTTGCCGAAACACCGTATGCCGCGGATACCAAACACTCCCCTTCCCCGCAGCCCCCCAACGCCACTCGGTATTAAACCGATTAAGCAACATAACCGGCACCCCCAACGCCCCCGCCGCGTGCGCCACCGCCGTATCCACACTCACCACACAATCAAGCGCCGCCAACACCCCCGCCGTATCGGCAAAATCCGCACACCCCGCCATCGCATCAAACAACCCAGCCGCCACCACATCATCCCCCGCCGGCAGATCTTTTTGCAGCGACACAAAACTACCCACCCCCGCCGCAATCAACGGCGCCATATCGGCGAGTTTGGCCGATCGCGTATAATCATACTGGTATGCCGCATTCCCCGCCCACGCCAAGCCAATCCACGGCCGCGGCAAATGCGCCAGCATCGCGCACGCCCGCGCCCGCGCCGCATCGCTCGCCGCCAAATACGGCACTTGCCCTGGCAGATCTTGCAAACTCACGCCCAACACATGCGGCAAACTGCAAATCGGCAACTCCGCCACAACATCGCCACCGCGCGCGGGATCATCCCCAAACGGCAATATCTCAATATCCGCATGCAAACGTTGTAAAAACCGCACCAGCGGCCGATGCACTTCCAGCACCAACCTTCCATCACCCACCACGCGCGTGCCCAAAAGCCGGGGCACAAACCGCGCCATTTGCAGCACATCGCCAAATCCCTGCTCGGCACTAATCAACAACCGCCCAGCACTAATCACACCCCCATCCCACAGGGGTATGGCAAAGCGCCGCCGCGCAAGCCCCGCACCAAAACGCGATTCATACAGCGCAAAACCTTCGCGGTATTCCCCACGGGTGAGCAAAATCACCCCCAACCCTGCCCGCGCATCGGCAAAATCCGGCGCTGCCACCAGCGCTTGGCGAAACAAATCCTCCGCCGCATCCAGCTCCATCGCATCACTGGCCGCTTTCGCAAGTGCCGTTAAAATCCGCGGCGGCGGGGCTGGTTCAACCGCCACATAATCCGCCAAAACCCTTCGCGCACCAGCAACATCGCCAAACGCCAAGCGGCACAAAGCCGCATGTTCCGCCGCCACCGCATGGCGCGGATCAATCGCCAAGGCCGCGCCAAAATACCCCTCCGCCGCCGCAATCTGCGCAGGGATCAACGCAAGCCCCACCGCCACCTGCGCATCGGCATCGCCCGGTGCCGCCGCCAGCCACGCCTGCGCGGCAGCCTCCACCGGCGCCCCAACCGCCCCACAAAGCTCCACCACCAGCCGCCAGATTTTGCCATCATTGGCCCCCGCCGCCAGTGCCGCACGGGCGAGCACCAGCGCCTCCGCCGCGCGCCCCAAGGCCGCCAAACTGCCGGCCAAATTCGCCTGCGCCTCGGCCCGCCCAGGCGTTAACACCAACACCGCCGCAAACGCCGCCCGCGCCTCCTCGTGCCGCCCCAAACCGGCCAGGGTGTGGCCCAAATTGTTGCGCGCATCGGCGTAATCCGCACGCACACTCAGCGCCCGCGCATAGGCCTGGCGCGCCTCATCCAGCCGCCCGGCCTCACGATGCGTATTGCCCAAATTGAAATACGCCTCGGCAAACTCTGGATTTAAACGAATAGCCCGGCGATACGCCGCCACCGCGGCCGCATTATCACCAGCCGCCCGCAAGGCGGCGCCCAAATTCATCTGGTAATCCGCAACCCTTGGCGCCAAGCGCACAGAAGTTTGCAACAGCGCCACTGCATCCGCCGCCCGCCCCTGCGCCAGCACCGCAAGACCGGCCAGATTATACGGGTGCGCAGCACTTGGCGATGCCGCCATCGCCTGGCGATAATACTGCTCGGCCGCCACCACTTGCCCGGCCTGGTGCGCCGCCACGCCGGCTGCCACCAACTGCGCCGCCAAACCGCCCAGCACCTGCTGCCTATCTGCTGCTGCCATGGGGTGTGCGCCTTAAAATTTTGGGTTCAGGATGACGTGCCCCGCCCAATCGCGGTATCCTAAAGCCGGCTGTCAATTCGCGCAAAAAACCCCAAGGCAAAAGCACCACCCCATGTTCACACCAGAAACCGCAGCCCTGGCGCTCGATGTGCTCACCCTGGCACGCGCGCGCCACAAAACCCTGGTCACCGCCGAAAGCTGCACCGGCGGCCTAATCGCCGCCAGCCTCACCGCCCACGCGGGGTCGTCCGCCGTGTTCGACCGCGGGTTCGTTACCTACGCCAACGCCGCCAAAATCACCTGCCTGGGCGTTACCGAAACCTTGCTTGCCACCCACGGCGCAGTCAGCAGCGAAACCGCAGCCGCCATGGCGTTGGGCGCACTGGCCGCCAGCCCCGCCGATATCGCCCTGTCGGTCACCGGCATCGCCGGCCCCGATGGTGCCACCCCGGGCAAACCCGTGGGCCTGGTATGGTTCGGCATTGTGCACCGCAACCAGACGGCACACACTGTGCATCACATCTTCCCCGGTAACCGCACCCAAGTGCGCGAAGCCGCCCTCCTCGCCGGCCTCGCTCTGCTCAAAACCGCGTTGGAACAAGCCCCATGACCGACGAAATCCACGATACCGATAACCCGGTCGCCCAAAACCTGCTGCTGCTCACCGAACGCGCCCGCCAGCATGCGGCGGAAGACCCCTTTGGCAACCCGGTGCTGGCCGTCGCCCTCTCCATCAGCCGCCAGATCGACGAAGATGAACTGACCGAGCCGCAGGTGGCGGCCCTCATCCGCGACCTGCGCGACCGCGCCTTTGCCGCCCGCGCCCGCCGCCTCGGCGCCTATGCCGGCACGGTTGGCGCAACCCCACCGCCAGCCCGCAACATGGCCCTGGCCGCCCGCTTGGCGCGGCCCGACCCTGACGATAGCCCGGTGCGCCTGGCCGATTTCCGCGCAAGCGTCGAACGTATCCGCTTTGCCGCAGTCTTCACCGCCCACCCCACCTTTGCCGTGCCCTACCCCGTGGCAACCGCCCTGGCCCAAGCCGCCAGCGGCCACACCCAACCCACCTGCTTCATCACCCACCGCCCCGAAAAACCAACCTTGGCCGCCGAATTTACCGAAGCCCGCGCCGCCATCGCCAATGGCCGCGATGCACTCGATGCCCTCACCGCCGCCATTTTAAGCGAAGCCCGCGCCACCTGGCCCGATCGCTGGCACGACCTGCGCCCAACCCCTGTGGTGCTGGCAAGCTGGGTGGGGTTCGATACCGATGGCCGCACCGATATCGGCTGGTGGGATACGCTGGGCTTCAGGCTCGCCATGAAACAAGCCCAGCTCGCCCGGCTGGTCGATCACGTGCGCGATATCCCGCAAAGCGGCCCCCTCACCGCCCGGCTCGATGCCGCCCTGGTGGCGGTCACCCACCAAATTGCGCTGTGCCCACTCTCCCCCGACCCCGACGCCACCGCATCCTTTGCCCACATACTCATCAGCCGGCGTGATGCGGCGCTGACCACCCCCGCCCCCCTGCTGCCCCTATTCGCCGATGCCATTGCCGCCGCATCCCCCGGCGATGCCATGCGTTTATCGGTTGCCCGCGCCGGCTTGCTGGCCCACGGCCTCGCCCTGGCCCACACACATGTGCGGCTCAACGCCACGCAAATTCACAACGCCATTCGCCTGGCCCTGGGCCTGGCCAGCCCCGCCGGCGACCGCGCCCAGCGCCGCACTTTGCTGGCGGCGTTAAACACCGCACTAGACACAGTAACACCCATCCAAATCGATTTTGGCGATCTGATTGCCGAACAAGCATCGGCAACAAGGCTCATGCTGGTGGTCGCCCAAATCGTCAAACACGTTGATAGTGCAACGCCCGTGCGCTTTCTCATCGCCGAAACCGAAAGTGGCGCCACCCTCCTTTCCGCCCTCTGGCTCGCCCGCCGTTTTGGTATCGATCAAATGATCGAAATCAGCCCGCTATTCGAAACCGCCGAAGCGCTAGAAGGTGGCACGCGAGTTCTGGAAGAAGCGTTGCGCAGCCCGCATTATCGCGCCTACCTCAAAGCCACCGGCAGGCTCGCCCTACAATTTGGCTACTCCGATTCCGGCCGCTATGTCGGCCAACTCGCCGCAAGCTACCTTATCGAACGGTTGCGCCTAAAACTGGTTGATCTCCTCCGCCGCCACAAACTATCGGGCGTGGAACTCATCCTGTTCGATACCCACGGCGAAAGCATCGGCCGCGGCGGCCACCCGCGCGCCATGCTCGATCGCCTGCGCTACCTATCGCCCGCCACCTCGCGCCTAGCTTTGGCCGAAGCCGGCATCCAATTCCGCGAAGAAAGCGCGTTTCAAGGCGGTGACGGCTACCTCCATTTCGCAACGCCCGAGCTCGCCGCAGCTACAATCGCCGAAATTGCCCACCACGCCCTAACCCCGCTCACCCCACACCGCGACCCGATCTACGCCGAACCAGATTTCGCCACCGACTTCTTCACCACCATCGGCGCCTCCATGCAGGAATTGGTGGAAGATCCCGGCTATGCTGCCCTCCTCGGCGCCTTCGGCCCCGCCTTGCTCGATCCCACCGGGTCCCGCCCCGCCGCCCGCCAAAGCGATACCGGCGGCCCCACCCTTATCCGCCACCCGCGCGAATTACGCGCCATTCCCAACAACGCTATTTTGCAACAACTCGGCTGGTGCGCCAACACATTGCAAGGTGTCGGCAGTGCCGCCGCCCGCGCCCCCGAATTGTTTTCCGACATGCGCGAACAATCCAAACGCTTCCGCCGCGCGCTCGATTTCGCCGAACACGCCTTACTGCACTCAGATCTCGACGTGTTGCGCGCGGTGATCTCCTTAATCGATCCGGGCTCATGGCTCGATCGCGCCGCCCAAGCACGCAGGCCAGGCCGCGCCCGCGCGCTTGCCGATATCGCCGATGCATTAGAAAACCTGCAGCTCTGGGCACCAGCCCAGGCAATGTTTAGAAAAATCCAGGCCGATCATTTGGCCCTACGCGAAGCCTGGCGCGATGCCCCCCACATGGCCACCGAAGAAATGCTGCTGCACAGCCTGCGCATCGCCATCATCGGCCGCATCTGGCTACTCGCCACCGCCATCCCAGAATTCTCCCCGCAATACGGCACCACCCGCGATGCGGTTTTCTTGCGCATCCTGCAACTCGATGTGCCCGCAGCACTCAGCATCCTTGCCAAAATCTTCCCAGCAGCAGCCGACCCCGCCGTCGATCGCGACTACGCCGAACCCCACGGCCCCCGCGCCGCCGGCAGCTACGTCCGCGAACACGCAGCCATCTTCGCCCCCATCGGCCGCCTCTTCGGCCTAGTCCGAGAAATCGGCACCGCCATCACCCATTCCGTCGGTGCGTTTGGCTAACCCCGGCTTTGGTGTTTGGGGGATGGTGTAAAAGACAAGAAAGGCGAGGGGCTTTGCCCCTTCGATCCCCATTAAAGGCTCGCCTTTAAAATCCTTGTAGGTTGGGTTTGGCGGGAAGGGGGGCGGCACGGACCGTGGCCAGCCTTGTGCTGGCCCCCTTCCCGCCAAACCCAAGTTGAAGATCCTAACGGCCAGCCCTTAGCGAGATCGCAGGGCAACGCCCCCGCCTGCCTCGCCTTCCCCAACACCACCCCAAACACCAAAGCCGTAGTTAGCCAAACGCACCAACCAAAATCGCCGATGCGCCGCCCCCGACGCTCCAGCCCCGCTCTGCCGTAGGGCGGGCTTCGCCCGCCGCCGCAACCCACAACGCAACCAACGGCCACTTACGCTACAATGTCTGCGTCAATCCCCATTTGTCTCTCAAATGATTGTCTGACCAGACTGATGATGTAGGGTATTTCCTCGGCAGTAGAGAAGCCAATTTCAACGTCACCATTTCCCCATCGTGCAACCTTGGAGATATCGCGGCAAAGACCGCGAGGGTCATGAATATCAGCGAATTTCATGTTTAACGATAGACGTAGGCGTTTGGCCTGCGGTATGATATCGACGAAATTTGTTTCTGCTCTATAAGCAACGTAAAGTTTAAGAAATTCTTCAGTTATACAGGGGTCGATGGCAAGCACCTCCCTCCGAAAACTCTCAAAGAGATCCCGCATTGCACCACTCAGGATATATCGATGATCATTGATCGAATAACTGGTCAAATTAACTTCGGAACGGTATGTATCCAAAATCTCGGTTGGGAGTTTCGCCTCAGCCCAAACTGAGATCGCCCGTTCGGACAATTTCTCGGCACGTACCTTGATGGATTCCTCGTTCCAAGCATCAGCCTGACCCAAACCAACGTTAAGATGGAGCGGACTTTCGCTAAATCCACCTACCATATCGCGTTTTTCTATGAATGGCTTATTTGAGTATTCAGAATTATATCCGGTTAGCGTAAGATTGCCCAAAGTATTGCGGCAATCCGTCCAGATGCGTTCCCAATCTTCGCCTAACGCTACTCTCCACGATGTTGGCAACTTGTTAATATCATCAGCACTATTTGGAAGGATATGCTCTATTGTGTATTCACCAACGTTCACCCGCTCCTTGCGCTTAAAGTTCTCCATCCGTAGCATCCAATAACTCCGGCTACCAAAATTATATAGATCGCGCTTTTGAATTTCACGGCGAAAATCGCTGTCACTAGGAAATCTCTGTTGTGTTGGCATCGTCAGGAAGTGCGCCTGAACGCTTTCAAGATAGCGATCTTTTTTTATGTTCTTCCAGAAATTCGCAAATATTTTATTGAGGGCATTTGAAGGAATGGAACAGACTGCTCGACGGAACACATACGATTCAACCAAACGGACCACTGCTAAAAGATCCTGACGTGCAAGCAAGCCACTGCAGTAATCGTGATAAAGTTCCATCAAGAATGGATATGCCACATCAACCTTAAGTTCCCGCAGGTCCTGGAATGCAATTTTTAAAGTTTGATCGGGTTCTGCGCCTAAAGCCAAGGCGCAAAAATGGTCGGCAAATTCGCGAACATCTTTGACCAAACTCTCCACACCCGCAGCGGCAACATCTGGCCTCCGAGCATATTTCTTAAATGCTTTGTAAATGTCATCGTTTCTTGGAATTTCACGAGTCTTAACCGTCAGGTAATTTCGCATAAATCCGTCAAAGTAAATAGCGTAATGCTCTTGACCGAACGCGATTTCCATTGGATGCCAATGTTGTTCATATAGCCGTGTTTGAATAGTTGTATCCAGGCCCATAAGAATAAAATTGCGGATAAGATCGGCTTGGCTCAACTCCTTGCCAGTAGAGTTCATGCTTTCAAAAATAAGCTGTGGGTTATCTTGCGCCGGATTGAGTGCGATATCCACAACCACCAACTTCGCTAGCCCGCGGCAAACAGCCCGCAGATCGATTTTTGGGTCTGCAAAAAGAGACTCGAAGAAGGTGAAATTTTGTACGACGCGAATAGAACATTCTTTCGGCAGAGCATCACCATTGACTATCGCAATTAACGACATTTTGTCCGTCTGTGAAAGTATCAGCTTGTAGCGGCGGTCACCAGTTTCTAATGAATTTTCTAAATAGTAGCTGTGTATTTTCTTTGGCGCAAAACCGTCAACAGGCTCCTCTAACCCATCACCCAATTTTTCAAGCGCCCTTTCAAGAGCCGCCAATATCAAGGTAATTGTGGTTAACCTTTGTTGCCCGTCAATAACTAGCATTGGCTCTTGGCTAGTGAGGTTAGAAAGGCCTTGTTCGATGTAAACGATGGCGCCTACGAAATGAGACAATACCGCATCATCGTTACCAACGCGCACAATATCATCCCACATTTGTTGGCACTCATCGCGCGTCCAAGAGTAAGTGCGTTGATAGATAGGTATGACAAACTGGCGAGACTTACTAAGAACATCCAAAAATCGTGCTTCATTCGCCTTCATGTTCATTTCCCAACATCAATCGTGACCCGTCCTATAAGAAACGTAAAACGCTCCGAGCAGAAGGGTTTTTTTATGTGAACATTGACGCCAACTGATAATTTGTGTACACAAATCACACTCTACCCAAGGCACCCCATGCCCACCCTCAACCACACCGGCAACCCCGCACCCCAACCCGTCGGTGTCCGCGAATTGCGCGCCAACCTCACCGATTTCCTGCGCCAGGCCCGCCAAGGCCAATCCTTCCTCATCACCTCCCACAATCAGGTCATCGCCGAAATCCACCCACCATCCCCGCCGCCGGCCGCCCCCCGCCAACCCGGTACGCTACGCGGCAAAGTCCAAATGTCCGCCGATTTCGATACGCTACCACCGGATGTGCTCGACACCTTCGAACCCTGAGGAACCCCACCATGCCCCTAACCCTCAAACACCTCATGCAAACCGCAACCGCCGCCATCCCAAGCCTAACCCCGGCCGAAGCGCAAACCCTGATGGCCAACCCAACCACCCTGGTGCTCGACGTGCGCGACCCCTCCGAACTCGCCGCCACCGGCAAAATCCCCGGCGCCATCAACATCTCCCGCGGCATGCTGGAATTCCGTGCCGACCCCACATCCCCCTCCCACAACCCAGCCCTCGCCGCCGCCAAAACACTCATCCTCTACTGCGCCTCCGGTGGCCGCGCCATCCTCGCCGCCAAAACCCTGCAAGACATGGGCTACACCAACATCCACACCCTCGGCGCCCTCAAAGACTGGATCGCCGCCGGCGGCGCCACCGAGGCCTAGGTTGGGGGTGGGGTAAGGAAGAAAGGCGAGGGCTCCGCCCTTCGATCCCGCTAAGGGCAAGCCCTTAGAACCCACTACCTGGGTTTGGGGAGAAGGGGGCCAGCACAATGTGGGCAACGGTCCTGGTCGGCCCCCTTCCCCCCAAACCCAACTAATAGGATTTTAAAGGCGAGCCTTTAATGGGGATCGAAGGGGCAAAGCCCCTCGCCTTCCTTTCTTAACCCCCGCCCCCAACCCTACTCCGCGATGGCCTCGCCGGAGCCGCCCAACTCTGCCGGGAAGTCGCGGAGTTTGGGCAGGCCGTCGCGCATGGGCAGCACGGTTTCGGCGTAGTTCACGTGCACACCGGGCACGAAATCCAGGGTTGGGATGGTGGCGGCGAACACGTCCACCAGGCCCAGCGTGGGGTGATCGGTGAGCAAATGGCCGCCACATTTGGCGCAGTATTGGCGTTCGCTCAGCGGTGTTTTTTGAAACCGCGCGATGTGTTCGGCACCAGCGGTGACCCGCACGGCTTCGGGTTTCCATAGGCTAAACGCATTCACTGGCCCGCCGGACCAGCTACGGCAGCTGCGGCAATGGCAATATCCCATGCCTTCTGGCGTGCCGGTGACTTCAATCGCGACAGCCCCGCAAAAACACCCGCCGATATGGGTCATGGTCCGCCCCCCAAAAAAGGATTTGCGCCACGGCGGTTGCGCGTGTGCGCGCAGGGCAACCCCTGCGTGTGTATCACACCATAATCATTCCAATTTGGTAAAGCCCGAACCCGCGGGGTTTATTGGGCGCCCCTTATTGGCGGTCCAAATGCTCCACTTCTTTCCAGATTTGCTTGAACAGCGTCTCGCGCACCCGTTTTTCGTCCGGCGTGCCGGGCACATCCGGGTGCAGCCTGCGCACAATGGTTTGGCGCAACTGCCGGTACCGATCGGTGCCGTTCGATGCGGTGCGGTTTTGCGCCATGGTGCGCATATCTTCGCGCGCGGTTTCCAGCGCCTCACGCGAAGTAACCGCCTCGCGCTCCCACTCCTCGCGCTGCATACCCACCACTTTTATGGCGCGTTTAAGCAGTTTCACTTCGCGTTTTAGCGCGCGCAGTTGCTCTTCAGGCGTTGCCGGGGCGGCCGGCGTGTCAGTCACCGCGGCCGCTTCGGCGGCGGCAATCGCGGCGGCGGCGGCTTCATCCTTGGCGGCGCGTTCGGGGTTGGGGTCGGTGTTGCTCACCTTGGGCGCATCATCTTTGCCGGCCCCATCTTTTGCCCCATCCTTCGCGGACGCATCGGCATCCAGCGTGGTGCCGGCGCCGGACCCACCGGGCAGCCGGTCGCCAAAAATCGCCGCGGCGTCATCGAGAAACTGCGACCAGGTGGGATAAAACCGCTTGTTGTTGGACGCAAAGCGCACTTCCACGGTGTCCTGATGGAACACAACGGCAATGCCAGATTGATGGTAAAGGTCAATCGCCCGGCGAATAACCGGGTTTTCGCGCCCTTTTTCGGGTTGAAACACTGCCCTTGCCGCCCCTTTGTCCGTCCCTGCGCCACGATCCTGCAGCGCTTGGGGTATGGTTTGCCACAGACAGCGCCTAACGCAACCTCACGCCGGCGTAAAACCTTACTTCAGGCGAAAACCGTATAATTTGGTGCCCGGCGTGCCGATGCCAAAATGGCTGTAACCGCTGCCCCACACCACCGTGCCGCCGGCAATGGCTGGCCCGCCGGCAACGGTGGCACCAGCGGCAAACCGCCACAAAGTGGCACCGGTTGCGGCATCCAGCGCCACCATGTCGCCGCTACTCGACCCGCCAAACATCACCCCGTTGGTCACACTCACCGGCGCAAAGGCGCGCGCCGGCAGCCCATTGGCATCCACCCCGGTTGCCGGCACCTGCCACAGAATATGCCCGCGCCGAGCGTCCAACCCCGCCCAGGATCCCGCGCTCACCACCGTGCCATTGGGCAGGGCATAGGGTTTGCGATCGTCGTTACAAATCGGCACGTAAATACGCAGGCTGTCGGTGGCGGTGCCCCATTGGATGCCGCCAAATTTACTGCCAGGCCCCACCTGGGTTGCCCATAACAACGTGCCATCATCGGGGTTAAACGCCCGGTAAACCCCGCTTTTTTGGCCAATGCCAACAAACCGCCGGCCGGCGGTGTGGGTGGCATCGGGCCCCACCGCATACAGATTAGCACCGCTGCCAAAATCATAATCCGGCCCCACCGGCGCCACACAGGCCGGCCGCCCGAACACACAATTCACGTTCCAAGCATCCGGCCCTTGCACCCGGTGCCCCCACACCAGCGCGCCGGTGGCGGTGTCCAATGCCAGCACCGCATCCACCCAGTCATTCCCCGCCAAACACAAATCCGGCGTGGCCGGTGCCGCGTTCAGGCAGCGTGCAACAGCAGCCGGCACCGTGTAATTATTGCCGGTGCCAACATAAACCAGCCCATGCGCGGTATCCACCGCAGGCGTGGTGCCCCAAACCGCCGCCCCGGTATAGCCCACCGGGGCAGTCATAAACCGCCACAAAACTGTGCCGCTGGCCAAATCCACCGCCGCCACACTGCCGCGAAAGCTCGGCACGTAAGCCGGGTTGGCGGTGGCCAATTCTTCGTTGCTGGCAACGCCCACAAAAATCTTACCGCCGGCAATCACCGGGGACGCGGTAATAATCGCCTCCGGGTGCGCATCCACCAGTGTTTGCCACACCAATTTGCCGGTGCCGCGATCCAACGCCACCAGCGCGCCCGCCGCCTGATCGCCCAAAATCACCGTTTTGGGCCCCACCGCCGGGGAATTGCGCGAAAACGATGCCGCCCGCCCAGTGATATCGGCAAGCTTCACCTTCCACACCACAGCCCCCGTGGCGGCACTTAAGCGGTAAACATAGCCGCCCCAATCGGTGACAAACACCGCATCACCCACAATAGTCGGGGTGGCCGACACATCCCCCGCCATGGTCGCCACCCAGGCCGGCGTAAGTGTCGCCACATTCGCCACACTTATGGTGGTCTCTAAGCTTGCCCGGCGGTCCTGCGCGGTATTGCCGCCATTCGCCCAAGTGCCAGCCAAAACGGGACCCGCCACCAATGCCAACCCAGCCGCCAAAATCCCTAACCGCACAACGCTTTCCCCCAAAGCCACATAACGCCCGCCACACCACCGCTAATGACGCGCCCCGTCCAGCTTTATTCCCCTCACACACCACCCAAAAATCGCCGCCACCAGCTTGACGTAACCGCCGCACTTGCCCATACACCGCCCTCTCTCAAGCGCGGGACCCACCCGCGCTAATTGCTTTTGCCCACGCGTAAGCGCCGGGCCCAGTTCTAAGGATGGTTCCATGTCCCGCCGCTGCCAGATCACCGGCAAAGGCGTGCTGAGCGGTAACAACGTCAGCCACGCCAACAACAAAACCCGCCGCCGCTTCCTGCCCAATTTGCAGGACGTCTCGGTGCTGTCCGACTCGCTCGGCACCTCGGTCCGCATGCGCCTGTGCACCCGTGCGCTGCGCACCATCGAACACAACGGCGGCCTCGATGCCTTCCTGCTCAGCACGCCCAACCGGCGCCTGCCCGAAGAAGCCCAAGCCCTGAAGCGCCGCGTACTGCGCGCTAATGTCGCTCGGGTTGCGGTTTAAGTTAAGGAAGAACCTTCTTTTCTGAAGAAAAGAAGCAAAAGACTTTTATAACGCTGGGCCTGAGGCACCGCCGCCACCGCGACCTCCGACCCAACATAATAAAAGTCTTTTTGTTTCTTTTTCTTCAGAAAAAGAAAATTCTTTGCCTTCACCTTAATCCTTTAAAAAACATCTTCAATAATTCCCCACATTCCTGCTCCCGCACGCCGCCGATAATTTCGGGTTTGTGCAGGCAGCCGGGGGCGTCGAACACGCGCGGGCCGTGGTCTATGCCGCCGCCTTTGGGGTCGTAGGCGCCAAACACGATGCGCCCAACCCGAAACAGCGATGCCGCGGCGGCACACATCGGGCAGGGTTCTAGCGTCACGAATAACGAGCAGCCAATCAGCCGGGGCGACCCTCGCCGGGCGGCCGCCGCGCGCAAAACGTGCATTTCGGCATGCCCCGCCGCATCGCAATCGGCTTCTACTTGGTTGCCGCTGGCGGCCAGCATGGTGCCATCTGGCGCGATTACCACGGCCCCCACCGGCACTTCACCGCGGGAAGCTGCCATCCTCGCCTGGTCTAAAGCGTGGGCCATTGCTGCCGCATCGTTCACCAAAATCCGCTTTCCTCTTGCTCAGGCTCGCCTATGCCCCCTACCACACACAGCATGCGCACACGCAAACCCCTGATCGGCGTCACCTTGGATGCCGAACCCGCCGGCGGCTGGTCAGGCTCGCCCTGGTATGCCCTGCGCGCCAATTACGCCGAGGCGATTGCGGCCGTTGGCGGTGTGCCGATAGCCCTGCCCCACCACGCCGATCTGGCGCCCGATATGCTGGACGCGATCGACGCCCTGGTCATCACCGGCGGCGCTTTTGATGTCGATCCCACCCTGTATGGCGCGCCCGACACCCACGCAACGGTCACCTTAAAGGAAGGCCGCACCGCCGCCGAACTGGCACTCACCCAGGGGGCACTGGCCCGCAACATGCCTATCCTCGGCATCTGCGGTGGCGAACAGTTGCTCGCCGTGGTGCTAGGCGGCACGCTGGTGCAGCACATCCCCGATGAGATTGCCGGCGCCCTGGAACACGAACAGCCCAACCCGCGCACCGAAGCCGGCCACACCGTGCACGTCACCCCCAACACCCTGCTGCACCGCATCGTCGGCAGTGCCACCATGCGGGTCAATTCCGCCCACCACCAGGCCATCGCCACGGCGGGACGCGGCATCATCAACGCCCACGCCCCAGATGGGGTGATCGAAGGGCTGGAAAGCCCGGCCCACCGCTTTTGCCTGGGCGTGCAGTGGCACCCCGAATATTTTATCGACCCCGGTGACCGTGCGATCTTCGCGGCCCTGATAGAGGCTGCCCGCTCATGACCAACCCCGACACCGACGACGACGATTTTAGCATGGGGGACACCGGCGCCAACGCCCCGATCAGCGCCGAAGATGCCGCCCCCGAAGCATTGGCCCTGCCAGACACCGGCGAACGCATCGCCAAATGGCTCGCCCATGCCGGTGTCGCCAGCCGGCGTGATGCCGAAAAACTCATCGCCGAACGCCGCGTGCGCCTCAACGGTAAAATCGTCGAGCACCCCTCAGCCCACGTAACGGCCGCCGACGTTGTCCAATTCGATGGTAAAATCATCGGCGCCCCCGGCCGCGCCCGCCTATTCCGCTACCACAAACCCGCAGGCCTGGTCACCACCCACCGCGACCCGCAAGGCCGCGACACAGTATTTCAAAAACTCCCCGCCGAAATGGGCCGCGTGGTCAGCGTCGGCCGCCTCGATCTTAACAGCGAAGGCCTACTGCTACTCACCAACGATGGCAGCCTGGCCCGCCAGCTCGAACTGCCCGCCAATGGCTGGCTACGCCGCTACCGCGCCCGCGTGCACGGCGACGTAACCGACACCCAACTCGCCGACCTCGCCCGCGGTATCATCATCGAAGGGGTGCGCTACGGATCGATCGAAGCCGAAATGGACAGCAAACGCGGCGCCAACGCCTGGCTCAGCGTCGGCCTGCGCGAAGGCAAAAACCGCGAAATCCGCCGGGTCATGCAACACCTTGGCCTGCACGTCACCCGCCTGATCCGCATCGCCTACGGCCCCTTCCAGCTAGGCACCCTAGAACGCGGCTCAATCGCCGAAGTGCAACCCAAAGTTATCCGCGAACAGCTTGGTAGTATTGTAGCTGGGGCGGATAAAGTTACAGAATGAAGGGAAGGTTAAGGATCTTCTTTTCTGAAGAAAAGAAGCAAAAGACTTTTATAATGCTGGGCCAGGGGCTTCCATGCCACCGAGTTCGCCAGGCCCAGCGTATTAAAAGTCTTTTTGCTTCTTTTTCTTCAGAAAAAGAAGGTTCTTCCTTGGCTTTCTCCTAATGCGCATCATCGCCGGCAAATGGCGGGGGCGGGCGTTGGCCGCGCCGGTGGGGGAGACGACGCGGCCGTCATCGGTGCGGCTGCGGCAGGCGGCGTTTGATATGATAGTGCATGCGCCTTGGGGTGGGCGGGATGTGATTGAGGGGGCGAGCGTGCTCGATGGGTTTGCTGGCACCGGGGCGATGGGGCTGGAGGCTTTATCGCGCGGTGCTGCCAGCGTTGTGTTTATTGAGCAGGATCGTGCGGCGTTGGCAGTGTTGGGCCAGAACATAGCGGCGTGTGGGGCGGGGGCGGCGGCGCGGGTTCTGGCGGGCGATTTTTTCAAATTGCGGCCGCTGTTGGCAAGCTCCCTGGTATTTCTTGATCCCCCTTATGGCGGCGATTTGGTGACGCGGGCTTTGGCGCATTTGGTGGCGGCGGGGGGCATTGCTGCGGGCGGCCTGATTGTTGCGGAAACCGGACGAGTTGAATTCGTTAACACTTCATGCCTATTGTTAGCCGAACGCGCCCACGGGGCCGGCCGGCTGAGCTTTCTGCGCTTGGTTTAAGCCGCCGTTGCCCTGTGGTTGCTGCGCGCAACCATTGGGGGTAGGGCATGCAGGGTCAGGCGGGATCACATCAGGCCGGTTTACTGTTGCGGCCGCAGCCGATTGAATCTTTGGTGGCGCGCCCAGCCAATGCCGGGCCGGTGGTGCGCCATGTGCAATCACTAGGCCCGGCCCGCATTGCCATGCCGCCGTTACGCACCGGGGCTGCTTTTTTCGATGTTTGGCCGGTGCGCGAATACCCCGAACAGGGCTGTGGCCATTGGCCGGCCTATCATAGTTATGCGCCACCTTTGTTTGTGCTGCACGATGTGCTGCTGCACAGCTCGGCCGGTATTATCGGCGTCGGCGGTGCGGCGATCAGCGAAACTTTGGCGCACACGCAGCCTAAACAGCATCATTACGAAACCCTCGCCAAAGACATTCGCCTAACCCCGGGCGCCATCACCAAACTGCCCGGCGTGCACGTATCGTTACTCACCGGTGCTGCCAGCAACTACGCGCAAGCCCTGTTGGGCGGGCTGGCCCGCATCACCCAAGTGCCGGAAAACTATCTGGCCGAAACCACCACGGTGTTGATCCCCGCCGGGCTTGCCATGCCGGCCGACAGTTGGGGCTTGCTCGATCTGCCACCCAGCGTTTTGCCGCGTATGGTGCATGATCACGAAACCCTGCGCATAGAAACCTTGATCCTGCCCCTATCAGTCACGGGCGATAGCGCACCGCACCCGTGCGTGCTGGAATTTTACCGCCGTATTTCCGCCAACGTCGCCCCCGCCCCCGGCCGCTTCCCCACCCGCATCATCCTCGCCCGCGGGCCGGCCGCCCAACGCCTGCTGCTCAACGAAGATGATCTCATCGCAACGCTCGCCCCGTTAGGCTTTCGCGTAGTGCGGCCAGAAACCCTCTCGCTGGCCGACCAGGTGCGGCTGTTTCGCGGGGCGGAGGCGATCATCGCCCCGCATGGCGCGGCCCTGGCCAACCTTGGCTTTGCCCGGCCTGGCACCATTGTCGTGGAATTGCTGATGGATGCGTGTGTCGATTGGCGCTACCGCCATTTGGCCGCTTTGGCCGGGCTAGATTACGATTGCGTCCTCGGCCGCGCCCTGCGGCCCTGGCCCGATCTCGGCCCTGCCTTGCAAACCGCACGCTGGCAAATCTCGGCACAGCACGTGGCGGCGTCGGTGGCGCAGGCGCTGGCGCAGCACCACCAGCAAACCCGGGTTGCCGCGTGAACAGTGTGCCCCACCGTTAGCGGAGGCGGGCCTCAAACACCCGCTCGCCCACCTCAGCAAGCTCGGCTCCACCACCGTCCCATACTGTGGGATAAAGCCCGCTCGCTACGCAACGGTGGAAGGATGAGTGCGCCCAGGCAGCCACCTCCGTCACCAATCCATGTTTTACCGGATTGAAATGGATATAGTCCAGGTGAGCCGTGTAATCACGGTCATCACGGATAGTGTGTTCCCAAAAACGGCGTTGCCAGATACCACGCTCGCCTTTGCTGGCGCGGCTGGCACTGACCGGTGGAGTGATTGGCGGATAACGGGGGATCGCGCGTGAAAAGCATGATTTGAGCATGCGCCAGCGGGCAGCATAATCCGCGTCGTTCGGCGGCAAGGTCCACAGGCAATGCATGTGGTCCGGCAGCACGACCCAGGCATCAATCTGAAACGGCAAACGCGCCCGCGTGATCTTAACCGCCGCCCGCAGCAACGCTATCTCCTCGACCAAAAGACGGCTTGATCGATCCAGCAGGTTGACGGTGAAAAAATATGTCCCACCATCCAATAAGTTACGGCGATATCGTTGCATATAAATATCATAGGCACTACCCCACTCCCACGCAAGTGAGAGTTAAAACGCACATTACGGTTAGTCAACGTAGCGTGGGTTTCAACCCACGTCTGCAACACGCGGCATTGCGCAGGCATGATATGGCACATGAACACGGAGACAAACGCGTATCCTGACGCGAAAATATCTACAAACACAAACTGTGTGGCAGCAAAAAAGCGTGGGTTAAACCCACGCTACGCCTCTCAATTCATCGGCAGTTCGATGGCCTGCATGATGCGGTCGGTTTCTGTCAGAATTTCGAGTCAACGTAGCGTGGGTTTTAACCCACGTCTGCAGCACGCCGCGTGGCGCAAGCATGATATGGCACATGGACACGGAGACAATCGCGTATCGCGACGCGAAAATATCTACAAACACAAACTGTGTGGTAGGAAAAGACGTGGGTTAAAACCCACGCTACGCGTCTCAATTGATCGGCAGTTCAATAGTCTGCATGATGCGGTCCGTTTCTGTCAGAATTTTGAGTCAACGTAGCGTGGGTTAAAACCCACGCTACGCTTGCTGCCGGACGTAAGTTGGGTTTTTTAACCCTGGTGCGCGAGGCACACCGCATGATGTAAGCGCATGCGGCCACAAGGGCTCGAATAAAAAAGCCCTCTCGTGACGTGAAAATTTATACAAACGTAATATGTCACTTGGAGGAAGACGTCGGTTAAAATCCACGCTACGATTGCTGATGCTTCCTGTATTCATCGACACTGATTTCCCCCGCAAACGCCGGCCTTCGCTCATTGGGCAGCTGGTGCCGGTAAAGGCGTCAGGTGTTGAAACACCGGCGTTGCGGTTCGCCGCCAGCGCGCAGGTCGTCTGCAGCGATCACGATGTCGTGATGATCTACCAGATCGTTTTGGGCCGCGATCCGGAATCGCCATCCGTCATTGCCAGCGCCATATCCAACACGCTTGCGGCGTTTGTGCGCGGTAGTCTGTACTCGGCGGAGTTTCGCGAGCAGGTCTTGCCGGCGCTGATAACCCGCCGCCCGCTGCCCCATCAGGCGCTAGGGCCAGGGCCGGCGGTGCAACACCGGGCGTGGCTGGCGCGCGTGATCGCGTTCAACGACATCGCGCGCGAAACACTGGCGGCGGCGCAGTCCTGGCACGATCTGTTTGCCTTACTGTCGCGCCTCGATGGATTTCCCCGTGGTGCTGCCCCACCGATACTGGCCGATCCACCGCCCAGCGCCAGCGAACTTCCCGAATTCCACTTCCAGTTGGACAACCCGCCCGTCGCCCACGGCGCCGCAGCCGAACCGCTGGTTAACCTGCTCACCATCGAAGGCTGGGCACTCGCGCGCACCGGCGTGGCGGCAATCGATGTGCGGCTCGATAACATCCCAATCGGCGACGCCCAATACGGCCGGCCACGCGAGGACGTCAGCGCTGCATACCCAGATTGGCAAAATGCCCTGCGCAGCGGCTACATTTTTCACTTTCCCCTGCATGCGCTACTCGATGGCCAGCATCTGGTGACGCTGATCATCCGCGCCCGCAACGGGCAGCAGCGCATCGAACAGTTCAGCATCGATGTGAGAACCGCCGGGGCACTTGGCAATTTGGCCGGCAGTGCCCAGCACACGGGCGAAAGTGCCGCCAGATTTGTGCCGCTTCTGCCAGGCTTGGTCGATCAAATTTACCGCACGCTGCTGTGCCGGCCGCCAGATCCGGAAGCGTTAAGTCACTACGTCGACCGGCTAACCCGCGGGATCATCGATATCAGAGATTTGATTGATATGGTCTACGATTCCGCAGAATACCTGATCCTGACTGGCCCCGCGATTGAAGAACTGCGCGTAGCCTATCGCCTTCTGTTTGAACGCGCGCCAACGGCGCTAGAAATTTACCAGCATGTGCAAACTTTCCGGCGCACCTGCAGCAGCGATGAAGACGCGATCGCCGTGCTGCGCACCAAGGGTGCCGCGCGCGCCCGATTTGCCATAACGTCGCTTAAATCATTTACCGGAAAACCGGCATTACGCTTGGCAGACCTCGCCCAGAACCGCAGCACCGATCTCGATGTGCTGATGTGTTACCAGATTTTTCTCGGCCGCGATCCTGAATCCTCAACCGTGATTGACGAGGCCAAAGCGGTGGCGATTGCGGATTTTGTGCACCGGTGCCTAGCGTCAGACGAGTTTCGGGGTCATGTTTTGCCGGCCCTGATGGCGCGGCGCCCGTTGCGCCATGAGGTGCACGGGCCGGCCCCCGCGGCTGTGCACCTGGCTTGGCTGGCCAGCATGATCACGTGCGACGAGGCCGCGCACCAAACAGTGGCGGCGGTACAAACTTGGCACGATGTGTTTGCCCTGCTTGCGCGGCTCGATGCCTTTCCCGATTGCGCGGCCCCGCCAGCATTCGGCGATCTGCCGCCAGTCTGTCGTGAAGAACCAGACTTCCACTGCCAGTTAGATAGCCCCCGCGTGGCCCATGGTGCCGCGACCGAACCGGTGACCGGCCACCTGGTCATCGAGGGCTGGGTGCTCGCGCGCGCTGGCGTCGCCGCGATCGAGGTGCGGCTTGATAACACCCCAATCGGGATGGCCCAGTACGGCCTCCCGCGCGAGGATGTTCTTGCCGCCTACCCAGATTGGGAAAATGCCCTGCACAGTGGTTACCGTTTTCACCTGCCGGCAGATGCGTGGCGGGCGGGCCGGCATCGGGTAAAGCTGATTTTTCGGGCACACCAGGGGCAGGAACTTGTCGAGCACTTCAACATCGTCATAAGCCCCCCCGACGCTGCCAGCAATTTGGCCAGCAATGGCCAGCCCGCGGGCGCAAGCGCTGCCAGATTTGAACACCTCCTGCCGCCCTTGATCGACCAAATTTACCGGAGTTTGCTGTGCCGGCCCGTCGATGCGGCCGGGTTAAGGTATTACGTTCCTCTCCTAGCCAGTGGCAAAATCGACCTCATCCACTTCGCTGGATTATTATACGATTCCTCCGAACACCTCATGGTGGTCGCCCCCGCGATTGCGCGCGTGCAAACAGACTATCGTCTCTTGTTTGAACGCGAACCAACGGCGCTGGAAATTTGCACCCACGTACAAACTTTCCGCAATACCTGCAGCAGCGACGATGAAGCAATCGCCGTATTACGCACTGATGGCACCGCCCGCGCCCGATTTGGTATCCGGCCGCTCAAAATAGAAATGGACATAACCAATCAATGCAACATCCGTTGCATCATGTGCCCGTTCAGCGATCCGGCCATCGGCGGGCGTAAACGGCGCGATCTTAGCCTCGATATGTTTTCCCGCTGGGCCAATGAGATGTTTAGCGCGGCGACGCACGTCGGGCTGATGTTTGGCACTGAACCTACGCTTAATTCAAACCTGCTATCCTTCGTGCGCATAGCTAAAGAGTTTCGCGTACCAAATGTCTATTTTAGCACAAACGCGATGAAGCTCACCCCTGCGTTGGCCGGGGATCTCATCGATGCCGGTCTTGATGAAGTGAACGTCTCGCTTGATGGCGGCACAAAAGAAACCTTCGAGCGTATCCGGCGAAAAGCTAAATGGGATATTGTCGTTGGTAATCTGCGATCGCTGAGAGACCAAAAAACCGCCCGTAAACTTAGCCGGCCGCGGCTGCATATGTCATTTGTGATGATGCAATCAAACATTAAGGAACTGCCCCAATTTGTCGAACTTGCCGCCGAACTGGGTGCAGTGGTGCTGTATTTTACCCATCTGGTTGCCTACGATGGGCTCGGCACAATTACTGAATCCCTGGGCACCAATGTGGCCGAATACCAGCCCTATATCGATCAGGCCCTGCTGCTGGCCCGCCAGCACCGCATCCATGCGGTCCTCCCACGCACCCGCCAGGCTCGCCTCGATATCACACCCCCCACTAGGCCAACGCCAGACCCACACGCCAATCATCTTACCCAAATAGACCTGGCGCGCGAAGCTCACAGCTTACCGCAACGATTTGCCGCAGACGAAGCCAATAGCTGTTGCCCGTTCCCCTGGCATTTCATGGCGATCGACCCAGATGGCTCCGTGTTCCCCTGTGGCTGGTGGCATTCTGGCCCTGCTATGGGCAATTTATATACCCAAAGCTTTCAAGATATCTGGCTGGGCGAACCCAGGCGAAACTTGCGCAGCCAGCTGATCAGCCGCCAGCTCGGCGCGAATTGCAGCAAATGTCCCGCCGCCGGCATGGGCAGATCAGATAGTTCGGATTCGTTCCAATCGCGGTAGCTTGGCAAGCGTTGCCAAAGAAAAGCCCCTGCGGCAACGATTAAGCAACCCCCGCATCCCCCTTCCCCGAATAATTGCACCACCCCCACGCCACACAAACCCCACACCGCGGCGCCCGCGCCGTGCAAACGTACCGCCCATGCAATATCAGCCAATGATGCGATTGCCGTAACAAATCCGCCGGTATGCGTTTAACCAACCCATCCT
Source organism: Acetobacteraceae bacterium (assembly GCA_040400005.1). Taxonomy (GTDB): domain Bacteria; phylum Pseudomonadota; class Alphaproteobacteria; order Acetobacterales; family Acetobacteraceae; genus JBBARC01. The sequence goes on along the minus strand of JBBARC010000006.1, from coordinate 37,516 downwards.
CAACCGCGCGCACAGTCTTGCCCGGTGCCAACCCGGTTCTATTCCCTAGGCGAAATATATGCGTGTCCACCGCCATCGTCGGCTCGCCAAAAATCTCGTTCAGCACAACATTTGCCGTCTTGCGCCCAACCCCCGGCAAGGCCTCTAACGCCGCCCGCTCGCCCGGCACCTCGCCACCATGCTCGGCCAGCAACGCCGCACTCAACGCCACAACATGCCGCGCCTTGGCCTGCCACAGCCCGATCGTTTTAATCAGCCGGCCAACGCCCGCCTCCCCCAACGCCACCATCGCCGCCGGGTCGGGGGCTGCGGCAAACAACCCCAATGTCGCCTTGTTCACCGAAACATCGGTCGCCTGCGCCGATAACACCACCGCCACCAGCAACGTAAACGGGCTGCTATACACAAGCTCGGTGCGCGCATCAGGCCGCGCTGCGGCAATGGCTGCGATAAACCCCGCCACCTGCGCCCGCGTCATCGGTTTGGCGATTTTTACCTTAACCGGCTTAATCTTCGCAGGCATCACCGCCATCTTGCCCATCCCCCCGTAACAACAAAGTGTTCACCCGCACGCCACTTAAATATTCCAAAATCACCCCAACTCTGCCTTAGTGATCACATTAGAGTAGCGAGTCCATGACCTCCACCGGTGCCGCCATCCTGTTCGCCGCCGACATCAAACCGCACCGCAGCCTGTCGCCGCGCGGCCTGTCCCTGCTCGTCGCAGCCTTAGGCATCACCAGCTTTACCATCACCCTGATCTTCTTCTCCTTAGGCGCCTGGCCCATCGCCGGTTTTAATGGCGGCGAAATCCTGCTGGTCATCCTGCTGCTCCGCAGCCACGCCCGCGCCGCCCGCGCCCGCGAAGTCGTGGTGCTCACCGAAGATGGTCTTAACATCACAAGAATAGACGAACACGGCCGCCGCACCGAACGCAACCTGCCCGCCGGCTGGACCCGCGTCCACCTAGAAGACCGCCCCGGCCGCGTGCCCGCTCTCTACCTAGCCTCCCACGGCCGCCGCATAGAAGTCGCCGCAGCCCTAGGCGAAATCCAAAAACTAGACCTAGCCGAAGCGCTAAAAAACGCCCTGCACCGAGCGAGGCACCCCGTGTTTGATAATCCTCAGTTGCGGGAAGGCTAAGGCCAAGGCGTAAGAAAAGGCTGGTGGGGCGTCACGCGAAGGCGTGCTGCGCACAGGGCCGCCCCCCCAGATCCCCGGCATTATGTTGGCGCAGTATGGGCAAACGCCAGGGAACAGCCCCTGTGCGCCATAGCGGCCGAGAAGTCCCTCGGTGTCCGCGCTCCCCCACCCGCCAGACTGATAAAAGTCTTTTGCTTCTTTTCTTCAGAAAAGAAGTTTCTTCCCCTAACCTTAAACCGTATCCATAGGCCCCATGGATTTTACCAGTTCAAACACCCGCTTACGCACAGAGGGGTCGGTGATGCGGTAGTAGGCGCGCACCAGTTCGAGGGTTTCGCGCTTGGCCATGGGGTCATCGACCGGCGCGCTGAGGCCATCGGGGCGTTCGGCCATGCCGTGCAGGCGGTGGCCGGTGGCGGGATCGGGCATATCGTCGAAGAAGAAGCTGATCGGCACGTCCAGCACACGGGAAAGGTCATATAGGCGCGAGGCGCCGACCCGGTTTACGCCGCGTTCATATTTTTGGACCTGTTGAAAGGTCAGCCCGAGCGCTTCGCCGAGGCGTTCCTGCGACATACCGGTCAGGGTTCGGCGCAGCCGGATTCGTGATCCCACGTGCACATCAATCGGGCTAGGGCGGTTTTCCACCACCTCCGCACCCGGGGTTTCGAACGAGCTGGGACTACGCGACATCCGCGAAACTTTCCAAAAATACTTTTCATCACGAGTGCAATTGGCCCCCGTTACAACCGTAGAGTAGTAGGGGGCTGCCCTAGCGTCAATCAACTTTCAGTTTTTCCACATGTTTGTGCTGAAAATTTAGACTTTTATGTAACGCGCTCGACGTTTTGTCATAAAAACGCCCATACCCAGGCTGAGCAGCGCCAACGCCAGCGGCGCCCATAGGCCGGTGCGGGTGGCCAGGGGGGCGGCGAGATTTGCCGGAATCGGCGCGCGCACCACGCCTTGGCGGGCCAGGCCCAGGCGCGCGGTGATGCGGCCATAGGGGTCGATCACCGCGGAAATGCCGGTGTTGGCGGCGCGCAGCAGGGGCAGGCCTTCTTCGATGGCGCGGAAACGGGCTTGCACCAAATGCTGGCGCGGGCCGCCGGAATCGCCAAACCACGAATCGCTGGTGACATTCACCAGCATGGTCGGCCGATCGGCCTCGTCCACCACCTGGCCAGGAAAAATTGCCTCAAAGCAGATCAACGGCCCCACCGCGGGGATGCCGGGCACATGCAGGGTTTTAATCCCGGGGCCCGGGGTCCAGCCGCGTTCACCCAGGCGGAATGGCAGGTAGCTGGGGAAATACTCGCCATACGGCACCAGATGCGCTTTGTCGTAGTAGGCGGCCACCTCGCCATCGGCGCCCAGCGCAATCAGGCTGTTACGCGGGTCGTTATGGCCGCCATCGCGCGGGGCGCCGATGAAGGCGGCAAGGGCTGGGTGGGCCGCCGCCATAATCATGGCGCGCGCGGCACTATCCTGCTGCAACCACCAGGGGCTAGCGGTTTCTGGCCACACCACAATGAACGGGCGGTTGGATTGTGCGGCGCCTTGGCGGGTCAGCGCCAAATGCCGATCGAAAATGCGCCGCAGCCAATCGCGGTTTTGCCAATTCGCCTGGTTTTCGCCTTCGGGCACGTTGCCTTGCACCAGCACCACGTCCATCCCGGTGAGCACCGTCGGCCGCACATGGGCGATGCCAAACCCGGCCCACGTCGCCACCAGCGCACAACTGACCGCAATCCCGCGGCGACCTAACGCAGGCAACAGCGCCACCAACACAATGAGCCACGTTAACCCGTGCACGGTAGCCAAGTTTGCCGCCTGCATCATCACAACGCCCGCGTTGCCGGGCATGGCGCTGACCGTGCCCAGCACGTTCCACGGGAAGCCGGTCAGCACAAATTGCCGCGCCAAATCGCCCAGCACCCAGGCGCCGGCAAACCCCAGCACGCGCGGCAGGCCAGGGGCCAAGCGCCAGGCAATGGCGGCGGGGATGGCGATAAACACCGATAACGCTGCCGCCAGCAGCGGCACGGCGATGGGAATTGCCCACCAGAACTGGGCTGCCATTACAATAATGGCGTTGGTGATCCACCATAGGCCAACAATGTGGTGGGCCATGCCAAAGGCAAATCCGCGCCGCGCAGCGGAAACGGCGGTGGGGGCAGCACCGATGAGCAGTAGCAGCCCAGGGAGTGCAACAAACAGCAACGGCACCAGGCTAAACGGCGGCAGGGTGGCGGCTGCCAGCAAACCGCAGATGGTGGCCATACCATCGGCGCGCCACGGCGTTAGCACGCGCGCCCGGGCGGCTAAATTTTGCCACATCAGCACGACGCGAAAACCGTTATTGTGCGGCCCCCTCGGGTGCACCAGTGTCGGGGCGATCGCGCAAGTAATGTTTGTAATATTTGTCGGTCACCAAATCGGTTTTAACAATCACCGCAATGTCGGTGGTGTTAAAATCATGGTCGATCACCGCGCCATCGCCCACAAACCCGCCCAGGCGCAAATAGCCTTTCACCAGCGGCGGCAAATCGGCCAGCGCCCGGCGCGCATCAATCACCGCATCGGGCAGGCGGTTCATCTCCACAAACCGCGCCGGCAACGCGCGCGGCCGCAGCGCCGGCGGCGCCAAATGGTTTTGATAAAGCCAGGTGAGCACTTCGGCCCATTTATCAGGATCGGTTTGTGGTAGGCTGGCGCAACCAAACATCAGATCAATGTTGTGGTGAAACACGTAGGCCGCAATGCCGCGCCACAACAACTGCATCACCGCGCGTGATCGGTACGGCACATCCACGCACGACCGCCCCAATTCCAGCAGCCGCCCGCCATGGCGCAACAACGGCTGCAGATCATACTCATCGGCCGAATAAAACCGGCCGATTTTGGCCGCCGCCTCCGGGCGGATCAGCCGGTAGGTGCCAACAACGCCGGCGGCCCCTGCCCCCAGCGCGTGATCGATCACCAGCAAATGGTCGGCCACCGCATCAAATTCATCGGCATCGCGCAGGCTGGCTTGGGCGGCGGCCGACGGTTTGGCGCCCATTTCATCAAAAAACACCCGGTAGCGCAGCGCCTGCACGGCATCAATTTCGTCGGCCTGGGTTGCTATGCGCACGCCCAAATGGCCGGCGCGCAGCTCGGCAAAGCCGGGGTCGATCGCACCAGGGATAGCGGCACCAGGGATAATGAGGGGTGCTGCGGTGATCATATATCCCCCTTGGCGCCGCGTTTACGGGCGTAAATTTCTAGGCGCGTGCTGAGCAAATCAAACCCCAGGCGGGCGGCGATCTGTTGCAGCAGGGCTTCTTGCTCGGCATCGTCAAATTCTGTCACCCGGCCGGTATCAATGTCGATCAAATGGTAATGCCGGCCGTGTTCAGTAGGTTCGTAACGCGCCCGGCCGCCGCCAAAATCGCGGCGTTCCAAAATACCGCGTTCCTCCAGCAGCCGCACGGTGCGATAGACCGTGGCGATCGATATCCGCGCATCCAGCACGGCGGCACGGCGGTACAGCTCCTCCACGTCGGGATGATCTTCGGCGTCCGACAGCACGCGCGCAATCACCCGGCGCTGGCCGGTCATCTTTAGCCCCTGCTCTACGCACAAACGCGCGATGCGCGATTCCATCGATCAACCCCTTGTCCATGGTGGGGTAGCCGATAAGCCACGCTCGGCCAAGGGTGGCGCAGCGTGGGCAATCGGGCAAAAGGCAGACTCTTCTTTTTCTGAAGAAAAAGAAGCAAAAAGACTTTTATAATGCGGGGACAGGGGCAACCCTGCCACCGCGCGCTCCGAACCAGCGTCAAAAAAGTCTTTTTTGTTTCTTTTTTTCGGAAGTCAAAAAGAAAATTCTTACTTTTTTGCATTCATCCGCGTGCGTGGCTTAAGCGACCCGCCGCCCGCGCGGTTTGGTGCCGAGGCCGATTTTTTTGGCCAAGGACGATCGGTGTTCGGCGTAATTAGGGGCCACCATGGGGTAATCGGCGGCCAGGCCCCAGCGTTCGCGATATTGATCGGGGGTGAGGTTGTAGGCGGTTTTCAGGTGGCGTTTGAGCATTTTGAGCTTTTTGCCGTCTTCCAGGCAGATAATGTAATCCGCAAAAATCGATTTTTTAACCGGCACCGCCGGGGCAGCTCGTGCGGCAATGGCGGGTGCTGCCGCGGCCGGCCGGCCCAGCGATGACAGGGTGCGGCAAACATCCTCGATCAACGCCGGCAGTTGATCGGCCGGCATGATATTATTGGCGACGTGGGCCGAGACGATCTGGGCCGCGAGCCCTAATACGTCCAGCGATACCGGCTGATCGGGCATGAAATGACACTCTTTTATGAACACACGAAATTCATATAGTAATAGCGTCGGCGGTTCCGCAAGTTGTTCTCTGACATTTTTGAAAGTTGTGGCATGGCTAGTGACAGAATAGTGTCAACCACAGAACTCGACATCGCGCGGGAGGTGTGTCCGATGACCTATGTGCGCACCCGGCTGGCGCTGGATCGGCTGGAGCCTGGGCAAATTTTGCGGGTACACCTGGGATCGGCCGAATCACGCCACAATGTTTGCGTAAATGCGGAGAGACTTGGGCACAGTATTCGCGCCGATGAGGATGATGGTGCGGGCGGGGCTTGGGTGACGATACAAAAAGCCGCGGTGGCCCCGGTTGGGTGACACCCGGGGAAACCCGCTCATCGCCGCGCCCCCGCTTGACAAGCCGCATTGTAAACGAAACAACCGACTAACTTAACAGTTTCAGGCGGACTGCATGTGGCGCGACATTCACACCCGGCATAAGCTTCCCGCGACCGCCACACTTTTTGCAGCCATTCTGCTCGCTCTATCCGGTTGTGCCACCCCGCCACCGCAAACCTGCGTGTTCGCGCCCATAAACCTACTCAACGTGCATTTTGCCAATGGCCAGCTCAACACCGGCGTTCTGATCAACACAAAACCCGCAAATTTCATCATCGACACAGGTGCAGACTACACCCTGCTAACAACAACCGCTGCCAATCGGCTCAACCTGCCCAATACTCTAATACCAGGTGCCACAGCCGACGTGATTGGCGGCGCGCAGCACATATCGCGGACCCAAATCGGTGAACTCATCATTGGCTCGGCGGTACTCCGAAACCGTGCTCTCCCGGTGATCGATAGCCCGATGCCAACCGCCATCGCCGATGGCAGCTTGGGGATGGATTTTCTCTCAAATTTTGATGTTGATTTCGATCTCGCCAACAATGCCGTCAATCTTTACCACGCCTACCCAGGCTGCGCCGACATCGATAGCCGCCTAAGCCTAAGTCAGCCACTGTACGGGGTCGATCTCATCGCGGTGCCCAACCACGCTACGATCCGGCGATTTGCTGTAACCATCGGCGGCCAAACATTCATGGCCCAATTCGATAGCGGTTCGTCCGTCAGCGTGATATTCCGCGACGCCGCCGCCCGGTTAGGCATGACCGACCTGGCATTCATTCACCTACGCAACAATACCGCGCGCGGCTTCGGCACGGCACTAGTGCCGGCGGCGTATCTTTCGCTGAACACCATCACCATCGGCGCGCTCACCCTCAACCACATGCCGATCGAAGTGGTCGATCAAGATAAAAAATCCGGCCCCGATATCTTAATCGGCCTGGATTTCGCAACAAAAGTACATGTGTGGATGAAACAATCAGGGCACAAATTGCTATTTCAATTTCCCCCGCTACCAACACCACCATTACCGGCCCCACACATCATTCACCTGACCGGCAATGCGCCCGCCACCAACCCAATCGCCAGCACCAACGCATCCGATCCATCCGCGTAATAATTCGCCCGCGCCCCGATCTGCACAGCCCCCATCGCCGCATATAACGCGCGCGCCGCCACATTGCCCACCGCCACTTCCAAAATCAGCCGCCCTGCCCCGCGCCCCTTTGCTGCGGCACATGCGCTGACTAAAAGCGCCCGCCCCACCCCCTGGCGTTGCGCGTCAGGTGCCACCGCCACGGTCAGCACCTCGGCATCCTCGGCAACCGTGCGCACCAAAATCATGCCGCCAACCGGGGCCAAAAACCCCACAACGCCGGCCTGGCCCAGTTGCGCGGCGATCACCGCCGCCCCCCAGGCATCGCCCGCAGCAAAGGCCGCCGCATGCACCGCCGCCATCACCAGCGGGTGCGCCGGCCCCGCCGGCACAATCTCAATCACCCCAGCGCCACCGCAGCGGCAGGCACACTCACGGCCGGCTGATCGACATAAAGCGGCTCGCACGCCAAAGGCGGCAATTCTCCCGCCGCCCGCAACACAGCAGCGCGGGCGACAAACCGCGGTTGCGCATCGCGCGCGCCGGTCAGCATAACGTTGGCGCCACGTGCGGCCAAGGATGCCGCCAGGGCAATGGTCGCATCACCGGCAACGGCGATAGCCCCTCGCGGCGCTTGCACATCGGCAATCGCCACACTGGCAAAACCGCCGCCCTGATCCAAAAATACCCTATCCCGCCGGCTATCCACGGCGGTCCACAGCGCGCGGCCAGCGGTGATGTCGCCCAATTCCGCCGCCATCGCCTCGGCTTGGGTCACCGCCACCACATCTATGCCGTAGCCAGCAGCAAGGCCGGCGGCAACCGACATGCCGGTGCGCAGCCCGGTAAAACTGCCCGGGCCGGCGCACACCGCGATCAGATCGGGCGCGCCGTGGGCGGCCACCAAATCGGCAATCGCCACCGGCAAGCTTGCCGCCAGCCCATCGCTGCCATCGGCGGCCCAAGTGCCAAGCACCGCATCGCCCTGCACCATGGCCGCACTTGGTTTACGCCCGGCGGTGCTTAAGGCCAGGATTTTTGCGGCGCCGCCGTTATCCACATCCATGCCGGTCACAGCACCAAACACGCATCATCAAAATCCAACCGCGGGCTGCGGGCGAACACCGCACTAGGGTCGCCGTGGCCGATGTTGATCAGAAAATTCGCCCGCCAGCCGCTGTCGGCAAAAAACGCGGCATCAACGGCCGCTTTATCAAACCCCGACATCGGCCCGCAATCCAAGCCCAAAGCGCGCGCGGCGAGGATGAAGTAGCCGCCCTGCAAAGTGGCATTACGAAAGGCGGTTTCGTCGGCCAAATCAGGGTTGCCGGCAAACCAGGCGCGTGCATCGGCATGTGGAAACAACTGCGGCAGCCGATCGTAAAATTGCGGATCGATCGCCACAATCACCACCACCGGTGCCGCCATGGTCTTGGCAACATTGCCGGGGGATAGGGCCGGCCGCAGTTTTTCGCGCGCCGCGTCCGTGGTGAGAAAAACAAACCGCGCCGGCGAGCAATTGGCTGACGTCGGCGCCATTTTCACCAAATCATAGAGCGCGCGCAGGGTGGCTTCATCCACCGCAGCACTGGTCCACGCATTTTGCGTGCGCGCATCCCTAAACAGCACATCTAGCGCCGCATCATCCAAAGCCATCAGCCAAACCCCTGTGTACCGATGCCCCCCATCGGGGCGTTGGGCGGCAGCTTAAAGCTCTATCTGCTCCACCGCCACCACCTCGGGCACGTAATGGCGCAGCATGGATTCGATGCCGTGTTTTAGCGTCGCCCGAGAAGATGGGCAGCCCGAACAGGCACCCTGCATGTGCAGCATCACCACGCCATCGCGAAAGCCGTGAAACACAATATCGCCGCCATCGCCGGCAACCGCGGGCCGCACGCGGGTATCGAGCAATTCTTTGATTTGATCGACAATGTCGCGGTCGGCTTCGGCAAAATCACCCTCGGCCGCGGCTTGCGGGGCATCCAGCAGCACCGGGTAGCCGGCGACAAAATGGGCCATCACAGCGCCCAGCACCTGGGGTTTTAGCTGCTGCCACTCGGCATGATCGGCCTTGGTGACGGTGATAAAATCGGCGCCCAAAAACACCCGCGCAACACCGGCCAGGCCAAACAGGGCCTGGGCCAAGGGGCTGCGGTCGGTTTGCTCGGCATTGGAAAAATCGGCGGTGCCGTGCGCGACCACGGGGCAGCCGGGCAGAAATTTTAGGGTGGCGGGGTTGGGGGTTTGCTCGGTTTCGATAAACATTTTTTTGCCCGCGGCTTTTGGCCGCCCTTTCATGTGGTCGGCCAGTGGCCGCCCTTTCCAATGTGCGGCCAGTGGCCGCCCTTTCGTGTGTGCGGTTTTTGGCCGCGCTCTCAATCAGGACTGATATGGTACGGTCTGTTATGGCGATTGGCCGCAGCCCTTACAAGCGGGGCGTGCACTCTAGCAGCAAGCTGTAGGGCGCGCTCCAGCGCGCCAACACCAGCAAGCCGCACGCCCCACCGCCGCGCACGGCGCCACCCTTGCCTCACCCAAGCGCCCGGCCGTTAAGCTCCCCCCACCGCCCTAAAGCGTCGCGACAATTAACATAACTAACTTATTATTCTAAATAACTCACAAAAAAAACTTGCCCTATTAGCACATATCACTGTAGTGTTATCAATCTTAACTACTAAAAGCCGCAAAACCCTGACCACACCCACCCCCATCCAACCGCCCGACGCCGAAGCCCGCACCCAGCGCCACCTGCGCCTGTGCGCGGAACTGGCTGACCTCGCCATGGGCCTAGCCCGCGCCGCCGCCGCCCGCACCCTGGCCGACTGGGCCGAGCCACCAGAGCCACACGCCGAACCCCAACTCACCCAACCGCCGGCGCCACCAGCGGATCGCGTAGCCGCGCCGCGCGCCAATCCCACCCCTGCGCCCCGCCCCGCCACACCCGCATCCGCCAAACCAACCAACCCCGCCGTGCTTTTCACCCGCCTAGCCGCCGTCGTGCGAGACTGCATCGCCCTCGAAGCCCGCCTCGCCGCCACCACCGCCGCCACCGCCCGCGCCCCGATACCCCCGCCCGATCCCCGCCGCGCCAAACTGCAAGAAGGTTTACGCGTCGTCACCACCAACCACCCCGACCGCGCCGCGCTATTACGCGAAACCACCGCCCGCGCCGACGAACACCTCGCCGCCGACCCCGATCAAACCATCGAAATCCCCGACCTCCTCATCAACATCTGCGACGAACTCGGCATCCAAATAAACTTCAAAACACTGCCAGACGAATTTCTCTTCACCACCTACAACCCCATAGATTTCGACGACGCCGCCCCCGACCCCCGCGCCACTTCCCCGCCCTAACGGGCGCGATCCAGCACGCCAACGCACGCAAGCTGTCGGGCGGATAAGCGAAAGCGTCATCCGCCATCGCAAGCTGGGCTCACAGTAACGCCCCGTGCCATCAGAAAATCGGCCAAACCCCGCGGGCTTTGCAAGCGGTGCCCCAAGCTGGGTGGCCGCGCGGGGGTCAGCGCGGCAACAGCCTGCGGCGCCCGGCCTTACCCACCAAGTTATCGGTTGCGCAGCACCAGCTTCATTGGCAGCGGTCCCACGTAGCCCCCGCGCAATCACCGCGGTAATTGACCCCGCCCCGGCGCCAGGTGAAACACCGCCATGCCCCACGCAACCGTGCGAAAAACCCTGGCCGATGCAACACGCGCCCTCGCCGCCGCCGGCGTCGATTGCCCCGCCCGCGAAGCCCGCGTGCTGCTCGCCCACCACCTCAACCTCCCCCCCCGCGCACCAATCCCTCTTGAGTCCCCGGGCGCATTCCCGGGCGCATCCCCGGGCGCATCCCCGGGCGCATCCCCGGGCAATCCGCCATTCGATTTGGCCGCCTACGCGGCCCTAATCGCCCGCCGCGCCGCCCACGAGCCAATGGCGTTTATCATCGGCACGACGGGATTCTGGACGCTGGATATCGTCGTATCGCCGGCAACCCTCATCCCCCGCCCTGATAGCGAAACCTTGATCGAAGCGGCCCTCGCCGCTTTCCCAGATCGCGCCAGGCCCTACCGCATCCTCGATCTCGGCACAGGCACCGGCTGCTTGCTGCTCGCAGCCCTCGCCGAATTCCCCGCAAGCTTTGGCATCGGGGTCGATCTTAACCCGGCCGCCGTCGCACTCGCAGCAGGCAACGCCCAGCTCAACCACTTGCAAAACCGCGCCGCCTTCCTGGCCGCCGACTGGGCCGCACCTATTAATGCCCAGTTCGACCTCGTCCTATCCAACCCGCCCTACATCCCAGCCGCCGACATCGCCGGCCTCATGGCCGAAGTCGCCCAGCACGAACCCCGCTTGGCACTCGATGGCGGCGCCAATGGCCTCACCGCCTACCTGGCCTTGCTCACCGCCCTGCCGGCACTGCTGGCACTGGGCGGTGTTGCCATCTTTGAACTGGGTATCGGCCAGGCCGAGGCCGTTACCCAAATGGCCAAGCATGCTGGTTTTTCCACATCAACGCGGGCCGATTTGGCCGGGATTCCGCGCGCTTTGGTGTTAAGAAGGTAAGGTAATGGTCTCTTTTCTAAAGAAAAGAAGCAAAAAACCTTTATCGCGTCGGAACACGGGACGCGCGACCACCGCAGCCCACCCTAAAAAACCGTTTGGAATCGCGGGCGCACACCGCTAGGGTCCCACTCGCACCGCGTTTACGCCTTTTGCTTGCAGGCCTTCGGGCCTGGGCACCGACCACAAAGGCCAAATGCGAAAGACAGCCAGGCCATGATGGCCAGTGCGTGCGATGACCAGGGAACACAACCAAGGCGTTTCGGGCACCCCATCCCCCACAGCAGATTTATGCTGCCGGGCCGATCCGGGATCGCCGCTCGCCTTGAACAGGAAAGTCAATCCGCTGACGATGAACATGAAACGTATGCGCGGCCGCAATAATAATCGCAGTGGCGGTGGCGGCGGCGGTGGTAACAACGGTGGTGGTGGCGGCGGTGCCCCGCGCAGCTATAGCGGCAACATCCCGCTTAACCGCAACCATGTTTTTGATAGCAACGGCCCCGATCTGCGGGTGCGCGGCACCGCCCAGCAATTATTCGAGAAATACTTACAGCTCGGCCGCGACGCCACCCAAGCCGGTGACCGCGTCATGGCCGAAAGCTATTTTCAGCACGCCGAACATTATTTCCGTATCGTCAACGCCATCAACCTGGCCACCCAAAATCAGGCGCCCCCTCCCGGCGAACGTGTTCAAGGTGAACGTCCCCAAGAGGAACGCGCGCAAGGTGAACGCCAACCGGGCGAACGCCAACCCAACGAACGCCAGCCCAATGAACGCCAGCCCAATGAACGCCAGCCCAATGAACGCCAGC
>JBBARC010000006.1:0-25079 GCA_040400005.1 Acetobacteraceae bacterium | reverse complement strand
GAACGCCAGCCCAATGAACGCCAGCCCAATGAACGCCAGCCCAATGAACGCCAGCACAGCGATCGCTACCAAGGTGACCGTCAGCAGGGCGACCGCAACCAGGGCGATCGTCAGCAGGCTAACCGGCAACAAGATCGCCCGACCCAGGATCGCCCCGACCGCAATCAAGAACGGGCCCAACATAACGGCCCGCGCCGCGATGCCCAGGATGGCTACGACCCGTCCGAGGACATGCAACCTTCCGGCTGGGGCGACCAACCCGTGGTCGAAACCCGCGAAATACCCATCGCGGCAGCTCCACCCGAAGGTTAATACAGGCCCAGGTTGCGCAGGTCCCAAATTGCGCAGGCCTCAAATTGCGCAGGCCCCCAAATTGCGCAGGCCTTGCCCGGTTCGGCCGGGTCTGCGCAATGTTCCCACGTTAAACACGGGGAATTTTTATGATCGAACATGGCATCGCCGGTAAAGTCGCTCTCATCACCGGGGCCGCCGGCGGCATCGGCCGCGCCACCGCCCTTCGCCTAGCCGAATCCGGCGCCCAACTGGCCCTGGCCGACCTCGATCTCACCGGCGCCGATGATACCCGCGCCCAAGTCGAAGCCCTGGGCGCCGAGGCGATTGCACTGCAGGTTGATGTCAGCAACTCAACATCCGTGGCCGCTATGTTTGCCGCCACTATGGCCCGTTTCGGCCGGCTCGATTTCGCCTTTAACAACGCCGGCATCGATGGCCCCGGCGGCCCCACCGCCGATAGCGATGAAGCAACTTTTGATGCCGTCATCGGGGTAAACCTTAAAGGCGTGTATCTTTGCCTACGCGAAGAACTGCGCCTGATGCTGGCCTCCGGCATTGGCGGCGCCATTGTCAACACCGCATCGGTCGCAGGTTTGGTCGGCGCTCCCACCCTGCCCATTTACAGCGCCAGCAAACACGGCGTTATTGGCCTCACCAAAAGTGCCGCCGCCGAATACGGCGCCGCCGGCATACGCATTAACGCGGTCTGCCCCGGCTGCATCGATACCCCCATGCTAGACCGCATCATTGGCAACGATGCCGATCGCCGCGCCGGCTTAACCGCCTTGCACCCGATTGGCCGCCTGGGCACTGCCACCGAAATCGCCAATGCCGTGGTGTTTTTACTGTCGCCATCGGCAAGCTTTGTGACAGGGCAAGCTTTTGGCGTAGATGGCGGTTACACCGCGATATAATCCCCTGCCATGCCAAACGACGCACCCGCCAACACCGCCGAACTGCGCGCGCAATTAGCCGCGGCCCGTGCGTCGGCCGCTTTACATGCCAAACGCGGCGAATTGCTGGTGCACGAACGCGACCAAATGCACCAGGTGATGATCCAAATTCGCGGATCGTTGTTCTGGCGTGCTACCTTTCCCGCACGCGTGCTGGTGGATTTGTGCCGCACCAACAGCTCGCGGCGCACCCAACTGCGCATGGTAATGGGCCGCGCGCGCGACATTGCCAATGATGAAGGGTGGCCGGCGGTATGGCGCCGCGGCCGTGCCTTTCTGCACGCGCGCAAAACACCCAGCACCACCGCCGCTTCTGGGCAAGCCTTGGGCTCCCCGCCTGCCACCGATGCGCACCTGTTGCTTGCCGCCAACGTGCTGATTGTTGCCGAATTATCGATCGTGCAATGTGCCAAATATCGTGTTTGGCAAAAGCAAACCATGTTCGGCCTACTCGGCATGCCGGCCCGCGTGGTCAACTGGACCGACGATCTCGCCTGCCGCTCGGCGCTGGCAACGGCAAGTTTTGTTATCCTCTACCGGGTGCCGGCGGATAAACAGGTGCTGGCGCTGATCACCATGGCGCGGGCGTTGCGCGTGCCGGTGTGGTATGATCTCGATGATCTCATCTTCGATCGCGATCTTTACTTGCAGGATCGCAACGTGCGCGCCCTGCCGGCCGCCGCCCGCGAAGGCGTGCTGGGCGGCGCGCCGCTATACCGCCAAGCGTTGCTGGCCTGTGATGGCGCCATTGCCTCCACCCCATCGCTGGCCCGTGCCATGCTGGCGGCGGGTGTGCCTGAAACATTGGTGGTGGAAAACGCGCTCGACGAAGAAACCCTCACCATTGCAGAAAACTTACCCAAAGCGCCGCCAAACGACGGCATCATTATTGGCTATGGATCGGGATCACGCACCCATGATGGCGATTTTATGCAGGCAGCCCCTGCCCTGCTCGCCGTGTTGCGGGCCCGCCCGCAGGCCCGCCTACGCTTAATCGGCGAGGTGACCCTGCCCGCGATCTTCGCCGATGTCGCAGCACAGATCGAGTGCCTGCCTGCCACCGGCTTTGCCAGCTATCTGCACACACTGGCAGCCTGCGATATTAGCCTAGCCCCCTTAGAACCCAGCCCGTTTAATGATGCCAAAAGCAACATCAAGTTTTTAGAAGCCGCCATTCTGGGGGTGCCCTCGATCTGTTCGCCACGTGCCCATTTTGCCGAAGCGGTTGACGCCAGCTGCGGATTTTTGGCCGATACCGATGCGGCGTGGGAAGCGGCATTGCTGGCGCTAATCGATGATAGCGAACTGCGCGCCAAATTGGCCCAGGCCGCACAGGCACGCGTGCGGGCCCGCTACACCCCGGCCGCGATCGCGCAGGCGCAACTGCGCAACCTGGTTGCCAAAATTGATGCGCCGCCGGCAAAAGATCTTGATCTGCTGATGGTCAACCGGTGCTTTCCACCGCAATTTTTAACTGCCGCTGCCGCGACCATTGCCGGCACCGCGCACGCCCTGGCGCGCCGGGCAAATACGCGGGTGAGCGTTGTCACCAGCGTCGATCGTTTTACCGCGCACGGCACACTCACCCGCTACGATGAGGATGGCATCGCCGTATTTGCCATTCCGGTGCCCGCGGCCGATGCCATTCTGGCGTTCGACAACCCGCTGGCGGCAGAGCATTTTGGTGCGATTCTTGATGCAACCCAGCCCGCCATTGTGCATTTTTACGATATCGCCGGCATGGGGGTAGCGCTTGTTAAAACCTGCCGCAGCCGCGGCATTCCCTACGTGATCACCCTGCACGATACCTGGTGGCTGTGCGCACGCGGCACCATGATGCGGGAAGATCGTAGCCATTGCCGCCAGATAACCATTAACCCACGCGCCTGCACGGCTTGCCTGCCGCTGGCGCGTTATTTGGATACCCGCGCCACTTTGCTCGGGTATGCCTTAGAATACGCCGCCCTGCTGATTGCCCCCAGTGATGCGCACCGGGCGCTGTATCTGGCGAACGGTGCTGATCCGGCCCGCATCGTAACCCTGCCTGATGGCATCACCATGCCTGCGCAACCACGTAGGCCGCGCGCGTCCGGCAAAATCCGTTTTTGCTATGCCGGTGGCCTGGCCCCCGAAGATGGTTTTCAGGTGCTGGCGCGGGCATTGGCGAATTGGCCGCGCGATGCGTTTGACATTCACCTGATCAACAGCCCGCATGATGGGCTTGATTGGCATCGCCAGCCGGTGATCGCCGATCTCGGCGGCACCGTGCGCATCGCCAACCCCGATGATGCCACCAGGCACGATGAGTTTTTCGCCAACATCGACGTGGTTTTATATCCAGCCCAGGCGCCAGTTGGTGTTGGCGGCGTGGTGCACGAAGCGCTGGTGCGCCAGGTGTGGGTGATCACCACCGCTTGCGGCGGCCCGGCCGAGCCGGTGATGGACGGGAAAAATGGCCAGGTGCTGCCGCTGGATGCCAATGCGGCAGTCTGGCGTGCGGCGATCGGCCACGCGCTGCACAACAGCACGCCGATCTTTGACACTACCCGCCCAGCGCTCACCGGTATCATCAGCATCGATCAGCACACCGACACCTTGCACGAGATTTTGCGCAAAAAATGCGCCCCCACACCCAGGAGACACATGGCATGACCGACGCCATCGCCCCGTTGATCGCGCCGCAACTGGCACCCATCTTCGCCCGCCCGCCGCTGCTGGGTGTGGAAAGTGCCTGGTATGGTCATGTGCCGTTTGCACAATGGGTAATAGCTGTAACCAAACCCGCAACATTTGTGGAACTCGGCACCCATAACGGCGTATCGTATGCGGCCTTTTGCGAAGCCGTCCGCCACGAAAACCTGCCCACCCGGTGCTACGCGGTTGATACCTGGCAAGGCGACGAGCATGCCGGGTTTTATGGCGACGGTGTTTATGCCCAGCTCGCGCGTTTCCACGCCGATCGTTATGCTGGCTTTTCCGAACTGCTGCGCTGCACCTTTGATGATGCCCTGCCCTACATCCCCGATGGCAGTATCGACCTACTGCATATCGACGGCCGCCATCATTACGATGATGTCAAACACGATTTCGAAACCTGGCGGTGCAAATTATCCAGCCGGGCCACTGTGTTGTTTCATGACACCAACGTGCGCGAACGCAATTTTGGCGTTTTCCGGTTGTGGCAGGAACTGACCGAAAAATATAAAACGTTTGAATTTCTGCACGGCCACGGCCTGGGCGTGCTGGCCTATGGTGCGGACGTGCCGGATGCGATCGCGGCACTCACGTCGCTCACCGATCCTGGCGATATCGCCACCTTGCGGGCGCGCTTTGCCCTGCCTGGCGAACGCTGGATGACCACGTTTCAACTGGCCGATCGCGACCAAACGATTGCCCAGGGTGCGCGCAAATTATCGGAAACCACGGCATGGGCGCAAAAAGCACAAACCGAGCTTGACCGGGTGTTTCCGCTGTATGCCGAAAGTATGGAAAGCGGCCTACGCGCGCGCAGCAATTTGTCGTTGACGCGTTTTGGTCTGGCGGCCAAAGTGGAAGAATTGTCTGCTGCACATACGGCGCTGAGCGAAACAGGCCGCGCGCTTGCCGCGGCAAATTTTGCCTATGAAAGCCACCGCGATTTCGCAACCCACGCTGATCACGAAGCAAGGCGGTTGGATACTGAAATCGTTAATATCCGCGCCTCGCGATCATGGCGCATTACCGCCGCATTGCGCCTCGTGCAGGCCTTGTTGCGGGGCACGCCAGTGCCAATGGCGCCACCGTTATCCCTGCCTCCGCTGCCCGTGGCACTGGAAGACCTGCCCGAATTTGGCGCGCCCACACCAATCCTCGCACCCAGCCCGGCACCTAACGCCAGCACAACAACGCTGGCGGCAACCGCGCCGCAACCCGGCCGCAAGCATATCTTGTTTGTATCGGGCGAAAGCCATACGCCGGGCACCATTTACCGTGTTGAACGCATGGCGGCCCTGGCGCGAAATTTGGGCTGGACCGCCGCAGTTTCTGATTTGATGCCGGTGAACCCAGACATTCTTGCCGGCATCAATGCGGTTGTGCTGTGGCGCTGCGCCTGGAGCCCTCATGTGCAAGGCATCGTTCAGCACGCTCATGAAAACAACGCCTCCGTTATCTACGATGTCGATGATTTGATGTTCCGGCCTGAATTTGCGACCGTGGAGATCATCGATGGTATCCGGTCACAGCGCTTTTCCGAATCCGAAACCCGCGGTTTTTTTGGCGATATTCGCAAAGCCATGGCGTTATGCGATCTGGTCATGTGCCCAACCGCCGAACTGGCCGATGAAGCGCGCCGCCAGGGCATGGTATCGCTGGTTGTGCCGAATGGGTTTACCGATGATACCGTTATTGTGTCGCGCCGTGCGGCGCGCATATGGGGCGAAACCCGTGATGGTTTAACCCGCATCGGCTATGCTGGCGGATCGCGCACCCACCAGAAAGATTTCGCAACTGCCGTTGATGCAATCGTTGATTGCCTCGCCCAGCGCCCCGATCTGCGCCTGGTGTTGTTTCGTGATCCCAGTAGCGGCGAAGGCTTGGTGCTGATCGACGAATTCCCCAAACTGGCAGCCCTTGCCCGCCAGATCGAATGGCGCGACATGGTGACGCTACCCGATTTGCCACGTGAAATTGCCCGGTTTGATATCAACCTGGCGCCACTGGAAGCCGGCAATCCGTTTTGCGAAGCCAAGAGCGAGCTAAAATATTTTGAAGCGGCCTTGGTGTCGGTGCCCACCATCGCCTCCCCCACCGGGCCGTTCCGCCGGGCAATATGCCATGGCAGCACAGGATTATTGGCCAGCACCGCGCAGGAATGGTATGCGTGTTTAACCACACTGCTGGATGATCCCGCCCGGCGGACAGCGATAGCCCAAGCTGCCTACCACGATTCGCTGCGCCATTTCGGCCCGGCCACGCGCGCGGATAGGCTGGCACTGGCACTGGCGGAAATTGAAGGTGGGGCTGCCGCCACCGCCGCTTTTGTGCATGGGTTAACCCCAGCGCCGGCACCGCGCGGACTGCCCTTTGTGCCCCAAAGCGAAGTTTTGGTGACTAACGATCAAGGTGGCGACGCGCTGGTGACCGTGATCATCCCGTTGTACAACTATGCCGACTATATCATCGAGGCGTTAGAATCGGTGCGGGTGCAAACCATGGCGGTACTCGATCTGATCATCGTCGATGATGCCTCGACCGATGAAGGGCCGGCGCTGGTGCAGGATTGGCTTGCCAGCAACGCCAGCCGCTTTAATCGGGTGCTGCTGCTGCGGCATTTGAAAAATGCCGGCTTGGGCTTTACCCGCAATAGCGGTTTTGCCGCTGCCGAAACGCCGTATGTGCTGCCGCTGGATGCTGATAACCGCTTGCTGCCCACCGCCTGCGATGTGCTGGCAGCACAGCTTGCGGCCAGCCGTGCCGCGTTTGCCTACCCGGCGATTCGCCATTTTGGGGATTCTATTAGCATTGTTGGCACCAGGGCGTTTTCGGCGCGTAGGCTACGCCAGGGTAATTATATCGACGCCATGGCCCTGGTGCGCAAATCCGCCTGGGCCGAAGTGGGCGGTTATGATCATGTGCCATTCGGCTGGGAGGATTACGATTTCTGGTGTTGTTTGATCGAACAAGGACGCTTTGGCATCAACAATCCGGAGATTTTGGCGGAATACCGCGTGCACAAAAAATCGATGCTGCGCACCGCCACCGACATTGCCGGCAATCGCGATAAACTGGCCGATGATTTGCGCAGGCGGCACCCTTGGCTGCGGATAGAGCGCGAGTGAACTCAGTCACCCCCACAGCCACGCCGCCCCGCGCACGCCAGAACTATCGCCGTGGCGGGCGCGCAGGATGGGTGTTGCGGGATTATCGGCAATCACGTGGCGCGCCAATAGCCCAGGTACCATCTGGTAAATATGCGCCATGTTAGACAACCCGCCGCCCACCACAATGGCATCGGGGTCTAGCACATTGATGATTTGGGCAAAGCCACGGGCAACCCGATCGGCGTGGCGTGCCAAGGCCGCAACGGCGGCTTGGTCACCGGCTGCGGCCAGATCAGGGATGGAGCTGGCATCGCGGGCACCGACGCCAAAATAATCGGCGGCAAGGCTGGGGCCCGCAATGTATCCTTCGATACAGCCCTGATTGCCGCAAAAGCATGTGCGGAACGGCAAATCCGCGTCAGTGACCCAAGGCAGCGGCGTGTGGCCCCATTCGCCGGCAATGCGGTGGCGCCCGGCCAGCACTTTTTGGTGCACAACAATGCCACCACCGCAGCCAGTGCCCAAAATCACCCCAAACACCACGCCAAGCCCGGCGGCTGCACCATCGACCGATTCTGACAGGGCAAAACAATTTGCATCGTTTTCGATACGTATTTCGCGGTGCAGGCGGGCGGCCAGATCGGTGTCCAGTGCTTGAGCGTTTAAATACACCGTGTTGGCATTGCGCACCCGCCCGGTTTGCGGGCTGATGGCACCGGGAATGCCCAACCCCACCGTGCCCTGCACGGCAAGGTCTGCCTCGGCGCCGGTGACTAGACCTGCCACCGCATCCAATGCCTGGGCGTAGGTTGTTGGCGTTGGCACGCGGCGGCGCAGCACGGCGTTGCCGGTTAGGTCTAACGCGATAATTTCTATTTTGGTGCCGCCGAAATCTATCCCGAAACGCATGGGCCGATCCTTACTTTGTTTGCGGTGCTAGCGGCAACGGGACAGTTTGGGTTTCTCGTTGCGACAAACGCAAGCCATGGCGCTGGCGCGGCAGGAATGCGCCCATTTGGCGCCGAAGGCGGGGGCACCCACGCGCGGTGCGCTTCACCGGCTAGTGTCTCCTATGCGCCCGTTGTTGTCGTTCCCGCGCCGCCGGGCCGTGCCCGAAGCCGGAGATACAACGTCCTACGAATTTCAAGCCTTTTGCATTCGCGAGATTGAACGAGTGGGGTTGTTAGGTTCTTTGTATGGTTGGACAATTCGTGGTTGATTTGCAGGTTGATCCAAAATTGCGCGGCAGTGCCAAAGACGCCGGCCAGGGACCGGGCGGCAGCTGCACCGATGGCGCGGGGCCCACAAGATCGCTTAAATCGGCGCATTGTTTCCTCGCCTGCAAACGATTCTATTGCGAATTCAACAGATTGGGGATTTCAACACTAAAAATGGCCGGCATACCAGCGGCTGGAACCGTGAGTTGCGCGTTTAATTGCCGTGTCAACGCCTGAACCAACTTAAGACCAAGGCTTGCTGAGTTACTCCTTTTTGCCGGCGGCATGCCAGCGCCGTTGTCGGTGACCGTCAGCGTGAGCGAATTTTCACAACATGTCAGCGTGATAGTAATATTGGTCGCGCCCGCTGCAATGCCATGCTTAATGGCGTTGGCCACCAGTTCGTTGGTGATCAACGCGATGGGCATAGCTGCTTCGGCCGGCACGTCAACATCGGCAATGCTGCAATCAATGGTAGGACCGGATTCATCGACAGAATTTTTTAAATTTTGGCAGATATTTTCAAGATATTCGCCCAAGGCGATAATCCCGAGCCGGTCGCTTTTGTGCAGCGTTTCGTGGACGCGCGCTACCGCCATAACACGGTCAGCGGCTTCGTCGAGTGCCGCCCGCGTCTCGGGCGAGGTCGAGGCCCTGCGTTGCATCGACAAAAGGGATGCAACCACGGCCAGGCTGTTCTTGACCCGGTGGTCAATCTCGCGGGTCAGCAGCTCTTTGTCGGCCAGTGCTTGGGTCAGCTTCGCCTCATAGGCGTTGCGCTCAGACAAATCATAAAAATAACAGACCACGCCGTAGCGGCCGTCGGGCAAAACAATTCGGTCGATTCGCCAGTCATAAGCTTCCACTTTGTCGACATTAGCGCGTTGTTCTATTGTTGTTGGGCTGACATAAGACTCACCGGTGGCGAGTGTGTGCCGAAAATGGTCTATGACCGCGCTGGCGAACGGATCAGCCCAGATCAAGTGCAATATTTCAGCGATATCGCGGCCGATAACCTGGTCGATGCCGGCAAACACTGCCTGGGTGCCTTTGCTCATTTCAACTAACTTGAAATCGGCGTCGACCACATAAATTCCGAATGGATTAGAAACGACCAGATGCGTGAACGTCTCCGCATTGCGGGCAAGGCGATCCTGGGCGCGGCGATACTGCGTAATATCGGTGGCGAGGCCGACAATCCTGCGCGCATTGGTAACCGGATCACGGGTGACAAACGCCCGATCGTGTATGATCAGCTCAACGCCATCCGGTCGTTGCAAGCGGTATTCAGTATCGGTGTTGTGGCCCGCCGCGCGCCGCGCCACTGCTTGCAAGGCGATGTCGCGGTCATCGGGGTGTAGCAGGGCCATGGCGCTGTTCGGGTCGTCGTAAAGCTCTTGCCGCGGGCGGCCCCATAGCCGTTCGTAGGCTGGGCTGACATAGGATATTTTCCCGGCATCGACCTCACGCACGTAAAAAACTTCGTCGATGGCCTCGGCCAGCTGGTGTAAACGCAACTCGTTGGCGCGGGCGTCGGTGATGTCGCGGTGAACGCCGACCCATTCGGTGATACGGCCGGAATCGTCTAGCACGGGGATGGCGCGGATTGCGCATAGCCGCCACACCCCATCGTGGCGCCGCACACGATGCTCAAACGCAAAGGGGGTGCAATTGACCACCGCCGCTTGCCAGGCGTCGATGGTTGGTTGGGCATCTTCAGGGTGTATGGCACGCGACCAGCCATAGCCGCGGTAGTGTTCGAAGCTTTGCCCGGTCAGCGCTGCCCATCCGGGTTGTTCGCCGACCATTTCGCCATCGGCGTTATTGGTCCACACGACGCCTTCCACCGCTGACACCGCCGCCTTGAACCGCTGTTCGCTGGCATGTAGGCGCTGGTTTGCCTGATGGCGCTGTGTGACGTCCCGATAGAAGATAGCAAGGCAGCCGTTCGGCACAGGGTATGCTCGTGTCTCAAACCACGACTCTCGGCCGTCTGCCCACTCGTAACGGTGCTCGAGGGCAACAGGCACCCGCTCAGACATTGCCTTTTTATAGAGCCTGCCGATCTCGCTATCCTCGGAGCCCGGATAGACAGTCCAATGCGCGCGGCCGATGATATCCTGGCGCGGACGCCCGTCGATACGAATCGCTTCCTGGTTGAGGTCCAGGATGGTAAACTCGGGCGATAACAGGGCAAAGCCCTCACTCATACTGTCCACAACTAGGCGCAACCAGTCGAGGCTTGCCCTGTCGAGCAAAGGCGACGGACTTGGATGAGTGGCTAACGAGCCGCTAGCCGGTCCAATCAAGGGAATTTCATTTTGATACTGTTCGGCCATAACCTGCTCAAAATGAAATACGAAGGGAGCTACATTAGCGTGTGTTTTTAGCAGAATTTGTAGGGAAACCACAAGGCCATTGGCGTTCTACGGTGAGACGACAGTGCTGCCGACGCCACCCGCCGCAAACGGTAGCCTGTTTGGCGCCACCCCTGGCAGCAAAGCCACCAGCGCACCCTATGGCACGGTGTTTCGGGTTGATGCGACAACCGGGGTGCAAACCACGCTCTATAGCTTTACCAATGGCATGGCACCGACGGCGCCCACCCGCTGGCACCGCTCTCGCTTGTCGCGGGCAAATGTTTGTTACCAGTGCTGGCAAGCTATACATCACCCAAAAATCTAGGCTCTATTTTCAGTATCAATTCCATCACCGGCGCAGAAACCACGCAGCATGATTTCGCCGGCAAGAAGGCCGGGGCCAACCCGGCGTCGACCCTAACCTACCTCGATGGCGCCTTCTATGGCGTCGCCTCGGACGCGGGCATTGAGAAAAACGGCACTATTTACAAGTTTGTGCCGACAGGTTCGGCTGCTCGACACAAATGTCCGCTTTCCGCTTCGCGCCCACACAAAGCCGCCATTCTGTTGTCGGCCAGATCCCGCCGCCAGCAGACTTTCAACCTGACCCGCGACCAGCCTGCCTGTGCGCGCCGCTTACGGCCCTCTAGGGCCCTACAGTAATACCAATCTGACGGCGCTTCCACCGGCAGCAACGCGCGTGACCTCGATCGAACGACATCTGGCAGGCTGTTGCCGCGAGCGCGTGGCGGCCTGGGGTTGGGCGATTTCGGCGGGCCATCGGGACACTCGCCGGGGCGGGCGTGCCGTCGCCGGCGGGTTGCTGCGCGCGACATTGGCACCTGGGTTTCACCCAGGCTAGTTGACCGGGCACGTGGGCGCCCCGCGCGCGCTTGCTTGGCTTGACCATGACGGCGCCCCGCATCCCTGCTAAGTGTCGGTAATGCCATTGCCAGATCACATTTCGCAAGACGCCGGCGCACCTGACGAAGGGGGCGCCGCAAACTCTCCCGCCTGTGTAGCTGCACTCTATCAATTTGCCCGCTTTGACAATTGCATGCGCCTGCGCGAGAGTTTGCTAAACCTATGCCGCACGCAGGGCGTTAAAGGCACGCTTATTCTCGCCCGTGAGGGGATAAATGGCACCATCGCCGGACCCGACACGGCAATCGGCCTGGTGCTATCGCATATCAAAACACTGCCGGGTTGCGCCGCTATCGAGATAAAGTTTTCGCGCGCGGCGGTAGCGCCGTTTCACCGGATGAAAGTGCGGATAAAACCCGAGATTGTCACCATGGGGCAGCCGGATATCGATCCGCGGCTCAGCGCCGGGCAGTATGTGCAGCCGGCGGATTGGAACGCTTTGATCCGCGATCCGGGCACGATCGTGATCGATACGCGCAACGATGTCGAGGTGGGTTTGGGCAGTTTTGCCGGTGCCATCAACCCGCGCATCAGCAGTTTTCGTGACTTCCCAGCCTGGTTTCGCGCCGAGCGGGCGCGGCTGCTGGGCCACGGCACGCCGCCCAAAATCGCGATGTTCTGCACCGGCGGCATACGCTGCGAAAAATCGACCAGCTTTTTGGCCGCCCAAGGGCTCGACCAAGTTTATCACTTGCAAGGCGGCATCTTAAAATACCTGGAGGACATCCCGCCAGCCGAAAGCCTGTGGCAGGGCGAGTGTTTTGTGTTTGATCAGCGCGTCGCGGTGGGCCACGGGCTGGCCCAGGGCACGCATGGCTTGTGTTACGCCTGCCGCCGCCCGGTGACCGCGGTGGACCGGTTATCGCCGCTTTTTGAGGATGGCGTGAGCTGCCTGGCCTGCCACGCCGAACGCCGCGATGAGCAACGCGCCGGGTATCGGGAGCGGCAGGTTCAGGAAACGCGTGCGGCCGAACGGGGCTATGCGCATGTTGGGGCTGTGCTGGACGCGGCGCACCCACGCGAGACCGGAGAGCCGTAGCCATCCAGGGACGGATTTGCCGTGGTGGGCTAAAATCCCACCCACAGGTGTATCGCCGCGGCGTCGCCCCTTGCCAAGCACCCGCACCGCTTGCATCACTCCGGCCATGGCTGAAACCCTGCTCGATGTTAAAGGTCTGACCTGCCCGCTGCCGGTGCTGCGCGCCAATCGCCAGCTACGCAGTATGGCGCCTGGTGATAAGCTGCGCGTGCTGGCAACCGATCGGGCGTCGGTTGCGGATTTCGCCGCTTTTTGCCGCGAAACCGGGCATGCGCTGCTGTCGTCGTCTGAGGAGGCCGGGGTGTTCACCTTTGTGGTGCGCGCGCGCGCCGCCCGCCCGGAGGTGGAGCCCGATGCGGCACCCGCGCCCAGCTTATGAAAAAGCTTAGCGTTCTCACCCACCCCGATTGCCTGGATCACCAACCCGGCGCCCGCCATGCGGAAAGCCCGGACCGGCTGCGCGCAATTCTGGCTGTCCTCGATCACCGCGATTTCGCTGGTGTTGATCGCCATAGCTGTGCGCCGGCGCCGAGGGCAGCACTCTACGCAGCGCACAGCAAAGCGTATGTCGATCAGATTTTGGCGCTCGCCGGCCAAGCCGCGGTGCTGGATGCCGACACCGTGCTTTCCCCCGGCAGCGTGCGCGCGGCTTTGCTGGCGGCGGGGGGCGCCATGGCAGCCGTGGATCTGGTCGCCGGTTTTCATGCGCAATCGGCGTTTGTCGCCACCCGCCCGCCCGGCCACCATGCCGAAGCCGAGCGCGCCATGGGGTTTTGCCTATTTAACAACGCCGCCATCGCCGCACACCATGCCCGCGCCGCCCACGGCCTTACCCGCGTGGCGGTGGTGGATTTTGATGTGCATCACGGCAACGGCACCCAGGCGATTTTCTGGGGCAATGGCGATTTATTCTATGCCTCTAGCCACCAAATGCCGTGCTATCCCGGCACCGGGGCTGCCCACGAAACCGGGGCGGCCGCCAATATTGTGAACATGCCGCTGGCCCCTGGTGCGGGCAGTGCTGAATTTCGCACCGCCTGGCAAGATATTGGCCTGCCGGCGCTGGCCGCCTTTGCGCCTGAGCTGTTGATTATCTCGGCCGGTTTCGATGCGCATTTGGCCGACCCCCTGGCGCAACTTACCCTGGGCACCGATGATTTCGCCTGGATCACCGCAGAACTGGTTGAAATTGCAGCACAGTGCAGCGATGGCCGCCTCGTCTCGCTGCTCGAAGGGGGGTATAATTTGCACGCCCTGGCAGACTGTACTGCCGCCCATTTGCGCGAATTGCTAAAAGCGTGAGTTTTCAATCTGGTAACAGGCGCGCAGCCAAACATACGCGGCGATTATGCCGCATTCCCCTGATTTACCGCGTGTCAAGTCTTTCGCGCCGGCCGCCAGCCGCGTAAAGGGACGCGCTTTATGGAACGCAACTCGATGTCCGAGTCGACGCAATCCCTCTCGTTTGAAGATGCCCTTTCCCAGCTTGAGCGTATCGTGCGCGGCTTGGAAGGCGGGCAGCAAAAGCTTGAGGACGCCATCACCGCCTACGAACGCGGCACCGAGCTACGCCGCCACTGCGAAAACCTTCTGGCTGATGCCGATGCGCGGGTGCAAGCCATTGTTGCCGGTGAAAACGGCGGGCTTGCCTTAAAAAATGTCGATCCCGCCACCACTTAACCAATTTAGCGAGCGCATGAGCAGTACCCTTACCCCGCCCCCGGCCGAGATCAGCGACGCGCTCAAATCGGCGATGGCGGCGCGCGCCGATGCGGTGGAGGCCGCCCTCGACCGGCTGATGCCGCCGACCGATGGCATGGAAAAACGCCTGATCGATGCCATGCGCTATGCAAGTTTGGGCGGCGGCAAGCGCATGCGCGGGTTTTTGGTGATGGAAGTGGCAAGCCTGTTTGGCGTCGCCCCCACGTGCGCCGCCCGCGTGGCGGCATCGGTTGAAATGCTGCACGCCTATTCGCTGATCCACGATGATCTGCCGGCGATGGATAACGATGACATGCGCCGCGGCCGGCCCAGCACGCACCGGGCGTTTGACGAGGCCACCGCCATTTTGGCCGGCGACGCATTGCAAGCGCGCGCCTTTGAAGTGCTCGCCGAGCCCGATACCCATTCAGACCCCGAAGCGCGCTGCGAGCTGGTGCTGGCCTTGGGCCTGGCCGCCGGTGCCCGTGGCATGGCGGGCGGGCAGATGATTGATATTGAAGCCGAGGGCAGAACCCTGGATCTGCCGGCGGTTGGCCGTTTACAGGCGTTAAAGACCGGCAGGCTTATTCAGTATTCGGCCGAGGCCGGCGCGATTTTGGGTAGGGCGGCACCCCATTTGCGCCACCAGATTGCAGCCTTCGGCCGTGATATAGGGGCGGCCTTTCAAATCGCCGATGATTTGCTGGATACGCTGGGCACATCGGATGAGATCGGCAAAACCGCCGGCAAAGATGCGGCATCTGGCAAGGCAACACTGGTGTCGCTGCTGGGGATCGAGCGGGCTGCCGCCCAAGCTGCCATGTTATCTAAACAGGCCATAGGCCACCTTGATACGTTCGGCGAACAGGCCGACCGGCTGCGCGAGCTGTCGGTTTATGTTATCGCCCGCAGGAGCTAAAAGCTGATGAGCGAACCCACAATCGTGCCCCCCAACCCGACCGGTGCGCAGGCACCGAGCACACCGTTGCTGGACCGGGTGAAATTTCCCGCCGATATGCGCAATTTCTCCAACGAGCAGTTGCGCCAAGTGGCCGATGAACTGCGTGCCGAAACCATACACGCGGTATCCACTACTGGCGGGCATTTGGGTGCGTCACTCGGGGTGATTGAACTCACCGTTGCTATTCACGCGGTGTTTGATACGCCCGATGATAAATTGATCTGGGATGTTGGGCACCAAGCCTATCCGCATAAAATTCTCACCGGGCGGCGCGATCGTATTCGCACGCTGCGCCAGGCCAATGGGTTGTCCGGTTTTACCCGGCGTGCGGAAAGTGCCTACGATCCGTTTGGGGCGGCGCATTCTTCAACGTCTATTTCTTCAGGCTTGGGGTTTGCTGTTGCCAACCAGCTGAATGGCCACAAAGATCGCCACGTGATCGCGGTGATTGGCGATGGCGCGATGAGCGCCGGCATGGCGTACGAAGCGATGAACAACGCCGGCGCCCGCAAAAGCCGGCTGATTGTGGTGCTCAACGATAATGAAATGTCGATCGCACCGCCGGTTGGCGCGATGAGCGCCTACCTCACCCGGCTGTTCAGCTCACGCAAATTTATGCATCTGCGCGAAGCTGGTAGCAAATTGGCCAAGCATTTTCCGGCCGGCTTAGAACGCACAGCTAAGCGCGCGGAAGAATATGCCCGCGGCATGTTGGCTGGCGGCGGCACGCTGTTTGAAGAACTCGGGTTTTACTATGTTGGCCCGATCGACGGCCACAATATGGAACAGCTGCTGCCGGTGCTGCGCAATTTGCGCGAAATGGATGAAGGCCGGCCGGTTTTGCTGCATGTGATTACCCGCAAGGGCCATGGCTATGCGCCAGCCGAAGCATCGGCCGATAAATATCATGGTGTTACAAAGTTTAACGTGGCGACCGGCGAACAGGTAAAAGCGCCGGCCGGGCCGCCGAGCTATACCAAAGTGTTTGCCGATAGCCTGATTGATGTGGCCGAACGCGATCGCCGTATTTGCGCCATAACGGCCGCCATGCCTTCGGGCACCGGGCTTGATAAATTCGCCAAACGCTTCCCCGACCGGTTTTTTGATGTTGGCATTGCCGAGCAACATGCGGTGACGTTTGCTGCCGCCATGGCGGCTGATGGGCTGATCCCGTTCTGCGCGATCTACTCCACCTTTTTGCAACGCGCTTACGACCAAATCGTGCACGATGTCGCCTTGCAACATTTGCCGGTGCGGTTTGCGATTGATCGCGCCGGATTGGTCGGCGCCGATGGGGCGACGCATGCCGGTAGTTTTGATGTGTCCTACCTTGGTTGCCTGCCTGGCATGGTGATGATGGCGCCAGCTGATGAAGCCGAATTGATGCATATGGTGGCAACCGCCGCATCGATCGGTGATCGGCCCAGTGCGTTGCGCTACCCGCGCGGCGAAGGTTTGGGCATTGCGTTGCCGGCACGTGGCGAGATTTTGCAAATCGGCCGCGGCCGTATTTTGCGTGAAGGCACCCGTGTTGCCATTGTGTCGCTGGGCACGCGCCTGGCTGAAGCGTTGCGCGCCGCCGATGAGCTGACCGCGCGTGGTATTTCCACCACGGTTGCTGATGCGCGTTTTGCAAAGCCCATCGACACGCAGTTGATTGAACGTTTGGCGCGCGAGCACGATGTGCTGATCACCGTGGAAGAGGCTGCTGTTGGCGGGTTTTCTGCCCAGGTGGTGCAGCATTTGGCGTGGACTGGGCTGCTTGATCGCGGCCTCAAATTCCGCCCGATGATTTTGCCGGATCGGTTTGTCGATCACATGTCCCCAGCGGCTCAAATCGCCGATGTGGGTTTAGATGCCAAGGCCATTGTGCGCGCAGCCTTGGACGCAGTGGATATTGCGGCTGTCCGTGATGCGGCGATCGCATGACCCTGCTTACCCGCCGCGCCTTTAACACTGTTGTTTTGGGTTTGGCCCTGCTGAACACAGGCGTGTTTGCCGGTGGCGCACGCGCGGCGGAACCGGATGCAACATCCCAGGTGGCAGCGCTGAATGCCGGGTTGGTGGCGGTTGGTAAAGCTGGCAAAACCTCGTTCGATCAGCGGTTTGCCGGCCTCGCCCCGGTGATCGACCGGGTTTTTAACGTCAGCCAGTTTCTGCAATCCAGCGTCGGTTTGCGCTGGGCAAACCTTGCAACTGCCGAACAGGCGGCGTTGTTGCGGGTGTTCCGAGCTTACACAATTTCGTCTTATGTTGGTAATTTTAGTGATGATACCAGCACGGTTTTCAAGGTCGAACCGGGTAGCCGGAGCTTGGGCGATGATCGCATTGTCACCAGTGATCTGGTCGCACCCAATGGCGATATCACCCGCATTGCTTACGTGATGCGCAAAAATGCAAGCGGCGCGTTTCAGGTGGTGGATGTGCTGATCAATGGCACAATAAGCCAGGTTGCCGTACAGCGGTCGGATTTTCGTGCCCTCTTGGCCGGCGAAAAAGATGCGCAAAAGTTAATCGCCATGCTGACCGAGAAAGTAAAAGTCCAATCTGGCGGCACGGTTACCCCCTGATGATAACCGCCGCCGCAATGCCTGTGCTGGCAGCCCTGCCTGCGGCGGCATCGATGGCCGGCTTTGCCCAGGCGGGGTTAGGCTTGCGGGCGGCCCGCGCATTTCGCAAAACGCCGCGCACAAAAACATCCACCTGCCCTGGTGTCACCGTGCTAAAGCCGCTGCACGGGGATGAAATTTTACTCACCGAGGCGCTGACCAGTTTTTGCCAACTCGATTGGCCCAATCTGCAGATTCTCTGCGGTGTGGCAAGCCCGCATGATCGCGCCATTGCGGTGGTTGAGCGGCTACAGGCAGCCTACCCGCATGTGCGGCTGGACCTTGTGGTGAATGCAACTGTGCATGGCCACAACCGCAAAGTATCAAACCTGATCAACATGCTGCCGTTTGCGGCGCACGATGTGCTGGTGATGTCTGATTCCGATATGCACGTGGCGCCCGATTATTTGCGCCATGTCACCGCAACGCTTGGCCAACCCGGCACCGGGCTGGTGACCAGCTATTATGTCGGGCGCCGGCCGCGCGCCGGCCTAATTGCCAACCTTGCCAGTGCCCACATTGCGCAAATTTTTGTGCCCGGAGCGCTGCTCGCGCGTGCGCTAGGGCGGCAAGATTGCCTGGGCGCCACTATGGCGCTGACCCGCCAAACGCTGGATGCCGCGGGCGGGTTGAACACCTTGCTGCCGTTTGTGGCTGATGATGCCGTGCTCGGCCGGGCCGTTACCGCCCTGGGCTTGGCCGTGCGTGTTGCACCCACTATCCCAGCAACCACACTTGCTGAAACAACGCCGGCCGCCCTGTGGCACCACGAATTGCGCTGGGCGCGCACCGTGCGATCGGTGGAACCGCTGGGGTTTGCCGCCTCAATCCTGCAATTTCCGCTGGTGTTCGCGGCCCTCACCGCCATTCTGCTTGGCCCGACACCGGCCGCTTTTACCCTGCTGGCGCTGTGTTTTGCGTTGCGTGCAGGGTTGGGCCGGGCTATCGAGATCGCCTTAACCGCTCCCAAAACTCCGTTATGGCTATCACCTTTACGCGAAGCTTTATCGGTTGTGGTATGGGTGGCAGCCCACACCGGTAACCGCGTCGCCTGGCGCGGCGAAATACTGGCAACCATTAGTCCCCACCACGCGACACCCCCCGATATAAGCTTGGCAAACGCCACAGCAGAAGGACCACGCAGATGATGAAGACCCTGTTTTTGCAGCCCCCGTCATTCGACGGTTTCGATGGCGGCGCGGGGTCGCGCTATCAGGCCAAACGCGAAATTAAAAGCTTTTGGTACCCTACGTGGTTGGCCCAACCGGCAGCCTTAATCCCCGGCAGCAAGTTGATCGACGCACCGCCGGCCCGCCTGGGCATGGATACTGTGCTAAAAGCGGCCAAAGATCACGAATTGGTGATTATCCATACCTCCACACCAAGCTTTGCCAGCGACGTGAAAGTGGCGGAAGCTTTAAAATCAGCCAAGCCGAGCCTTAAAATCGGCATGGTCGGCGCCAAAGTGGCGGTGCAACCCGGCGAAAGCATCGCGCGCAGCACGGCGATTGATTTTGTCGCGCGCAATGAATTCGATTTCACCATTAAAGAAATCGCCGAAGATCGGCCTTGGGCCGATATCGACGGCATCACCTATCGCAACGCCAACGGCGATATCGTGCACAATAAAGAACGCGCCATGCTGGAAGATATGGACCAGCTGCCCTTCGTCACCGAAGTCTACAAGCGCGATTTGCGTATGGAAGATTATTTTATCGGCTATTTGATGCACCCTTACGTGTCGCTTTACACCGGCCGCGGTTGCAAATCGCGCTGCACCTTCTGCCTGTGGCCGCAAACCGTCGGTGGCCATCGCTACCGCGTGCGCAGCCCAGGCCACGTGGCCGAAGAAATTCGCAACGGCCTAAAACTGTTTCCGCAAGCCAAAGAATGGTTTTTTGACGACGATACCTTTACCGATGATTTGCCGCGTGCCGAAGCGATTGCGCGCGAGCTGGGTAAGCTGGGTGTGGTGTGGTCATGCAACGCCAAAGCCAACGTGCCGCGCGATACGTTAAAAATTCTGCGCGACAACGGCTTGCGCTTGCTGCTGGTGGGTTACGAAAGTGGCAACCAGCAGATTTTGTACAACATCAAAAAAGGCATGCGCATAGAAGTTGCCGAGCAATTCACCAAAGATTGCCACGAGCTAGGGATTAAAATCCACGGCACCTTCATTATGGGCCTGCCCGGCGAAACCAAAGAAACCATCGAACAAACCATCAAATGGGCGACTAAGATCAACCCGCACACCATTCAGGTGTCCCTCGCCGCCCCCTACCCTGGCACTTTCCTATACAACCAGGCGGTGGAAAACGGCTGGCTGGATGTGAAAAATGCCGAACTGATCGACGATCACGGCATTCAAATCGCCCCCCTGCACTACCCGCATCTGAGCCACACTGAGATTTTTGATAATTTGGAAACGTTTTATAAGCGATTTTATTTCCGGGCGCCAAAAATTGCCTCCATCGTTGGCGAAATGGTGACTAGCCCGCAGATGATGAAGCGGCGGTTGCGCGAAGGGGTGGAGTTTTTCCAGTTTCTTCGCGAACGGCATAAGGATGCGGCATAACAGGGGAAAGAAAGGCCAGGGCTCTGCCCTGGACCCGCTGGGGCCGCGGGCCCCAGACCCCATGACTTAAGAGGGGGGCAATAACATGGCCGTGGTTCCACCTTTCGCAGCACTTAGCCTGCCGCACACTGACTTTGCTGAGGGCGCGCGCTTCGCCCTCACATACCGCGAACTCACCAACGCCGGCGGTGGCAGCCATGTCGGCGTTTGCCTGGAAGAACTGCCGCCCGGCAAACAAGGCAGCCCAGCCCATTATCACTTGCTGGAAGAAGAACATATCTATGTGCTTGCAGGCAGCATGACCGTGCTGCTGGGCGATGCCGAATACCCCATGGTGGCTGGCGATTACGTGTGCTTTCCGGCCGGCCAGGCGGTGGCGCATGCCATGATTAACCGCGGCAGTGAAACCTGCCGCTACCTGGTGATCGGCGAACGCAACCCGCACGATGTGATTATCTACCCGGAAAACAACCGCGTCAGCGTGCGGCTAACGGCCGAGGGTTACGAAAAAACCCCCGTACCTTACTGGCACAACATAAAAACCACGTAGAAACGTAGCGTGGGTTTTAACCCACGTATTTCCTCATTTCGCATCCTCTGTTTGGAGAGATTTCCACGTCATCATACGGATTTTCTCCCTGCCTCGTGCGACCTTCGCTTGGAACATGCCTTATGCCCCGCACGTGGGTTAAAACCCACGCTACTTCGTTCTCACAACCCAACAGGACCCGCTATGCGCCTGCGCACAATCGCCCTCGGCCTCACCGCCACGCTGTTCCTCGCCGGTAGTGCCACGTATCTCAGCCTCGACCAGGATATGCGTGGCTTGCTCGCCGCCCACCCCACCAACCCCGATGTGCTAAGCTGGTCACAACCACAACGCGATGCCGCCTTCCGCGCCATGGATCGCTTGCCGTTCCTGGCAGCCACCCACGACATTGCCGCAGCACCTGATCCGCTGCCCTTGCCGGCGGGCAAGCCGCTGGTGATCCCTGGCCTTGCTGCCTACATGACAAGCCAGCACGCGGCCGGACTGGTTATTTTGCAGGACGGCAAAATCCGCGTGGAACGCTATGGCCTGGGCTTCGACGCAACCCATCGCTGGACCAGTTTTTCGGTCGCCAAATCGTTCACCTCAACCCTGGTGGGCGCTGCGATCCAGGATGGTGCAATCAAAAGCCTCGACGATACGCTGGGCCGCTATATCCCCGATCTGCATGGCTCCGCCTACGATACGGTCACCGTGCGCCAATTGCTGACAATGAGTTCTGGCGTGCAATGGAACGAGGATTACGAGAATCCCAACTCCGATGTCGCCCGCTTCAATACGGCAACCCCTGATGCAGGGGTTGATGCCACGGTCAGCTACATGCGCAAACTGCCGCGCGCCCACCCTGCCGGCACGGTTTGGCATTATAATACTGGGGAGACCAATCTGATCGGTGTGCTGGTGACGTCGGCCACCGGCAAAACACTCGCGCAGTATTTGCGGGCAAAAATCTGGCACCCTGCCGGGATGGAGGCTGGCGCCACCTGGCTTTTGGGCAAAACCGGGCATGAAATCGCCGGCTGCTGCCTACAGGCACGCACCCGCGATTTCGCCCGCTTTGGGCTGTTTGTGCTGGGTAATGGTGTGGCGCGGGGCACGCCGATCGTGCCGCCGGATTGGTTCGCCAACGCCACGACAAAGCAAAAAGAAACCGGTGAGCCCGGGCATGGCTATGGCTATCAGTGGTGGACGTATGATGACGGCGCGGTGGCGGCTGCGGGGATTTTTGGCCAGGGCATCTTTATTGACCGCGCCCGCCATCTGGTGATTGCGACAAATGCTGATTGGCCGCATGCGTATATGGGGCCAGAGGTTGCAGCGCGCGAGGCGTTTTATCAGCAGGTGCGCGCGTTGGTGGATGGTGGCGGTTAAGGGGGGGGGGGCTTGGAGTTCATTGCGCGCCCGCCCTCAGATTCCCCCGCCTTAAGCTTCCGTTGCCGGCTTGCGATGGCGGAAGACGCTTCGCTTTTCCGCCCTACGATTGCTAGGTTCCCAATGGCGGTAGCAAGGGTGGATTTTAACCCACCATCGCCGATTACGCCCGCTCACCGGCATCATGAATTTGCGGTGGTGGGTTAAAACCCACCCTACTTGACCGCACGCAATTTCGAATGCCGGTAGCCGTACGCTGCGTACACCGCGCCGCCCATCACCAGCCACAAAACCAAGCGCCACCAGGTGCCCCCCGATAGCGAAAACATCAACGCCACACAGGAGGCTATCGCCAGCAACGGCGTATACGGCATAAACGGTGTGCGAAACGGCCGCGGCACATCTGGCATGGTGTGGCGCAAAATAATTACCCCGCCAGAGACCACCGCAAAAGCCAGCAACGTGCCGATGGAAACCAAATCGCCCAGCAAATCCAGCGGAAATAAGGCCGCAAAAAACGCCGCCCCCACGCCGGTCACAATGGTGCCAACATGCGGCGTGTTATAGCGCGGGTGCACACTGGCGAAACTCGCCGGCAACAACCCATCACGGCCCATGGCGTAAAAAATCCGCACCTGGCCGAGCAGCGATACCAGCAGCGTGGATAACAACCCAAACACCGCAACAATACTCACGCACCAGCGCGCCCAGGCCAAATGGCCGGATTGTTGTTTTAGCGCCTCCGCAATCGGGTCTGCCACATTTAACGTGTGGTAATCGGCAATGCCGGTCATCACCAAACTCACCGACACATACAGCACAACACAAATCGCCAGCGCCAGCATCAGCGCCAGGGGAATGGTTTTTTGGGGGTTCTTGGTTTCCTGCCCCAGGGTTGAAATCGAATCAAACCCCACATACGCAAAAAACAAAATCCCGGCTGACCGCATAACGCCGGAAAAACCAAAATGGCCACTTTCCCCGGTGTTAGGCGGAATAAACGGCACCCAGCGGTGCGGATCAACATAGCCCGCCGCCCCCACCACCACCGCCACAATGGCAAGGATCTTGGCGCCAACAATCACATCGTTAACCGTCGCCGATAATTTGGTGCCGCGCAGCAGCAGCCAGCTTACAAACAATGTAACCAGCATCGCCGGCAGATCAATCACCCGGCCGCTGGCAAAAATATGCCCCGTCGCCTGATCCACCGCCAAGGGCGCGCCAGAGATCGCATCGGGCAGGTTAATACCAAACGAGTGCAAAGTTGCGGTAAAATAGCCCGACCAGCCGATCGCCACCAACGCGCCGCTCATTAAATATTCCAGCAGCAAGCACCAGCCAATCAGCCAGGCGACCCCTTCGCCCATTGTCGCATAGGCGTAAGAATAGGCGCTGCCGGCAACCGGCACCAAGCCTGCAAATTCCGCGTAACACAACGCCGCCAGCAAACATGCGATACTGGCCAGCACAAACGAAAGCGCAACCGCCGGCCCGGCGTGTATTGCGGCTTCCGGCCCGGTTTGCACAAACAGTGACACACCCACCGCCGATCCCACGCCGAACATCACCAGGTTGCGCAAACCGAGCGACCGCTCCAGCACATTGCCGTGCGCATCGGTTTCGGCCGCATCCAGCATCATATTCACCGGCTTACGCGCAAAAATACTCATGCTCGGCAAAACCCCTTAACCGGCAGGACTCGGCCTTAACCCCACCTAGCCCGAACATGCCCGGCCCTACGGGCCAGTCAAGCGCGCCATACCCCACCGCAACACAGGTTGACACCGCCCCCACGCCACCGCATCCAAAGCGCCATGGCCCCCCGCCCCCCAAATCCCCGCCGCCTGATTACGGTCGCCGATGATTTCGGCCTCACCAGCACCATTAACGAGGCGGTGGAACAGGCAGCCCGCGCCGGTATCCTCACCAGCGCCAGCCTGATGGTGGCCGGCCCGGCAGCCGCGGATGCCGTGCGCCGCGCCAAAAACCTGCCCAATTTACACGTCGGCCTGCACCTGGTGGTGATCGAAGGCCCCGCCATTATGCCGCCCAACAAAATCGGCGAACTGGTGGACGACACCGGCCACTTCCCAACCGATCAGCTCGCCCTGGGCCTGAAATACGCGTTCAACAGCCGCGCCAAACGCCAGCTGGTCACCGAAATCCGCGCCCAGTTCAGCGCTTTTGCCGCAACCGGCCTAAAACTGGATCACGTCAACGCCCATAAACACATGCATCTGCACCCGTTTATCGGCCGCCTAATGATAAAAATCGGCCGCGAATTCGGCCTGCGCGCCATCCGCATCCCCTACGAACCGCCCGGTCCCGATGCCGAACTCGGCGATCGCCTGTTGGCCCTATGGACGCGCGTTCTGCGCCGCCAAGCCAATCGCGCCGGCCTGGTCACCAACGACCGCATCGCCGGCCTCGCCCACACTGGCGAAATGACCCCCGATGTGGTGCGCGACCTGATGGAGGAGCTTCAGCCCGGCCTAACCGAAATGTATTTCCACCCCGCCACCAACAGCGATGGCGCCCTGCGCCGGCTAATGCCCGAGTATTTGCACGCCCAGGAACTGCAGGCGCTGCTTACTGCGCAGTTACCCGCAGATGTTCAGCTCACCCATTACGGCGCTTGCGATAAGCCCAGCACAAAAAGGAAGAAACTTCTTTTTCTGAAGAAAAAGGTAACTCCCAAGCCCCCTGGGCCAGCAGGACCTT
>JBBARC010000005.1:0-91498 GCA_040400005.1 Acetobacteraceae bacterium | reverse complement strand
TGTAACCCAGGTGCCCGGTCTAAAGTGTCACCTATGTGCCCGGTCTGTACCCGGGTGTGCCAGCAGCGCCTCGAACAGCGCGCCTTTGCGGCCGTGGGCGCGCAGGTCGCCGGTGTAGAACAGGCCCCGCCCAGCGGCCTCGATGAGCAACGCGTAGGAATCGTAGGCGGAATGGTCGACCAAGTAGGGGGTGATAGTGAAGGGGCCGATGTGCAGCGGCTGCCGGTCGGTCAGGTGGCCGCCGGTAAAAGCGGCCGGCTGCCAGGCGCCGGCGCCGGGAACGAAGGCGGCGGCGGCCTGCATGATGCGGACGGTTGCAGCACCGGCAACAACAGGCAGCCCAGGTGGCGCAACTGGTGCCAAGCCCCAATGGTCGCGGTGGCCATGGGTTAGCACCAGGGCCAGGGGCAGCGGGCCGCCATCCCGAAAACCTCTCACCGCGGGCAGCAGCGTTTCCGGCGCTGTGTCGTCGGCGTCTAGTGGTAGCCCGAGATCGAGCAGCAGGCGGGCGTCGCCGCAGGCGAGCTCGATACAGGTGCCGCCTATTTGCAGCGCGCCGCGATGGATGCAGGCGCTGAAGGGGGCGGTGCCATCGGGGGCATTTTGAGGATCGTGGTGCATATATGTATATTCACCGAGCTCGGGTTTGAATTTACACCTGAGGGCAAAAAACTG
Source organism: Acetobacteraceae bacterium (assembly GCA_040400005.1). GTDB lineage: Bacteria > Pseudomonadota > Alphaproteobacteria > Acetobacterales > Acetobacteraceae > JBBARC01. The sequence continues at coordinate 90,823 of JBBARC010000005.1, read as the reverse complement.
CTGGAATCGCCGCATGCCTGCTATGCGGCGCTTGGATTTTGCGGCGGACGGGGGCTGTTTAGGCGGCATGGCGGTGGTGCACCGCCCAACGTTTTCCACGTCGCTGCATGGTGGTGCGCCGGTGCGGCGGGGGCTTTCTTGACTCGGGTCGCGCCACCGCATACTTGACCGGCCCACCCTGGATGGCGGCGTAGCTCAGCGGTAGAGCAGGAGAATCATAATCTCTTGGTCGGCGGTTCAAATCCGTCCGTCGCTACCATTTTAGATCGGTGGGTTAGGGCGATATTTTCTCGCCTTAACCGGGCCGAAAAATCAAACGGGGCTTCAATGGGGCTTCGGTGACGGCTAGATTTGCTGGGATGCCGGGGGCCATCGCGCCTATATATCTGAGTGGCGCACGCTAGCCACTGTTCAATAAACCGCATCATGTCGGGTCGCGGGTTGACCGCCGCGCGCGGAGCAAACCGCCCTTGCCTTGGGGTTGCGCGGTAAAGTTCCCGGTCGATTACCTAAAAGGGACCGCAAGGCGGACGCCGAACCAGCTTGCGCAACGGCGCGAAAATCCCAGCTCGCGCAGCGGCGCGAAAACCCCAGCTCGCGCAAGGGCGCGAAAACCAATGTGCAACACTGTCGCATTTCTGTTAAAACTCCGCCATGGACCGCGACACCGCCATTGCCACGCTCAGAGCGCACGAACCCGAGTTGCAACAGCTCGGGGTGCGGCACCTTTATTTGTTCGGATCAACTGCGCGGGGAGACGCGCGCGAAGATTCCGACGTTGATCTGTTTTTTGACTATGAACAGGGCAAATTGAGTCTGTTCGGCCTGATGGAGGTCAAGGAACAGGCTGCGCGTATCCTGAAGCGAAAAGCTGACATCATGACCCGGGACAGCTTGCACCGCCTCATTCGAGAGCGCGTTGAGGCTTCCGCTCTGCAAATTTTCTAATGCACGATTCTTCAACGATCGCGCGCTTGACCGATATGGTGCAAGCGATGGAGCGCCTTCAGATCCTGATGGATGGCGTAACCATCGATGACTTTGGTGCCGATTGGCAGCGCCAATGGTTGGTCGAGCGCGGCGTCGAGATCATCTCCGAGGCCAGCCGGCATCTGCCCAATGAATTGAAAGACCGGCATCCCGTTATCCCGTGGCGGAAAGTTGCGGGGATTGGCAACATGCTCCGCCACAACTACGAGAGCATAGCCGCGCCGATCATGTGGGCGCTGGTGCGGGACGATCTGCCGCCACTGGAGCAGGTCTCCCGCGAGGAGCTCTTCAAGGCGCAGGCGGGCGCGAGCTAGGCGTGGTGCCTACGGCTCAGCTGCTATGCGCCCAATTACGACGCTCACTGGGGGGGCGCCATTTTCCAAGAGCGGACATTCGGCAGCCCTGCACCGCGTGTAGGGCGGGAGAATCCCGCCGTCGCAAGCTGCGGCTGCCGTTTTTTGGATGTTCCCGATAAAAAGCCGCCGTCGCACATTACCGGTCGACGCCCACGCCGATTATGTCGGAAGCTTGCGACGGCGGGATTCTCCCGCCCTACTTCGGCTCAGCTGCTATGCGCCCATCCAAGTTCTTCATTCGGATTTTCTATATCCCGATAGCAGACATCGCCGAGAAAAGTGGTGCACTGCGAGAGAGCATTGCACCCTACGGCTTGCTGCCAAGCCCAAGCGGTATGGTTATTCAGCCGCACATGATGTGGCGCGCACCATGCCGATCAGGGGTGGTGGGTCAGCTTGCATGTTCCGGTCTCACCGACGCAGGCGACAGGGCAGCCTTACGGGCACGCCGGCGAATCCGTTGGCGGTTTGCGACGGCGCATGACGCTTCGCTTATCTGGCAACGGGCGTTGTGGATCGTTGGGCCCCGGGTTTTCACCCGGGCTACCCGGGCTATTGGGGCGGGGAGGTGGCGCGGGGGTCGGGGGCGGAGTCGTCGAAATCTTCGTTGTAATCTGGGGGGTCGTAGGTGGTGAAGAGAAATTCGTCGGGCAGAGTTTTGAAATTGATTTCGATGCCGAGGTCTTCGCAGATGTTGATGAGGAGATCGGGGATTTCGATGGTTTGATCGGGGTCGGCGGCCAAATGTTCGTCGGCGCGGGCGGTGGTTTCGCGCAACAGGGCGGCGCGGTCGGGGAGGCCGGTGGTGACCAGGCGGAGCGCTTCTTGCAGCTTGGGGCGGCGGGGGTCTGGCGGCTGGCGCGTGGGGGCGCGGGATGTGTTGGATGTGCCTGCGGCGCTGAATATGCCTGCGGCGCTGGCGGCGAGGCGGGATTCCAGGGCGATGCAATGGCGCACAATGGCGGCGAGGCGGGTGAAGAGTAAGGCCGGGTCGGTTGGTTTGGCGGATGCGGTTGTGGCGGGGCGGGCGGAAAGGCTGCGCGCGGGATTGGCGTGTGGCGCTGCTTCGCGATCGGCTTGCGGCTCGGCCGGTTGGATTAAGGGCGGTTGCGCCGTTTGGCTGATTTGCTGGTCCTGTTGCGGCTCTGATGGTTCGGCCCAGTCGGCCAGGGTGCGGGCGGCGGCGGCGCGGGCCAGACCCATGGCGAGGTCAGCCAACTCCGCGCACATGCGCATGTGGCGCTGGGTGCGGTCTTCGGCGTCTGGCGGTTGGATGGGCTGGGTTGTGATCAGGGTTTTGCGGCTTTTAGTAGTTAACGGTAATAACGATACAGTGAGAATAGCTATCGAGGCAAGTTATTTTTGTGATGGCGGCATTTAAATGCGTTAGTGCGGATGTTTTCAATGAGTGAAGGCCATGCCGATTGAGGCCGGTGGCGGCGGCTGGGCGTGGGAAGGTCGCCATGGCGGCGTCCGCTATGCGCCGATTGTGTCATTCCCGGGCGATGGGGCGTGCCCGCGCCGCACATTGAGTGGTCCCGGCGCATTTGGGTGGCTAAATCGTAGCGGATTGGGCCCCTGACCGTCAGCTCCTGCGGCTGCGTCCGGTCACTAAACCACCCATCCCGCGATTTTCCGCTTGCATCAGGTCTGTGACCACCGTAAACAGATCTTGTTTACATAATTCACAAGGCTCCCATTGCCCAGCCCTGAAAACGAATACGCCGGTATCAACGAAATTGCAGAGTTTGCAAAAACGTCGCGTCAGGCGGTGGCGAACTGGCGCGCGCGATTCAAAGACTTCCCGAAGCCGGTTGCCGATCTGAAGGCCGGTCCGGTCTTCAGAATGACTCAGATCAGAGCATGGCTTCGAAAAAGGAAAGTTCCTATGGCACACGTAATAGCGGTTATAAATCTCAAGGGCGGCGTTGCAAAGACGACCACCACTGTAGCCCTCGCGGAGACCCTTGCCTCTTTCTTTGGCAAACGCGTTTTGGTGATCGACCTAGATCCCCAGACCAACGCGACCACGATGTTGATTGGCGAAGTGCGATGGAAGGCTTTGAACGAGGCCGGGAATACATTGGCGACGCTGTTCAAAGATGCACTCGACCCAAAGAACAAATCGTTCAATCTCGACCGCGCGTTGCAAAAGCGGGTGTCCGACGTGCAGGGCGCCGAGCGCGTTGATTTGCTCCCATCCAGCCTCGACTTGATCGATGTACAAGATCGACTGGCAACGGCGCCGATGGGGCAATTCTACTCTCTTACGCCAACCGATCTGCTTCGTCTTTCCGTCAAGTCCAAGCTTGACGATTACGATTTCGTGCTAATCGACTGCCCACCGAACCTTGGCATTATCACTCTAAACGGGCTCCGAATTTCCGAAGGTTACATCATACCCACCGTACCCGACGTGCTTTCGACCTACGGCATACCGCAGATTTTGAAGCGAGTCGCCAGCTTCGCTGCGGAGATTGCCGAGCCGCTCGAACCATTGGGTATCGTGGTTACAAAATACCAGGAAAACTCAAACATCCATATTAACGGTGTACACCAACTGCGGCACGATCCCGAGCTTCCGCCTGTCTTCAAGACGATGATCAGGCAGGCCAACCAGATCGCCGCCGCCGCCGAACACGTACCAGGCCAACGTCGCACTCTCAAGCAGAAGTATGGCTACAACGATCTTGCCGAGCGCTACATTGACCTCGCCAAGGAATTGATCGACGTGGTGGAGCCGCTATGACCCTGCGAGAGCGACTAGCCATACTATCCGAGATCATCGCGGACGAAGCTGAACGCAACCGCGCCTTCCGCCGCCGGCTTGAGGAAGCTCTCAGCCCGCGGCAAATCGATCTGCCATCGGCAGAACAAGAAAGGCCCCACGCCGACCAAGCGACCACCAGGGGCTCCCGCAAGGGTGGTCGGCGCACCCCAGCCGCTTTAGATCCGCTAGCCTTGGCCCGCCAGAGCCAAGAGGCCCTGACACGCGAACTGTCGGCGCTCGACATCGAGCAATTGAAAGATGTCGTAGCACAGTACGGTATGGACTCCGGCAAGCTTGTGATGAAATGGAAAGACAGCGCCCGGATCATCGAGCGCATCGTTGAGCTTGCCATGGCGCGATCCACCAAGGGCGACGCCTTCCGCGCGGACAAACCTACAGCGCCAGACACGCCAGGGGACTGAGATGTCGAATCGCTTTTACATGGTCACTTTTGATCTCGAGAATTCGGCCAACCGTACGAACGAGTATCAGAAGGTACGCGCCGACCTGAGAGCGATGGTGGGCCCGGCACACTACCACGGCTTCACCAAGCAAGCGTGCATCATCCAGACATCCAGCAACGCCCGAGCCATCCGTGATCGGATGGCTCAAAAGCTTGGGGGAGATTGCAACATCCTCGTCGTCCGCCTGTGCCACGGCTACGCGTTCAAACTGTTAGATCCGACGGTGAGAGTGCAGGCGGCAGCCGTATTGCGATCTATCCCCCCGCTTTAGAAAGGTAAGGAGAATGCTGAAGGGCGTTGTGGAAGCCGGGCTGGTGGCGATCGATTGTGTTGACCTAGACACAGGAAAATCCCGAGGCTGCGGAACGGCTTTTTGGGCCAAATCTGCCAACTGGAGTGGGTTTAAATTGCTCACGGCCAAGCATCTGGCTTGGCCTCAGGGGGCCGGATCGAACTCATTCCCGGTTATTAACGGAGAAGCACTGCTGGTTATTTGGACCACATCCGCCGGTACATCCGGTTATGGCAAAGCCGGCTTTCGCGTACATCCGGTGAATCCGGCCATGGACTATGCCACTATCCATTTTCTGGACGCGGCGTACGCACCGCCCGCAAAGCCTTTTGTTATCAGTGAAAGCTTACCAGCCCTCAACTCCTATGTGACAACAGCGGGGTTTCCAGGACCGTTCGTCGTCGGGGTGTTGCCAAAACCCAAGTTCGCGGCCGGTAGAATCAACGAACTCGACACGACCGGAAACAATATGATTCTGGTCGACGGAAGGGCTTGTGGCGGCTACTCGGGCGGTCCCGCATTTGAACTCATTGACGAAAACACTGTGGGCGATGTTGTGATCGGTTTGATGAATGGCCAACCCCCAACAGCAATCATAACTCAAAAAAATCTGCTCGACGCTTACCTATTGCTCGCAGCCAGCGCATTTTAACAAACCCCGCCATACGCGTCCATTTAGATCCTCTATCGGCCGATCTTGGTGGCGGTGAAGCTAATATATCGCATTTTTCTTCGCCTATTCCGAAGGCAATGGGCGCCGCCACCTGCCGAGCCGTTTCCGAAGCATTGCATACCAGGGCCAACTCCACGGCGCAGGGCCGGAATATATGCGGCTATGGCGGGAGACCTACTCGCGTGTACGGAACAAACAGAGTAGCATAGCAAATGCAATCGGGAGGCAAAATTGGAAGATTCAACGATAAAGGTGCCGGAGTGGGTCGCAGGGTTACTCAAGGGGTTCGAGAAGATGTTAGAACCATACGAGTCGAAATATGGCGATCTCAATGTCTGCGTGTTTATGGACGAGCGCACAAGCGCGTGGTTTTGTGAATGTCACGTCGCGGCAAACAAGCTTGTTCAGTTTGGTACAACCGATGTCCCGCTCGACCCCGAGGAGCAAAGTGAATACCGCGCCAATAGAATGATAGTAGAGGACGCTTACGCATTTAAAGTCATGAAAGACGACGCAATCAAGGGTCGCGCGTTCAGTAACATTGTTGCGGAGTATACAACTGAATTCGATAGTGAGCACCCACTGAAAATTATCGGCGGACAGCATCGGTTCCAGGCGATTAAGGATGCTCTTACCGTTCAGCCTACGAAATTCCATGGGGTGAAGGTGTACCTTGGCTTAACCATGGAACAGCGCCTTGATGTTCAGCTGATTTCGAACACCAACATTGCAACATCAAGCGATCTGTTTGACAGAATGCAGGAAACCTCGAAGGGACCGCAGCTTCGAGATTGGTGCCAGGACGTTGGGCTACTTGGCGAAGACCAAGATTTTGCCGATAAGTCGGGGCGCGGAGGTGCTATCACAGTACGTCTCGCAAGAACGTTTATCTTAAACTACATAAAGGGAAGCTCGATAGAAGCCGAAAGTTTCCTAACATCGGACACGACTCCTACAATCTGTTCCAGTGGCCAACATGACCCAGAGTGGGAGAAAATACGTAGTCCAGATCTCTGGGAAAATGCAGGGCTTATTGGGGCTGGAAAAGAGTTTGCAAGACTGATTGCATCCCAGCGTGCCGCATTCGTAGGACAAAACCCTAAGCCGCCGGTAGACCGCCCAGAGAAAGCGCTTAATGCTGCAATACTGTCGGCGTGGGCATTTGTCGCCGGCGCTCTCTCAAAGAATTCGGTTCGTCTTGATCGGCATTATTCGATTTCCAGCACTTTTGGAAAGGACCCCCTGAATGCCGTGGAGCTTTCCAAAGCACGACACAAGACCGATCCGGATAACTATCGCGGGTTAGGATTCCGCACCGACGCTAAGGAACGCGGCCGACTCGTTGAGTTATTCTATTATCAAGCAGAAAAAGGCTGTGGAATAACAAAGAGCTCAATCGAAGTTGCTATTGCTAAGTACTATGCGAAACAGGCACAGCTTGATGTTAACAAAGCTGAATTAAGGTCGCATTGATGAACGAGATGGATGAATTTGCCTCGTCCCTACTTGAAGAGGCGAAACGGTTCTTAGAGAAGGCGGGCGAGACTGACAATGGTTCAATTCCCCACTGTCATGCAGCACTGATGCTCGGATTCTGTGCATTAGAAGCGCATACCAACGCTATAGCCGACGAGATGGCGCTTACCTCCGGCCTTTGCCTTGGCGATCTTGGCGTACTCCTCGAAAAGGAAGTTAAGCTAGAAAATGGCGAACTAAGACTTGGGAACTTTAAGATGTATCGGCTCGAGGATCGCATACTTTTTCTGTATCATAAATTTAGCGGAACCGCTCTTGATCGAAAGGCGAGTTGGTGGAGCGAACTATCAAACGCTACAATGCTCCGCAACCGTCTCACGCATCCAAAAGATACCACCGCGATTTCTGCAGGCGATGTTCAGCGCGCATTGCGGTCTATCATCGACACGATAAACGCCTTGTACTTGGCGATATACAAGCGCCCGTTTCCGGCCTCGACGCTTCAGCTCCAGTCGAGGTACGACTTTTAATCGCATCGCTTTAACTGGGTGGAGCGCGCCTCCAGGGGCAGAAAGTTCGCCAACCACAGGTCCAAGGCGGCAGAGGCGCTAATTTTCCCTTCCTGCCGCCTCTCGCCCGAAAGCCGCCATTCCGGTTTCGGCCAACCCTTGCCATTCGCAGACCGCCTCTACGGCGACGCGGACATCACCTCTTGAATCGCGCGGTAGAGCGATCACTGCGGCGCACGGTCGATCCTTGGTGCCCTCGGTGGCGCCGGCGCGGGCTTCGGTTCGCCACAAAAAGCTGTAGCGAATGACCGTGCCGGGTCGCGGTGCCTCCAAGCAGATGGCTCATTCTTTACGACACGGGGCTTACCACGCGGGCTTTAAATACTCGGCGGTTTCGATAGCTTCAATAATATCATCGGGGATTTCGCTGGTGGCATAAACCTGCCGGTCACGGTGTTTTAGGCGGGCAAAATGCGCCAGGTCATCGGCCGACAAAAACCCGCCTACGACACGGCCATGGCTGGTGACGGTAACTGGCTCGCGGTGGGCTTCATCCTGGTAGCGGCCGAAATCGCGCCGGAAGGTGGTGGCGTCAATAGTAGGCATGCGGCATCCAATCCATCAATTTGTGCAATTTAATGAATTTTCGGGCCGAAGGAAAGGGGCGAGTCAGCGCGACCCAATAGCCGCGTGCACAAACGCTTTTATCAGCGCGGCGTTTTTTACCCCAGGGGCCGTTTCCACCCCAGATGACACGTCCACCGCCGGGGCGCCGCTTTGTGCGATTGCGGTGGCGACGTTGTGCGGGGTGAGGCCGCCGGCCAGTAGCCAGAAGAAATCTGGGTGCCAGTTTTGCAGCATGTCCCACGGCAGCGTGCGGCCGAGGCCGCCGGGGCGGGTGTCGCCTGGGTGTAGGCGGGGCTCGATGAGCAGGGCGGCAGCGCCTTCGGTGCGGGTTGGCAGATCTTCGGCCGAAGCTGCGTGCACGGAGCGCCAAACGGGGAGGCCGAATTTTTGGGTGATTTCGGTGCAGCGGGGCGTGTGCGCGTAGATTTGCAAAATATCTAACGGCAGGGCGGCCAGGGCCTCGGATATGGGGGCCAGCGGGGCGTTTTCGGCCAGCACGAATAGGCCGACGCGCTGGGGGCCGCCCACGTGGCGGGCGGAGAGGGATGCCGCCTTGCGCGGGGTGACGAAGCGGGGGGATTTTTCGAAAAAGACGAAGCCTACGTAATCGGCGCCGGCTTCGATGGTTGCATCGAAGGAGTCGGGGCTATTGATGCCGCAGATTTTGACTTTTGTGGTCAAGGGTTTGCTCGCTGCTGATCCGTGCTGCCTGTACGCACGCCAAACAAAACGCCGGGGGTCTGGGGGAGCGGCTTCGCTCCACCAGCCTTTTCTTTCTTCTTCACCCAACCGCTTCCGGCAAAAGGGCCGCGTTGATCTCGGCGGCGATCAGGGCTGCGGCGGTGGCGGGGTTTTCGGCTTTGGTGATGGGCCGCCCCACCACGATGTGGTCGGCGCCGGCGCGGATGGCTTGGCGGGGGGTCATGGTGCGGGCTTGGTCGGCGACGTCACTGCCGGCGGGGCGGATGCCGGGGACGACCAGAATGGGGGTGGCGCCGAATTCCGCGCGCAACAGCGCCACTTCGTGGGCACTACACACCAAACCATCGGCGCCGTGGGCCAGCGCGCTGCGGGCGAGGCGCAGCACCATTTGGGCGGGGGTTTGGTCTAACCCCATTTCGCGCAATGCGGTGGCGTCGAGGCTGGTGAGCACGGTTACCGCCAGCAGTTTGGGGCGCACGGAGGCGCGTTCCACCACGTCGCGCGCGGCGGCGATCATGGCGCCGCCACCTGATGCGTGCAGGGTGAGCATGGCCGGGGCCATGGGCAGGGCGGAGCGCACCGCACCTGCCACGGTGTTGGGGATATCGTGCAGTTTGAGATCGAGGAAGATTGGCAGGTGGCCGATGGCGGCGACGCCGGCCGGGCCGTGGGCCAAAAAGAATTCCAGGCCGAGTTTTAGCGCACCGCAATGGGGGGCCAGGGCTGCGGCCCAGGCCCGCGCTGTGGGCAGGTCGGCGGTGTCTAACGCTGCAATAAGTTTCTGGCTCATTGGGGGCCTGCCAGCAGGTTGCGGGTGATTGGGGTGGGGGTGGCCGCGGCTTTGATGCGGGCTTCGTGCACGGCCAGGCGTTTTTCAGCGCGGTTGGCCCGGTTGCGGGTTTTAAGGCCGGGCAGCCAGGTGATCAGGGCGCCGAGGAAGAAGAACACCGCGGAAAAGCCCAGAATGGCGATGGAGAGCGGCATTTCCACCGACAGATCGGTGGGCCACAGGCCCAGGCGCACGGGGTCGGTATTCGACAGGGCGAACGCCACCAGCACAATAATGAACGGGGTCGCGAGGATAAGACGCAGCATGGTGATTAGGCATACCGGATCGCACGCGTGCGGGAAAGATGGCTGGTGCTAGCGCCCAGGGCAATCGGGTGAATGCCAAAAAAGAAACAAAAAAGACTTTTTGACGGCGGTTCGGAGAACGCGGTGGCAGGGTTGCCCCAGGCCCAGCATTACAAAAGTCTTTTTGCTTCTTTTTCTTCAGAAAAAGAAGAATCTTACCTTCATCCGATTGCCCTTTACTAGCGCCCAAGCGGCGCGGGGCGGCGCATCAAAAACACCAGCAGGCCGGTGGGCAGGATCAGCAGTGTCATCAGCAAAAAATCGTCGGTGTAGGCAATAATCTGGGCTTGGTGGGTGATCACGCCATCCAGCATGGCGCGGCCGGGCAGGGTGCGCAGGTTGAACCAGGTTTGCGCACCGCCTTGGCTTAGCGCGCGGTTAAAGGGGGTGGCGAAGCTGGCCAAATCCTGATGGGCGGTTTGGGTGTGGCGGGCGAGTTCGGTTTCCATCACGGCCACGCCGATCGATCCGCCCATGTTGCGTTGCAAGGCGATCACGCCGCTGCCTTCGGTGCGCAGATCTGGCGGCAGGGTGGAAAAGGCGATCATCTGCAGGGGCACGAACACCAAACTGATGGTGGCGCCTTGCAACATGGCCATGGGGATTTGCTGGGTAAGCGTTACGTCGGGGGTCCAGCGGGTCATGATCCAGGTGGAGTAGGCCAGGGTGAACAGGCCCAGCGCCATCATTTTGCGCGGGTCCATGCGGCCAACCAAGCGGCCAACGATGGGGGAGGCGATGATGGTGCCCAAACCGCGCGGCGCCATGGCGAGGCCTGACAGCATCACCGGGTAGCCGCCCAAGCCCTGAAAATAGGGTGGCAGCAGGGCGGAGGTGGCGTTGAGCACCATGCCGCAGGCGAATTGCATGCCGAGGCAGGCGACGAAATTGCGATCCTTGAACAGCACGCGGTTAAGCAAAGGTTTGGGGGCGAACCACATGTGCACGGCGAACACATAAAAGCCGGCCAGGGACATGGCGGCTTCGACCAGGATTTCGGTGCTGGAAAACCAGTTTTTGGTTTCCCCCCGATCAAGCACCAGTTGCAGGCCGGCGATGCCGATGGCGAGGGCTGAAAAGCCGGTCCAGTCGAACGCTTGGCGGTGGGTTTGGCTGCGCGGCAGAAACGCCCAGATGCCGAGCAGGCCCAAAATGCCGAGGGGTAGATTGACGTAGAAGACGTAGCGCCAGGAGTAGCTCTCGGTGAGCAAGGCACCCAGCGTGGGGCCAATCACCGGGCCTAACATGATACCAACCGACCACACCGCCATGGCGCCGGCGCGTTCGTGCGGTTCGTACATGTCCAAAATCACCGATTGGCCGAGCGGGATGAGGCTGGCGCCGCAGATGCCTTGGGTGAGGCGAAAGATCACCATTTGGTCCAGCGTTTGGGCGGCGCCGCACAGCATGGAAGCAAGGGTAAAGCCCGACATCGACCATAGAAACATGCGGCGGCGGCCAAAGCGGCCAACCAGCCAGCCGATGCTGGGGGTCATGATGGCGGAGGCGATTAGGTAGCTGGTCAGCACCCAGGCGATTTGGTCGGAGGTGGCCGATAATGCCCCCTGCATGCGGGGCAGGGCGACGTTGGCGATGGTTGCATCCAGCGTTTGCAGAATGGTCGCCAGAATAACGCAAACGGTAATGATGCTGCGGCGCGGGCGGGCGGCGCGAAAAAAGTCTTCCGCGGCCGTGGTTACGGCAGGGGCGGCCGTGGTCCCGGCGCTAGGGGTGGTCACGGCAGCAGGTCGGCTAGCACGCGTTTATGGGCGGAGGTGACCGACACCACCACGCTCATGCCATCGCGCAAAACGGGGTCGCTATCGGTGCGCACAATGCTGAGGCGCACGGGTATGCGTTGCACCACTTTGACCCAATTGCCGCTGGCGTTTTGCGCCGGCAGCACGGAAAACGAATTGGCGGCCGCCGGGCTGATGCTTTGAATAACGCCGCGGAAAATATGGCCGGGGTAGGTATCAACCCGCAGATCGGCGGCGTCACCCACGCGGGCCCAGGTGAGATCGGTTTCTTTCGCAAACGCTTCCACCCACACGGCATCGGTGCCGATCAGGGCCAGCGCTGGGGTGGCGGCGGCCAAAAATTGGCCGGGCTGCACGGAATCGACGTTTGTTACTGTGCCGGCAAACGGGGCGCGCAAAGTTGCGTGGGCCAGTTGGCGGGCAGCTTCGGCCAGTTTGGCGGCGGCCAGGCGCACGCTGGGCAGGGTTTGCCCGTCGGCCGCGGCATCGCCGCCGAGTTTGGCCAGCAGCACATCGGCGCCGGCGCGCTGGGCGGCCAGGGCCGCTTGATCGGCGCTGAGTTTGAAGCGCGCGGTATCGTATTCGGCGCGGGTGACGCCGCCGGTTTTCACCAGGGCGGTATAGCGATCGGCGTCGGCGGCAGCGGCCTGCACGCGGGCGCTGGCCGCGGCTATTTCACTGCCGGCGCGGGCGTAATCGCGTTTGGCGGCTTCCATCTCCAACTTTGCGGTATCCAGCATGGCGCGGGCTTGGTCCACAGCGATGCTGAACGGCAGGGGATCGAGTTGCACCAACACGTCGCCGGCGCGCACCGCTTGGCCTTCGTGCACGGCGACGCTGGAGACAATGCCGGAGATATCGCTGGCGACCGCCAGTTTTGGTGCGCGGATATAGGCATCATCGGTTGAAAACCCGCTGCCGGCGGCAACCCAGTAGGCGGTGGCGCCGATGGCGATGGCGGCAACGCCTACCAGCATCAGGGCTGGGCGCAGCACGGCGGCAGCACTGCGTTTTTTGGCGCGCGTTGGTGCGGTTGCGGTGTCGCGCGTGGTGACCGTTTGCGACATCAGGCGGTTTCCTCGGTTTTGGGGGCATCGGCGGCGGGTTTGGTGCCGCGCAGATTGAAAGTGATGGTGTCGCGCATGGCGGCAAGGGCTGCGTAGGTGATGTCGAGGGCTGCCGGGGTGATGCCGGCGCAGGATAGCAGGGCGAGATCGCGCAGCTGGCTATCGATTTCGGCCATTAACGGGCGGGCGGCGCCGGTGAGGTGCAGGCGCCAGCAGCGGCGATCGGTGGGATCGGGGCGGCGTTCGACCATGCCGCGGGCTTGCAGCCGATCAACCAGCCGGGCGACGGTGATGGGTTCCACTTCCAGCACTTCGGCGAGTTCTTTTTGCACCAGGCCGGGGCGGCGTTCGACATGCAGCAGGATGGCCCACTGGGCGCGGGTCATGCCGTGGCTGCGGGCGCGCTTATCGGCCTCGGTGCGGATCAGGCGGGCGAGGCTGACGATAACGGAGAGAAGGTCGCGGGAAGGCTCCATGAACTAAGCTTATAGTAAGCGAGGTTAATATAAGGCAAGTCTGTGGTGCCGGAACGCATACCAACAAATTGCCGGGGGTCTGGGGGAGCGGCCCCGTGCGCAGCACGCCTTCGCGTGAGGCCCCCCAGCCTTTTTCCTTAGGTTTTGCTGGGATTAATTAGGTACTTTTCGCCAGTTGCGCGTTTATTGTACGCGGTAACGGTGCTGACCTCGACCGCCTCCAGCAGCGAGATTTCCCGGGTGTAGTGGCTGGCAAAGGTGGTTTTCAGCTCGCTGGCGACGCGGGTGCGTAGGCGTTGGATTTCGGCGGCGCCGATTTTCATCAGGAAGGGGGTGAGCAGCCAGCCGCCGACGCTCCAGGCCATGCCAAAAGCGCGGTTGAGTTCGGTGGGGCGGGTATCGAGGCCGCCATAAATATACACTTGTTTGTGGGTGGATGATCCGTAGCGGCTGTACGAGGTTGCGGTGCGGTTGGCGGCGATTTCCATGGCGGTGAGAATTTGGCCTGCCAGTTTGCCGCCGCCGATGGCATCGAACGCCAGGGTGGCGCCGGTGGCGACCAGGGCTTCGGTGAGGTCGGTCATGAAGCTATCGGCGCTGGAATCGCAGATGTGGGTGGCGCCGATGGCGCGCAGCAGCTCGGCCTGCGCCTGGTTGCGCACGATGTTAACCAGGTTGATGCCGTCGGCGGCGCAGATTTTGACCAGCATTTGGCCGAGGTTGGACGCGGCCGCGGTGTGCACCAGGGCGGTGTGGCCTTCCAGCCGCATGGTTTCGGTCATGCTGAGCGCGGTCAGCGGGTTGACGAAGCAGGAGGCGCCTTCAGCGGCTGTAGTGCCCGGCGGCAGCAGCAGGCAGGCGGCGTGGTTGGCCACCACATACTGCGCATACATGGCGCCACCGAGCAGTGCCACGGTGCGCCCGATCAGGGCTTGGGCTTCTGGCGCGCTGCCGGCGGCGATGATGGTGCCGGCACCTTCGTTACCGGCGGGCAGCGATTGGCCTACGCGGGCGGCCATGGCGCGCATGAGTTTTTGCGGGATGTCCGCCGTGGTTGCCGGGTGGGTGGCGGTGCCGGCTGGGCGGGCGGTGGTGATGTCGGCAGCACCTAGCAGGAGGCCAATATCGGAGGGGTTGATGGGGGCGGCTTCTATGCGGATGACGACGTCATCCGGGCCGGGGGCCGGGATCGCCACATCGGTAAGTGAGAGTTCCAGCGTGCCGGCGGCGGTGACCAGGGTGCGCAGTTGCCGGCCGGTGGGGGGTGGGGTGTTGGGCATGGGGCGTGTCCTTCGTTAGGGGTGTTATTTCGGGCGGTTTACGGCATACGGCCGGCGCCCGTGTTGTGGCACATTGACCGCGGCTGGCCGGCGCTGTTGTTCAAGGGCGCGCATGCTATGGCATTGGCCGCGTCCGCCGGATGCTTGCGGCTTCGGCGGCTTGCCAGATCAGCAGCACTGGCACGCCAATGGCGACATCGCGGCCGCGGCGCAGCAGGGATAGGCCCAGCGAAATTGGCGCCGGCACACCAAAGGCCGCACCCATGGCAACGAACGCCGCTTCCTGCGCGCCGAGCTGGCCGGGGATGAGGAAGGCGAAGATCATCGCGGCATCCACCAGCCCTTCAACCGCGATAGCATCGGGCAGGGAAATGGTGGCGCCCAGCGCGCGGAAGCCAACAAAAGTTGCGATGCCGCTACCGAGCCAGCCGAGCAGGTGGATGGCAGCACTCAGCGCCAGCCGGCTTTGGGCGGCGTACACGTGGGTGAATTCGGTATCAATACTGGCAGCACCATCGTCGATACTGGTGCCAAGATCGCCGGCGATGCGCCTACCAAGGGCGGCAAACAGTTTGCCGGCGCCGTTTTGGGCCCCTACGAACAGCGCGATCACCGCCACCGCCGGCACCAGGGCCAGGGCCAGGGGCTTGGCCAGCGGGCTTGCCGGCACGCGCCAGAACAGCCAGGCGAGGGCACCGATGGCGTAGGCGATTTGGGCAAAGAACTCGGCGGTGACGTCGGCGGTGGACGTAGCGGCGGCGCGGGCCCAGGGCACATTTAGCAGGATGGCGGCGCGCACACCCAAGGCGAGGCCGCCCAAATGGGAGAACGGCAGGCAGTTGCTGGCGGCATCGCGCACGGCGCGCGAGGCGACCAGGGTAAGGTAGGGGATTTCGGGCGCCAGTGCCTGCCAGGCAGCGCCTAACATCAAGAACAGCGTTGCTTGGCACAAGGTAAAAAGGACAAAGCCGCGCCAACCGGCGGAGAGCACCGCGTGTAGCACGGTGCTGGCGCCGAACCAGGCGATGATGGCGGTAGCGATGGCGAGGCCGGCCAAAGCGGCGATAAGGGAGGCGGTTTTCATCGAGGCTGGGTTAGAGCGGCTTTTGGGGGTGGTGACAACGCGGGCACGGTTTGCCAGGCGATTTGCACATACCTGACAAAAGCCGCTTAATTTTTGGCGGTGTTGCTGTTAGGTTTGTGGAAATTCCCTGGGGGTTAATGCGATGCGTGCGTTTAAAGTTTTTTTATTAGCGGCTGTTCTGCCGGTTGCGTCACCTGCGCTGGGGGCCAGCGTGCTTTCTACGCTGGGCAGTTTTAGCGTTACCAGCGATGGATATTTGTTTTCGCCGCTGCGCGCATCGGCGACGGCGGGCACGATTTATGGTGGCACATCGCAGCGCGGCGGCGCCGGCGGTTACCTGTTTTCGCTGACCAAGCCGGCCGCCGCCACCACCCCGTGGGTGCGCAATAATTTGGCCAATTTCACCAATGATGCCAACGGCGGTTACCGCATTGGCCAGGTAACCGAGGATAGCGCCGGCAATTTGTATGGCACCACCGAGGGCGGCGGGCTGTTTGATGGCGCGGGTTGCACGAATGACCCTGGCCCTGGCTGTGGCGTAGTTTTTAAGCTCAGCAAGCCTACCAGCGGCAGCACCACCTGGGCGCGCACCATATTGTACCGCTTTGGCGGCGGTGCCGATGGCGCGACGCCCACCGGCGGGATGGTGGCCGATGCTGCGGGCAATTTGTATGGCGTCACCACCAACGGAGGTGGCTCGGCGAATTGCTATTTTGGCTGCGGCACGGTGTTTCGGTTGTCCCCGCCGACCGGCGCCGCAGCCGCGTGGACCGAAACGGTGTTGTATGTGTTTCAGGGTGGTGCCAGTGGGATTTGGCCGAACCCATCGCTGTTGCTGGATAGCAAGACCGGCAAGATTTATGGCACCACGCGGGCGGGCGGCAAGACGGTGACGGCGTGCCAAGGTTCGTATGCCAATAACTCGTCGTACAACACGTGCGGCACAGTGTTTTCGTTAACGCCGCCGGCGGTGGGTAAAACGGCGTGGACCAAAACCAATCTGCATGTTTTTCAAAACACCACCGATGGCAGTTCGCCGCAATCGGGTTTGGTGATGGATAGCGCCGGCGCCTTATATGGAACCGCGTTGCAGGGTGGCGACGCGACCTTCAACTGCACGAGGGTGGGCGTTTCGGGCTGTGGCGTGGTGTTCAAAATGAAGCCGCCCACCGGCACGGTGACAACTTGGGCGTTCACCAAGCTTTACACCTTCCCCAATACTGGCACGGCGCAATCGCCGGTTGGGGTGATGCTGAATTCTGCGGGCAATGTGTTTGGCACGGCGGAATTTACCCCGTCACCGGGCAGTGCCTGCGGGGCGGCGAGTGCCTATTACTGTGGCGCGGTGTTTGAACTGGTGAAGCCGGCCATAGCTAGTGGCACATGGAGCTACGTGCAGTTGTACACCTTCGCCAATAGCGGCGATGGCGCGTTGCCGTTGGAGCCGTTGGTGGCGGATAGCGCGGGCACGCTTTATGGCGTGACCGGATATGGCACCAACACGGTGTTTTCGCTGACCGGCACCGGGTTTTAAGGCATCGGCACGGCGCTAATTTTCAGATGAAAGGGCGGCGGTTTTTACGAACCGCCGCCTTTTTGGTTTTCGCGGCCTAGTGGTTGGGAATGTTGATTTTATAGACCGTGCCGAGGCCGCCGGTGCCGCCCGAAAAAGTGGTGCCGAGCACCAGTTTGATACCGTCGTTGATCAGCGCGCCGTAGGACGAAGCGCCATCGGCGCCGCCGCTAAAGCGCCAAATTGTGGTTTTGGTGTAACCGGTGGCCGATGGGGTTAGCGAAAAAACCACCCCGCAGCCGGGCACCGCGCCGGTTTGCGTAAACATCGGGGTGCAGCTGGCATCGCCGCCTTGCATGGTGGTGCCGTAAAACCGTCCGCCCGCGCCGGCGGTTAGGCGAATAGGCAGGGCACCGTCGGTTCCGCCGGCGAAACTTGCGAGCGTCGTGAGCGGCCAAGGCTGGCCCGCGGCGGGTAAGGCGCTTTTGGGCGGATCGAGCCGCACCACTTGGCCGGCGGTGCTGGATTGGGTGGTGCCGTAAAGCGCGCCGCCTAGCAGCAGCGATAACAGCACCGGGCCGGTGGTGCCGCTATAGAGGGTGGTTTCGGTCCAGGTGGTTTGGCCGGTTTGGCCGGGGGCGGGGGGGGGGTGAGTTGAAACACTGTGCCGCAACCCGTGGTGAATTTTGTGCTGGGGCAGCCTGCGGCGCCGCCCGACACGGTGGCGCCGTAAACGGCACCGGTGGCATCGATCAACAGGGGGGCGGTTGGGAAAGCGCCATCGGCGCCGCCGGTAAACTGCCACAGGGTTTGTGGGGTCCAGGCGGTTTGCCCCGGCGCTGGCGGGGTGAGGCGAAAGATGGTGCCGCCGCCGCCCAAGCCGATCAGCGCGCCGGAGGGGTCGCGGGTGAGCGCCTGAAGGGAAAGGCCATTGTTGGGAAAGCGGGCGATTTCGCTAACCCCCCAGGTGGATTGCCCCGTTGGCGGCGGGGTAAACAGCACAACCCCGGCACAGGGCCAGCCCACGCCAAAGACCGGCGGCAGGCATCCGTTTATCGAGGCCGCCGCATACAACACGCCGCCCGGCCCTGGGGTGAGCAGGTAAGGGTTGCCAAAACTTGGGGCAGGCGTGCCCAGGGTGGCAGGTGTGCCGGCCGCGATGAGCGTGGTTTGCCAGCCGGGTTTGCCCTTGGCGTTGTGGGTAAGCTGAAAGATCGCCGGGAACGGTACCGGCGGCGGCGGCGGATACACAAAGCTGATGGTGCCGAATTCGGTGCCGTAAAACGCGCCATCGGTGCCGGCGACCATGCCATTGAGCGGGTGGCCGGGGGCAGGGGCGGCAAAGGCCGCCAGGGTGGTGAGGGTAGCGGCCGCTTGTGCAGGCGCTGCCATGGCGGTGCCGCAAAACAAGGCCAATGCCACTGCTTCCCGGGCGGTGTTTGGTGGCGTTGCGCGGCTTAGCGTGCGGATCATGGCGGTATCCCCTAGCGGTAGATCCCGTTAGCATCGTTTCGCGCGCGCCACGCCAATTGGGTGAATGCGAGGAAAAAAGAAACAAAAACACTTTTTTGACGGTTGATTCTGGATTCGGTGCAGCCAAAACTCCAAGCCCCTAGTTTCAAAAGTCTTTTTGCTTCTTTTTCTTCAGAAAAAGAAGAGTCTTACTTTCACCCGATCGCCCTGTACCGATCGGCCCGCGCCCTTTCCACGCGCCGCTGCCCTGGTTAGAAGCAGTGCCGTGCCCAATCCCCCCACCTTGCTAACCGGCGCCACCGGGTTTGTCGGCTCCGCCGTTGCCCGCACCCTGCTGGCGCGCGGGCATCGTTTGCGGCTGTTAACCCGGCCGGGCAGCGATCGGCGCAACATTGCCGATTTAGAGGCGGACATTGTCGAGGGTGACCTGACCAACCCAGCGTCCCTGGCCCGCGCCGCCGCCGGGTGCCGCTATGTGTTTCACGTGGCCGCCGATTACCGCCTGTGGGTGCCCAACCCCGCCGCCATGATGCGGGCCAACGTAGATGGCACGCGCGCCCTGTTGCTGGCCGCCCAAGCGCAGGGGGTGGAGCGCATGGTGTATTGCAGCTCGGTCGCAGCTTTGGGGCTAACCGGCACCACGGCACCGGCCGATGAAACAACGCCGGTGGACCCCGGCCACATTGTTGGGGTTTACAAACAATCTAAATATAAGGCGGAACAGGCGGTGCTGGCGCTGGTGCGCGACCACGGCGTGCCGGCGGTGATTGTAAACCCATCCACCCCGGTAGGGCCGCGCGATATAAAACCCACCCCCACCGGGCGCACCATTCGCGATGCGGCGTTGGGCCGCATGCCGGCTTATGTGGCGACCGGGTTGAACATTGTGCATGTTGATGATGTGGCAGAAGGCCACGTGCTGGCGCTGGAACGCGGGCGGATCGGCGAGCGCTATATTTTGGGTGGCGAAGATTATACGCTGGAACGGGTGTTTGCCGAGGTGGCGGCCGCCGCTGGGCGCAAACCGCCGCGGATACAATTGCCCATCGCACCGTTATACCCGCTGGCGTTGATCAGTGAGTGGCTCGCAGCCTTTGGCATGGAACCGATGCTGACGCGCGAAACCTTGGCGATGGCCCGCAAAAAGATGTTTTTTTCCAGTGCGAAAGCGCAGGCCGAATTGGGTTATGCGCCACGCCCGGCGCGCGCGGCGATTGTGGATGCGGTGGCGTATTTCCTGGGCTCTGCCAACGGGCGCGCTGCCCGATGATGGTGTATGTGGCAGCATTTGCCGCCATGATCTGGCTGTATTTGCTGGCTGGGCACGGGCGGTTTTGGCAGGCCGGGCCGATGCTGATGCCGGCAGTGCCCGTTGCTACACCAAGTGTTGCGATTATTGTGCCGGCGCGCGATGAGGCTGACCAGATTGAAGCGGTGCTGCTGTCGTTGCTGGCGCAGGATTATGCCGGGGATTTTCGGGTGATTTTGGTCGATGACCAAAGTATTGATAGCACCGCGACCATCGCCAGCCAAATTGCCGATGCGCGCTTAAGCATTGTTGATGGTGCAGAACGCCCGCCGGGCTGGGCAGGTAAATTATGGGCGTTATCGCAGGGCATTGCGGGCGCTGGCGATGCGGCGTTTTTGTTTTTTACCGATGCCGATATTGTGCACGATCCGCGCCATTTATCCACGTTAATGGCGCAGGCCGAACGCGGGCGCTGTGATTTAGTATCTGAGATGGTGGCATTAAATTACGGCAGTATTGCCGAACGTTTATTGATACCGGCGTTTATTTATTTCTTCGCTATGCTCTACCCGTTTGCCTGGGTGAACGATGCGGAAAACCCGGCGGCGGCGGCGGCCGGTGGTGCCGTGCTAGTGCGCAAAAAGGCCCTGGTGCGGGCGGGCGGGCTTGCCGCCATGCGCGGCGCGTTGATTGATGACGTGACGCTAGCAGGGCTGATCAAGGCACATGGGCGGGTTTGGCTGGGGCACAGCACGCTTGCCCGCAGTATTCGGCCCTATGACGGGGTTGATGAAATTTGGCGCATGGTGGCGCGCAGTGCCTATGTGCAGTTACGCCATTCGCCAGTGTTACTGGCAGGCACAGTGATGGGTATGGCGCTGGTGTGGCTGGCAGCACCATTGGCCTTGGTGTTTGGCGATGGCTCTGCCCGCGCGTTGGGGTTTTTGACCTGGTCGGCGTTTACCTTATCATATGTGCCCACCTTGCAGCGCTGCAAATTATCGCCGGGTTGGGCGCTGTTTTTGCCGTTCATCGCGATTTTTTACGTGCTGGCGACGCTGGGCTCGGCGCTTGATCATTATCGTGGGGCCGGGGTGCAGTGGAAACGCCGGGCGTACACGCCATGACCGGGGTTTTGGCTGATGCTGGCTTGGGCGATGTTGAGGCATGGTCGGGTAAGGGATCGGGCGATGAGAATTTTCCCGTGGGATCCTGGCTGATTGCGCCAAAATTGCGGCCGCATATTCATGCGTTTTACCGGTTTGCGCGCAATGCCGATGATATTGCCGATCATGACACGATGTCGGCGGCGGAAAAATTGCGCCGGTTAGACGTGATGGAAGCCGTGCTGCAAGGCCGTCAGAGCGGCGGCGCGCCCAGTGCGGCGGGGTTGCGCGTAAGCCTTGCGCAGACCGGGGTAAGCGATACCCATGCGCTGGATTTGTTGCGGGCGTTTGCCCAGGATGCCGAAAAAACCCGTTACGCAAGCTGGGACGAACTTTATGTATACTGCCGCTATTCGGCGATGCCGGTGGGGCGGTATTTGCTGGATCTGCACGGCGAGACCAACGCTACATGGGTGGCATCGGATGCGCTGTGCGTGGTGTTGCAGGTATTGAACCACCTGCAGGATGGCGCGAAAGATTTGGCGAATCTGGACCGCTGCTATTTGCCAGCCGATATGCTGGCGGTAAAGGGCGGCACGGTTGCGCAGTTAAACGCAAATTCTGAAAGTGATCCGCTGCGGCAGGTAAAGTTTTGTTTGCTGGATCGCTGTAACGCCTTGTTGCTGGATGCGCAGATGCTGCCGGGCCAGGTCGCCGACCGGCGCTTACGGTTGGAATCGGCGATTATTGTTGGCCTGGCCTGGCGGTTATCGGCGCGCTTGCGGCGGCACGACCCGCTAGCAATGCGGGTGAAATTGGGTGCGGCCGATATGTTGGCTGCCTGTGTTAAAAGTTTGCGGTATTTGCCGTGACCCGCGGGCTAGACATAAACGCGACCGATTTGGCCGAGGTTGAGCGCATTGTGCGCGCCGCCGGCACATCATTTTATCGCGGGATGCGCATTTTGCCGCCCGATCGGCGGGCGGCGATGTATGGCATTTATGCGTTTTGCCGGATTGTTGATGACATTGCCGACGAACCAGCCGATTTGGCCGACAAGCAGGCAGGCCTGGCCGATTGGCGTGGGCGCATCAAAGCCCTGGCGCAGGGCCGTGCCGGCGATGCGGTAACCCGGGTGTTGCTGGCGGCGACGCAAAAATTTAGCCTGCGCGAAGCCGATTTTTTGGCAGTGATTGACGGCATGCAAACCGATGCGGAAACAACGGTGGTCGCACCTAGTGCGCAGGCGTTGGATGTGTATTGCGATCAGGTGGCGGCCGCCGTGGGCCGGTTATCGGTGCGCGCCTTTGGCGATGCCTCGGCCAATGCCGACACCGTTGCCTATCATCTCGGCCGCGCCTTGCAACTGACCAATATATTACGCGATTTGGCAGAAGATGCCGGGCGCGGGCGGCTGTATTTGCCGCGTGAGGCGCTAGACCATGCCGGGGTGCCGGCGGACCCCGCAATTGCGTTGCATCATCCTGGGCTTACTCAAGTGTGTGTGGCGGTTGCGGCCGAGGCCCGGCAACATTTTGCCGACACGTTTACGGCTATGCGGTTATGCGATGCTGCCGCCATGCGCCCGGCGCGCGCGATGGCGGCGAGCTACCGGGCGGTGCTGGCCCGGCTTGAACGCCGCGGCTGGCAGCACCCGGACCGCCCGGTTACCGTGCCGGCATGGCAAAAGCTGTTTATAGCATTGCGATATAGCCTTGGCAGTTAAGCCGGTGGCAACGCCCTTGCGCCGGGCGCATGTCATTGGCGGCGGGCTGGCCGGGCTAGCGGCCGCCATGACGCTTGCCGATGCCGGCTGGCAGGTGAGTGTCTACGAGGCCGGCCCGGCCTGCGGCGGGCGCTGCCGTTCGTATTTTGATCGCGAGCTTGGTGTGCGCATTGATAATGGCAATCACTTGCTGCTGTCAGGCAACCATGCGGCGTTTGCCTATTTGGATAAGATCGGCACTCGCCACACCCTGCGCGGCCCGCAAACCCCGGTGTTTGCATTTGTTGATCTGAAAACCAGGGAGCATTGGGTTTTGCGGCCCAGTGCCGGGCGTATTCCGCTGTGGCTGCTTAATCCGCAACGGCGTGTGCCGGGCACGGTGCTGTCACAGTATTTTGGTCTGCTGCGGTTGGCGTGGGCCGGTGCCGAGGCAACCGTTGCGCGCAGCTTGGCGTCGTCCATTTTGTTTCGTCGGCTGATCGGCCCGTTGGCGATTTCTGCACTGAACACCCCGGTTGAAACGGCCAGCGCACAGTTGTTTTTTGCCATTATCCGGGAAACGTTACTGGCCGGCGGGCAGGCGACTATTCCGGCTTTTCCCAGCGGTGGTTTGTCAGAAAGTTTTATTGATCCGGCGATAGATTATCTGACCGCGCGGGGCGCCACGGTGCGCACGCAATGCCGGGTATCTGGGTTGGTGCTGGATGATGGGCGGGTGACCTGTTTAAATTTGCCCGATGGCGCGCTGGTGGTGGCGCCGGATGATCGGATTGTGCTGGCGGTGCCGCCAAATATTGCATCGGCGCTGTTGCCCGGTATTGCCGCCCCTGATCAGTTCGAATCTATTTTGAATGTGCATTACCAGGCCGATGCGGATGGCGGGGAAGCGGGGTTTGTCGGTGTGGTTGGCGGGCTTGCCGAATGGGTGTTTGTGAAACCAGGCATTGTATCGGTAACGGTCAGCGCCGCCAACTGGGTGATCGACCAGGATGGCGCCGAACTTGCAGCCCGGATTTGGCCAGAAGTGGTGCAGGCCGTGCGGCTACCGGCTGGCATGGCGATGCCGGCATTTCGTGTGGTAAAAGAACGCCGCGCGACATTTGCGGCAACACCGGCCATGGCCGCGCGGCGCGCAGGTGTTGCCGCAGGGCCACGCAATGTGGCGCTGGCCGGCGATTGGACCGCCACCGGTTTGCCCGCGACAATCGAGGGTGCCATCAGATCGGGTGAAACCGCCGCCCGCCATTTGCTAAACACGTGATACCTAACGGAGCCAGAGATGCTCGACGATAGTCTTGCCCCGCCGCAAACCCCTGATCTGGATGAAGCGCTCACGCGCGCCGCCAGCGCCCTGGGCCGGCGCCAAAACGCCGATGGCCATTGGCGGTTTGAACTGGAAGCCGATGCGACCATCCCGGCGGAATATGTCCTGCTGGAGCATTTTCTCGATCGCATAAACCCCGACATTCAGGCCAAGATCGGGGTGTATCTGCGCAACATTCAGGGGGCCCACGGCGGCTGGCCGTTGTTCCACGATGGCGCCTTTGATCTTTCCGCCAGCATAAAAGCCTATTTTGCCCTAAAAGCGATCGGCGATGATATCGCCGCCCCCCACATGGTGCGGGCGCGCACGGCGATTTTGGCCGCCGGCGGTGCGGAATGCAGCAACGTGTTTACCCGCATTCAACTGGCGTTGTTTGGCGAAGTACCGTGGCAGGCGGTGCCAAAAATGCCAGTGGAAATTATGCTGCTGCCACAGTGGTTTTTCTTTCACCTATCAAAAATATCGTATTGGTCGCGCACGGTGATTGTGCCGTTGCTGGTGGTGATGGCGCGCCGGCCGCAAGCGCGTAACCCGCGCAATATCCATGTGCGCGAATTGTTCCGCCGGGATCCGGCCACGATAAAAACCTGGATGCGCGGGCCGTTTCGCAGCAACTGGGGCTATGCGTTCAAAGCCCTGGATGCGGTGTTACAAGTGGTGGAACCGCATTTTCCCAAAAAATTGCGTGCCCGCGCAGAAGCCGCCGCCGTGGCCTTTGTCGGCGAGCGGCTAAATGGCGAGAATGGTTTGGGGGCGATTTATCCCGCCATGGCTAATACTGTGATGATGTATGATACGTTGGGGTTTGCCCCCGATCACGGCCAGGCGGCAATCGCCTGGGTATCGGTAAAAAAGCTGATCGTTGATGATGGGGTAAGCGCCTATTGCCAGCCGTGTGTTTCGCCAGTGTGGGATACCGGGCTTGCTGGCCACGCGATGGCAGAAATGGCCGGGCCAGAAATGGGTGGCCAGGGCGCTGATCACGGTCTGGCGCGCGCGGCAAAATGGCTGGCGGCCGAACAGATTTTGGATGTGAAAGGCGATTGGGCGGTGCGCCGGCCCAATGTTTTGCCTGGCGGCTGGGCGTTTCAGTATAAAAACGATTTCTACCCCGATGTGGACGATACCGCCGTGGTGGGCATGTTACTGCACCGTGCCGGCGACCCCGCCCATGATCATGCCATAGCGCGCGCGCGCGATTGGGTGATTGGCATGCAAAGCTTTGGCAAAGACGGCAGCGATGGCGGATGGGGCGCGTTTGAGCCTGAAAATACCTATCATTTTTTAAACCACATTCCGTTCGCCGATCATGGCGCCTTGCTCGACCCGCCAACCGCCGACGTCACCGCGCGCTGCGTGAGCTTTTTGGCGCAGATCGGCATGTCCGCCCACGACCCGGTGCTGGCCAGGGCACTGGCCTATTTGCGGCGCGAGCAGGAGACAGACGGCAGTTGGTTTGGCCGCTGGGGGACCAATTACATTTACGGCACGTGGTCGGTGCTGTGCGCGCTGAACGCCGTCGGGCTGGGGCCGGAAGACCCGGGCGTAAAGCGCGCTTGCGATTGGCTGCTGTCGGTGCAGCGCGATGACGGCGGCTGGGGTGAGGATGAAGAAACCTATGATAAAGCAGCCCCTGGGCGGTTTGACCGCGCCACCCCTTCGCAAACCGCATGGGCAGTGCTGGGCTTAATGGCCGGCGGCCTGGCTGATCACCCCGGTGTTGCGCGCGGCGTGGCCTATTTGCAGGCAAGCCAAAAAGCCGATGGCGAATGGGATGAAGCGGCCTATACGGCGGTGGGTTTTCCCAAAGTGTTTTACTTGCGCTACCATGGCTATAAACAGTTTTTTCCGCTGATGGCGATGGCACGGTTTCGTAACTTGCAGCGCGGTAATTCACGCCGGGTTGCTTACGGCATGTAATACCAAGCCGCTTTGACGATCACGCCTCAATCAGCGTGCGCCCGGTCATTTCCACTGGCTTGGCAATTCCCATCAGCCCCAGCAGGGTGGGTGCGAGATCTGCCAGAATACCGCTGCGCAAACCTTCCGGCTGGCCGCCGCTTAAAAACACC
This sequence comes from Acetobacteraceae bacterium, assembly GCA_040400005.1. Classification (GTDB taxonomy): domain Bacteria; phylum Pseudomonadota; class Alphaproteobacteria; order Acetobacterales; family Acetobacteraceae; genus JBBARC01. The sequence continues at coordinate 64,700 of JBBARC010000005.1, read as the reverse complement.
GGCACTGGGTTGGTGGTGTGCGCGGTGTGCGGCCCACCGGTGAGCGGATCGATCATTTGTTCGCAATTGCCGTGATCGGCAGTCACCAGTAACGCACCGCCCATTTTGGCGATCGCATCGGCAATGCGGCCAATCCCGGCATCCACCACTTCCACCGCGGCAATCGCGGCGGCAAGGTTACCAGTGTGGCCAACCATGTCAGGGTTTGCGTAGTTCAGCACAATCAAATCATATTTGCCGGAAGTGATAGCCTCCACCGCGCGATCAGTCAGTTCGGGCGCCGACATTTCGGGTTGCAGATCGTAGGTCGCTACTTTCGGGGATGGCACCATAATGCGATCTTCGCCGGGAAACACCGCCTCCTCACCGCCATTAAGAAAGTAGGTGACGTGTGGATATTTTTCGGTTTCCGCCATGCGTAATTGCGTACGCCCGGCGGCCGATACCACCTGGCCCAAAATATTATTCAACGTTTGCGGCGCAAACAGGCTGGTCATGCGGGTGGCCAGCTTGGCGCTGTACTGGGTCATGCCGGCAACCGCACAAAAGTCGCGCGCGGGGTGCTGGGGTTCCACCATCGCGCGTGCAAAGCCGGTAAAATCGGGATCAATCAGGGCGGCCAAAATTTCGCGCACGCGATCAGCACGGAAATTAAAGCATAGCAAAGCATCGCCATCGCGCATGCCGGCAAAATCACCAATTACCGCGGGATCAAGAAACTCATCAGTTTTACCGGCGGCATAACCGGCAGTGATCGCCTCGGCAACCGTTGCGAAATGGGCGGCATCGGCCTCCACCATAGCGCGATAGGCCAAATGCACACGGTCCCAGCGATTATCGCGGTCCATGGCGTAATAGCGGCCAGTCAGTGTGGCGATAGTTGCGCGCGCGGGCAGGGCCGCAGTGATGGTGGCCAAAAATCCAGGCGCTGTATCGGGGCCGGTATCGCGGCCATCGGTAAACAGATGCAGCGCCACGGGAATGTCGGCGGCATCCAAAATGCGGGTCAGGCCAATGGCATGATCCAGATGCGCGTGCACGCCGCCATCGGATGCCAAACCGAACAAATGGCAGGTGCCGCTAGTTTGCTGCAGGCGCGCGATCATCGTCCCTAAGTTGGGGTTGTGGCCGATGCTGCCATCGGCAATGGCGGCCCCAATGCGCACCAGTTCCTGCGCCACCACGCGGCCGGCGCCAATGTTTAAATGGCCCACTTCCGAATTGCCCATTTGCCCCACCGGCAGGCCCACATCGGCACCGCTGGTGCCCAAAAAGGCGCGTGGGCCGGTTTGCCACAGCCGATCAAAATTCGGCGTGCGGGCGGCGGTCACGGCATTGTCCGCCGTTGGCTCGCGCCAGCCGAAACCGTCTAGCACAACCAGCATAACGGGGCGCGGTGGTGTGGTCATGGGGGGCAGGCTCCTGTTGGGCGGTTAATCGTCCGCCGGTGCGGCGGCAGCGGGCGGGTTACCATAAAGCGGGCGGCGATGCGCATCGATGCGGGCGGCAAGCGCGGATACTTGGCGGGCTTGGCTGCGATGATACTGATAGCCCAACGCCGGCGGCCGCCACGGGCCATGATAGGGGCGATGATAAAAGCTTGCGGTCAGCGCGGGACCAATGGCAATGGCGAACGGATCTGGCATGGTCACCCCTGCCGGCATGGTGGCGCCAGGGCCGCGGGCGAGATCAGCGTTGGTGCGGGTAAGGTAGGCCATGGCGCGGCCGCAATACTGCAACGACAGCGCCGAATAGCCATCCTGCCCCAGCCCCGCACGGTATTTCATCAGCGCGCGGCAGACATTGCCGCCGCTGGCAGCCCAGCTGCGCGCAAGGTAGGCCACCGCGAAGTGAATATTGGTGGTGGCATCAAACAAATCGGCGGGCACGCCGCGAAAGCCCAAACTGCGTGCGGTTGCCGGCAGAATCTGCATCAGGCCGATTTCGCCGGAACTGCCGGTTGCCCACGGGTTGTAGCCGGTTTCGATGGTAGCGACCGCATCGGCCAGCGCCGGTGGCACGCCCTGGCGCCGGGCTTCGGCCATCACGGCGGCGGCAAGGCCGGCCCTGGTGCCGATGTCTAGTCCCGTATCTGGTCCGGGGTTGGTCAGGATGTTTAGGGCGGGATCTGTGGTGGGCGGGGCAAACGGCATGGCGCGGGTCTGCCACGGCGCCAACAGCATTAAGCAAACAAGCAGTGGGGCTGGGCGCGTGCGCATGGTCGCTTGCATGCAGCGATTGGCGCCCCGTTTCAAGCGTAAGGGTTTCAAGCGTAAGGGTTTCAAGCGTAAGGGTTTCAAGCGTTACGGTTTAGCCGGCGGGGTGAACAATCTCGATGGTGACGTGGCTGAGCATGGGCAGCTCGGCCAGCCGGGCGCGGTAGAAGGCGGCCGTGCGGCTGGTGCCTAACCCACCCTGAACGCGAATTTCCAGGATCGCGCTCAAATGCCCCGGCCCGACGCGCCACAGATGCAGGTCGCTAAGCTCGTCGCCTTGTTCGGCGATAATGGCGCGCAGCTTGGCGGCAAGGCCATGATCGGCGGTCATGTCGAGCAGGATCGCGCCAGTATCGCCGATCAGGCCGTACGCCCAACTGGCAATAACCACGGCGCCGATAATGCCGGCGGCGGGGTCCATCCACAGCAGGCCATACGTGCGGGCCAGCACCAGGCCGATGATAACCAAAACCGACACCGCGGCATCGGCGATAACGTGCACAATGGCGGCGCGCATATTGTTGTCGCGATGGGATTTGCTGTGCCCATGTTCGTGATCATGATCGTGATGATGCCCATGGTCATCATGCCCATGCCCGTCCTGGTGGTGCCCGGCGCCCAGCAGCCAGGCGCTGGCGAGGTTTACCGCCAGGCCCACGGCCGCGATGGGAATCGCCTGGTTGAAATTAATCGCCACCGGGTTGAACAGCCGGGTAACCGCTTCGTACCCCACCAGCAGTGCGATCATCGCCAGAATAATGGCGCTGGCAAACCCCGCCAGATCGCCGAATTTGCCAGTGCCGAAGGCAAAGCGCGGGTCGTGCGCGTGGCGGCGGGCGTAGGTGTAGGCCAGGGCTGCCAGCAGTAAGGCGCCGGCATGGGTGCTCATGTGCAGCCCATCGGCGATCAGCGCGATCGAGCCAAACGCCCAGCCGCCGGCTATTTCGGCAATCATCATGGCGCTGCACAGGCCGATCACCGCCCAGGTGCGGCGTTCGCGGGCGGCGTGGCTGGGGGCGAGGAAGACATGGTCATGGGCGGTGGTCATGGCGGGGCGGCTCCGGTGCGTGCGCTTGCGAGGGTATAGCATTGCCGCCGGCGGCAGCGGGGATATGTTAGCATCGTCCCATCGCGCACAGGCGCCCGGTGGGTTGCGCCCACACCGTCCGCCTGTAATGTGATCACAATCCACCCGGTTGCACAGGGAACACCAAAATCATGGCCACCAACGCAGAGCTTCACGCCCGCCGCACCGCGGCGATCCCACGCACGCTGGGGCATGCGACGCAAGTGTACGCACAGCGCGCCAAAAACGCCGAAGTGTGGGATGTCGAAGGCCGCCGCTACATCGATTTCGCCGGCGGCATTGCGGTGCTCAACACCGGGCATTGCCACCCAAAGGTAATTGCGGCGGCAACCGAGCAGATGAACCGCTTCACCCATACCTGCGTGCAGGTGCTGCCCTATGAGCCTTACGTGGAACTGGCCGAGCGCTTAAACGCCCTGGCACCATTCAGCGGGAAGGCGCGCACAATATTTTTCACCACCGGCGCGGAAGCGGTAGAAAACGCGGTAAAAATCGCCCGCGCCGCCACCGGCCGCAGCGGTATTATCGCGTTCGCCGGCGGGTTTCACGGCCGCACCATCATGACCAGCGCGCTAACCGGTAAAACCCTGCCCTATAAACGCCTCTTTGGGCCGTTTCCGGCAGAAATCTACCATTTGCCGTTCCCAATCGAACACCACGGCGTCACCGTCGCCGAAAGTTTAAAGGCGCTGGATTTTCTGTTTCGCGCCGATATCGAACCCAGCCGGGTCGCCGCCATTATTATTGAACCGATCCAGGGCGAGGGCGGGTTTTATGTCGCCCCCACCGAGCTGATGCAGGCGCTGCGCAAAATTTGTGATCAACACGGCATTTTGCTGATCGCCGACGAAGTGCAATCAGGCTTTGCCCGCACCGGAAAAATGTTTGGCATTGAACATACGGGTGTGGAACCTGATCTGGTGACGGTGGCCAAATCGTTGGCCGGCGGTTTTCCGCTGGCCGGCGTTATCGGCCGCGATGCGTTGATGCAGGCGCCAGAACTGGGGGGGTTAGGCGGCACCTATGCCGGCAGCCCGATTGCATGTGCTGCAGCCCTTGCCGTGTTGGATGTGATCGCGGAAGAAAATTTATGCGACCGCGCCAATGTGATTGGCGCGCGCATCAAAACGCGGCTGGAAATGATGGCAGCGCGCAACGACACCCTACCGATCGGCGCCGTTCGTGGCCCTGGCGCGATGATCGGGTTTGAGATTTTTAAGGGCCGCGGCAGTGGCGAGCCCGATGCCGAGGCCACCAAACGGGTGACCACAAAAGCGCTGGCGGAAGGGTTGGTGCTGCTGAGCTGCGGGATTTACAGCAATGTGATCCGCATTTTGGTGCCGCTGACGGTGGAGGATGCGGTGCTGGAAGAAGGGCTGGATGCGCTGGAGCGTGCGCTGGTGGTGTAACCGCCAGGCAAGGCGTGCGTAAAACGCCCGTGGTCCTTGGTCATTTTAGGGTCTGTTTCAAACGATCGTGCCCGCTATGCCGTAACCGGTGCCATGACGCCGCCGCGAAAGCGCAATCCGGCACGCGGCTGTTTTGCGTGCCCAAACTCGCCTAGCGCGCAAACCCCCGCACCTGTGGTTATCTCACCGGCCCGCGCCGACCCATTGCCAGCGTCAGATGGCCGCCCATATGACTAGTGTGTGCCTGAGGAGATCATGCCGCATCTCTTGCGTCCTTCGCCCGTTGTGATGCTGCGCCGTGGCCTGCTAGGTGGGCTAGCGGCCGTCGCCTGTGTGCCGCGAGTCGCCGCCGCGATCGGGCCTAGTGTGTCAGGCGTGCCCGGCGTGCCACCGGGCGGCCGACTGAGCTTTGCAGCGTTTCGCAATGGCACACCGCTTGGCACACACGACCTCACTTTTACCACCAGCGGCGCAGATCTCACCATCCGCATGGCCGTAAACTTCCGCCTCGGCTTCGGTTTCATCACGCTGTTTCGCTACCATCACGAGGGTGTCGAAGTTTGGCGAGACGGCCAGTTCGCGTCGCTACATACCGAAACCACCGAAGGTGGCACACGCACCGCCCTGCGCGCGCAGCGCACGGGCCAGGCCGTGCTGGTGCAAACCACCGGCAAACCAGACCTCCTGCTGCCCCCCGACGCCCGGCCGCTGACCCATTGGGCCATGCTGGCGCCCGGCACAAAACTGTTCCATCCGCAATTTGGCGACGCCATCACCGCGCCCGTTCGCCACCACGGCACCGCCACGATTACGCTCGGCAATGGCCGCACCATCAAAGCCACAGGTTTCGCGCTGGACGGCAAAACGCCAATCAAGGATTGGTATGATACCGAAAATGTTTGGGCGGCCTTGGATGCGACCGGGGCAGATGGCAGCGCTGTAACCTACCGCCGCGGCTAATCAGCGCGCCGTAGGGCGGATAAGCTCTTGCGTCATCCGCCGCCGCAAGTCGCTAGCGGAAACAATAGAGGGATAAGCGAACACCATATATCCAATTGCGCCGGGGAAGATGGCGGATGGCGCACCAGCTTATCTGCCCTACCGGATAGTCCTTCGTCTCGCCATGTCCGCTTTGGCGTTGGTCGCTTGGGTAACGGAATGACCCCGGATGCGCGCAAAACTGCCCCCCGTTAGGGCGCGGCCGCCCATGGGTTGATAAAGCCGACACCAGCCGCGTCAAACGGCGCAACATCGCGCGAGGCCACAAAAAAGCCGCGCGCCGCGGCAATCGCCGCGAGTTGCCATCGGCCATGCTGATCGCCAGTCCCGCGATTTTTGTCTTTGCCATGAGGTCAGCATAGGCGCGCGACGCGTCCAGATCGAAGGGCAGAACACGCCCCGCAAACACTGCCAGCAGCTCCCCTTCCAAGCGGTCATGCAGAACGCGGCGCCGCTGTCCCACCGGCATCGCCGCAATGGCGAAACGCAACTCTGCCACCGTAACGGCAGACAAATATAATGTCTCGACCGCTTGGGCATCGATCCACGCCACCACGTGCGCATCACGCTTGGGCTTCCACGGCTCCGATACCAATTTCGTATCGAGCAGGATCATTCGAAGGTCATCGGCACCGCTGGTGTTTGGTCGCGCGGCTGCATGCAACAGTCTCCTTATCGCGAATGCGACATTGATCCGTCACGCGAGCCAATGCGGGTGCGCGGGGTCGATCGGTGACGGGCTGGCTGCGCGACACACATATCCTCTCCGAACTTCGCCGTCCAAAACCGGCACCGAAAGTCCGGACCTTCATTGCCAGCCAACCACTGGACCTGCTGTGCGTAAGTGCCGTCACGCTCGCGGAAATTCGCTTCGGTATCGAACGCGCGCCCGACGCCTCTCGCCGCGCTGAGTTGAACGCTTGGCTTGCGCATAAGGTGCGGCCGATGTTCGATCAGCGCGTGCTACCGGTTAGCGAAGACATTATGTTTAAGTGGCGACTCCCCTGGTCGAAGACGGCCGCAAGTCGGGTCATATTTTTTCCCAATCCAACCCCATCATTGCCGCAACCGCCGTGCACCATGGCTTGGCGCTGGTATCGCGCGATACCGGCGATTTTGAGACAACACGAGTCGCCCTCCTCAACCCGTGGGATACCTGAGCAAGCGGCCAAAGTAGTTACCCAAAATAACTCCTAAAAACACTATGCACACAAAAAACACTTGCCTAGATAGCCGGTCATACAGTATCGTTATTATTGTTAACTAACAGTAAGCGCGAAGCATCGTGATCCCAACCCAGCCCAGTCAACCGCCAGACGCCGAAGACCGCACGCAGCGCCACATGCGCCTGTGCGCGGAACTGGCGGACCTCGCCATGGGCTTGGCCCGCGCCGCCGCCGCCCGCACCCTGACCGACTGGGCCGAACCCGAACAACCGTCACTCACCCAGCCGGCCGAGCCGCAAGCGGATCGCGAACCGGCGGAATCCCACGCAAACCCCGCCCCTGCGCCGCGTCCTCTCGCGAGTCGCCCGTCCACACCCTCATCCGCCAAACCAGCCGACCCAGCCGTGCTCTTCACCCGCCTCGCCGCCATAGTGCGAGACTGCATAGCCCTCGAAGCGCGCCTTGCCGCCAGCGCCGCAGGCACGTCCAACACCGCCAACACATCCCGCGCCCCCATGCGCCAGCCGCCAGACCCCCGCCGCGCCAAGCTGCAAGAGGGCTTGCGCCTGGTCACCACCGGCCACCCCGACCGCGCCGCCCTCCTGCGCGAAACCACTGCCCGCGCCGACGAACATTTGGCCGCCGACCCCGACCAAACCATCGAAATCCCCGATCTCCTCATCAACATCTGCGAAGACCTCGGCATCGACATCGATTTCACCAAACGGCCAGACGAATTTCTCTTCACCACCTACGACCCCCCAGATTACAACGACGATTTCGACGACGTCGCCCCCGATCCCCGCGCCACCTCCCCGCCGTAGCCCGGGTGAAAACCCGGGGCCCGACGGTCCGCAGCTCCCGCTGCCCGATAAGTCAGGGCAATCGGGTGAAAGTAAGACTCTTCTTTTGTCTTCCGAAAAAGAAGCAAAAAGACTTTTGTAATGCTGTGCCTGGGGCAACCCTGTCACCGCGCGCCCCGAACTAGCGTCAAAAAAGTCTTTTTTGTTTCTTTTTTCGGAAGTCAAAAAGAAAATTCTTACTTTTTTGGGCATTCACCCGATTGCCGTGCCCCGCTTTGGCGCCCCTTGAACTGCGCCCGGTTATGTGCCAACTCTGCCGACAGGCGATCCTGGGTCCCCAGGTGCATGCCTTCCTCTTCTTTATCGGCTGGTGGGTTATCATTGTGTGCCCGAACAGCCGTGATCGCTGGCCCGCCAGCGGTTTGACGCCTTACTTTTTAGGGTTTTGGCGTCCCTTTTCCCCCTTTTTAGGCGCGTTGAATGCATCTTGCTGAGCTTAAAGCCAAATCCCCGGCCGACCTGCTGAGTTACGCCGAATCGCTACAAATTGAGAACGCCTCGTCCCTGCGCAAGCAGGATATGATGTTCGCGATTTTGAAAACCCTGGCCGAAAACGACCAGGCGATCCACGGCAGCGGCACGTTGGAAATTTTGTCCGACGGGTTTGGTTTTTTACGCAGCCCGGAGAGCAATTATTTGCCCGGGCCGGACGATATTTATGTCAGCCCCACCCAAGTGCGCCGGTATGGTTTGCGCATTGGCGACACGGTCGAAGGGCAAATTCGCGCGCCGAAAGATGGCGAGCGCTATTTCGCCCTGCTTAAACTTGAAGCGGTGAACTTTGAAAACCCGGAAGCGGTAAAACACCGGATCAATTTCGACAATCTGACACCACTATATCCCGACCGCCGCTTAAAAATGGAAATGGAAAATTTCCAAAGCACCGCAAAAGGCCCGCAGAAAGATCACACCCCGCGGGTGATTGATTTGGTTGCCCCCATCGGCATGGGCCAGCGCGCGTTGATTGTGGCGCCGCCGCGCACCGGTAAAACGGTGATGTTGCAGAGCATCGCAACGGCCATTGCCGCCAACCACCCCGAAGTGTTTCTCATCGTGCTGCTGATCGATGAGCGGCCCGAAGAAGTCACCGACATGGCGCGCACGGTCAAAGGGGAAGTGGTCGCCAGCACGTTTGACGAACCAGCCACCCGCCACGTGCAGGTCACCGAAATGGTGCTGGAAAAAGCCAAACGTCTGGTTGAACACAAGCGCGACGTGGTGATTTTGCTCGATTCCATCACTCGTTTGGCGCGTGCCTACAACACCGTGGTGCCATCATCGGGCAAGGTGCTCACCGGCGGTGTCGATGCGAATGCGTTGCAGCGGCCAAAGCGGTTTTTTGGTGCCGCGCGTAATATCGAAGAAGGCGGCAGCCTGACCATTATCGCCACCGCCCTGATCGATACCGGCAGCCGCATGGACGAGGTTATCTTCGAGGAATTCAAAGGCACCGGCAATTCCGAGATTATTCTCGATCGCAAGCTGTCCGATAAACGCACTTTTCCAGCGATCGACATCACCAAAAGCGGCACCCGTAAGGAAGAACTACTGGTGGATAAAGCAACACTCTCCAAAATGTGGGTGCTGCGCCGTATCCTCAACCCAATGGGCGCCAGCGACGGGATGGATTTCTTGTTGGACAAGCTCAAATACAGCAAAACCAACCAGGATTTCTTCGATGCGATGAACACCTGATTGGAGCGGCAGGCGATGCTTGGCACAGCCGTGTTGCGCATCGCCCGCCCTACCGACCAGCTTGCCGCGGTGGTGCGGTTTTATTGTGATGGCTTGGGTTTTGCCGAAATCGGCCGCTTTGCCGATCATGATGGGTTTGATGGGGTAATGCTGGGCTTGCCTGGCGCGCCCTATCATTTGGAATTTACCAGCAGGGTTGGGCACAAAGCCGGTGGCGCGCCCTCGGGCGAGCATTTGCTGGTGTTTTATCTGCCGGATGCGGGCGTTTGGCGCGCGGCGGTTGCGCGCATGATGGCTGCGGGCTACGCGCCGGTTACCGCGGAAAATCCATATTGGGAGCAGGTGGGGGTGACGTTCGCTGATCCCGATTTGTATCGCGTGGTGCTGCAGAACGCGGCTTGGGTGGCGTGATCGCGCCGCAAAACCTGAGTCGGTTCAATGGCTTGTTAACAACCACCTGATTCTGTTGCCTTTATTTGGCGTATGTGCCATACGGGCGGTGGCGACACGGTGACTCTCCATGCCGTGCCCGACCGGTTTGCCAATTGCCGGGACGTGGATGAGAGGGAGCCTTGGAGGCCCTCGGCCAAATCAGCTTGGCGGTTGCAGGGCAGCAACCGCCGGCTATTACCTTGCCCGTTTCGCGTGTTTAGCCGCGGTGTTCGCGCAGCATCCGGTGGCGCCGCAATTTCGACTGTATCTGCTGGCGGTGGGTGCGATACAGCGACACAAGCCAAACCTCCTGCCCCCAGCGTGCAGATTTAATCACCAGTAGCCACGGGCGATTGCTATTCTGATCATCAAAATAGATGAACTCAAGATGGTTATCAGCTTTGCCCAATAGACAATGACCGTGATCGATCGCGGCCTGCACCAGGCGGAGATTCTCATACCCGACGTTATGCCGGTCGCGCAGCTTTAGGGCGTAATCGCGCGCCAACCACACATCGCTTGTGTTAGCCGATAACTGAGCAGCGATCTCGGTTGGCAGGCTTGCCACCACCACCCGCACCGTGGCCCGGCCGAGCAATAAATCGCGAAACACACGGCGCGGCAGGATCATTGCGGCATCATACTATCAAGCGCGTAGCCGGTGCCAACGCTGAAATCGTTGCCACGCGGCCGGCGGGCGCTATACTCCCCCCATGCCCGGCTATAGCTTCACCCTAGGTGGCGAGCGCCACCTCTTTTCCGACCTGCGCGACCTCATGGCCTGCGCAAGCCCCCACCGCTCGGGCGACCAGCTCGCCGGCGTCGCCGCCAGTAGTGCTGTGCGCCGGGTGGCGGCGAAAATGGCGCTGGCCGATTTGCCGCTGGCAACATTTTTAACCGAAGCGCTAATCCCCTACGAAGATGACGATGTCACCAGGCTGATTATCGACAGCCACGATCGCGCCGCCTTTGCGCCGGTGTCGTCGCTCACCGTGGGGGAGCTCCGCGAACACATCCTTAGCTACGACGCCGACACCGCCCATTTATCCGCCTTGGCACCGGGGCTGACGCCCGAAATGGTGGCCGCCGTTTCCAAGCTAATGCGCAACCAGGAATTGGTCAGCGTTGCCGCCAAAACCCAGGTGCTCACCGGGTTTCGCACCAGCCTGGGTGGCCCCGGCGTTTTGGCCAGCCGCCTGCAACCCAATCACCCAACCGATGACCCCATCGGGGTTGCTGGTTCCACCTTGGATGGCTTGCTGTTTGGCATGGGCGATGCGGTGATCGGCATTAACCCCGCCAGCGACAACGTCGATGCCTGCATACGCCTACTGGATATGCTCGATGAGCTGCGTCAGCGCTTTGATATTCCCACGCAATCTTGTGTGCTGGCGCACGTCACCACGTCGATGGCGGCAATCGAGCGCGGCGCGCCGCTCGATCTGGTGTTTCAGTCGATCGCCGGCAGCCAGGGCGCCAATGAAGGCTTTGGGGTCACGCTCGATCTACTCGCGCAATCGCGCGAGATGGCACTGAGCCTAGGCCGCGGCACAGTGGGCGATAACGTGATGTATTTCGAAACCGGCCAGGGTAGCGCGCTGTCCGCCGGCGCCCATCACGGCTGCGATCAGCAAACCCTGGAAGTGCGCGCCTACGGCGTTGCCAGAGTGTTTAAACCGCTGCTGGTGAACACCGTGGTTGGGTTTATCGGGCCGGAATATTTGTTCGATGCCAAGCAGATTATTCGTGCAGGTTTGGAAGATGTGTTTTGCGGCAAGCTGCTCGGCGTGCCGATGGGCTGCGATGTGTGTTACACCAACCACGCCGAAGCCGATCAGGATGACATGGATACGCTGATGATTCTGCTGGCCAATGCCGGGGTAAATTTCCTCATCGGCGTGCCCGGTGCCGATGATATTATGCTGAATTACCAAAGCCTGTCGTACCACGATATTTTGGGGTTGCGCCACTTAACCGGCAAACGCGCAGCACCAGAGTTTGATGATTGGCTGGCACGCATGGACATGCTGGATAGGGTCGGCAGGCTGGCACCACCGGCACCACGCGCGGTGCAGCGTTTGTTGGCAGGTTAAGGTGGCCGATGTTTGGGATCGCTTTCGCAGCAACACCCGCGCCCGCATCGGGCTGGGCCGCGCCGGCGATGCGCTGCCGACAAAAGCATCGCTCGATTTTCAACTGGCCCATGCCCGCGCCCGTGATGCGGTGCATGGGGCGGCGGATTTTGCCGCGATCGAAGCCGATTTAGCCCCCCACAAGGTGCTGCATGTGGCATCACGCGTGCCCGACCGGCCAACCTATTTGCTGCGCCCCGATCTGGGCCGGCGGCTGGCACCGGAAAGCCTCGAAGTATTGACCAAGGATCAGTGGGATTGCGTATTTGTCGTCGCCGATGGGCTGTCGGCCAGCGCGGTTTCGGCGCACGCGGCCCTGATGGTGCAGGCGGCCATCAAGCGTTTGGCCGGCTGGCGCATTGCCCCTGTGGTGCTGGCCCGTCAGGCGCGGGTGGCGCTGGGTGATGAGGTCGGCGAGGCGCTGGGCGCGCGGTTTAGCGTGCTGCTGGTCGGCGAACGGCCGGGGCTGTCGGTGCAGGATAGTTTGGGGATTTACCTGACTTTTGCGCCGCGCGTCGGCCGGGCGGATTCGGAACGCAACTGCATCTCCAATATCCATCCGCACGGGCTGAGCTATGACGAAGCCGCCCACAAGCTGGCCTGGTTGATGACCGAAGCCAGCCGCATTGGCCTGACCGGCGTTTCCTTAAAAGAAGATGCGGCATCCGGCCATTTGGGAACTGCGGCCGCCAGTGCGGCGATACCTTAAACCGCAGTAAAACAGTTATCCACGAACACATGCGTGCCGTTGATAAAACTCGCCTCATCGGAGAGTAAAAAGAGGGCAGCCCGAGCAACTTCTTCAGGTTCGCACATGCGGCCTTGCTGGGCGGCAAGGGCGGCATCAGAAACATCCACGCCGTACGCTTGCAACTGTTCTACTTCGCGAAGCCCATGCGGGGTGCGGATAAAGCCGGGGCAAACCGCATTACAACGCACGCCGCGATCGCGGAATTCAACCGCAATGGCGCGGGCAAACATGTGGCAGGCGCCTTTGGTGGCGCCATACAAAACTTCCATCGGCGTTGCCGCCACTGCTGAAATGGAGCTGGTACAAACAATGGCGCCACCGCCTGCCGCCAGCATATCTGGCAGCACGGCACGGGTGACCAAAAACATGCTTTTCACGTTCACCGCCATCAGCCAATCCCACTCGGTTTCGGTGGTTTGCAAAAACGGTTTTACGATCAGCGTGCCGGCATGATTGAACAATTTGGTGATCGGGCCAAGGGTTTGGCGCACGGCGCTAACGGCGGCGGTCACCTGGGCGGCATCAGATACGTCGGCGGCGGCGAAAAAGGCGGTGTGGCCGGCGCTGGTTAATTCGGCGGCCAGGGCTTCACCCGCGTCGGGGTTGCGGTCGATAATGCCCACCGCCGCCCCTTCGCACGCAAAAAGGCGCGAGGCGGCCGCACCGCAGCCGCCCGCCCCCCCGGATACTAAGGCGACGTGGCCAGATAGCCGCGCGCCCGTGGGTTTGGTCATCTACCTTAGGTTTCGCCAACCGCAGCTTCGGCTGCGGCGATTTCTGCCAGGCGTTTCTTTGCCATTTCGCCAATCGGCGGGCCGGCAAAACGTTTACGTTCCAGCCCGAACCACATCACTGCGGCCGCCACCAGAACAACGGCGATCACTTTGACGTTGTAGTCGTTCGGCGGCTGCACGCCGACATAGACCAGGATGATCGCGCCGATGATGGAAAGCACCGCCACCACAGGGTAGAAACCTTTCAGGTGGAAGGGACCAAAATCGGTCCAGGTGCGGCCATAGGCGAACAAACCGGCGCCGATGGGCAGCACGTAGGACAGATAGAGGAACATGGTGCAGACGGCGGCGATGGTGGAATAGACGCCGGCCGACAGGGTAAACGCGATGGACAGGATAGCGGCGGTCCAGATCGCCGCCACCGGTGTGCGGTGTTTGGGGTGCACGGTTTTCAGCATGCCCGACATCGGCAGGCCACCATCGCGAGCGAAGGCGAACATCATACGGCTAGCCGAGGTAACGGTTGCCAGGCCGCAGAGGTATTGCGACAGCGCGATGCCAACATACAGCGCGATTTTCAGGCTGTGCGGCATGATCTGGTCCATGGTCCAGAAGAACGCATTAAAGCCTTGCGCGGCACCTTTATCGACATCTGGCATAGCCAAAACGATGGCCGATAGCAGCACGTAGCCAAACAGCGCCGACCACACCACCGCATGGATCATACCGCGCGGGATAGCGCGGCTGGCACCGACGGTTTCTTCGGCCGTGTGGGCGGACGCATCGAAGCCGGTAATGGTGTAGGCCGGCAGCAACATGCCCAGCAGGAACAGGTAGGTCATGCTGCTGGTGGATGGCCATACCGCGCCGCCGGCATCGCCCGAGTAGTTTTTGAAGGTATACAGCCGCGACACATCGAGATGCGGCGCGTAATAGAGCAGCCCGCCGATCAGGGCGATGGTGACGGCAAAGATCAGGTAGCCGGAAAAATCGGTCAGTTTCGAGGTCAGCTTAATGCCGAAATGGTTGAACAGGGCTTGGGTGATGGTGATGCCACCCACCGCCAGCGCCTGGGTGGTGGGGGTAAGGGTTGCCGGATCAATGCCCATGGCGGGCACTAGCGATCCGACAATATACAGATAGGTGCCAACGTTAATGGCGGCCAGCACGGTGACCAGGCCGACTAGGTTGAACCAGGCGGTGAGCCAGCCAACAAAGCGGCCACCCAGGATAGACCCCCAGTGATACAACCCGCCCGCAGTTGGGTAGGCCGAGCCGATCTGGCCCATGGCGAGGGCAAACACCAACGCAAAAATCGACCAGATCGGCCAGCCAATGCCGATGGCCGCCCCGCCGACGCCGCCAATGCCCTGGCCGAAGGAGTTGATCCCGCCGGAAAGGATGCAGATGATGGAGAAGGAGACCGCGAAATTTTGAAAAGTGTGCATGCTGCGCGCCAGTTCCTGCGCGTAGCCCATGCTGTGCAGTATCTTTTTGTCTTCGGCGACCGTGGCGGCGTCTGCCCCACTTAAGCCGTCATTGTGTTCATGCGCCATCGCCGAAAAACTCCCAACACCCAAAATTAAGCCTGCCCACCGCCAATGCCCCATAACCCGCATCGGTGGCGCCGGATCGTGCAGAGTATTCACCTTGCAACCCATTGCACAATCACAGATTGCGCTTTTGGCGAAAAATCCGTGCTTGCCGCGATTGCGCGCGTTGGCTGTCGCCGGGCTATCGAGGCAAATGCTGTGCCCGGCAGGGGCTTGGCAGGGCAGGTGGGGGGCCGATAGAAGCGGGCCATGACCCCAACTATGACCCCAGTGATCACACTACGCCGCGCCAATGCCGATGATGCCGCAGCCCTTGCGCTGGTGGGGGCTGCCAGTTTTTTGGAAACCTATGCCGAGCTTATTC
This sequence comes from Acetobacteraceae bacterium, assembly GCA_040400005.1. Taxonomy (GTDB): domain Bacteria; phylum Pseudomonadota; class Alphaproteobacteria; order Acetobacterales; family Acetobacteraceae; genus JBBARC01. The sequence continues at coordinate 49,299 of JBBARC010000005.1, read as the reverse complement.
CCGGCACCGATATGATTGCGCATTGCCGGGAAAAACATGCGGCGCAGGTGTATGCCGCCTGGTTGGCCGATCCCACCTGCGCGGTGTGGCTGGCGCAAACGGCGGTGGGGGCGCCGGTTGCCTATTTGGTGCTGATCCCGGCAAGCCTGCCGGTGGAGGGGCCAAGCCCGGACGATGTGGAGGTGCTGCGCATTTACGCGTTATCACGATTTCACGGACAGGGGTTGGGCTACCGGTTAATGGCGGCGGCGATTGCGCATGCGCAAGTGTTAGGGGCGCCGCGGATGGTGCTAGGCACCCACGAAGGCAATGCCAAGGCGCTGGCGTTTTACGCGCGCCAAGGTTTTTGCCACATCGCCGGCCGCCGCTTTACGGTAGGCGCCAGCCTCTTTTGCGATCACGTCCTAGCCAAGGATTTAGTGGCACACTGATGCGCCCCCCATTGCCCCAAACATACAAAAGTCTTTTGCTACTTTTCTTCAGAAAAGTAGATTCTTACAGCCCGTTGTGGCCGCAACACGCCAAACGCCGCCACAAACGGCGTGATCAGCCCGCCTGTAACTGAATGCGGCCGCACCGGCGCGGGTGAGATGCCAAAGCGCAGGTGGGGCCGTTTGGCTGGTGGCAGGCTGAGGGTGCCGAACATTGTATCGAACACCGAAAGGCAACTGCCCAAATTGGTGCCGAAATGGGTTGGGTTATCGGAATGGTGGATTTGGTGGTGGGCCGGGCTGAGCAGGATGCGGCCCCAAATGCCGCGGATGGGCAGCCAGATGTGGGTGTGCTGCAGGTGGATGACCACGTAGCCGAAGGCAAGCAGCACGATGTTGGTGCCGGATATGGCAAACGGGGCTGCCGCGTCACCCCAGGCATAGTGCAGGGTGGCGTAGGTGGCGCCGGTGGTGAGGGCGAGGATGTTATAGAACACCACGCTGTCGATGGGGTGCATGCGGTACACGGTGACCGGCGACAGGGTTTGGGCGGTGTGGTGCACTTTGTGGAATTCCCACAGAAAGGGCACGTGGTGTTTGATGTAGTGATCGACCCAGTAGCCAAATTCGTAGGCCAGAAATAGCGCCAGGGTGGCGATGAGGGGGGCCAGGTGCTGCGGTAAAGCCGCTGGCGCCGGCGGGCCAAACGCATGGGTTAGCAGGGCGTTGGTGGCGGTGCGGATGGTTGCGAACGAGACGATCGCCCAGCCGAACATGGCGCCGGCGGCCATGGTGTTGAACAGAAAAAAGCCGATATCGGCGCGGGCCGAGGGGCCGGCCCACCAGGTGTGCGGAAACAGGGCGCGGCGTAGCACGGCCAGGCGCACAATCCGGCGCCCGGGGCCGCGGCGCCACAGCAGGTAGCCGACGCCGATTGCGAGGGCTGTGAGCAGGGACGCGAGCGACGACAGCGACCCTGCCGACCAGAAAATGCTGGTGAGCAGGTGGCCAAAAAACGCGCAGAATTTTGCCACTGGTGCGGGCAGGTTGGGGTGCATGCCGCAGTTAACCACGGTGCAGGTGCGGCGCCCACCTATATTGGGCGGGTTTTGCCGCCGCGGTGTTGGGATCAGGCGGGAAGGGACGCCAAAAACACCAAAATTTCGGCGTTCACCAAGGCTGCGTGGGTCATGTTGGCGGCATGGCCGCCGCCGGGGATAACCGCCAGCTTGGCGCGCAGGCCGGCGGCCAGTTGTTCCGCTTTTTCCAGCGGGATGGCGGCATCGGCATCGCCGTGCACGATTAGGGCGGGGGCGTGGATGTTGGGTAGTTGCGGGGTGAGATCCTCGCGGCCGTGCAGGGTGTTAACACAGGCGGCGAAATTGGCGGGGGGAAATTGGCGCCAGTAGTCGCGCCAGGTGTTTATGTCGGCGTAGTTGGGGCCGATGATGATTTGCTCGGCGCTATCGAGCAAAAAGTCGGTTGCACCTTCTTGCACCCACATTTGGGCGAAGATTGTGTTGCGTTCTTGGGCGTCGGGGGCTTCGGCGCCGGCTTGGGTATCGAGCAGGATCAGGGCGCGCACCATTTTTGGGTAGCGCAAGGCTGCGCGCAGGCTGAGGAAGCCGCCCTGGGACATGCCGGCGAGGATGGCGCGGTGGATGCCTAGATGGGTGAGCAGCCCGGCCAGATCATCGGCCGAATCCCAGTAGGTGAAGGGGCCGAACAGGCTGGTATCGTTGGTGCGGCCGTGGCCGCGTTCATCCCAGGCGATGCAGCGGTAGGTTTGGCGCAGTGCGGTTATTTGAGCGGCGAACATGGTGTGGTTCATCAGCAGGCCGTGGCTGAAAATGATCGCGGGTTTGTCCAGCGTGCCATCTTCTGGGCCGGTATCGGTAAAGAACAGGGTTTGGCCGTTGATGTGGGCGGTTGGCATGGCGGGTTTCCTGGTGCGATTTTGCTTGCAGGAAACCTGGCGCCGATGGGGCGGGGTTGTCTATAGCGCGGCAGCGGCGGTTGGTTAGCAGCCGGTGCCGGTGCAGGTGCCGATGTAGCTGTGGGCGACGCTGGCGCCGTCGGTGACCGACAGCAGCACCTGGCCGGTATCGGTCAGGCCACCAATATGCAGATGCGTTGTTGCCGGCCAAATGCCCAAGGGCCGCAGGCCGGATGCGGTGAGCACAAAGGCAGACTGGCTGGTATCGGTGTTGGCATAGGTGCCGGCGATGGCGTTTTGGATGTTCATGGCAGCAACGGATATGCTGGTGTGGGTGGTTTCAGCCAGAAAGCTGTGGGCGGTTTTGCCGGTTTGGTACCAGCCGTGAACGTGGCCGGCACCATCAGTAAAATCGCCGGCGATGTTGGCTTTGCTGTTGATGGCACCGACATTAAACGCATTGAGGCCGATGGTTGTGGTGAGGTTTGCCGGGAAGGCTTGGGTGGTGAGGCCGGTTGGGCTGTGGCGGAAAATGCGGTAGTCTTGGGCCAGAAAACCATAGGTGCCGACAATAACGTTATTATTGTTCATAGCGGCGGGCACGGTAAAACTGACATACGAGGCCGTGCTGCCGCTAAGGCCGGTTAAGCGGGTTGCGTTGGCGGCACTATAATTGCGGGAAAAATGCGCGGTGCGGAACAGCGCCCAGCTGGTGTTGGTAAAGTTTAGCGGCCCGGCGGCATCGATTGCGGTGTCCGCATCGGTCCAATTCCACAAAAACTGGCCGTGGCCAAAAATATGGGTGGTTGGGCTGTACAGCCAAACGAAACTGGCTTGGGCAGTTAATGCGGTGCCGAGCGCGCCGAGCACGAGGCCGGTATCGTTGATGGCATAGGGGGTCCAGGCTTGGGCGGGGGCGCCTTTGCTCATGTAACCAAGGGCGGGATCGCTGGCGTATTCGAACCCTGCCGGCAAATTGGGTAAGGCGGCGAGCGTGCCGCTGGTGTAGATAATCGCGGTGATTTTGCCATTTTGCACAGCGGTGCCGACCGCTTGGCCGGACGCATTGAGGCTGTTGAGCGTGATGTTGGAAAAACCGGGTGCGGTGATTTCGGCCAATGTGTAGCTGGCGGCGCCGGCGGCGTGGGGGGCGAGCAGGGCGGCGGCGCAAACCAGGGCTACGTTAAATGAGGTTTTTGGCATGGGGCAAACTCCACCGGTTGTTAACTGGCTCAGATCTTATAGCGGCCCAGTGGTTTCAGGGCGGATGAATGCAATTGTGCAGTTTCGTTGCTACCACACGGAGGGATTGGCGCAAAGCTAGGATTGCATTGCGCGCATCACAAGGTGGTGAGGGCGATTGGGCAGGTTACAACCAGCGGCGCCAGCGAAACCACGCCAGCGGCAACACCACGCTACAAGCAATAAGCAACAGGGCATATTGATAGCCCCAGGCCCAGTGTAATTCTGGCATGTGTTCGAAATTCATGCCGTAAATACTGGCAACTAGCGTGGGCGGGATGCCCACCAAGCTTACCACGGTGAGCACTTTAATGCCGTTATTTTGTTCGATGTTGATAAAACCCAGCGTCGCATCAAGCACGAACTGCACTTTGTTGCTTAACTGCGTATCGTAATCGGTGAGTGAGACAATATCCTGGGTTTGGGTTTTTAGGCGGCGGCGTTCGGTTTCGGTTAAAAACAGCGCGGTTTCGTGGATGTAACGCACGATGCGGCCAAGGCCGAGTAAGGCATCGCGCAGCATGCCGATGACATCACCCAAACGGCCAATGTCGGTGAGGGTGTTGCGCAGCAACGCATCGCGCCTGCGGCCGCTGCCGGCATTGCGGAGCGAGCGATCGAACAGATGGGCGCTGATTTTTTCCAGTGTGCCGCCGGTGTGTTCAAGGTAGTCGGCCAGTTGATCGACCATCGCTTCGAGCAGCCCCAACAAAGCTTCGGCGCCGCGGGGGGCGGGGCCGGGCACGTAGCGGGCGGCAAAACTGTTGAACAGCGGGTTTTCGCCGTAGCGCAGGGTGATGAGGCGGGTTTCGGTCATGACGAAGCCCAGCGGGGTGGCGGCCAAGTGGCCATCGGCGCCGGGGGCGACCATGGGGGTGCTGAGCGTTAGCACGCCGGCGCTTTCGGCCAGGCGGCTAGAAGTTTCGATTTCGGCGATGTCGGCGCGGGCGGGGATGAGCAGGCCGGTTGCCAGCTCGGCAAAGCTGTGTTCGGCCTCGGTTGGGCTGAGCAGATCGAGCCAAACGGCGGCGTGGGCTGCGGCCTGGCCGAGCGCATCGTGGGTAATGGGGGTGAAATTGGGGTTGGCGCGAAGCATGGGCGGGGGGTCCTGGCCGTGGCGTGCCGCAGGGTAGGAGGGGCACCGCGCCGGCTCAAGCCAGGGTGGCAGATTGCCAGCGTGCCCCCATGTGGATGGCGGAGGCAGGTGGTCGCCACACACGCCGACCCCCGGCATAAAAGTCTTTTTGCCTCTTTTTCTTCAGAAAAAGAGGACTCTTCCCCCCAGCCGCGTGACCCGGCGGTGCGGCTAGGGTAAGACGCGCAATAAAGGTAGCCCCGCCCCCGCCGGATTTGCGCGGGGCTTAGGCGAGTTTGGAGGTTTTTCGTGGACGATATTTTGGGTAGCAGCGGCGCCAACACTTTGACCGAGGGGCCGAACGAGGCTGGCCGGTTTGGCGCGTATGGCGGCCGGTTTGTTGCCGAAACCCTGATGCCGCTGATTTTGGAGCTGGAAACGGCGTATGATGCGGCGCGCGCCGACCCCAGCTTTCAGGCCGAGTTGGACGAGTATTTGAAACATTATGTTGGGCGGCCCAGCCCGCTGTGGTTTGCTGAGCGGCTGACTGCGCATTTGGGCGGCGCTAAAATTTATTTCAAGCGCGAAGAACTGAACCATACCGGCGCGCATAAAATCAATTCGTGCATGGGGCAGATATTGCTGGCCAAGCGCATGGGCAAAACCCGGATTATTGCGGAAACTGGTGCTGGCCAACATGGCGTTGCCACCGCCACGGTGTGCGCATTGATGGGGTTGCCGTGCACCATTTACATGGGGGCGGTGGATGTTGAGCGGCAAAAACCCAATGTGTTTCGCATGCGCTTGCTGGGGGCTGAGGTAAAAGCGGTTAGCTCTGGGGCTGCGACATTAAAAGACGCGATGAATGATGCCATGCGTGATTGGGTGGCGAATGTATCGGATACGTATTACCTGATTGGCACAGTTGCAGGGCCGCACCCGTACCCGGCCATGGTGCGGGATTTTCAGAAAATTATTGGCGAGGAATCGCGCGAGCAAATGATGGCGGCCGAAGGGCGGCTGCCCGATGTGGTGATCGCATCGGTTGGTGGCGGATCGAATGCGATGGGGATTTTCCATACATTTTTGAACGACGCGGCGGTGCGGTTGATTGGGGTGGAGGCGGCCGGGCACGGGTTGGATAGCGGGCAGCACGCGGCGAGTATTGCACGTGGCCGCCCTGGCGTGTTGCACGGCAACCGCACGTATTTGCTGCAGGATGACGATGGGCAGATTACTGAGGCGCACAGCATAAGTGCCGGATTGGACTACCCAGGGATTGGGCCGGAACATGCGTGGCTGCACGATATTGGGCGGGCTGAGTATGTTGGCATTACCGATACCGAGGCGCTGGCGGGTTTTCAACTGTGCAGTAAAACTGAGGGTATTATCCCGGCGCTGGAATGTGCCCATGGGATTGCGCATATTGTTAAACTGGCACCAACCATGGGGCGCGATCAGATTATTCTGATGAATTTGTCGGGGCGCGGCGATAAAGACATCTTTACTGTGGCGCATCATTTGGGGGCGGACCTATGAGCCGCATTGCTGCTAAATTTGCGCAATTGCGTGCCGAGGGGCGTGGCGCGCTGATCCCGTTTTTGGAAGCGTTCGACCCCGACCCGGAAACATCGGCGGCGATCCTTTCTGGTATGCCCGGCGCGGGGGCGGATTTGATTGAGATCGGCATGCCGTTTACTGACCCTATGGCGGATGGCCCGACCATTCAGATGGCCGGGCGGCGGGCGCTGAATGCCGGCGCCACCTTGGCCGGAACCCTTGCCATGGTGCAGGAGTTTCGCCGCGAGGATGATGTAACACCGGTTATTTTGATGGGGTATTTGAACCCGATTTTAGCTTATACGCCAGAACGATTTTGCGTAGATGCGCGTTGCGCCGGCGTTGATGGGCTGATTGTGGTGGATTTGCCGAGCGAGGAAGCAGCCATTTTAGCCGGGCCGGCGGCAGACAACGGCATTGATATTATTCGCCTGGTGGCGCCCACAACCGATGATGCGCGCCTGCCGCTGGTGTTGGCGGGTAGTTCGGGGTTTGTGTATTACGTGAGTATAACTGGGGTTACCGGCACGCGCACGGCAAGTGCGGCTGAACTGCACGCGGCCATTCCGCGGATTAGGCGGGTGACCGATTTGCCGATTGCAGTGGGGTTTGGTGTGCGTAGCCCGGCGCAAGCGGCGGAAGCGGTGCGGGCGGCCGATGGCGCGGTGGTGGCATCCGCCTTGATTGATACGTTGGCTGCGAGTTTAGATGAGCATGGCTGGGCTTCCCCGACCACGGTGCGCCAGGTGCTGGACCAGGTGCGGGCGTTGGCTGAGGGTGTGCGCGCCGCCCGCATGACCCCCCACGTGACCCCCCGCATGACCCTGGGAGAGATGGCATGAGCTGGCTTACCGAATATGTGCGCCCGCGGATACGCACCCTGCTGCGCCAAAGCCCGGAAGTGCCGGATAATCTGTGGAGCCAATGTTCGGCCTGCCAGCAGATGATTTTTTCAAAAGAGCTGGATCGTTTGCAGCGGGTGTGCCCGCATTGCGGCCACCATATGCGGGTGGGCGCGCTGGCGCGCTTAGGCTACACCTTTGATGGCGGCCAGTTTACCCGCATTGAATTGCCGAAAGTGCCGGCTGATCCTTTGGCGTTTCGTGACCAAAAACGGTATTCGGAACGGTTGCGTGAAGCGCGTGCCCGCACTGGGCTGGAAGATGCCATTGTGGCCGCGCACGGCACCATCGGCGGTGAACGCGCGGTGGTTGCCGCTATGGCGTTTGAATTTATGGGTGGATCGATGGGGGCTGCCGTTGGCGAAGGTATTGTTGCCAGTGCCAGGCTGGCCATTTTGCAGGAAGCCCCGCTGGTGATTTTTACCGCAAGCGGTGGTGCGCGCATGCAGGAAGGGGCGGTGAGCCTAATGCAAATGCCGCGCACAACGATTGCGGCAATGATGCTGCGCGATGCGCATTTGCCGTTTATTGTGGTGCTGACCGATCCTACCACGGGTGGGGTTACCGCAAGTTTTGCCATGCTGGGCGATATTCACATTGCTGAACCTGGCGCGTTGATTGGCTTTGCTGGCGCGCGGGTGATTGAACAAACCGTGCGTGAAACCCTGCCCGAGGGGTTTCAGCGCGCTGAATATCTGCATGATCATGGCATTGTGGATATGGTGGTGAAGCGGGTGGAGATGCCGGCAACGCTCGCCCGGGTGATTGGCCTGCTGCGTGGCCGGCGTGCGGGTGTGGGCGCACCCAAAGCTGCGTGAGCGCGCACCCGAGTTTGAAATTGGAACCAGGGGCGGGGCGGGCGGAAGCGATACTTTCCCGATTGCATCTGCTGTATCCCAAACTGATTGATTTGAGTTTGGATCGGGTGCAGCGCCTGCTGGATGCGCTGGGTAACCCGGAGCGGCATTTGCCGCCTGTGGTGCACGTGGCCGGCACCAACGGCAAAGGCAGCACGTGTGCGTTTTTGCGTGCGATTGGTGAACAAGCGGGCATGTGCGTGCACGTGACCACGTCGCCGCATTTGGTGCGCTTGACCGAGCGGTTTCGGGTGGCGGGTGCGCAGGTGCGCGAAGCGGCGCTGGTTGCAGTGTTGAGCGAGATTGAGGCGATTAATGATGGCGCCGCGATCACCGTGTTTGAGGTACTGGCGGCGGCGGGGTTTGTGCTTTTTGCACGTAACGCCGCTGATTTATGCGTGGTTGAAGTGGGTTTGGGCGGGCGGTTTGATGCCACCAATGTGGTGGCACGGCCGGCAGCGTGCGTGATAACGTCGATTAGTTTCGATCATCGCGATTTTTTGGGCGATACGCTGGCACAGATTGCCGGCGAAAAGGCCGGCATTATAAAAGCAGGTTGCCCGGTGGTGACTGGTTGGCAACCGCCGGAGGTGATGGCGGTGTTGCGCGGGGTGGCGGGTGCTGTGGGTGCGCCACTATTGGCACGCGGTGTTGATTGGGATGTAACCGACACGGCCAGCGGGCTTACGTTTTGCGATGCTGGTGGCGCGCTGGCCTTGCCGCGCCCATCGTTGCTGGGCGCGCACCAGATTGAAAATGCCGGGCTGGCGATTGCGGCCTTGCGGGCATCTGGGCTGACGGTGCCCGATGCTGCCTATGCGGGCATTGGGCGCGCAGTGTGGCCGGCCCGGCTGCAGCGCTTGCATGGGGCGCTGGCTGCAAGCCTGCCAGACGGGTTCGAGCTGTTTTTGGATGGTGGGCACAATGAAGGTGCGGGCGTTGCGTTGGCCGCGACGCTGGCGGCCTGGCGGGACCGGCCGCTGTATCTGCTGGTGGGGATGAAGCAATCAAAAGATGCGGGCGGGTTTTTGGCACCATTGGTGCCGCTGGCCACAAGCATATTTGCGGTATGCGAAGTGGGGCAACATTTGGCCGCAAGTGTTGCCGATATTGTGCGTGCATCGGGCGGGGTGGCACTGGCCGGGCCTGATGTTGCAACGGCGCTGGCGGCATTGCGGGATCAGCCGCCGGGACGGGTGATTATTTGTGGTAGTTTATATTTGGCCGGCGAAGTTTTGAAGGCCGATGATGCCGCGATAGAGGATGTGCCATGACCGCTGATAAATTTGTGATTGCGCCGCCGCCGGCAGCGTTTGTACCGGTGCTGGGTGGTGGGCGTTTTCCGGTGCGGCGCATTTTTTGCGTTGGCCGCAACTATGCCGCCCACGTGCGTGAAATGGGCGGCGACCCGGCCCAGGAAAAGCCGGTATTTTTCGCCAAACCCGCCGATAGTGTGGTGATTGGCGGGGCGCACACACCCTACCCGCCGCAAACGCAAAACCTGCATCACGAGATGGAATTGGTGGTGGCGATCGGCACGGGTGGCACGGGCATCGGCGCGGATGCGGCGTTAGGGCATGTTTATGGGTATGCGTGCGGGCTTGATCTCACCCGGCGCGATATTCAGGAGTTGGCACGCACCAAGGGGCAACCGTGGGATATGGCCAAGGGGTTTGATGCCTCGGCGCCGATGGGTGACATTGCACCCGTTGCCAGCATTGGCCACCCGGCGTGTGGCCGAATTACGCTCAGTGTAAACGGCGTGGTGCGGCAGGATGATGATTTAAGCCACATGATTTTGCCGGTGCCCGGGATCATTGCGGCGTTATCGGCGCTGGTGACACTGGCGCCGGGGGATTTGATTTTTACCGGCACGCCGGAAGGGGTTGGGCCGCTGGTGCGGGGTGATGTGCTGGTGGGCAGGATCGCTGGTGTGGGCGAGATCAGCACGATTATTGTGTGATGCTGGGGTGCCGTTAACCGGTGGTTTACGGGTAGCGGTTTAATCGTTGCCGCCATGACATATATATCTCCGCTTGCCGCCCGCCGCGCGACCAGCGCATTGCAACCGATTGTGCTGGTGCTGGGTATGCACCGCAGTGGCACGTCGCTTACCGCCAATGTGCTCGCCGAATTGGGTGTGGATATGGCCGACGATCCTGGGGTTTCGCCGGAAAATCAGCACGGCCATTGGGAACGGCCACGCATTAACGATTTGCACGATGCGGTGTTTGCGAGTTTCGACCGCAGCTGGCACGGGGCGGGGCATGGTTTGCCGTTACCAGACCAGTGGTGGCAGCAAAAGCAGGTGCGCGGCATTGCCGATAAGATCGCAATTTTTATCGCCCCGCGGCTGAAGGCTGCGCGGCTGTTTGGTGTAAAAGACCCGCGGCTAAGCCGCTTGCTGCCATTGTGGCATGACATTTTTACCGATCTGAATTTGACCCCGCGTTTTGTGGTGTGTGTGCGCGATGCGGCCCAGGTGGCGCGGTCGCTTATGGCGCGTGATTGCTTGCCACCGGCCCAGGGGGTGCATCGCTGGTTGGTATATCATGCCGACATTATAAATAGGGTTGGTGATGCCCCGGTTTGCATTATGCCGTATGAAGGGTGGTTTACCGAGCCAGCGGCAGCACTGTCACGATTAAGAGGTTACCTGGCATTACCCGCGATGGCGGCGCCCAGCGATGGCGGGCCGGTGCGCATTGTTGATGTAAATTTGCGCCACGATGATGGGGCGGCCCGGCCAGCGCCACCTCTATGTGCGCAAATGTATCAGGCCTATGCGCGTGCGCAGGTGGGTGGCGTGTTCGACCAAGCGGCACGCGACCTTGCGGCTATTGTTAGTGCGCATGAAGAGTTGGTGGCGCCCCTGCTGGTTGATTCTGCCAGCATGCGGGTTAGTATTGGCGAGCAAAACCGGGTTATTGGCGATTTAAATGCGCTGGTTCAACACCTGCGCTGCGATCGTAAAAATGCGGGCGCCATGTGTAGCGCGTAATCGGCCGGCGAGGTTCCTGCTGGTTTATAACATGCGGTACACGGCGGTTAATTATTCGCGGTGATCACCGTGGGTGTTGGCTTGTTTGGCGGTATGGTGGCCGCTTAAGCCAGCGGTGCGCAGGATTTCGCCGTTGGGTTTGTTAGGATGGGCACCGGCTGGGCGCGCAATCCATCGAGCACATTTTGGCACACTTCAATCAGCGGTGCCAGTGATAGATCTTTGAGAATAGCCAGGGTACTGTAGCGCATGGCCCATAGGCCGAGATCAACCAACTGTGTTTTAAGTGTTTGCGGCAGGCCGTTGCCATCGCGGGCGAGGTCGCGCACTAGAAGGGACCAGAGATCATGCGCCCTACCTAGGGCTGCGATGCGAAGTGTGGCGTGTGCGTTTGGCTGGTTTGCATTTTCCAGGTCGCGAATAACCAAGGCGAAGGCGGCGATTTCGGTTTGGCGGGCAGACCGGGTGGTGTCTGCAATGTCGCGGTAACGCTGGGCGCCGTTGCGCATGTTGTCCTCCGTTTTGGGGATGAAAAATGGATGCGGGCGGCGGGGTTAGCGCCGCCCGCTTTTGTTTAGAGATTCTTGAATAGCGACAGCAGTGATTGTGGCTGCTGGTTGGCGATAGAGAGTGATTGTGTTGCCAGCTGCTGTTTGGTTTGTAGCGAACTGAGGCGTGCGCTTTCTGCGGCGAGATCGGCATCGGTCAGCGCACCAACGCCGGCGGTTAGCGCGCTGCTCAACGCACTGGTAAAGTTTTGGATGCCGGTGATCTGCTGTGATGCGGCACCAAGGTTTGCGGCGATGGAGTTAGCGTTGGATATGGCTGATTGCACAGTGGCGATGACCGCCTGGGTGCCGGTGAGTGCTGCCGAGGTGACGCCGATGGTGGCGCTGGCGGTAAACGCGCCACCGGTGACCGACCCGAAGCTTGCCGCCGATATACCCTGCCCGGTGATATTCAACGAGCCGTTGGTGTTTTGCTGCACGCCAAAACCGGTGTTTTGTACAGCGTTGATCAGTGAGCCGACAATTTGGTTGGTTGATTGCGTGGTGCTATTAAAGTGCACTGCGACAATTTGGGTTGTTGCGTTCTGTGCTGTTTGCAGTGGGATCGCACCGCCGCCCAAACTGTCATCGGTGAATTCGAACGCGTAGGTTTTGGCGCCAGCGGTCAGTTGCAACGAGGCATCGGCACCGCCGCCTGGAGCGAAGCTGGTAATGGCGAGGTTATTATCGAAGGTGAGTTGCACGCCGGTGGTGCCGCCACTGACCGAAAGACCGGTAATACCCAGCGCATCGCCAAGAGTAGTCGCGGCACCGTTAAGCGTGGTGGCTTGGTTGGCAATGCTATAGGGCGTGCCGCTTAGCCCTTGCACGACATTCAGCGTGCCATAGGTGGCACTGGAATCGCCTGTGGTGGTGAGCACGTTAACCCCGTTAAAGGTTGCCGCGCGGCCGTACTGGTTGATGCTGTTCAATTCTGCATTAACTTGGTTTTGCAGCGTGGTGAGGCTGATACCGGTTTGGCCCGATTCCGTAGCGGTTTGCTGCAGGCTTTGTAGAACCGTTTGTACGTTGCTAATGGCAGAACTTGCTGTTTGAATAACCTGAGCACCGAAATTCAATGAATCTGACACCGCCGATAGACCGGCGATATTGGCGTTGATGGTGTTGGCAATGGAGAAAATCGCCGGATTATCCGACGCTTGGGATATTTTTTTGCCAGTAGAAACAGCATTCTGTGCTTGCGACACGGCCTGCTGGGTTTGATTGAGGGACTGTAGGGCGGCGAGCGCGTTCAGGTTGGTGTTGATTGAGAAGGCCATGGGGGTTTTCTCCCGATACGAGTTTACGAGATGGTCAGCATGGCGAGGAAAACCTTAAACTTACGTTTATGGGCAGGGTGTATTTTCGTCAGCATCATGGAGTGCGATCAATGAGTGCTACCTCCAGCCTGCCGCCAATTCCGCTCTATCTAGCCTATACAAAGGACGAAGGCGCATCGGCGGCCGCTGCCGCCCGCGGTGATCCCCAGGCGGTGGCGCTGATTGCGCATTTTCGTGCCGTTGCGCCGAAGATCACCTCGCCGGCAGCACTTCTATCCGATCAACGTGTGTTATCACTGGTGTTGGGGGCATTTGGCCTTGGCGCCCGGATTTCGCAAACAGCCCTGCTGCGTAAATTGCTCAGCCAGGATCCCCATGCGAAGGGATCGCTAGCCGCACACCTGGCCGACCCAAAAATCACCGGTTTTGCGGAAGCGTTCAGAACCTGGAAACCGCCGCCGTTAACTAGCCCCAAAAATGTAACAACCCTGATCAACGCCTACCGCGCGACACGGTTTGAACAGGCAGCCGATACGCAGGCGGCGGGATTACAGGATGCGCTCTATTTTAGGCGAAATATCAGCGGTGTTACCAGCCTGACGCAGCTACAATCAGATCAAAATTTACTAAAGGTGGCAGCCGGCGCGCTAGGCATTCCCTACGATACCTATGTCGCACTAGATTTTACCCGCCAAACCGCGTTGCTGAAGGCGAAAATAAAACTATCAGATTTAACCAATGCACATTGGGTTGCACATACCGCCGAATTATACCTGTTGCAAAAAAATGTAACCCAAATTGGCACACCAGCGGCGCCACCGGGCACGTTGGCCGCATTGTTTGGTGGCAGCGATGCAACAGCGAGCAGCAATTCCCTGCTCACTATTCTTGATACAAGTCTATCCAGCAGCACCGGCACGACAATTGCGAGTGGATCGTTGCTATCATTGTTCGCGTGATGCCGCCACGTTGCCGTGCGCGCTGCCGGGCGCGCTGCCGGGCGTGCTGCCGGGCGCGCTGCCGGGCGCGCTGCCGGGCGCTTTGGCGCCGAGCACCGCATCTTCGTGCCGCACAACCCGGCGCACCAGGCGCAAAGCGGTATAGCATTCGTCGGCACACGCTGCGGCCAGGGCCTGGTCGAGGATGATTCGTGCCGCAGCCGATGTGGTTGCCGCCTGAAACTCGGCAATAAGGGAGTGGGCATCTTCTAGCCCCTGGCGGCGTTCGTCACCTTCGCCAATATAGGCGGTTTGCAGGGCATAATAGATGCGCCGCGCCGGGGTTTGCGCGTCATCAGGCGCCATAATTTGGCGGCCAAATAGAAACCGCGCGTGCGCGGTAAGTTCGATACGCGATTTCGTGCGAAACCGGATGGCGGCGCCGTTCAGCACCATCAGGTCGCCTTGGCGTAATTCTAACACAAGCGTTGACATAACAATCCTTTCTGGATTTCGCAGGGCCAGCGTAGTGCGCTCGCGCACGGGTGCTGCGATAAGGCGCACAGATGATATCCGTGCTTACCCCGGTGCAGCCACACGATGCGGAGCGACATTTTGTGCCGTGCGACCGTTTGTGGCAGGTGTTGGTTAGCCAATGGTTAGCGCGCCACAGCGTAGGGCAATCGGGTGACTGCAAAAAAGCAAGAATTTTCTTTTTTCTGCAGAAAAAGAAGAGTCTTACAGTTCACCCGATCGCCCTGCGTCACAGCGCGACCTATGTGCACGTTGAACTACTCGCCAACCGCAGCCACGGTCTAAGCCGGCAAATATTTGGCCAGAGATAGCTGCGATAATTGCGCAATAACCTGGTAACTTGCCTGCAAGCGCGTTTGCGCCTGCGATAATTGGGTGGCAACCAGGGGCAAGTCGACCTCCTGAATATTGGTCAATTGCGTTTGCAGGGCGACACTGACGTTGCTGATGTCGGCCTTGGCCGCTGTTGCCATCACCTGGCGCGCGCCCAAAGCGCCGATATCAATGTTAAGCGCGGTTGCCGCACCTGTTAGGCTGGTTGCGGTATCTTGCAGCAGCGCATTAAACCCGGGCGCTGTTTGCTGGGCGGTGGTGAGCGCACCGATGGTTGCCAGCCCCCGCAGAATATCGCGCATATAGCTGCCGGTGCTGGTGGTTCCTGTGCCGGCCGATACCGCATCACTGTTCTGATCAGCCAGAACACCTAGCGGCAGGGTTGCGGCATTGCCCAGGCTGACACTGCCCAGCACGTTAGACGCTTCCAGGCTGGCAGCAAACGGGCTTTGTGCGCCTGGTGCGGCGATGGCCAGGGTTTGCGCGGATACGCCGGGCTGACCGGTGACCGTAAGCCCGGCAACGGCGGCGGCGATCGCGGTATAAAAAGTGGATTGGGTGATCGACGAGGGATCGGGCAGCGGCGGGTTGGTGCTGTCTTGCCCAGCAAAAACATAATCGGCACCGATTTTAGTGTCTAGCGTGTTAGCAACATCAGTGAGGGCGGCGCGCGCTGAAATAGTGATGGCATCGATGCCAACGCCGCTGGTTTGTGCCAGAATCAGCAATTGCGAAAAACTGCCAACCACCGATTGAATGTGCGCCAATGCGGTTTGCGCCACGGCCATGCGATTGCCGCCATCATCTAGCGCTGCGGCAATGGCGGTGTTACGGCCTAACTCGCCGCTGAGATCTAGGGCGGCATGGGCACCGTTGCCCAAGCCGGCAAAATCAGGCGCTCGATAACCACTGGATGATTGCGCAATGAGGGCGGCGATTTCTGTTTTGGTGGCGGTTGCGTTGGCAATTGCAAGCCCTAGCGCGCCAAAACCGGTGGCATTAAAACCGGCGGCGGATATAGCATAGCTCATTATCGTACCATCCCCAATGCTTCACTCA
Organism: Acetobacteraceae bacterium; assembly: GCA_040400005.1. Lineage (GTDB taxonomy): Bacteria > Pseudomonadota > Alphaproteobacteria > Acetobacterales > Acetobacteraceae > JBBARC01. The sequence continues at coordinate 33,603 of JBBARC010000005.1, read as the reverse complement.
TCATGGCTTGTATCGTGGTGATAATTTTTGCACTGGCGCCGTAGGCGTTCTGCAAAACGATCAGCCGGCCAAGCTCGGCATCGACACTGACACCTTCGACATTGGTCAGATTTGCTGCAAGACTTGCGTGCACGGCGCTGGCATCGTAGGCGGCACTTTGGGCGCCGCCGATATCGCCCGCTTGGGCGGCGGTGAGCGCGCGGCCGAAATCAGCAATGGCTAGTGCGCCGGCAAACGGTGCGGCAAGGCTGCCGGCCGGGCCTAGGCCCGCCGTCGGCAGGGCGGCTTGGGCAATGCCTGTTTGCACATCGGTGCCGAGTGCAAAACTTAAGATCCGCGTGACCATACCCGTAAATCCGGGCAGCCCGAGGGGGTTGGGGGTGTAGGCGGTGGCCCCTAGGGCGCTGGCGGTAACCGCATGGGTGCCGTCACGCACCAAGGATGGTGTTGTTATGATCGCGGGATTTACGCTGATGGCGCTGGCAAAGCCGATAAAACCGGCTTGCACCGGCACGCCGCCGCCGGCCGGCACGTTACCGGCTGCATCGCTGAACAGGGTCAGGCCCTGGGCATCGAAACGGGCGGCCAGGCCTTGCGAAAATTGGTCTAGCTCGGCTTGAAAACGCGGGATCGTTTGGTCGCGTAAGGTAATCGCGGCGCCAATGCTGCCGCCGGTAAGATTTTGGGTGATATCAGCGCCATTTATCATAATGCCAGGTAGGCCGCCGGCTGGGTAGTAAGCGTTGGGGCCAGTGGTTGCCGGGGCAACGCTTAAGGGGTTTGCGCCATCCAACGGTAACTCCACGCCGTTGCCCGCCAGCACGGTGATGCTGCCGTCAGTGTGGCCAACAAAGCGCGCCGGAATAAAGTTGGTTAGGTTTTGCATCGCTTGCGCGCGCTGGTTTTCAAGCCCGGCGGTGCTCTGGCCCTGCGCATGCAGCGCGACAATCTGTGTGTTGAATCCGCCGATGCTGGCAAGGGTTGTGTTTAGGGAGGCAACATTGGCAACCAGACTATCCTGTGCGGTTTGCCGGGCAGCACCGTAGGCGGCACTGATGCGGTTAATACCGGCGGTAAGGGTGCTGGCGGCATTCACCACCGCACTCTGCAAGCTTTGATTGGCCGGATCGTTCAGCAAGGCGGCGAACGCCGATTGCACGCCATCGACCAGCGACCCGATATCGCTAGCGCCGCCAACCGCACCCAAGGCCGGGGCGATGATGCTAAGGCCGCGGCTTAAGGCAAGGTAGTTGGCCGCATCGGAGGTGGCGGCATTTACGCTGGCCTCTAGCGCCGGGTCGCCCGCCCGCAAGGCGATACCGCCGCGCACGCCAAGCGGTTGATCGCCGGCCAGCACACTGAGGCTTGTGGCGGTTTCGGTGGCGTAGGCCGGGGTTTGCGCATTGGCGACGTTTTGCGAAATCAGGCCGAACCCGCCGGTTATATTGGCAAGGCTTGACGCCGCGATCGATAAAGCACCATCCAGGCTCATTGGCTACGGCTATTGTTTGATGTTGATGGTGGTTTGCAGCATTTGTTCGGCTGTGGTGATCATTTTTGCATTCGCGCCATAGGCTTGCTGGGCAACAATAAGCTTGGATAATTCGGCGGCGATATCCACGTTCGATGATTCAACCGATCCGGTGATCATGCTGCCAGCGCCATTGGTGCCGGCATTTTGCGCAAGCGGTGCGCCTGCGGCAGCCGTTGCCGTAAAGGCTTGGCCGTTTTGCCGCATCAACGCATTGGCATCCTGAAACGTGATCAGCGGCACGTGGGCGATACGCACCGACATACCGTTATCATAATTTGCGTTGATGTCGCCCGATTGGCTGGTGGTAATGCCGGTAAAACTACCCGGGGGTGAGCCGTTTTGGGTAACGTTGCGCACGGCATAATCGGTGCCAGCATATTGGGTTACCCCGCCAGGGGCATTAAAGGTACCCAGATCGAGCGTGATCGGCTGTGCGCCATTGCCAAAATTAGGGGATACCTGCAACGCCGCATTGGTAACCGTGCCGGCAACGCTCACCGCACCGGTGGCACCGCTGAGGCTGGCTAACGTGCCATTGGCATTAAAATTCACCGCCAGCGTGCCGATCGCCGGGCCACCAACCTGATCGGGCGATGCTAGTGATAATGTCCATGCATTGGCACCGGTTTGCCCCCATGTCATTTGCAGTTGGTGCGCGGTGCCGGTGGTATCGTACACGCGCACCTGTGAGGTCAGCACGCTGGTTGCAGACGGGGTGGCCGGCACGTTGGCGATAAGGGTGATGGTGCTGCTGGCGATCGGCTGAAACTGCCCTTGGGTCACCTGAATGGGCACCAGCTGGCTGGTGTTTAGCGCATTGGTGGCGGGGTTTACCGCCCAGCCATTGAGATATTCATTGGCGCTGTTGGCAAGATAGCCGTTGGCATCGAGATGAAAATCACCCGCGCGGGTATAGTAGGGCAGATTAGCAAATTGTGGCGCGCCGGCGGTTGTGGTGCCATTTTGTTCTGATACTGCAAAAAATCCTTGCCCGGTTACCGCCAGCGCCAGTGCATCGGTGCTTTGCTGAATAGTGCCCTGAACATCATTGCGGTAGTTTGGTGTGGTGCCGACGCTGCCCGATTGGTTTTGCGTGGGCGTGCTGCTGGTGAGATAATCGATAAAACTGGTATCAACACCCTTAAACCCCACCGTTTGGCTATTGGCGACATTATCGCTGATATTGGTGAAGGCGGCGGATTGTGCGTTTAACCCGCTGATTGCAGTATTCATTGCGCCAAACAGGGACATCTGGGATCGTCTCCGGGGAAGGGGTGTGCGGATTGAAGCTGTGGTGGGGATACGCAGTTTTCATGCCATGCGGGCGGGCCGCGGAAATGGGCTAGGGTGCGCCCGTTTTCAGTGCCTGTTTGCGGTGATCATGTGTGTGCCAGGGGTGCCGTGTGGGCATGTCTTGCCCGGCAAAAGCTGCCTAGCGATATCTGCCTTGCCAAAAATCCTCGTTGCGCAGGGGGTTTTTGTAATTTCGGCAAGCCGTTGTGTGGTGGCGTGAGTTTTGCACATACCGGCGGGCGGCCGTGTTGGGCGGTGCGCATGGAGCATTGAGCGATCGCAACCCTGCCACCATTACATCCGCCTGGGACGGCATCGGTGGCGGCCGTGCCGTCGCTTTCGCGCCAGGTGCCAGCACCTGGGCAGGAAAGCGGGTTGATGTTTGCGCGGTTGATACCGGGCGCGGTGCAGGATGCCGCGCCGCCGTTGGCCGCAGCGCTGACTGAGGCAAATCGGCCGGGCGCGCCACCCCTTGGGCAACGCCACAGCGTGGGCAAATTGCCGCCGCTGAAGGCCGCCGCCGCGCGGCGGGGCGGGGCGAAGCTTGGTGCCGGGGCGTGGGATGCAACGCCCGCGCCGGCGGCGGTTGCGGCCAAGGCGGTAAAGCCGATTGTAAAGCCGCTGGGCAAAAGCGTGCCGGTTGCTGGCGGCGCGCGCGCAGCCCTATTGTTACCACTTGCACCTACCGGGCCGCCGGCCAAGCCAGAGGCTGCGGAGTCTGTTGCCCCGGAGCCTAACCGCGCGGCCCGGCACCCGGAGGCAGCGATTGCCGGGGCCGGGGCGGTGGCTGCCCGGGCTGGTGGTGTGCCGCTCGTCCCGCCGGCGGGCACAGCCGCGGTGGCCGCTGCCGCCGAATTGCGCATGCCCATCCCCGTGCCCCACCCTATGCCCAATGCGGGCGTGCCGGTTCATGCCAGCGCGTTGGGCGGCCATGTGGCGACCGCGTTCGCGTTGCCACCGCCTGGCCTGGCGCGCATCCCCAGTAACGTTGCCAATACTGGCGTGAGTACTGGCGCGAGTACTGGCGCAAATACTGGCGCAAATACTGGCGCAAGCGTGCGCATTGGCTTGGAAGGGCGCCACGAGATGCGGGTTGAACTGCACCCAGCGGCGTTGGGCAGCGTGGTGGTGCACATTGAACGTGCCATGGATGGCAGTGTGACAGTGCAGGTGTGTGCGTCGCTACCCGCAACGCAGCATCTGCTGGCCGCTGATACCAACGCCCTGCACGCGGCCCTTACCCGTGCCGGATTGCCGGCGGCGGCAATGCAGATAAGCGTGCCCCTGACGCACGCCGACACCAACGGGCGCAACGCTGGTGATACCGGTGGAACCGCCACAGGGTTTGGCGATGGTGGCGCCAACCACAATGGGTCGGCGCGCCAAGGTGGCCAACAGGGTGGGCAAGCTGGTGCGTCATCGGGCCGCACACAGGGGTTTATGGCGGCGGCGGGCGGGGATATTTTTTTCCATTCGCCGGCCGGTAACGGTGGCTTTGTGCACCATCGCTTGGGCATTAATATTACGGCCTAATGGTATCACTAAATGCGTAGGATGGAGGTTTATCATGGCAAGCTTGGCGCTAACAGCAGCAGTTAATGCAACAAACATAACACAGCCGGCATCCAGTAGCAGCACAGGCACCACGGCAAGTGCAATTGGTAGCAATGCGCTACAGCAATTAGCCGGCAATTTTCAGAGTTTTTTGTCGCTGCTGATGACGCAAATGCGTAATCAGGACCCCACCGCACCGATGGATGCGAACCAGTTTACCACAGAATTGGTGCAGTTTACTGGGGTGCAACAAGGTGTTTCCACCAACAGCAATCTTTCGCAGTTAATCGCCCTGACGCAGCAAAATCAGGTGCTGCAGTCGGGCCAGCTAACCGGCAAAACTGCCGATGTCAGCGCCAATGCGATTAGTTTGCAGCACAGCGTTGGCACGATTGGCTTTTCGCTGCCCACAGCTCAGCCAGTGGGGATCGCCATTGTTGATGGCACCGGCCGGGTGGTGCGCCAGGTAAGCCTTGCCGCCAATGCCGGCAGTAATGTTTGGCATTGGGATGGCCGCGATGACACCGGCACGGCCCTGCCCGATGGGGCGTATCGCATCGCCGTAGAAAGCGGCACCGATAGTGCGCCGCAGCCAGTGACGTTTGATGTGCTTGGCACGGTCACCGGCATGACCCAGGGGGCCGGCGGCTTAACCCTGCAACTGGGCGGGCTTTCGGTGCCGATGTCGGCGGTGCACGCCATTGGCGGCTGAGACACTGGGCAATTAACGTGCCGTAAAGGGTGAGCACGGCACTGTCCGGTGGCGGTGGCCAGAATGGCTGGCGCCACACGGCCTCTAAGCCTTCGGCCCCTAGCCTTAGGCATGGGTCGTGGCAGCTGGCCTGTGTCGCAAGCGTGGCAAAGCCGCGGTGTGCGCACCCTACTGCACGCGTCATTTGCACGCGGATGGGGTACGTGAATGAAGCCCATTCTGGATGGTTTACGTGCCTTGGGGGCGGCGCGCCTTGCTGCCCTTGGCGCCGTAGGTGCAGCGATGCTGGGGTTGCTGGCCTTGCTGGCCATGCGCGGCGGTGCGGGCAGTGGGGCGATGTCGCTGCTTTATGCCGATCTCGACCCGCGCGAGGTGGCGCAGATTGTCGATCAATTAGACCGCGCCCATATCGCGCATCAGGAACCCGGTGCTGGCGATAGGGTGCTGGTGCCGGCAAGTGAGGTTGCGCGTGCGCGGCTGGCGTTGGCCAAAGATGGTTTGCCATCGGGCGGATCGATTGGGTATGAAATTTTCGATCGTGGCGATGCGCTAACATCAACGCAATTTCAACAGCAAATTAATGAAACGCGGGCGATGGAGGGCGAAATTGCCCGCAGCATCCGCATGATCACCGGTGTGCGCGCAGCGCGGGTGCATTTGGTGCTGCCCAAGCGCCAGGCCTTTTCGCACGATACTGATCCGGCGCAAGCTAGTGTTTTGCTCACCATGGCCGGCGGCGCGCGGCTGGATAACCAGGGCGTGCAGGCGGTGCTTAATCTGGTCGCCGCAGCCGTGCCGGGTTTGAAGGCGCAAGCGATCGCCATTATCGATAATCGGGGCAATTTACTGGCGCGTGCGGGGCAACCTACCGGCGAGGATAGCGGTGCGCAAACTGGCGATCAATTGCGCCGCACCGAGGAAATTCGGCTAACCCACGCGGTTGAGGATATGCTGGAACAATCACTCGGCCCCGGTCATGTGCGGGCCGAAGCGGCGGTCACCATGAACTATGAGCATTTCGCTGAAACACATGAGAATTACGATCCCGATCAGCAGGTGGTGCGCAGTACGGAAACCGTTACTGATACTAGTAAAAGTACGGAAGCTGAAAAAGCAACGACGGTGCAGAACAATTTGCCCAACGCCGATGCTGGCGCCGGCGGCCAAACCGGCAGCCAGCAGCAACGCCAGGAAGAAACAACCAATTACGAGATCGGCAAAACAATACGCACATTGTCGCATGATCAGCCGCAGATAGCCAAAGTATCGATGGCAGTGATGGTGGATGGGCTAATAGAAACCAGTGTCGACGGCAAAGCGGCATGGCACGAACGTAAGCCCGACGAGATTGCGCGGATAAAACGGCTGGTTTCCAGCACGATTGGGTTTGATGCCAAGCGGGGGGATGTGATCGACGTGGTGTCTATGCACTTTGCCCCACCCGAGGCAGCGCCCCTGCCAGCAACCGGTTTTATGGGGGTCACACTTGAAAAGACCGATATTATGATGCTGGCGCAATCGGCGCTACTGGGCTTGGCGGTGCTGATAGGGTTACTGTTTGTCCTGCGCCCGATGGCGTTGCGCCTGGCGGCACAGGCGCCGGATGATGTTGCGCGCCTAACCATGAGTGATGGCACAACGCCCGGTGTGGCCGCGCTGCCCCATGGTGGTGCTGGCGGACATTTACCTGGGAGTACTGATCAAGCGGCAGCTTTGGCCCTGGCCGATGAAAGCATGGTAGCGATTGCCAGCATTGAAGGCCAGATTAGGGCATCGTCTATTCGCCAGCTTGCTGGCATGGTGGAAAAACACCCCGAGGAAAGCCTGGCGATCATCCGTAGCTGGATGACGCAGGAGCGTACCTAGGCGATGGCGCGCGCAAGCGACGAGGTTGCGCTACCGGGGCCCCAGCGCGCGGCGATCCTGATGCTGGCGTTGGGTGAAGAACACTGCGCGCGCATGTTCGGCATGATGCACGAAGACGAGATTAAGGAAATTTCGGCGGCGATGGCACAGCTCGGGTCTGTGCGTGCGGACACGGTTGAGAAGCTCTGTCACCAATTTGCCGAAAGCCTTGGCACATCGGGCACACTGGTAGGAAGCTATGAAAGCACTGAACGGCTATTGCAGAAAACTCTGCCGCGCGATCGTGTGGCGCAGATTATGGACGAAATTCGCGGGCCGGCCGGGCGCACTATGTGGGACAAGCTGGGTAATGTTCATGAAGCGGTTTTGTCCAATTATCTAAAGAATGAGTATCCGCAAACCGTGGCTGTAGTGCTCAGTAAGATAAAACCAGATCATGCGGCGCGAGTATTGACGTTACTGCCGGATAGTTTTGCCATGGAGGTGGTGATGCGCATGTTGCGCATGGAAAGTATTCAGCGCGAAGTGTTAGATGGGGTAGAGCGTACTTTGCGGGCAGAATTCATCTCCAGCCTTGCACGCAGCGCACGGCGCGATGCGCATGAAGTGATGGCCGATATTTTCAACAATCTCGATCGCGCCGCTGAGACTAGGTTTATTGCGGCTCTGGAAGAACGCAATCGTGAAGCGGCGGCGCGCATAAAAGCGCTGATGTTTACCTTCGATGATTTGCAGCGCCTGACACCGGCCGCCATGCAGGTGCTGATGCGGAGCGTTGATAAAGAAAAATTACCCCTGGCGCTCAAAGGAGCTTCGGAAAAATTACGCGAGCTGTTCTTGAAAAATTTATCAGAGCGGGCCGGTAAGATGCTGCGTGATGACATCGTATCTCTGGGTGCCGTGAAATTACGTGACGTTGACGAAGCACAGGCATCAATTGTGCTAACGGCCAAGGAACTGGCAGCCAACGGCGAAATTGATATCGGCGGCGGCAAGGACGAGGAGATGGTGTATTGAGCACCACCCGGACCCGGCCAGGCATTTTGTACGCCGAGGATTTCTCCGATACCGGGATAGGCACGGCCCGCTCGCCTGAGAGGGTGGCGCAAACAATTGCGGATGACGCGCAGCGGATGGCGCGCCAGGAAGGATTTGCCGCTGGGCTGGATGCCGCCCATGCCGATCAGGCGGCAACTGCGCTGATGTTGCGGCAGTCCTGTCTGCAGGGGATCGCCGATGAACTTGCCCGCCAGCGGGTAAGCCGGCTAGCGATAGTGGAAACGCGGGCGCAAGAAATAGCCGATGTACTTAGTGCTATGCTAGCGGCTTGTCTGCCGGCATTTTGCGCACAACGGGGGGACGGTGAAACCCAGGCCTTGATTTGCGCGATTATCCCTGGGCTAACCCCGGCTGCTGTTTTAAAATTACGTGTGGCACCGGGTTGCGAGGCGGACCTAGCCGGTGACATCGCAGCCTTGGACCATCTCGAGCAAGCACCAAGCATTGATGTTGATCATCATCTTCGCCCAGGTGATGTGAAAATGACTTGGGAAAACGGCCATGCCGTGCGTGATACCGCGGCGACGATCGCCGCGGTACAGAAGGCGCTGGCCGCAGCTGGGCTTTTTTGTGACCAAAAGGAACATCAACCATGAGTAGCGATAGTGATTTTTCAGAAACCACCAACCCCTTCGCCGGCAGCACCGATCAGGCGCCGCGCGGTGCACGTGACCTGGAGGCAGTGTACGACATACCAGTGACCGTAAGTGCGGTGTTAGGGCGTACCACGATGCAGGTCAGCCAATTGCTGAAACTTGGCCGCGGCGCTGTGGTGGAACTAGATCGAAAATTGGGTGAAGCGATCGATATATATGTCAATAACCGCTTGGTGGCGCGCGGTGAAGTGGTGATGGTGGATGATAACCGCCTGGGCGTTACCATGACCGAGATCGTCAAGGCTGATCGTGGCGGCTAGGCCTGTTATAATGAAACTTATGGTTGTCGCTGGATTGCACAGCGCCATTATAAGCACGATCAAACTTGCGCAAGCGGCCGGTGCAGTGGTGCAGCACGTTGAAACAGCGGCGGCCTGCTGTGCGGCCCTGCGCCGCGACAGCACCATCGGGCTGATACTATGCGACCTAGCGGCCGGCCCCGCAGGGCTTATGGCCAGTTTGGCGCGCGATCATATCGCAGTGCCGGTGATTGCCTGCGGTATCAGTGCCACACCCGCGCAGGCTGCGGATGCTGTACGTGCCGGTGCACTAGATTTTCTGGGCTTACCCACAGATACCGAAACGCTAGGCGCGTTATTACAGATGACTGTGCCCAGCAGCGCCGCACCCGTGGCGTTAGACCCGGCCATGCGGGCTGTGCTGGCGCGGGCGGAACACGTGGCGCGCGCGGATGCATCGGTACTGATATGCGGCGAATCGGGTACCGGCAAGGAGGTGCTGGCGCGCTATATTCATCGCCAATCGTTGCGTGCCCGCGGTCCCTTTGTTGCCTTGAACTGTGCAGCAATACCAGAGCATCTTTTAGAAAGTGAGATGTTCGGCCACGAACGCGGTGCCTTTTCGGGGGCGGTGGCGCGCCGGGTTGGCCGCTTTGAATCCGCCGATGGGGGCACGTTGCTATTAGATGAAATTAGCGAAATGGATGTGCGCTTGCAGGCCAAATTACTGCGTGCGATTCAGGAGCGTGAGATCGATCGGGTTGGCGGCAACAAGCCTGTGCCAATTAACGTGCGTATTCTGGCAACAACAAATCGTGATTTGCCAAGTGATATCTCGGCCGGCCGGTTTCGAGAAGATTTGTATTTTCGGCTGAATGTGGTTTGCCTAAAAGTGCCGCCTTTGCGCGACCGGCGCGGCGATATCGCAGCCCTGGCGGCGCATTACGTGCGCCATTACGGGCGGTTGAATGGGTTGGCGGATCGCACCCTCACCCCATCGGCCATCACAACTCTTGTTCAGCGGCCGTGGCGGGGCAACGTGCGTGAACTTGAAAACGCCATGCACCGCGCGGTTTTGCTGGCCGAGGGTGATGTGATTGATTTAGCGGCGATTGATCAGGATGAAAATTGGCCTAGCCGGGGTATGGGCGTTGCGCCGCAATCTGGCCTATTTATAGAAAAGAGCTGCGCCGAGGTTGAACGCGATCATATTCTGGGCACCTTAACGCATACCTTTGGCAATCGCACCCATGCGGCCGGTATGCTGGGTATTTCGTTGCGCGCACTGCGCAATAAGCTGCGCGACTATGGCGATCGGGGTATCGCTGTACCGCCGCCGCAAACCGGTGTTGCGGCCTAACCCGTGGCACAGTTGAGCAATTTTCAAACGCAACTGATGCGGATTAGCGCCCGCGCGCCTGGCACCGATGTGGCCTTGGCGCTAGGTGTTATTGGGTTGCTGTCGATATTGGTGTTGCCGCTGCGGCCGATGTTATTGGATATGGGGCTGTCGATATCCGTAACTTTAGCCGTGCTGGTGTTGATGGTTGCGTTGTTTTTAGAAAAGCCCCTCGATTTCAACAGTTTTCCGCAGCTTTTGTTGCTCACCACATTGTTGCGGCTGTCGCTGAATGTGGCCACCACACGGCTTATTCTTAGTCACGGCCATGAAGGGCCTACGGCTGCGGGCCAGGTGGTGGCGGCGTTTGGCGGCTTTCTGATGGGCGGCGACGTGGTGATTGGGTTGATCCTATTTTCCATTCTGCTGGTGGTTAATTTTATGGTGATCACCAAGGGATCAGGCCGGATCGCGGAAGTTGCGGCACGGTTTAGTTTAGATTCGATGCCGGGCAAGCAATTAGCCATTGATGCGGATATGAACGCAGGCGTTATCAACGACCGTGTTGCCCGTGCCAGGCGCCGCGCGCTGGAGGAGGAAACCGGGTTTTATGGGGCGATGGATGGCGCCGCCAAATTTGTTCGCGGCGATGCAATTGCCGGGTTGATTATTACCTCGATCAACATCGTCGGCGGGCTGACAATCGGCGTGTTACGCCATGGCATGGCGCTTGGCGATGCGGTGCAAACCTTTACCACGCTGACAGTGGGTGATGGGCTGGTGACACAAATACCAGCGCTGCTGGTATCAACGGCCGCCGGCATTGTGGTGACCAAGGGGGGGCTAGAAGGGCGTGCCGATGCGGCCCTGGTGGCCCAGCTTGGCGGCGGCTACAAACCCTTGGCGCTGGCGGCCGGCACGGCGGGTGCGTTTGCGTTGCTGCCAGGCTTGCCGGCGTTGCCATTTTTGGCAATCGGGTTGCTGGCCGGTGGCGGCGCCTATCTGCGCTATCGCCACCCCGCCATCATCGCCACCGATCAGCCGCAAGTGGTGTCCACGGCGCCGAGCGAGGCGCCGATACAAGATGCCATGCGCATTGATCTTATTCGCGTGGAACTAGGTTTTGGGCTGCTGACGCTGGCCGGCGGTGGTGAACAACGCCTGACTGATCAGATCCGTGCGTTGCGCCGAACCATTGCGGCGGATATGGGGTTTGTGCTGCCACCTGTGCGGATTCAGGATAATCTCGATCTTGGCGCTGATGCCTACGTTATTCGGATCAAGGAAATCGAGGCCGGCCGTGGCGAATTGCGCGCGGTAAAATTGTTGGCGATGGACCCGGCCGGCGGCCTGCCGGCGATGGCGGGCGAAACCACCACAGAACCGGCCTTTGGCTTGCCTGCCTTGTGGATTGACCCGGCCGATCGGGAAGCCGCACAGCTGCGTGGGTGCACCGTGGTGGATGCCGCGAGTGTGCTGACAACACATTTAACCGAGCTTATTCGCGAGATGATGCCGGAATTACTTTCCTACGCCGAAACCCAGAAATTGTTGGATGATCTGCCACGCGAACATGCAAAGTTGGTGGTGGATCTGGTGCCGGCGGTGATCACCACCGGGGGCATTCAGCGGGTATTGCAAGCCTTGCTGGCCGAACGCGTGTCTATTCGCGATCTGCCAACCATATTGGAAGGGATAAACGAAGCCTGTGCGGGCAATGCGCGCGCGATCCCGGCGATCACCGCGATTGTACGGGCGCGCCTGGCGCGCCAAATATGCGATGCCTGTGTGGCGCCGGATGGAAGTTTGCCACTAGTCACGCTATCGCCAGATTGGGAAATGCGGTTTGCCGAAAGCCTGATAGGCCCGCCAGATGATCGCCAGCTGGCCATGGCGCCATCGCAGCTGGGGGAGTTTTTACGCCGCCTGCGCGATGTGTTTGACCAGGCCAGCCCCGATGCGCCGGCCTTGCTCACCAGTGCAGCGATTAGGGCACCGATGCGTGCGGTGATTGAACGGGTGCGCCCGGCAACGCCGGTGCTGGCACAAACGGAAATTCACCCGCGGGCGCGGGTGCGCATGGTGGGTAGTATCTGACCGCATCTGGGTCGTGCTCAATGGGTGGGCTATGGTCATACCGGTGCGCGCGCAAACGCGACGCTATACGTTTTGTTAGTGTATTTTCGGCAGATTACGCCAATGGACGCATCTTCTTATGTGCAGGATATCGAGGCAAGCCCGCCGCACGCGAGCCTTGGCGGGGATGCGGCGGCTGGGCCGCCTGGTGGGCTGCCTGGGGGGCCGCCTGGGGGGCCGCCTGGTGTTATCCCGCTCGCACGGGCAGCGCCGGCGTTACGATTGCTGGGTATGCCGCGGGTCACCGATATTGTTGATGCCACCTACCATGCGCTGCACGGGCGCGATCGCGCCGTTAGCATTGCCGTGCTGGAACACGCGCGCCACGCCGCACCGCCGCCGCCTGATTTTTTGGCCGGTGAAATCGATTCGGCCCTGGCGGAGCAAATTTATGGTGCCAGTGTTGCCGAGCCGGTTTCCTGCATTGCTATTGAAGGCGGCTACGTTGGCCCCACGTGCATAGCCATCAGCGGCACCACGGCGTTGTTTTCTGAGCTATCCATGCACCCGGCGCATCATGTGCGCCGGGTGGTAGATGGGTTGCTAGGCCCTGATCTGCCGGTGCGTCATATTGCCGGTAAACTTGCGTTAATTTATGGTCCGGCGCACCAAACCTGGGGGCATTGGATCTGCGATTTCTTACCCCGGCTGCATGTGCTGGCACGGGCGGGGCATGATCTATCGACATTACGCTACGTGGTGCCGCCTGACCTAAAACCGTTTGAAGCGCAGTTGCTGCGAGCGGTTGGTATCCCGGCTGAACGCTTGGTGCGCTATGCGTATGGCCGCGAAATATTGCGCGCCGATGTTGTGCTGGTGCCATCGGGGTTTCGCACGGATGATTGCCTGAACGAAGGGTTTGCCGAAGCCACACGCGCCTGGATCAACGGCTTAGGCATTGCCAAAGATAGCGCCCCGGCCAGCGAAAAACTGTTTATTTCGCGCGCTGGCGCACCAGGGGAACGGGTGGTGATCAACCGTTCGGTGATTGAAGCCCTGGCCAAAGCGCGTGGGTATCGCATTGTGTATCCGGAAACAGTGGATGTGGCAGCACAGTTAAGCTTATTTGCCAGTGCAAGAGTCATTATCGGCGAATATGGGTCGGCGCTACACAACACAGTGTTTGCACCAGCGGGGGCGAAAATTTGTGCCCTACGCGGCACCTCGCGCCACCCCGGCTTTGTGCAAACAAGTTTGTGCGCAGCCTTAGGCCAAAAAATCGGCTACGTTTTTGGTGATACCCGCAGCCAAAACGTGGAACAAAGATTTCGCATAGAACCGCAGTTTTTCGAACGCGCGCTAACCTGGCTAGAGCTCGCCTGATCCGGTAGCGATCCACCCCCAGGCCCAGCATAATAAAAGTCTTTTGCTTCTTTTCTTCAGAAAAGAAGTTTCTTCCTTACCCTATTGCCCAACAAAAAAGGGGCAGACCCTGCGGCCTGCCCCCCCTTCTTGCAGAATGGATATGGATTAGAAATCCATATCACCCATGCCGCCGCCGCCACCGGACATCGGTGCCGACTTCTTTTCGGGCTTCTCGGCGATCATCGCTTCCGTGGTGATCAGCAGGGATGCAACAGATGCTGCATCCTGTAGGGCCGTGCGCACAACCTTGGTCGGGTCGATAATGCCAGCGGCCACCATGTTTTTGTATTCGCCGGTTTGCGCGTCGAAGCCAAAATCATAATCGTCGTTTTCCAGCACTTTGCCGGCAACAACGGCGCCATCTTCACCGGCATTTTCGGCGATCTGGCGTAGCGGGGTTTGCACCGCGCGACGCACGATCTCGATGCCGACGCGCTGGTCGTCGTTATCGGCCTTTACGTTGGCAAGAACCTTGGATGCGCGGGCAAGTGCCACGCCGCCACCAGGCACGATGCCTTCTTCAACGGCAGCCCGGGTTGCATGCAGCGCGTCATCAACGCGATCCTTGCGTTCCTTCACTTCCACTTCTGATGCGCCACCGACGCGGATCACGGCAACACCGCCGGCGAGCTTGGCCAGACGTTCTTGCAGTTTTTCACGATCGTAGTCGCTGGTGGTTTCTTCCACCTGCGCACGGATCTGCGCGCAACGGCCGGCGATGTCGGCTTTGGCGCCGGCACCTTCGACGATGGTGGTGTTTTCTTTCTCGATCAGGATTTTCTTAGCCTGGCCGAGCATGGCAAGGGTAACTGTTTCCAGCTTGATGCCGAGATCTTCGCTGATCACCTGGCCACCGGTCAGGATTGCGATATCTTCCAGCATCGCCTTGCGGCGATCGCCAAAGCCAGGGGCTTTCACGGCAGCAATTTTCAGGCCGCCACGCAGCTTGTTGACAACCAAAGTGGCCAACGCCTCGCCTTCAACATCTTCGGCGACGATCAGCAGCGGCCGGCCGCTCTGCACAACCGCTTCAAGTAGCGGCAGCAAAGGCTGCAGGCCAGACAGCTTCTTTTCGTGGATCAGGATATAGGGGTTATCCAGGTCCGCGATCATTTTTTCGGCGTTGGTGATGAAGTACGGCGACACATAGCCGCGATCGAACTGCATACCTTCAACGACGTCGAGCTCGGTCTGGATGCCTTTGGCTTCTTCGACCGTGATCACGCCCTCGTTGCCGACTTTCTGCATCGCTTCCGAGATCATCTGGCCGATATCGGCCTCGCCGTTCGACGAGATCGTGCCAACCTGGGCGGTTTCGGCCTGGCTGGTGATCTTGCGGCTGCGGGCTTTGAGCTCTTCAACGATAGCGGCAACAGCGCGATCAACGCCGCGCTTAAGGTCCATCGGGTTCATGCCGGCGGCAACCGACTTGCAACCTTCGCGCACAATGGCCTGGGCCAGCACGGTGGCGGTGGTGGTGCCGTCGCCGGCGAGGTCGTTGGTTTTCGAGGCCACTTCGCGCACCATCTGGGCGCCCATGTTCTCGAACTTGTCCGACAATTCAATTTCTTTAGCGACCGTCACACCGTCTTTGGTGATGCGCGGGGCGCCGTAGCTTTTGTCGATGACGACGTTGCGGCCCTTGGGCCCCAAGGTCACTTTTACTGCGTTGGCGAGAATATCGACGCCGCGCAACATGCGCTCGCGGGCATCACTGCCAAACCGAACTTCTTTCGCTGCCATGGTGAGTGTCTCCTGAATTTTTTATGGGGTGTGCGCGAAGGGCAAGATTTACTTGCTCTCGACGATGCCCATGATGTCGCTTTCCTTCATGATGAGCAGTTCCTCACCATCAAGTTTCACTTCGGTGCCGGACCATTTGCCGAACAGCACGCGGTCGCCAGCTTTCACGTCTAACGGCACAACGGCGCCGGCTTCGTTACGTGCGCCAGCACCGACGGCGATCACTTCGCCTTCCATCGGTTTTTCTTTGGCGGTGTCGGGGATGATAATGCCGCCGGCTGTCTTTTCTTCCGCGGTGATGCGGCGAACGACAACGCGGTCATGCAGGGGACGAAATTTCGCCATGCGGATCGCTCCTCTAAAAAACAAAATCGGGTAACCCTGAGCTTAAGCATAACCGCAGGTGTGGCCCAAAAAATGGCACCAAACCTGTGATTGCCGGCCAGGGCGTTAGCACTCTCGGTGTGAGAGTGCCAGGGATATGGTCCTGGCCGGGGCGAGAGTCAAGATTTTTTGGCACTCATGAGGCAAGAGTGCTAACGCAAGTATTTTCAATGCGTTGGCGCGAGGGGCGCGATGTTATAACACCAGCCGGGGTAGAATCGCATCCAGTACGGCGCGCCCCGCTGGGGTTGCCACTAGCCGATCAGGGGTGTGGTGCAGGTAGCCTTCATCGATGCACGCCTGCAAGATCATCTGGTCAATCGCGGCGGTCAGAACAACCCCGGTGCGCACCAAAAAATGTGCGGCATCGATCCCTTCGGCCAGGCGCAACCCCATCAGCAGGGCTTCGCGGGCCCTATCCGCCGGGGCAATTGCGGTTTCTTCGGTGCTGCCATGGCCATGGCGTTCCACCCGATCCGCCCAGGGTTCTGGCGCGCGGTGGCGGCGGGTGGCAAGCAAAGTATCGCCCAGCATCAGGCGGCCGTGCGCCCCTGGGCCGATGCCGGCGTAATCGCCATAGCGCCAGTAAGCCAAATTATGGCGGCTTTCCGCCCCCGGCTTCGCGTAATTGGAAATTTCGTATGCCTGCAAACCAAAGCTTGCAGCCTCCTCGGCGGTGACCTCATACATGGCGGCGGCCAGATCAGGGTTGGGCAGCACAATTTGGCCGGCGCGGTGGCGCGCTTCAAACGCCGTGCCGGGTTCGATGGTGAGTTGATACAGCGACAAATGATCGGCAGCGAACGCCAGCGCCTGGCGCAATTCGGCGCGCCACGCGGCCATGGTTTGGCCGGGCCGGGCGTAGATCAGGTCAAACGACAGACGGCCAAAAGTTTTACGGGCCAAATCCAAGGCCGCCAGGGCTTCGGCCGCACTATGCTGGCGGCCCAACGCTGCCAGGGCGGCATCATCCAGCGCCTGAATCCCCATAGATAAGCGGTTCACCCCGGCTTCGGCAAAAGCGGATAGTTTGGCGGCTTCCACACTGGTCGGGTTGGCTTCCAGGGTGATTTCCAGATCATCCTGCGGCACAAAAAAACTTTTGGCATCGGCTATAAGATCGGCCACCGTTTCGGGCGCCATCAGGCTGGGGGTGCCGCCGCCAAAAAAGATCGATGCCAGCGGGCGGCGGCCTAGGCGGGCGGCTTCAAACGCCAGCTCCTGGCGCAAGGCGGCGGCAAACCTGGCCTGCGGAATGGTTTCGCGCACGTGCGAATTAAAATCGCAATACGGGCATTTCGCCAGGCAAAACGGCCAGTGAATATATAAGGCTAACGGCGCTGTCATGGGTGTTCAGGGCGGTTTGGTGAATGCAAAAAAGTAAGGATTTTCTTTTTTCTGAAGAAAAAAGAAACAAAAAAGACTTTTTTGACGTTTGGTTTTGGATTCGATGCAGCCAAGAGTCCCAGCCCCCAGTTTCAAAAGTCTTTTTGCTTCTTTTTCTTCAGAAAAAGAAGAGTCTTACTTTCACCTGATTGCCCGGCTTGGCTGGTGCGGCCGGCTTGCGTAAACGCTGCACATACGCAACGGTAATATCCTGAACGAGCCGGACCAATTTTTGTGGGCAACCCTACCCATCGCCGCCATTTGGCGACCCTGCAAGCCTTGCGGGCGCTGGCTTGCCTGCTGGTGGTGCTGTATCACGCGCAGCAGGTTCAGTTTGGTGAAGCCGCCATCGCTGCCTGGCCGAATTTGTCGGCCGGCGTTGATATTTTCTTTGTGCTCAGCGGCTTTGTGATGGCGATGGCGACCAAAGATATGGCGGCCAATCGCCACGCCGCCATCGCGTTTTGGCGCAGCCGGGCGGCCCGCATCGTGCCGCTGTATTGGGGGCTGACCCTGGTCAAACTGGCAACCATGCGGGCGTTGCCGCAGGCTGCCGCGCACACGCACCCCACTGCCTGGAGTATTTTTGCAAGTTTTGCCTTCATACCGGCGCGCGATGGCCTGGGTGTGGTGCGCCCGGTGCTGGCGGTGGGGTGGACCCTCAATTTTGAATTTTTCTTCTACACGCTGATCGCGCTTGCATTGGCGGCAGGCCGCACACCAGCGCGCGTGGTGGTGCCGGTGTTGATCGGCCTGGGTATGGCGGGGTTTTGGCGCGAGCCCACCTGGCCTGCGGTTGCCAGCCTGGCGAATGGGCTGGTGGTGGAATTCGCCATCGGCATGGCGGTGTTTGCGCTGTGGCAGCGTGGCGCGCTGGCGCGGTTGCCGGGGGCTGCCCTTTTGTTGCTCGGGTTGGCCGCTGTGCTGATGTTGCCGCTGGCCGGGCCGTGGCGCGGGCTGGTGTGGGGCAGTGCTGCGGGCGTTATGCTGGCGGGCGCTCTGGCGCTGGATGGCCGCGCGCGCGTTCCGACGGTGCTGGTCACCTTGGGCGATGCGTCTTACGCGATCTATCTGCTGCACGGCTTTGCCATACCGGTTTTGGGCCCGTTAGTCGGGGCGTTGGTCAGCCTGCCGGCCGGCATAGCCCTCGATCGTTTCATCGATCGGCCAGCGCGGCGCTTTATCACGCGCCAGATGCAGGCGGCATAATGCCGCTATCCAGTAATAACCGCATGGCGCGTGCGCGGTGGCTGGTGGCGTGTTTGGCCGCAGGCGCAATCTCGCCGTAAGTTTGCGTGCCGCCGTGGGGCACAAAAATTGGGTCATAACCAAACCCGTGCGTGCCGCGGGCGGGGAATACCACAGCCCCGTCTACCCGGCCTTCAAACACTTTGGCGGTACCATCGGGAAACGCTACCGCCAGGGCACAGACAAAGCCTGCGCGGCGATCCGGGTTTTCGCCTAAGTCACGTTCAACCCGCACCATGGCGGCGCTAAAATCTTTGGCCGGCCCCGCCCAACGCGCCGAAAAAATGCCCGGCGCGCCGCCTAAACCAGCGACACAAAACCCGGAATCATCGGCCAGTGCCGGTAGCCCGGCGCCCTGGGCTGCCGCATGCGCTTTTAACAGCGCGTTGCCGGCGAAATCCGGCGCGGTTTCGTCGGGTTCGGGCAGGCCGAGGTCACCCGCCGACACCACAACCAGCCCAAACGGCGCCAGCAAATCGGCGATTTCGCGCAATTTGCCGGGGTTGTGGCTGGCCAAAACCAGTTTTTCGCCGGATTTTAGCGCCCGCATCATGCGAGCTTTATCAGCGCCGCCCGCTGGGCTTCAAATAAATGCTCTGTGCCGATCCGCGCTAGGCGCATCAGCTCGGCGAAATCGGCGTCGGTAAATGGTTTTTGTTCGGCGGTGCCCTGAATTTCAACAATGCCGCCGCCGGTGGTTAGCACAAAATTGGCATCGGCCTCGGCCGCGCTATCTTCCGCGTAATCCAAATCCAGCACCGACACGCCCTGAAAAATGCCGCAGCTGATCGCCGCCACCTGGCCGATGAGCGGGCTTGCCGCCAGCACGTTGTTGGCCACCAGTTTATCAAACGCCAGGCCCAGCGCCACATAGGCGCCGGTGATGCTGGCGCAGCGGGTGCCGCCATCGGCGTTGAGCACATCGCAATCGAGGGTGACCGACATCTCCCCCATGGCGCGGCGATCCACCACCGCGCGCAGGCTGCGCCCGATCAGGCGTTGAATTTCTTGGGTGCGGCCAGATTGTTTGCCGCGGGCGGCTTCGCGGTCGCCACGGGTGTGGGTGGCGCGCGGCAGCATGCCGTATTCGGCGGTGACCCAGCCTAGGCCCTGGTTGCGCATAAAGGGGGGCACGCGGCTTTCCACACTTGCCGTGCACAGCACTTCGGTGCCGCCCATGCGGATTAGGCAGCTGCCTTCGGCGTGGTGGGAAAAACCCGGCTCGATCGAGACGGTACGAAGCGCATCAAGGGCGCGGCCGGACGGGCGCATGGGGTGGTCTTTCGATTGGGGTGGGGGTGGGCAGGGCAATCGCGTGTGTGGAGAAAAGTAAGAATTTTCGTAACTGCCCAGGTAGGGTCGAAGCTACACAACCCATTGAAAACATTTATGGCGACTTCGGGTTTAGGTCTGGTTTCGATACGCAAACTGCCGAAAAAGGGACAGTTTGCGTCGGTAACGTAATGGACTGCGCGCCGAGAGTTGAGTCTTTTGAGGCAGTTAGCGTTCTCCCCCCTACCTGGGCAGTTACGAATTTTCTTTTTGACTTCCGAAAAAAGAAACAAAAAAGACTTCTGTCATGCAAGGCCTGGGGCTTCCATGCCGCCGCGAATTAAGGCCCAGCGGCATAAAAGTCTTTTTGCTTCTTTTTCTTCAGAAAAAGAAGACTCTTCCTTTCGCATGTTTGCCCTGTGAAGGTAGAGCCATTTGGTGCAGGGCGGCTTACCCGGCGGCGCCGCCGTTTTCGCGCCATAGGCGATAGGCGTTGGCAACCACGCTCCACCATACCGGCAGGTTGAGGTTGCGCGCATCGGGGTCCATGGTTGCAAACGCTTCGATGTAGCCGTGGTAAATACCGTCTTCCACCGCTTCCACCGATCCCGCCTGTGCCATCGTGCCGCGGGTGACATACAGCAGCGAACACGGCCCGTAGCTGCGCAACAGGATGAGAACAGATCGCGCCTCCGGCAGAGTCAGGATGCTGCCATTGTGCAGCACAAATAATTTTTCACCCGAGCGCAGCACTTCAAGAAATTTGCGCCGGTAGAAGGTCAAGTTGCGCAAAATTTCGGTTCGCACAGTGGCTTCCGTGGTTTCCTCGGCAAAGCGGAAGGTGTGGAAGACAATGCCGTAAAGCCGTTGTTGCGCCATATACTCGGCGCGCTCGCTTTCATTGAGATAAACAATCAGGCTGGCGGGGTCGTCGATCCCGGCGAAACCCTGGTCTAGCCCTGCCAGCAGCTTGTGCATGTCGACACCGACGAAGCGCAGCAGCCCCAGCGGATCGGCGCCCGACCGGCGCTGAGCGATACCGAATTCGCAATTAAACCCCAAGCTTTCCATCGCCATCATCACGCCATCGGGGCCTAGCCCGGTGATCGCGCGCACTTGGGCGGCTAGGGCTGCTTCATCTGACGCATGGGTCGCCGGCAGGCTCGGGCGGTTGCGCGGGGTAATCTGGGCTGGCGCCGGCACACGCAGCACCAGCGCTTCACGCAAGGCAAACGCCAACAGGCGATTATCGGCCTCGCCACGCAGATCGGCCGGGCTTGCCGCATCGGGGTGGGTGAGCACAACCGCTAGGCTGCCAGCGGCATTGCACGATTCAGGCAAATAGAAGGTGAGAGTTGCCGCGCTTTGCACCTGCACGGTGCCGATCTGCTGGCCGTTAACCGCGATATCCAGGCTTTGGCGCATGCGCAGAGGAAACGCCACGAAGGGATCTAGGTTGAGTTCCAATGCCAAGCGTGTGGCATCATGGGGGCCACCAAACGTGGGCATCTTAACGGTAAACCCGCTTTCGGTGCCGGCGGTCCAGGTCGATTCTGCCTCTGGGTCCCACAGGCCAAACGCCTGTTGCGGCGGGCTTGGGCTGTTGCGGGCAAAATCGATCACCGCGAGCACATCGATCGGGTTGCCGAAGGGGGGTATCGCCTCACTCGCGGCAGCAGTTGGGGCGTTAGCGGTTGGGGTTGCTTGCGGCGCTGGGGCCACGCGGCGGGCGCTCAACCTGGCACCGCGGCGAGGCCGATCACGCGCGGGTGCAGGTAAATCAGCAGTATCCACAGCCCAAACCCGCCCACCAGCACCCACCATTTAATTTCACCGGCGACCAGGCGGGTGCGCCCCGCAACCAGGGCGGCCCCCGGCAGCACGGACGTTTCGCGCGCCAAAATCATAAACCCATAGGCATGGCGGGCGGCCAGTTTGCGGTCGATCGATCGCATGCCGGCCAGCGCCGTGATGGTGAAGGCACCAAAAAATAGCAGGCCCGCCAAGGTGCCATTAGCCAGCATATGCACAGCCCCCCATAATGCAAACGACCATAACATAGGGTGGCGGGTGATGCGCTGCACGCCGTGGGCGCCGCTGGCCATGGTGGCATCCTGTCCCACGGCGGTGGGGTTGGGGCTGGCGATACTGGCGAAAAAAAGCATGGATGCCGGTAACATCACCAAAGCTAGGGTATCCAGGGCGATGGGTGGGGTGGTCCACAGTGCCATGTGCGGGGCGGCGCGGTAGGCCATGATCAGCAGCGTAATGCTGGCCAGCGAAATCAGCGAAAACAGGCCGCGAAAACCGTTATCGCCCAGGCGTGCGGCGATGGCTGCGCGCAATGGCGAGCCGGCGATGCCGATATGAACCGCCACCCAAATCGCTGCGGCCAGAGCCAGACTGAGCATAGTGAACCTTATAACGGGCATATTTGCCAGCGGCGTGCCGGGATTTTGCTGGGCAACGATAGGGGGGATTTGGCGTGGCGGGCAAGTTTGCCTTAGCGTGGGGTGCATGTCTGCTTATCATCGCCTGACCGACCGCTTTGCCCGCATCGCAACCTTGGCCGAAGCCAGCGAGATGCTGGGCTGGGATGCTGCCGCCGTGATGCCGATCGGGGGGGCTGCGGCGCGCGCCGATCAGTTGGCGGTGCTGGCCGGTATGGGCCATGGCCTGCTGACTGCGCCAGAACTGGCCGATGACTTGGCGGCGGCAACCGATGATGCAGGCGCGGATGATGCAGATGCGTTGGCAAGTGGGGCGCCAAATTCTTGGCGGCAGGCTAATTTGGCGCTGATGGCGCACGCCCATGTGCGTGCAACAGCGTTGCCGGCCGATTTGGTGGAGGCCGCCGCGCGGGCGAATTCGGCCTGCGAAAAAATCTGGCGCCGGGCGCGCGCGGATAATGATTTTGTAAGTGTCGCGCCGGCCTTGGCCGAGGTGTTGAACCTCAAACGCCAGGAAGCCCAGGCGCTGGGCGAAAAGCTTGGGTTAACCCCGTACGATGCGCTGATGGATGGCTATCAGCGCGGCATCGGGGCCGCCGACGTTGCTCCCATTTTTGCCAATTATGAGGCATTTTTGGCAACCGCCTTGCCGCGCGCCGAAGCCCGCCAGGCGCGGCAAAAACCGCCCCTGAAGCCAAAAGGTGTTTACCCGGCCGACGCCCAGGAAGCTTTGTGCCGCAAATTGGCCGAACGCGCCGGGCTGGATTTTGCCCATGCCCGGCTGGATCGCTCCACCCACCCGTTTTGCGGCGGCACGCCAACCGATGTGCGGATCACCACGCGGTACGATGAAGCCGATCCCGCCCAGGCGATTATGGGGGTGCTGCACGAAACCGGTCATGCGCTGTACGAACGTGGGCTGCCCGTCGAATACGCCCGCCAGCCGGTGGGGTTTGCCGCCGGCATGGCGGTGCACGAAAGCCAGTCTTTATTATATGAGATGCAGGCGTGCCGGTCGGATGCATTTCTGGGTTGGCTATCGAATGAACTGGTGGCGAGCTTCCCCGGCCACGGTGGTGCGTTTGCGCCGGCCAATCTGGCCCGGCTGTGGCGCCGGGTGGCGCGCGATTTTGTCCGCGTTGATGCCGATGAAATGACCTACCCGGCGCATGTTATTTTGCGTTTTCGGCTGGAAACCGCGCTGATTGGCGGCGATCTGGCGGTGGCCGACCTGCCTGGTGCCTGGGCTGATGGGCTGCATGCGCTGCTGGGCATTGTGCCCCCCGATGACCGGCTGGGGTGTTTGCAGGATATCCATTGGTATGAAGGGCTGTTTGGCTATTTCCCGAGCTACACGCTGGGCGCCATGGCGGCGGCACAGTTAATGGCCGCCGCGCGGCGGGCTTTGCCGGGGCTTGACCGGGCGTTTGCCCGCGGCGACCTGTCGCCATTGCGCGGCTGGCTGGGTGAGCATGTACACGCCCACGGATCACGCTTGGGGTTTAACGATTTGCTGGTGGCGGCAACCGGCAAAAAGCTCGACGCTGGCGATTTCGAGGCCCATCTCACCGCCCGCTATCTGGATTAAGCCAAAAGCGGCCCGACGGCGGCCGATAAAAAGCCGGGGGGGACGGGCTGCGTGCCAAAGCTATTTTTGTGTGTGGTGGCCTATTTGATGGTGGTGCCGCTGTTATCGCTGCAGGCCGGCGCCCTGGCGTTGGTGGCGCTGACCGCGGCGTTTATTTTTCTGCCGGCGGCACCCGGCGCGCCGGATGTTGGCTACCGTTTTGCGTGGCCGCTGGTGCCGTTTTTCCTGGTTTTGCTGGTGGCGGTGGCACGTTCGCCCGCACCGCAGATTACCACGGGGTTTTTGTCGTTTCACCTCCCCGGTCTCGTTTTATTTTTGATCGCTATGCGCAACCCGCGCTGGGACCCGCGGCTGTGGATGGTGGCGTGGTCGCTGTTTTCGGTGGTGATGTCGGTTAGCGTGCTGGTGGGGTGGCTGCGGATTTATTTTGGCGCCCAGCTGCCCTTGCTGCTGGAAGTGCCCGAAGGGGCGCTGCTGCTGTCGGGCAACACCCTGCTAAACGTGCCCAACGACATTTGCGTAACCGCCGTGCTGCTGTGCTTTCCGCTGGGCTTACTGGCCCCGCGCCACGTTTGGCTGCCATCCAGGGGTAATTTAGCTGGATTACCGCCATCGAGCTTGCGTGCTCTCGCAATTGTGACGGTGTTTCTGGCGGTGCTGGCGATGACCATTTTGCGCAGCCGCACTGGCTTTGTTGTGGCCGTTTTGGAGGTGCTGGTGGTCAGTGCCATGTGGCGCCGGTTCATTATATATTTGCTGCCTCTGGCCCTGGTGGTGGTGGCGGCCGACCATGTGTTTGGCGTCCAGACACTAGAAAAACTCTTTCTTTCCAATAATATGGACAATCACGGTGTATCGGGGCGGCTGGGTTTATGGGCCTCGGCCTGGTCGATGTTCGCGGCAGCACCTTGGCTTGGCCATGGTGCGCAAAGCTTTGGGCCAGGCCACGGCGTGTATATGCCCGATTGGGCGCCGCGCTTCCCCGAACGCCGCGTGATGTGGGCGCATAGCCTGTATTTAGAGACATTGGCGGAACAAGGTGTGGTTGGCCTTGCGGCTTTTTGCATTTTAGTGTTGCCAGCCTTGCGCGGGTTAGTCATAACTTTACTCGACAGTAAGAATGTCGTAATTTTTCGGACTGTCGCTGTTGTGGGTTTGGCTGGGCTAGCCGGGTTTTTGATCGCCGCTGGATTGGAATTAAGTTTCATTCGGCGGTGGGTGCCCTTGGTGATGTTTGGCCTGCTGGGTTTTGCGTACCGCTATGGTATGCGTAATCCAGGCGCATCGGCGATAAGCGAAGATCAAACAGGCAACCAGCAGCCCGTGGGGCTGCGGTAGAGAGGGGATAGTTCAAGTGGCTCGTCACATGCGTTTACGCTCGACTCTGAGCGCGGTATTGCTTCTGGGTACGGCGAGCGCCGCCTACCCCTGGCCGGCCTGGGTGAAGGCGAAAATCGCCTCTGCCGCTTATTATGGCTATGGCTATAATTCGGTTTACACACCGCTTTATTCGTTCAACCCATCGCTGGTGTCATCCGGCGAAGGCTTGCGCCCGACCGCCGGTCTGACCGCCGGTAACGGGTTGCTGCTGGGCACCAGCAATTTCCCCGGTGGCCGCGCTTTCGCGCTGTTCCCGACCGGTTCTGGCCCGTATTCGGAAGCGATTATCGCGGCGCTGGGCGCCGGCCCGGTGTCTTCACTGACGCCGATCAGCCAGACCCAATTGGTTGGCACCAACAGCTCGTCGGTCTTTATGCTGACCCAGAGCGGCGCCAGCGTCACAAAGTCCGTGTTGTACACCTTCCCAGCCGGCACTGCGCCTAACTCGGCGCTGTCTGTTGACGCGACCGGCACTCTGTTCGGCACGGGATCGGGCAGTTCAACCGGCGGCAAGAAAAAATCCGGCTTCGTGTATTCGTTAACCCCGGTTGGCGGTGGTGCGTATACCGTCAGCGTTGTGCTTGATTTCAAGCTAGGCCTGGTTGGCGGTTCGCACCCACAAGGCGTGACGGTTGCGGCTGATGGCAGCCTATATGGCGCCACCGCGTTTGGCGGCACCACCACCTGCACCTATGGCACAACTGCCGATGTGGGTTGTGGTGTGGTTTACCGCCTGAGCAACGTTGGCGGCACGTGGACTCAAAAAGTGATTTACCGCTTTGCTGGCGGGCTTGATGGCGCAGGCCCAGGTGAAGTGACCTTGGATGCCAGCGGCGCGATTTATGGCGCAACGGTTGATGGCGGCAACGGCCAGGGCATGATCTACAAGATCACCCCAGCTGCTGGCGGCAAAGTCACCAAAGAAACCAAGGTCTATACCTTCGCCAACACCGCCGATGGGCACACCCCAAATACGAAGATCACCCTGGACCAGAGCGGTGCTATTTACGGCACGGCACAGGGCGGCGCTGGCAACCACGGCACGGTGTTCATTGTTATCCCGACAGTGAAAGTTAAGTCCACTGCCTATGCCTTGACCGTGCTGCATAGCTTCAGCGGTGTTGGTAGTGACGGCGCACAGCCCAGCGGCGGGTTGATCATCGACAGCACCGGCACGCTGTTCGGTGTGACCACCTACGGCGGCACTAGCGGCCAGGGTTCAGTTTACTCCTTGCTGCCATAATATAATCCGGCTCGGCCGCCCTAACGGGTGGCCGGGTTGGGCGTAAAATAGAAAACCCACCGTGTGAGTTATTCACGCGGTGGGCTTTTTTATGCCGATGGGGGTGATGTTGGTCCGGGCGCGGCGGTGTCCAGGCGTTAACGCCCGCGTTGCACGGTGTAATCGGCGACGGCCTCAAGACCCTGCCGTAATGCGCCAGCTGGGAATGCGGTCAGGTTTGCTTTGGCATGTTCGGCAAACATCGCCGCCCGCGCCAGCGTGCCAGCGATCGCCCCGGTTTGCGCCATACGCGCCATGGCGCCAGCCAGATCATCGGTTGTTTGATCGGTATCTTCAATCGTGCGGCGCCAGAATTCGCGGTCGGCCTCGGTGCCGGCATGGTAGGCCAGCAGCACCGGCAGGGTGATTTTGCCTTCGCGGAAATCATCGCCGATGGTTTTGCCTAAATCTTCCTGGTCGGCGGCGTAATCCAGCGCATCATCGACCAGTTGAAACGCCGTGCCGATCGAGCGGCCATAATCGGCCAGGGCCGCTTGTTCGGCCGCCGGCCGGCCGGCAACCACGGCGCCCACTTCGCAAGATGCGGCAAACAGGGCCGCAGTTTTGCCGCGCACCACGGCGAGGTAGCGATCTTCGGTGGTGGAAAGGTCGTTTTGAGTGACCAGCTGCAGCACTTCGCCCTCAGCGATGGTGGCGGCGGCATCGGAGAGGATTTTGAGTACCACCAGGCTGCCATCGGCGGTCATCAGCTGAAACGCACGCGAGAACAGAAAATCGCCGACCAGAACGCTGGCCTGGTTGCCGAACACCGCGTTGGCTGAGGCCAGGCCCCGGCGCAGCTGGCTTTCATCGACCACATCATCATGCAGCAGGGTGGCGGTGTGGATGAATTCAACGCAGGCGGCCAAGTTTACGTGGCGCGATCCTTCAGCGTAGCCACACATGCGGGCGGTTGCCAGGGTGAGCAGCGGGCGCAGGCGTTTGCCGCCGGCTGCCACGATGTGGGCGGCCAATTGGGGAATGAGCTGCACTTCGCTTTGCATATTGGCGATAATGACGTGATTAACCGCGTCCATATCGGCGCCGATGAGGGCCAGCAGGGCATCTAGGGCGTCGGGTGCTGGTGGTTCGGGGGCAGCGGTCATGCGATGTTCCGGTGTGGCTGCGGCATGGTCCAAATCAACCTGATCTCCCCTGCTGAGAACCGCGAAAAACCAATATTTGTAGACAACCAGCCGCGCGGCGCTTGCCGGGTTCATATCAACGCGCTTCTTATCGCGGTCAAGGCACCCGCGGTTTGGGGTGCATACCTAAGGAGGCGCATGATGGAAGCACTGGTGCTCACCAACGATTTAGTACGGCTATCGTTTTTGGTGGCGCTGTTGGCCGATGGCGGGATTGCGGCGGAGATTTTGGATCAGGCCGCCAGCAGTATGGATGGCTCGATCGGGGCGGTGCCGCGCCGCCTGGTCGTGGCCGGCGGCGATGCGCCGGCGGCCAAGCGTATTTTGCAGGAGGCCGGTGAACTTTGAGGGTAAACGCCGCCACTGGGGATGGCACGGTAACCGCCGGCACATTATTGGGCGGGCGGGTGCAGTACGCACAATTGGTGGCGGGGTACCGCACCGGGATTGAACCGGTGCTGCTGGCGGCAAGCCTAAAACTGGCGCCGGGTGCGCGCGTGCTGGAAGCCGGTACCGGGGCGGGGGCAGGCTTACTTTGCCTGGCTGCGCGGGTGGCAGGCATCACCGGGGTAGGTGTGGAAATTGACCCAGACCTAGCCGGTGTGGCCCGCGCCAATGTTGCTGCCAACCAGGCGCAGATAACAATTTTAACGGCA
This sequence comes from Acetobacteraceae bacterium, assembly GCA_040400005.1. Classification (GTDB taxonomy): domain Bacteria; phylum Pseudomonadota; class Alphaproteobacteria; order Acetobacterales; family Acetobacteraceae; genus JBBARC01. The sequence continues at coordinate 5,316 of JBBARC010000005.1, read as the reverse complement.
GATATTTTGGCCGTGGCATTGGATGGGCCGTTTGATCACGCGTTTGCCAACCCACCCTGGCACAACGCCGCATCCACCCCGTCGGCCGAGCCAGGGCGTGCGCGCGCTAAAATCGCGCAACCGGGGTTAACTGCACAGTGGGTGGCCGCAATGGCGCGGGTGGTGCGCCCGCGCGGCACCGTGCAGCTGATTTTACCAGCCTGCCGCGCGCTGGAAGGGGCCGCAGCGTTGGCCGGCAACCGGTGCGGTGGGGTGGATATTCTGCCGCTATGGCCGCGGGCCGGACGCCAGGCAAAGTTGATCATTTTGCGCGGCGTCGTCGGCGGGCGAGGTGCCACCCGCGTATTGCCGGGGCTAATTTTGCACGGGGCGGATGGCTATACCGCAGACGCCGACGCAGTGCTGCGCGATGGTGGCGCACTCGGCTAGCCGGATTTACGCTAACCTGGCACCGTTTCATCACGTTTTGCGGAGCAACCGGCTACGTCATTTTGTGGTCAGGTCAGTGCCGCAAAACACTCCCAAGCGAGCCAGAGAACGCGGTGCGAGGTGCACCAAGTCTGGCCCGATATGCGCTGCGGCGCCAGGTTGGGAGAGTTTGTCATGACGTTAAAAACTACTTTGTTGGCGGGGGCCGCAGTTCTGCTGATCGCTGGCGGCGCGCACGCGCAATCAAATTCTTACGGTGGTATGAGCAATTTTGATGTGTTCAATGATGATCCTTCTGGCCAAAAAGCCGAAGGTTTCGAAATTGAATTGGAGGGAGTGAAATCCACCGATATTTCGTACAGCTTCAGTTATGACCGCTTCGGTGCGCCCACTTACGTTGATTACGATAACACCGCATCGGGCGGCCCCAAGGGCACGCATGTGATTTATGCCGCCAAATTTATTGGTGGTGCGTGGCAGACATCATTCCCGCAATACGGCACCGGCACACCGGCGATAAATCCTACCAAAATCACCCCAACCATGGGCCATGATTGCGTTGCCAGTGCGCCGATTTTTCTAGCCAATGGGTCGTGCGAACATTTTGGTGTGGGCGTAAACTACCCAGCCAACCCCACCAATGTGCGCTATCATTGGTTGGTAGACAGCAACAATGCCAATCATGATTTGGTGTATGGGATATCGGCATCAGTGCCAGGCCAGCCAGCCCCGGTTTATATTCCGCCAGTGGTGGTGAACGGCCCCCCGCAGGTGGTGCAGGTGCAGCGCCAGGTAGAAAAACCCGATCCGGCATCGCCGCAATATGGCGAAGCCAAATGGGTTAAAGTGTTCACCAGCTATTCGATTGTAAAAGCTGATCTGAACAAGTTGCTAACCGATAACGCCGCCGTGCCGAAGGGTTCATTTCACTGGGCGCTGTTGCAACGCCCACCTGCAGGTGTTGCTGCCGAAAAGGAGGATGTTGAAAAAGACAACATCCCTAAAGGCAAAGTGCAGGTAACCAAACGCTACGAATTCTATGGCTTTACCGGCCCCTATGATAGCGAAACGCACGAAACACTGTGCGATATTACGGTTACCAGTACCGGTGCTGCGCGCGATTGTTCGGTGCCAGTGGGGGCACCGTACACCGCACCAGATGGCCCGACCGGTGCGCCGCTGTCGGCACCCAAAGGCAATCTGGGCAAATACCAGGGCGCCAACATGGTAGGCTTTAACCTGCCTAAGTAAAACCGACCGAGGTAAATACAGCAGCCCGGCCAGCAGTGGCCGGGCTGTTTTTTATGTGGCGCTGTGGTTCGCCGCCAATGCTTCAGCGACCCGTATACCATCAACGGCGGCCGACAAAATACCGCCGGCAAAGCCACAGCCTTCACCCGCTGGATACAAACCTTGCGTGTTGGTGCTTTGAAAATCGGCGCCGCGGCGAATACGTAACGGTGCCGAGGTGCGGGTTTCAACCCCGGTGAGCACCGCATCGGCGCGATCGAACCCAGGAATTTTTTGCGCGAAATGCGGGATTGCTTCGCGCATAGCGGCAACCGCATAGCTAGGTAGCAGTGCCGCCAGATCGGTAGGTGTAACACCCGGCTTGTAGCTGGGCACCACATCACCCAAAGCAACGCTTGCGGTGTTTTGCAGAAAATCACCAACCAATTGCGCTGGTGCCTGGTAATTCGCACCACCTGCAACAAACGCTGCGGCTTCAAGCCGGCGTTGCAGGGCGATGCCGGCAAGCGGGCCACCGGGGTAATCGGCCGGTGTGATCGCCACCACAATACCGGCGTTGGCGTTACGTTCGGCGCGCGAATACTGGCTCATGCCGTTGGTAACAACGTGACCAGGCTCGCTTGCCGCCGCAACCACGGTGCCCCCTGGGCACATGCAAAAACTATATACATCGCGGCCGTTGCTGGCGTGATGCACAAGTTTGTAATCGGCTGCCCCCAGAACCGGGTTGCCGGCATGGCTGCCGAAGCGGGCGCGGTCGATCATGCCCTGCGGGTGTTCGATGCGCAGGCCGATGGAAAAGGGCTTTGCTTCCATGGCGACGCCATCGGTATGCAAAGTTGCAAACAAATCGCGCGCCGAATGGCCAGGTGCGAGCATAACACTGTCGGTTTCAATGATTTCGCCCGATGCGAGTTCTACGCCTGCGATGCGACGCACACCGTTGGCGCCTTGCGCAATGATCAAGCGTTCGACACGGGTATCAAACCGGTAGGTGCCGCCCAAAGCTTCGATTTTGGCGCGCAGCGATTCCACCATAGTGACCAGGCGGAACGTGCCGATATGGGGTTTGGAGACGTATAAAATCTCGGGCGGCGCGCCGGCTTGCACAAACACATTCAGCACGCGCCTGCCCAAATGGGCGGGGTCGGAAATGCCGGAATAGAGTTTACCATCGGAAAACGTGCCGGCGCCGCCTTCGCCAAATTGCACATTGCTTTCGGGGTTCAGCACGCTGCCGCGCCACAGCCCAAACGTATCTTTGGTGCGGGTGCGCACGGCGGCGCCGCGTTCCAGGATGATCGGGCAAAACCCCATTTCAGCCAGGGTAAGGGCGGCCAGCAGGCCGCATGGCCCGGCGCCGATCACCACCGGGCGCCGGGGTGGTGGGGCGGCAAGGCGGGTTTTGAGCTGGTAGCCCATATCGGGGCTGGGGCGGATGTGCACGGCACCGGTGTGGCGCGTCAGCACGGCCGCTTCATCGGTCACCACCACATCCAGCGTATAGACAAAACTGATGACACCGCGCTTGCGGGCATCAAGCCCACGGCGGAACACGCTGATTTCACTAATGTTTTCTGCGGGAACCCCGAGTTTTAGGGCAACCACCGCGCTTAATGCAGCGGTGGGGTGGTCGAGCGGCAGTTTGATTTCGGACAATCTGATCATGGCGGTTAAGGGCGTTCCTGCCTTGCGCGCCGGTGGGGGTCAAATTTTGCGCGCGGTGGTGCTAAAGCTGCACCGATCCACCCCTTAAATTTCCGCGCAAGGACGAAGCCATGGCCGATACCGACACTGCCGCCAATATCCGCATGGAAAAAGACGCGCTGGGCCCGGTGCCGGTGCCGGCGGACAAGCTGTGGGGGGCGCAGACGCAGCGGTCGATCGAGAATTTTCCGATCGGGCGCGATCGGTTTCGTTTCACCCGGCCGGTGATCCGCGCCATGGGGGTTTTGAAAAAAGCCGCCGCCATCGCCAATGGGGAATTGGGCGAATTGAGCCCCGAGACGGTAAAGTTGGTGTGTGCCGCCGCCGATGAAGTGATTGCCGGCACGCTGGATGACCAATTTCCGCTGGTGGTGTTTCAAACCGGATCGGGCACGCAAACCAACATGAACGCCAACGAGGTGATCGCTAATCGCGCCATTCAAATGGCCGGTGGCAAAATTGGCTCCAAAACCCCGGTGCACCCCAATGATGATGTTAATCACAGCCAATCTTCCAACGACACATTCCCAACCGCGATGCATATTGCAGCCGTAGAAGTGATTTCCCAGCGCACCCTGCCGGCGATTGCCAAGTTGCGCGATACCTTCGTTGTCAAAGCGCACGCCTATGCCGGCGTTGTGATGATTGGCCGCACCCATTTGCAGGATGCAACACCGGTAACGCTGGGCCAGGTGATTGGCGGTTGGGCCGCCCAATTGGAACAGGCGATCGACACGATAAAACTGAATTTGCCGGGGTTGTACGAACTGGCGATTGGCGGCACCGCGGTAGGCACGGGTCTAAACGCGCATCCCAAATTTGGCGATCTGGCGGCGCATTACATTGCCAAGGAAACCGGCTTCCCGTTTGTTTCCGCCCCCAATAAGTTTGCCGCCCTTTCCGCACATGATGCGATGATGAATGCATCTTCGGCATTGCGCACGCTGGCGGCGGTGTTGATGAAAATTGCTAATGATGTGCGCTGGTACGCGTGCGGGCCGCGCGCCGGGATTGGTGAAATTCTGATCCCGGAAAACGAGCCGGGGTCTTCAATTATGCCGGGCAAGGTAAACCCGACACAATCAGAAGCGCTAACCATGGTGGCCGTGCAGGTTTATGGCAACGATGCAGCCGTGGCGTTTGGCGGCAGCCAGGGCAATTTTCAGCTCAACGTGTTCAAGCCAGTGATGCTGCATAATCTGCTGGAATCAGCAGAGCTTTTGGCCGATGGCGCCAATGCGTTTAACGATCACTGTGCCATTGGCATTGAGCCCGACATGGCCCGTATTGCGCAGAATGTTGGCAATTCGCTGATGCTGGTAACCGCCCTTAACCCGCACATTGGTTACGAAAAATCAGCCGAAATCGCCCTCAAAGCGCATCGCGAAGGCACCGCCCTGCGCGCGGCAGCTCTCAGCCTTGGCTATCTAACCGGCGCGCAGTTCGATGCCTGGGTGGTGCCGGCAGAAATGACCGGGCCACTTAAAATCTGATGGCAAAATGACTAAACTTTTCATCCGCATCGGGTTTGATGAAAGCCGTGCGCTAGGCCCAGGCAAAGTGCGGCTGCTGGAATTGATCGGGGAAACCGGATCGATTTCGGCCGCCGGCCGGGCGATGGAGATGTCGTACCGCCGAGCCTGGCTGCTGGTGGATGAGCTAAACCGGGCGTTTGAAAATCCCGTGATCAGCGCACAGCCCGGCGGCAAATCCGGCGGCGGTGCACACCTCACCGATTGGGGCCGCGACGTGATCGCGCACTACCGGCGAATTGAAAAATTGGCGGCGGCGGCAGTAGCCGATGAAGTGGCGTTGTTGCACGCGCGGTTGACGCCAAACGGAGCCGAAAGTGAAGGCAAGGCTGGTGGGGCGAAGCCGCCCCCCCAGACCCCCGGCGTAATGTTGACGTAGTGTGGGCGATCTCCGTCA